>NZ_OZ388079.1:1363952-2045928 GCF_977993705.1 Pacificispira sp. HM-600
GGGTGTTATCGTGCGCGGATTCTCCCGAGGTCATGAGTCGCTCCTGTCATCGCCATCAGTGCGGCCGTCGTTCTCAACGGATTCGTCGGTCACGTCATCACTCAGGTCCGGGTCGGCGGTCTGGCCCGGCTCGGAACCCTCGATCGGCGCATCGGGAGAGACCGGTTCATCCGAGGTTCGATTCGCGGTGTCGCCGCTCTGCCACCCTCCGGTCGGATCGGCGTCGATGACACCTTCGGGTAGTTCGTCGCGTGACGAGTTCATCGGATCTCCTCGTGCTCGGGTCGGGTGGGCGAGTCAACCATCACCCGGATCCGAGCTCGAACCAAGGGGCTTGACGCACCTCAGGGGCGCGACTAGGTCCGGTCGGCGCTGGCCCGCCGATCCCGCGTCACCTCGTTCGCGACGACACTGGCACCACTCGTGAGCAGCGCGCGCCGCCACGGTAGGACACCCTCGATCTCGATCTGAATCGAGATCGACAGGATGGTTCGGATCAGCACGATGATGCCGAGGATCACGGCATCCTCGAGCGACGGCTTCGACGTGATCGTGCGCAGCAAGTCCGCGGCGACGAGAACCTCGAGCCCGAGCAGGATCGCGCCGCCGAAGGTCGTGCGGAGCGTCGTGAAAGCCGCGCTACCACCGTCTCCGCGGGCGAGCGCACGGATGCCGAGCACGATCGCGATGGCCGCGCCGATGATCATCGCGAGAGCGCCGGCGGCCTCGAACACGACGGCGACGGTGATGAAGGCCTGCTCCGTATCCACCCGGCCAGCATAGGGGTGGGCCGAGCGTGCTGTGGATCGGCGCGCACCGGTGCAGGCGATCACACGAATACAGGCAGATTTGCGCGGAATCAGCCTGTATTGGTGCGAATGCCTGTCTTCGTGCGCACGGCGCGCTCGAACCGTTACGCGCGGGTGCGCTCGGCGAGGATCCCGGCGCGATCGGGGTGCGCCTCGAACCACTCCGCCACGTACCAGCACACCGGGAGGACCTTGCGGTCCCCGGCCTGCTCGAGTTCTGTCACGGCTCGGTTCACGATCTCGCCGGCGTAGCCGTGGCCACGGAAGGTGGGGACCGTGTATGCGCGGGTCAGCGCAATGGTGCGTCCGTCATCGCGGTAGTCGAGGGCGCTCACGAGGTTCGACCCGTTGTGCAACGTGTACCGCGAGGCATCCGGTTCGTGGGTGAAAATCAGCGAAGTCACCGGCACAGCGTACGCCCGCCCCGAGCGGTCGAGGCTGGGCGCACGCTGAATACCGGGATCCGGTTACTCAGGAAGAACGCCCGCGCGCGCGAGCTCGCGGTACCAGAGGCCGCTGTCCTTGACGGTGCGCTCGAGGGAGTCGAAGTCCACGCGGACGATCCCGAACCGCTTGGCGTAGCCATAGCCCCACTCGAAGTTGTCCATCAGCGACCACACGAAGTACCCCCGCAGATCGACCCCCGCCTGCATCGCCCTGTGTGCGGCGGTGAAATGACGGCGCAGATAGTCCAAGCGCTCGGGGTCCGGCACCGAGCCGTCCTCGGCGACGACGTCATCGAAGGCAGCCCCGTTCTCGGTGACCATGAGCGCCTGGTCGGGGAACTGCTGGCGCAGCGACAGGAGCAGCTCTTCCAGACCTTCGGGCGCGATGTTCCAGCCCATGGCCGTGTAGGGCCCCGGCTGCTCGACGAACTCGACGATGCCGTTGCTGCCCGGCCAGGCCGTGCCGCCCTCCGCGCCCTTGTGACCATCGTTCTGCTGCTGGGGTGACTCGCCGTCCCAGAGGCGCACGGTGGCGGTGGAGTAGTAGTTCACCCCGAGTACATCGATCGGCTGGTGGATCTGGGCGAGATCGCCATCCTGCACATAAGCCCAGTCCGTGACGGATGCCGTGTCCTCGAGCAGATCGGCGGGATATTCCCCGCGGAGCATGGGACCTGTGAATGCACGATTGGCCAAGGCATCGATACGTCGCATCGCGTCGGCGGCGTCCTCCCCGCGGCTGTTCTCCACGCCACGAAGTACGTGGAAGTTGAGCGTGACCGAGTACTCCGGATCGCCCGTCGACGTCGCGCGGAGAGCCTGCACGGCACGCCCGTGGGCCAGGTTCAGGTGGTGCACCGCGGCGAGTGCCGCGGCAGGTTCGTGGCGACCCGGTGCATGACCCCCCTGGCCGTACCCGAGGTAGGCCGAGCACCACGGCTCGTTGAGCGTTGTCCAGGTGTGCACGCGGTCGCCGAGGACTGCGCCCATGATCTCCGCGTAGCGCTCGAAGGCGTCGGCGGTCGCGCGCACGGGCCACCCGCCCGCATCCTCGAGCGGCTGCGGCAGATCCCAGTGGTACAGCGTCGCGACGGGACGGATGCCTCGCTCGAGCAACCCGTCCACCAGGCGCGAATAGAAATCGATGCCCGCCTGGTTCGGCGCACCCGTGCCGGTGGGCTGGATGCGAGGCCAGGCGATCGAGAACCGGTACGCCCCGAGACCCAGGTCCTGCATCAGATCGAGGTCGGACTCCACCCGGTGGTAATGATCGCAGGCGACGTCGCCCGTGTCGCCATTCCAGACCGCGCCGGGGGTCTTGCTGAAGGTGTCCCAGATCGAGGGGCCGCGGCCATCCTCGTCGAACGCGCCCTCCACCTGATACGACGCCGTTGCCGACCCGAACGTGAATCCGTCGGGGAAGACAAGCCCCGAATCGCGGAAATCGGCGTTGCCCTGTTTGCTCATTCGGTCACCTCCGCGCGGTCCGCGGAGAACGTCTCCATGCGCCCGTCTGGCGTTGTGACCGAGATGTCGATGGTACCGCTCCCACCCGGGAAGACACGCAACGTCAAACCCTCCAGATAGTCGTAGTCGGGCCGATCTTCGCGGGCACCCCAGGGCAGCACGGCACCGGGGCGAACGTAGATCGGCAGGCTCAGGAAACCGTGCTGCTCGCGTCGCCAGCCGCCCCCCTCGACCTTCTCACCGGTCAGCAGATGCGTCCACGTGCCCGGGGGCAGATAGAAGTCGACCTCACCCGACTCGGTGAATACCGGGGCGACCAGGATGTCGCGGCCCAGCATGTACTGGCGGTCGAGGTACGCGGCACCCGGATCATCCGGAAACTCCAGCACCATAGGACGCATGATGGGCGCACCCGTGCGCGTCGCATCGATCCCGACCTGGAACAGGTACGGCATGAGACGCATCTTCAGGCGGGTGAAGACGCGCGTGACCTCGACGGCCTCGTCGTCGAACATCCACGGCACCCGGTAGGACTGCGAGCCGTGGAAGCGGCTGTGGCTGCCGAGCAGGCCGAAGGCTGTCCAGCGCTTGAACACCGAGGCGTCCGGAGTTCCCTCGAAGCCGCCGATGTCGTGACTCCAGTGCGCGAACCCGCTGAGGGACAGCGACAGACCACCGCGCAGCGTCTCGGCCATCGACGGAAACGTCGAGGTCGAATCCCCTCCCCAGTGCACGGGCATCGTCTGCCCACCGGCCGTCGCCGAGCGCGCGAACAGCACGGCATTGCCGGCGCCGCGGGCGTCGACCAGAACGTCGTGAACGGCTTTGTTGTAGAGGTGCGTGTAGAGGTTGTGCATGCGCGCGGGGTCGGCGCCGTCGTGCCAGACCACGTCGACCGGGATCCGCTCGCCGAAGTCGGTCTTGAAACAGTCGACACCCTGATCGACCAATGCGCGCAACTTGCCCTGGAACCAGGCCGTCGCGTCGGGGTTGGTGAAGTCGACCAGGCCCATCCCCGCCTGCCAGAGGTCCCACTGCCAGACCGATCCGTCGGCGCGGCGAACGAGGTAGCCCGCGGCCTCGGCTTCGGCGAACAGCGGCGATCGCTGCGCGATGTACGGGTTGATCCAGACGCACACCCGCAGGTCACGCTCGTGCAACCGGTCGAGCATCCCGTCGGGATCCGGGAACACCCGGGGGTCCCACTCGAAGTCGCACCAGTTGAACTCGCGCATCCAGAAGCAGTCGAAGTGGAAGACCGAGATCGGCAGCTCGCGCCGCGCCATCTCGTCGATGAACGAGGTCACGGTTTCTTCGTCGTAGTCGGTCGTGAAGCTCGTCGAGAGCCAGAGACCGTACGACCACGCCGGCACGACCGGCGGGCGGCCGGTGAGGCCGGTGTACCGCTCGAGCACTTCCTTGAGCGTCGGCCCCGCGATCACGAAGTACTCGAGCGTCTCGCCCGAAACCGAGAACTGCGTGCGCTCGACCGCCTCGGACCCGATCTCGAACGACACATGCCCCGAGTCATTGACCAGCACCCCATAGCCGCGACTCGAGAGGAAGAACGGCACGCTCTTGTACGCCTGCTCGCTCGACGTGCCACCGTCGGCGTTCCAGATCTCAACGCTCTGGCCGTTCTTGACCAGGGGACCGAACCGCTCGCCGAGCCCGTAGATCAGTTCACCCACGCCCAGGTCGAGCTGCTCGTGCACGAACGTGCTCGCCGCAGGTCGTGCCTGCGCGGCACGGGCGTTTCCGGCGATCCCCGAATCGACTTGCGCATCCGGGGCGAGCTGCATGTAGCCCTGCGCCTTGTGCCCGCTGCTGGTGAGGCGGCGACCACCCTCTTCGAACGAGAGCGACCAGGGCGCACCCCGCGTGATCCGCGCGGTGAGCGGGCCCGAGGTCAACGAGCCGCCGGATTCGGTGACCGATGCTCTGCCCACACCGCCCGCGACGGCACCCGGCAGCTCGAAGCCCGGCTCGCGCCGGCCGCCCTCGTGGTGCGCGATGCGCACACGCACGACGCCCTCGAGGGGCGATGAGAGCGTCACCGTGAGAACGGCCCGGTTGAGCACGTCGCCGCGCTTGGCGATGACCGCCGTAGGCGCCGTGATCTGCAAACCGGGGCCATCCGCGGTGTCGGTGACCTGCCAGATGTCGTAGGCCTCTTGCGCGTAGAGGGCCGTGACCCCGGGTCGCAACTGCCAGAACCCATCGGTGAACTTCATTACTTGACTGCTCCTGCTGTGATGCCGCGTGTGAGCGTGCGTTGGAAGATGAGGAAGAAGAGAAGAGTCGGAATCAGGCCCAACAGCGCCGAGGCGCTGGTGGTCGTGACATCCATCAGGCGATCGCCCTGCAGCACGCTGATGGCAACCGGCACCGTCTGGTTCTCGTTCGAGACGAGGAACGTCAGCGGGATGAGGAACTCGTTCCACGTCCAGATGAAGAAGAAGATGAGCAGCACCGACAGGGTCGGGCGACTGATCGGGAAGATCACACGCCAGAGGATCTGCCACCGGGTGGCGCCGTCGATGGATGCCGCCTCGAGCACCTCCTTCGGGAACGTGCCGTAGACCGCCGAGAGCAGGTAGGTGCCGAACGCCGCCTGGATCACGGTGAAGACGATGATCACGCTCCACACGTTGTTGTACAGACCGACCTCGCGGAACATGTAGTACAGCGGGTAGAGGAGCGCCTCCTGCGGGAGCAGATTGGCGAGCAGGAACAGCAGCACGATCCACGAACGTCCGCGCACGCGCCCGATTCCGATGGCGAAGGCGTTCAGGACGGAGATGAGCACGGCGAGCACCGCGACTGTGCCCGAGATGAAGAACGAGTTCCACACCTTCTCGGGGAAGTTCACGCGTTCCCAGAAGGCGATGATGCCGTCGAAGTAGAGGCCCGTCGGCAACGCGAGAGGTCCGCCGTTGGAGTAGTCGGTGGGCGATTTGAACGAGTTGATCAGGATCAGGTAGAACGGCGCGATGATCAGGATCGCCGCGACGACGGCGAACGCGACCAGGAGCCAGTCGATGCCCCGCCGTTTGGTCATCCCGCCGCGGGCCTTCGCCGGACTCTTCTTGCTTCCCCGTCCCGCGGTCGCTGTCGTCGTCACTGCCATCGTGGCGGCCATTACAGTCCCGCCCTTTCTTTGCGCTCCGCGGCGTTCTGCGCGCGGATGAAGAGAATCGAGACGATCGCGATGACGATCGTCAACGCCGTAGCGATGGTCGAGCCGTACCCCACCTGCTGCGACTGGAAGAACTCGCTGTAGGCGTAGTACGCCGGCACGATGGTGGAATCACCGGGACCGCCGCGCGTGAGCACGAACACCGGGCCGAACACCTTGAGCGCGGCAATCGTGCACGTGAGGGTGACGACGTAGATCTCGGGACGGATGATCGTCACGGTGATGGCGCGAAAGCGCTGGAACCAGTTGGCCCCGTCGAGCTCGGCCGCCTCGTAGAGTTCCGGATCCACGCGCTGCAGCGCCGCCATGAACACGACGACCGGGTAACCGATCTGAATCCAGACCAGCACAACCATGATGCTGGCGAGCGCCGTGTCGGGCGAACCGAGCCAGTTGTGCGCGAGGAATCCGAGCCCGATGTCTTCGAGGATCGTGTTGAGGGCTCCGTCTTGCGGGCGAAGGATCCAGCCGATCACGATGCCCGCGATCGCGGCGGGCAGGATCTGCGGCAGGTAGTAGGTGGCGCGCAGGAAGCTCGCGAAGCGGCCGCCGAACTTCCGGCCGATGACGTCGAACAGCAGCGCCGCCAACACGAGGCCGATGATGGTCGGGAAGATCACCATCGCGATGATCATCCAGATGCTGTTGCCGAACGATGTCCAGAACTTCGCATCACCCGCCAGCTCGATCCAGTTCGCAAGCCCGATGAATTCCGGCGGACGGATGCCCCGCCAGTCGGTGAAACTCAGGTACACGTTCCAGACGAGCGGGACGATGATGATGACCGTCACCAGCACGAGGCCCGGAATGAGGTACAGCCAGTACCCGGCCGTGCCGCCGCGCCGCTGCGGGATCAGCGGCTCCTCGGGCGGGAGTTTCGTCTTCGTCCGCGGTGTGCGGACGAACGGGACAGCGGTCATCGCCGGGCTCCTCGGGAAAGTGGTGCGAGCAGAAGGATGCTGCCGGAGCAGCGTGGGCGGTGGTGGCTCGCACGTGGGCGAGCCACCACCGGTGCATCAACGGAAGTCGTCGACGTACGAGTCGTACTCGGCGCCGAGGGCCTCCTGGACTTCGGCCGCCGTCTTCGTGCCGTTGACGAGCTCCTGCAGTTCGGCGACGAGCGTGTCGTAGAACGTCGGGGTGGGCCAGTCCGGGTAGAACGACAGACCGTCCTTCTCGTTCACGGCGTTGAAGGCTTCGATCAGTTCGAGGCTCTTCTCGTCGGTGATGTCGGCCACATCGGCGGCGACGGGAAGCCCGCCGTTGTTACCGATGAGCGCCTGGATTTCGGGACGCATGGTGATGTCGATGAACTCGTACGCGAGTTCCTTGTTCGCCGCGCGCTCGGGCACGACCCACAGGTTGCCCGACGAGCCGAGGCTCAGTTGGCTGTCGGGGAAGGGGAACACGCCGAAGTCGAAGGTCGAGATCTCATCGACGAAGCGGCCATACCACCAGCTGCCGGAGACGAAGATGGGCGCCGTGCCGTTGATGAAAGACACACCCGCATCTTCGGCCTTGATTCCCGTGACGTCGGGCGAGAAGTATCCCTTGTCGGCGTACTCCTTGACAGTCTCGGTGGCGTACGTGATCTCGTCGCCGGTCCAGTCGACGGGGTTCTCGTACAGCTGGTAGTCGTTGACCCACTGGCGGTCGGCCTGGCTCAGCGCGAGCTGGTACCACAGCTGACCCAGGGGGTACTCGAGGCCCGCCTCGGCGAGCGGCGTGATGCCCTGCGCCTGGAACGCGTCGAGCACCTCGATGAACTCGTCGTACGTGGTCGGCACCGAAAGTCCCGCGGCGGCGAAGGCGTCCTTGTTGTAGTACACGGTGACGAACTCGCCGTAGTTCGGGATGCCGTACCAGTCGCCGGAACCCATGACGCCGTCTTCGGTATAGCGCGCCGTGGTCTGGAGGGAGGGAGCGAGCATGTCGTCCCAGCCGTACTCCTCGACGGCCTCGCTGATGTCGCTGATGAGACCCTGACTGGCGAGGAAACCGGCCGTGGCGTTGCCCTTGTTGAACTCCATGAGATCAGGGGCTTCGTCGGAGTTGAGCACCTGGCTCGCGGTCGAGCGGATCTGCTCGAAGCTGCGCTCCTCGAACTCGACCGTCGCGCCGGTCTCCTCTTCGAAGACCTTGATCGCCTCGTCCCACGCGATGCCCATCGCGCTGTTGGCGCCCTCGTAGTGCCAGAGGGTCAGGGTGTTGTCGTCCTCGCCTCCGCCCGATCCGCCGGAGCAGGAGCTGAGGGCGAGAGCGCCGACGGCGATCGCGCCGACGGCGGCGACGAGCCGCGTGTTCTTCTTCCTGGTGTGGTGCTGTGCCATCGTCGGCACTCCTTTCTTGGTGACCCGCATTGGTCGGGATCGGTGGGCCGCGCCCGGGTGGGCCACGGAGAATCGTCGAAGCGCTTCGATTGAGGTCATGGTCGCCCGCTGTCGCCTTCGCATTACGCCGGCTCGGCGATCGGGGCGGGCGCCGTGACGGTACCGGCGGAGATGTAGATCGGATCGATGAGATGGACCGCCGGTGGCAGACGCTCCTGGCCGAGGGCCTGCACGGCCAGTTCGACGGCACGTTCGCAGGACGCCTGCGGTACGAGCGGGATCGTGTCGAGCGGCGTCGGCAGCAGGGCCATGTCGAATGATGCGGCGACGGAGAGAAGGGAGATGTCGCGCCCCACGTCGATTCCGCGTGCCGCGAGCTCGGTCAGGACGACGACGTGCATGTCGTCCGCACCGTGCAGCAAGAGCGCGGTCGCCCCCGCGTCGAGGGCTGCCGCAAGCTCGGCCCGGACGGCACCGGCCTCCATCTGGGTTTCGCCGCTCACACCGAAGGAGTGCGCCAAGCCCCGCGCGAGCGCGTGCTCTTCGTACGCGGCGCGAACGCGAGGAGGGAAGTTGGAGCGCCGGTACGCGACCGCCGGCTGGCCGATCATCGCCACGCGCCGGTGACCGGCATCGGCCAGGCGGTCCACGGCCATCCGTGCCGCGGCCTCGAAGTCCAGGTCGACGCACACCAGGCCCTCATGGTCGTTCGGAATGCCGATGAAGATCGTGGGGATCGCAATCGAGCGCGCTATCGAGACTCGCTCATCATCGGGAGCAACATCGAGCACCAACACGGCGTCCGCCAGGTCGCTTGCGGCGACCCTTCGCATGCCGGCGGAGGCCTGCTCGTCGGTCAGGAGCAGGATGTCGTAGCCCTGTCGGCGCGCCGCGACGGCGGTCGCGAGCACGAACGCCATGTGGGTCGGCGCGTGTGTGTCGACGCGCAGCGGCTCGGTGAGGGCGAAGATGTGTGTGCGGCTGCCAGCGAGCATCCGAGCACCCGCGTTCGGTTCGTAGCCGAGTTCACGTGCCACGTCCTCGATGCGTCGACGCGTTTCGGGTGAAACGGGCCGCTTGCCGCTCAGCGCGTACGACACGGTGCTGATCGAGACGCCGGCAGCCTTCGCCACCTCGTTGATCTTCGCCATGCGGACTCCATTGTCAAAGCTGAGGGATTGTCGAGCGGGGTGCGATGTCGAAGCGCTTCGCGGAAGCGCTTCGACAGGCACTCTATGCCGCACCCTCGAACAAAAGCAAGACCTTTTGGCGTTTGGCACAACTTATCGGGCGGTGTTCGCGCCGACGCCCCTTAAGGTTGGGGACACATCTGCCTGCACCGAACGAGGAATCGATGGCGCTCACGTTCACCGACCTACCCCTGAACGAGCTACGGACCTACAGCCCGGAACTCGCCGTGCCCGAAGGCCTCGATGCCTTCTGGACCGAGACGCTCGATCACGCGCGGGCCGCGGCATCCGCTCCCGTCATCACACCGGCGCACACCCCCATCTCCGAGATCGTGATCGAGGACATGGAGTTCTCTGGTTTCGCCGGCGACCCCATCCGCGCGTGGATCTCGCGCCCGCGATCGAACGAGCCCCGTCCGGCGGTCATCGAGTACCTCGGCTACGGCGGCGGGCGGGGGCTGCCGGGCGAGCATCTGAAGTGGGCAGCCTGTGGTTATATCCACGTTCTGATGGACACCCGCGGCCAGGGCGGCAACTGGGGCTCGGGCGGCGACACCCCCGACCCGCACGGATCCGGGCCTGCGGCCCAGGGAGTGATGACCCGAGGCATCCACGACCCATCGCAGTACTACTACCGACGCATGTTCACCGACGCGGTGCGTCTCGTCGAGACGGTCGCGGAGTTCGACGGCGTCGACCGCGACCGCATCGCCGTGACCGGAGGTAGCCAGGGCGGGGGCACCGCTATCGCGGCCGCAGCGCTCTCTCCTCTGGTGGCCGCGGCCATGCCCGACGTGCCGTTTCTCTGCGACTTTCCCCGCTCGATCACCCGCACACCCAGCGCCCCCTTCACCGAGATCACCAGGTACCTCTCTGTGAACCGTGACGCGGCTGCGGCGGCCCTGCACACGCTCTCCCACTTCGACGGCGCGATCCTCGCGCGGCGGATCACCGCGCCGGCACTGTTCTCGGTGGCGCTCATGGACGAGATCGTCCTCCCGGCGAGCGTCTTCGCCGCCTACAACGCCCTGTCGTCCACCGACAAGAGCATTGAGGTGTACGAGTACAACGGCCACGAAGGCGGTGGCCACCACCAGTGGCTGCGGCAGGTCGCCTGGCTCGCCGAGCGCTTCGGTGCCGACTGAGCAGAATGAGAAGGTGAGCACCGGTAAACCTGCGATGTGCGCGCAGTTTGACACATCCCCAGGATCTCGGAGATAATCGGCGGCATGAGTGACAACGCACGCCCTGTGTCCGCCTGGGAGGCGAACCGGAGTGCCGGCATGATGAGCGCCGGTCGCGTTGCCCTGTGTTGTCGAATGTGTCGCTGATCTCGTGACCCAGCCGGGCCATCACGTCGCCGCCGATGCGGCCGCGTCGGCCCCGGGTGCCGCCCCCGCAGAAGTCGGGACTTTCGGACACCCCTCACCCGGCCACCGGCCGACACACCGCCGTACCTCGGAGAACCCGCAGGGTTCCCTCCCGGAAGAAGACCTCATCATGTCGAACACCGCCCTTCTCGAAGCTCCGCTTTCCCGACCCGCCCACCTGCGGCCAGTCGAATCCCTTCCGACGCCGAGCACCCCCGCCGCGCCGCCGGCCCGCGCCGCCGCTCCGCGAAGCGCACCGCGCGGCTTCGCCCTGTACGTCGGTCTCGATGAGCAGAAGGCCGCCGCGGCGGGCGTGAGCCTCGGAACCCTCGTCGAAGCCCTCCGCCGCACCCTCGCCGATCTGGCCCCCGACGCCGAGACCTACGCAACCGTCGCGCTCGCGCCCACCGACGCGGGGGGACGTGATGTCGATCTGGTGCGCCTGGCCCTGCACGAGCCGTCCGCGGTCGCACGCAGCCGACGCGACTCGGACGAAACCGAGGCGGCATCCGTCGGCGTCGTCGTCGACATCTCGCGCAAGAAGGTACTGCTCGACGGCGAGTCCGCGGCGTTCACCTACAAGGAGTTCGAACTGCTGCAGTATCTCGTGCTCCGCGAGGGGCGCACGATCGAGCGCACCGAGCTGGTGTCGTCGCTGTGGTCAGCCACCGATGACGACTCCCCCGGCGAGCGCACCATCGACGTGCACGTGCGGCGACTGCGCGCCAAGCTCGGGCGCTACGAAGACATCGTGCGCACGGTGCGCGGCGTCGGCTACCGGTTCGACCGGCACGCGGATGTCTCGATCCGCTACGGCCACGGCACGCCCTCGCCCGACCGCTTCTGATTCGATCCACCCTGGCGCCGGTGTCGGACGGGCGCCGTATGGTGGGGCGATGACAACGGCGGCCACGACAACGGGGGCCAGGACGACGGTGGCCACGACGATGGGCACGTCGGTGAGCGCACCGGGACGCGTCTTCGATCGACCGATCGAGACCGTCTATCGCCCTTCGCACCCGCTCAACCTGACCCAGGTCGTCATGTTCCAGCGGCGCGGTAGCGGCGATCCCACGATTCTGCAAGACGGTCCGGTGATCTGGCGTGCGAGCCGCACCCCCGAGGGCACCGCGACGGTAGCGCTGCGACAGGATGCCTCGGGTGCTGTTCGCGCCGCCGCGTGGGGGGCCGGAGCGGGCTGGGCGCTCGCGCAGGTTCCCGACCTGTGCGGCGCTTCCGACGATCCGGACGCCTTCGACCCCCGCGGACATTCTCTGCTCCGCGATATCCATCGCCGCAGCGTCGGGCTCCGACTCGGGCGCACGGATCTCGTCTTCGATGCGCTCGCGGGCGCGATCATCGAGCAGAAGGTGACCGGGATGCAGGCGTTCGCCGCGTGGCGTCGCCTCGTGCGTTGGCACGGCGAGCTTGCACCGGGACCCACGCCGGTGCCCCTGCATGCCCCGCCGACGATCGAAGGATGGCGGAGCATCCCCTCGTGGTCGTGGCATCGAGCGGGTCTCGAGCCGCCGCAGGCGCGCACGATCGTCGGCGCGGCTCGTGTCGGCCGCTCGCTCGTGGCGGCGGCGGAGCGCGCCAGCGACGGCCCTGATCGCGACCGTGTGCTCACGAACATGCGCGGCGTGGGCCTGTGGACGGCGGCCGAGACACGCATCCGGGCGTTCGGGGATCCCGATGCCGTGAGCGTCGGCGACTATCACTTGGCCCACGAGGTCGGTTACGCGCTCACGGGGCACCGCGTGGACGATGACGGAATGCTCGAACTGCTCGAGCCGTGGGCCGGGCAGCGCCAGCGGGCCATCCGACTCATCCGCATGAGCGGGGCGCGGGAAGAGCGCCGAGGTCCACGCTTGCACCCCGAAGACCACCGGGCGCGCTGAGGAGCGCCTCCCCCTAGGCTGGGGGCATGTCAGGACAGAAGCGTTGGCCGCGCGGCCGGGTGCAGTGGCTGCTCGGAACCATCGGTCTGCTCATCGCGGGAGCTCTCGTGGGATTCGGCCTCTCGAACGTCTGGCTGGGGCTCATCATCGGCGTCGCCGTGTCTCTCGGCTGGCTCATCGCGTACGAGTCGTGGCGCGGGCGGAACGCCGGCGTGAACGACGAAAACCACGGCATCCAGCTCTGACGCGAGTCTCCGAACGCGGCCCCGCTCAGGAATCGAGCGCGCGCTGCAGGTACTCGTTCGAGAACCGACCCTCGGGGTCTTCTGCTGCGACGAGCGCACGGAAGTCCCCACCGCGCGGATAGCGATCGACGGATGCGCCGCCGCCCGTGGCCGAGAGCTTTCCCCAGTGCGGGCGCGCGTCGAAGGGGGCGAGCGCGGTCTCGATGGTCGGCAGCAGCGCCGCGACGCCATCCGGATCGTTCCGCCAGGTGAAGTGCAACGCGATCGTGTCGCGACCGTAGGCTCCGCTCAACCACAGATCGTCCGCGGCGATGCTCCGAACCTCGGAGACGAGCAGCACCGGCGAGATGCTCGCTGCCAGCGTTCGCAGCACCGAGAGCGCCGCTGGGGCATCCTCTCGCGCCACGAAGAACTCGGATTGCAGCTCGTCGCCCGCGTTGCTCGGCGGGGCGTCGCGGCGAAAATGCGGTAGGCGGTCGAGCCAGCGCCCGGGTTCACCCAGCTGAGGTGTCACGGAGTCGGTGGGACCAGATGCGATGGGGCCGATCTGTCGGGTCGCCCGCTCGGCGGTGACCCCGGCGGGAAGCGCCGGCTCGGCGCTTGTCGCATCGACCGCCGACTTGATCCAGACCTGATCGACGACGTCGGTCCCCCAGTCCGCGACGAAGAGGCTCACGCTGTATCCGGACGCCATCAGGGCGTCGAACCCGGCGAGCGCCTCGTCCCACGGCGCGTTCAGGAAGATGTCCTGCCGCACGTCGAAGGAGGGCACGAGCTCCAGGCGCACGCGCGTGGTGATGCCGAGCGCACCCAGACCCACGACCGATCCGGCGAAGCGCGGATCCTCGCGCTCGAGGACGTCGAAGCGCCCGTCTGCGCGAACGATCTCCAAACCGGTGACGGATGCGCCGAGGATCCGGTTGCCATCGCCCGATCCGTGCGTCCCGGTCGCGATCGCCCCGCCGATCGAGATGTGCGGCAGCGATCCCATGTTGCGCAGCGCCAACCCCTGATCCTCGACCGCCGAGGCGATCTCGGCATAGCGGGCCGCGGCGGGCACCCACGCGGAGCGGGAGTCCACGTCGATCTCGAACGGCGCTTCCAGGCGGGTCAGATCGATGAGAACCCCCTCGGTGTCGGCGATGTCGTTGAAGGAGTGCCGGGAGCCGAGAGCTCGCACGCGGGCGTTGCCCGTCACGATCCGCCGGAGCTGCTCGAGATCCGTCGGCGACTCGATGGCACGCGCGCGAAAGCGGATGTTTCCCGACCAGTTCTGCTGAGACATCCCGAGCCTCCCTAGAACTCCTCGTGCATCTCGGGGTCTCCACCCCAGAGCCGACCTCGCTCGAGAGCCGAGATCGCGGCGACGTCCTCGGCGTCAAGCGAGAAGCCGAACACGTCGGCATTCTCACGCTGACGGTCGGGGTCCGCCGACTTCGGGATCGGGGTGCTCGCGAGCTCGACGTGCCAACGCAACACGATCTGCGACGGCGTGACGCGGTGCACCTCCGCGAGTTCCTGCACGATCGACTCGTTCAGCAGTTCGCTGCGCTTGGCGAGCGGGCTCCAGCTCTCGGTGCGGATGCCGTGGGCGGCGTGATAGGCGCGCAACTCCGCCTGCGGGAAGTACGGATGCAGCTCGACCTGGTTGACCGCCGGCACGACACCCGTCTCGTCGGCGAGACGATCAAGCATCCCGATCGTGAAATTCGAGACGCCGATCGAGCGCAGCACACCCTCGTCGCGGAGGTGGATCATGGCCTTCCACGTATCGACATACTTATTGACGCGCGGGTTGGGCCAGTGGATCAGATACACGTCGATGCGGTCGAGTCCCAGGGCCGCCAGCGAGGCCTGGGCGCTCGCGATCGTCTCGTGGTAGCCGTGGTCGCGCCCGGGAAGCTTGGTCGTCACAATCAGCTCATCGCGGTCGACTCCGCTGCGGCGGATCCCCTCGCCGACCTCGGACTCGTTTTCGTAATTGAGGGCGGTGTCGAGCAACCGGTACCCGGAATCGATCGCCGCGGCGACGGACTGGATGCCTTCTTCGGCACGCAGCCCGTATGTGCCGAGGCCGAGCTCGGCGAAGCGGTGACCGTCGTTGAGGGTTACTTCGGGAATGGAGAGCATGCTGACATCCTGGCCCACAAGAGTGCCCTGCCGGTGACTCTTGACAGTCAGAGTCCGCCGCTGATGCGCGTCCAGGCGGCCTCGCCTTCGGCGCGACGTGACGCTTCTGCGGGTGTCACGTCTGGCTCATCGCCAACCCGCAGCAGGTCGTCGTGGCCAGTTCGCCTCGTGCGATACCAATGCGCCGCCGCCCACACGGCGAATGCCGCAAGGACCAGGAGGGTGACCGCCAGAATGATGACGTAATCCATGCGCCCAGGCTAGGCGCCTGGTGCATCGAGCGCCAGATGTCGACGTGCCTCAGTTTCTTTGAGCGCGTGGGGTGTGTTGGTGCCTCACATACTTTGAGCGCGAAGCTTGCCTGTGTGGAAGGCAAGATTGAGATGGCCGCGAGGCGACAGGTGACGAACAAACTCCGTGACGCGTACCGGAAAGCATCGAAGCACGACAAGGCCCGGATCCTTGACGAGGTGATGAGCACGACGGGGATGGGCCGATCAACGGCGCGGCGGATGCTGACGGGGCCGGTGCTGCCGGATCCGGCGAAGCAGGTCGATAGACGCCAGTTGCGGGCCAAGACGTATAGCGATGATTCGAGGCGGCTGCTGGAGCATGTGTGGGCGCTGATGGGCATGCCGTGCGGGAAGTACCTCGTGGTGATGCTGGAGCTGTGGATGCCGCTGCTGCACGCTGCCGGCGACCTCGACAAGCCATTCGTGACACCGCAGACGATCGTCGAGCTTCAGACAATGAGTCCGGCAACGATCGACCGGTATCTGAGCCCGGCACGTCGGGCGATGCAGTTGCGGGGGATCTCTACGACGATCCCGTCACCGCTGCTGCGCAACTCGATCGGGTTGTCGAAGGTCGGGGATGCCCCGGTCACGGCACCCGGGGTGATCGAGGCGGACACCGTCGCGCATTGCGGACCCACGTTCGTCGGCGAGTTCGCACGCACGTTGACGATGACCGACATCGCCACCGGGTGGACCGAGAACGCCTCGATCCGCAACAACGCGGCCAAGTGGATCGTCGGCGCTGTCGGCGATCTGCAGAACATGTTCCCATTCGAGCTGCGCGTGTTCGACTCGGACAACGGATCGGAGTTCATCAACCATGATGTCGCGGACTGGCTCCAAGCCCGTGACATCGCCCAGACCCGGTCCCGCCCTTACAAGAAAAACGACCAAGCGACCGTCGAGTCGAAGAACAACCACGTCGTCCGCAAACACGCGTTCCATTGGCGCTACGACACCCCGGACGAGCTCGCGCTGCTGAACGAGCTCTGGCGGCTCGTCTCACTACGGTTGAATTTCTTCACCCCGACGAAGAAGCCCACCGCATACGCCACCGCGGCCAGCGGGCGCCGCACACGCCTCTACGACGCACCGAAGACACCCTGGCAGCGAGTGCGCGATTCTGGGGTCCTCACCGCCGAGCAAGCCGACGTCGTTCAGGCCCGGATCACCGGGATCAACCCCGCCGATCTGACCCGCCGGATCAACCAGATCCAGCTCCAACTCATCGAGCTATCACAAGCCAAAACCGAAGCCATGACCACCAGCCGACACCTCGACATGACATCCTTAGAAACGTCGATCCGTCGACTCCAAACAACCAAATGAACCGCAAGCCTCGCGCTCACCATACGTGAGGCACCGCATCACCCTTCGCGCTCACTTCTAGATGAGGCACCTCGGATGTGGCGGCCATCTGTAATTCCGAGAGTCGCGCCGGGGAATGCGCGAGAGGTCCGCGAGCGTTCTGACCAACATGACACGCGTAGGAATCATCGGAGCAGGAAACATCGGATCGGCACTCGCACAGGGTCTGGTCGATCGCGGCTACGAGGTCGTGATCAGCAACTCTCGCGGGCCCGAGACCCTCACCGATCTCGTCGCCACGCTCGGCTCCGGCGCGAGCGCCGGAACGCCGGAGCAGGCCGCAGAGGCCGGCGAGTGGATCATCGTGACCGTGCCGCTGAAGGCGCTCGAAACCATTCCGGTAGCGCCGCTCGCGGGCAAGATCGTGCTCGACACGAACAACTACTACTGGGAGCGGGACGGCCACATCGCCGAGCTCGACGAGAAGCAGATCACGACATCGCAGATGCTGCAGCGGCATCTGCCGGAATCGAAGGTCGTCAAGGCGTTCAACCACATCGGGGCGGCGGAGATCCTCACCGCCGGCACACCGAGTGGCACGCCCAATCGTCGTGCTCTCGCCACGTCGAGCGACTCGACCGAGGCGGCGCAGTTCGTGACCGACCTCTATGACGCTTTCGGATACGACACGGTCAACATCGGCCCCCTCGCCGACAGCTGGCGTGTCGAGCGAGACACCCCGGCTTACGGCGTGCGCCAGGACGCGGACGAACTTCGGGTCAACTTGGCAGCCGCGGAGCGCTGAGCGGCTAGCGCTCCTCGACCGCGCGGGCGAGAAGCGCGACGTCGGCGCGGGCGGCGGCACCGTCTGCCACGATCCTGTCGAAGTCGCCCGGCACCTCGGCCTGCCCCTCGGGCAAATGCCGCCTCGCCAACGTGAGACACGCGTGCAGGTTCGTCAGCGCACCACCGAGGCCCGCGCCGATCGCCTCCGCCGCGACCGCGACATCCGCGATCAGGTGCGAGTTGCCGCGGTCGGCGAGCACGCGCAGTTCGGCGACGAGCGCGGCACCGATCCCGACCAGAGTCGCGGATGACTCGGCACCGGCCGTGCCCGTCGCCACGATCCGCTCGTCCCGCTCTGGGGAAGACTCGGCCGCGAGCGCCGCGCCCAGGGCGGCCGAGCGCACCCCGTCATCCTCCGCCGTCTGAAGTGCTTGCACGCGCAGTTCGATCGAGCGCTGGCCGCTCTGCTGCGCGCGTTCGTCGTCGGGGGTGTATGCCGCGACCATGTGCAGCAGCGCGGCTCCGATCGCCATCATCACGCCCGAGGCCGCCCCACCGCCCGGCTCGCCGCCACGCTGCGAGAGGCGATCCAACCAGGCATCGAGTGAGAGAGACACGGGCACTCGCGATTCGTCCGTCATGGGCCATGACCCTAGCCGCGCTCGACTTCTTCATTCGGGGGGTTGACCCCTAGCGGTGCGCGGGTCAACGGAGTTGAATCGAAGTGATCGAACGGAGGCGCGTGCGATGACTCGATCGAATGGTGGACCCGGGGCGTCGGGAGCACACGCCTTCCAACGACTGAGCCCGGCGGAATGCTGGCGTCTGCTCGCCGATCCCGCTATCGGGCGTCTCGCCGTCACGGGCGCGGACGGGATGCCGGATGTCTTTCCCCTCAATGTCCTCGCGCACGACGGCGCGCTGTACGCCCGCTCGGCCGAGGGATCGAAGCTCAGCGTCATCGCCGAGCACCCCGAGGCCGCGATCGAGGTCGACGGTGAGGACGACGAATACCGCTGGAGTGTTGTCGCTCGTGGTAGCGCTGCGCGCTTGGAAACGGACGTGGATGCGGCAACGGATGCCGAGATCGAGGCATCCGGTGTCCTGCGGCTCGCGTCGGTGAACTCGGGCGGCAAACCTTACGTGATTCGTCTACGTCCGGTCACAATCAGTGGCCGCCGGATCGCGATTCGCGGCGGGGCTTCGCCGGATAGGTCGCCCCGAACGGGGCCCATCATCAACTCCGAGCGTGCGCGACCGCCACGGCCGATTCCGCACCACCCGCCACCGAAGGCCTAGGTACTCAGTCCTCGTCGCTCAGGACGACGACCTCGTCGCCCTCGAGCACAAACTGAAGGGCCGTTCCTTCTGGGAAGGCCTCGAGTAGTTCGTCGGGGAGGCTCTGTCCGGAAGCGATAACGATCTCGGCCGTTGCGGCAAATGCGCCTGCGGCGCATCCACCGAAGTACGCCCCGCTGAAGGAGCTGGAATCGTTGTCGACCGCGGCCAGATCGACGACCGCCAGACAGGTCTGATCTCTTCCATCGGCGAACCCCCCGTTGGGCATACGGAAGGGGGCCAGGCCGTGGAAGCTCTGGAACGCCATCGCACCCTCAGGCAGGCCTGGCTCGCGCTCGCCGTCCTCCGTGAAGTTCCCGAAGAATTCCGGCCACTCGGCGAAGGCGTCGACACCCAGCACGGCGATCTCGCGCGGGTCAGCCTGGATGCGCCGCGAAACGAAGCCCGTGACGGTGGCAGTGACGAGGATCGCCGCCGCCAGCGACGCGAGCCAGGTGATCGCGATGCGCTTCTTCGACCACTTCCCGACTCGCCCGGCCAGCGGCTCTGACGCAGCCGAGTCATCCGCAACCGAGTCCGCAACCAAGTCATCCGCGACCTCGTCAGAGGACGGCTCCGCCGAGATGAGCGGCTCGACATCGACAACAGGCTCGGTAGGCACGGGCAGCGGAGGCTTCGGCGGCAGCTGCTCAATCTCGGGTCCGCGAGCGAGACGTTCGAGGTCCTGCAAACGGGCCAGGGCCGACGGGTCGTGGTGGATGTCGGGATCCGGGCCGTACGCCCGGGCCCGCAGCATCCGGAGCTCGTCGATCGGCTGGTCGTCCATCCTGACCCATTCTGCCGTGCCGCGTCCGACGCGTCAGATTGACCGGCGCCGCGCGACGTACACGGTGTTCGACGAGGTACCGCCCGTCAGGCGGTTGTCGAACGTCACCTCGTGGGCCAGCGCTTCGTCGAATACCGAGGCGAGCACCGCCTGAAATTCGGCGTCGGGCGGATCGTCCGACCACAGAGCGAAGATCCCCCGCTCGGTCAGACGATCGGCGAGACGCCCGAGCCCCGCCGCGGTGTACAAATCGGCATGACTCTGGTCGAGGGTGTGCCGGGGCGAGTGGTCGACGTCGAGCAGAATGGCATCGTACGGCGCCTCGTCCGGCTCGGCGGGACGCCGCATCACCGCGAAGAAGTCGTCGTGGACGAGCGTCGTCCGGGGATCGTCCACGAGGGCATTCGACACCGGAAGAAGGTGTCGCTCGTGCCATCCGATCACCGCAGGGAGGGCATCGATCACGTCGAGGCGGGCGACGCGAGTGTCCGCGAGCGCGGTCACGGCGGTGTACCCCAGACCGAGCCCGCCGACCAGGATCGCGAGCGAGTCGCCGTCGGTGGCCGCGAGTCCGAGGCGCGCCAGCTCTTCCTCTGCGACCGTGAACAGACTCGACATGAGATATTCATCGCCGAGCTTGACCTCGTAGATGAGTTCGCCGGTTTCGCTGTCGGTGCGGCGACGGAGGGTCAGCTCCCCCATCCGCGTCTCTTGCCAGTCGAGCTCTTCGAATCGCGCGATCATGCACGATCCTCCACTGCCGGTTCGACCGCGGCATCTCGCGGTGGCTGTGCACCGTCGCGGAAGATGCTCGTCTCGGGCTCCGGATGACGGATGCTCTGGATCATGAACAGCGCGATGCCTAGGCCGATCGCCACGAACGACGCCCACACGTTGGCGGGTACGCCGAGGAGCCCATCGCTCGTCGGATCAATGCGAATGGCTTCGAGCCAGCTGCGACCGAGGCCGTACCAGATGAGGTAAACCGCGAAAGCCTTGCCCCAACGCAGCGCGATGCGTCGCTCGAGCAGCAAGATGATCGCGACGCCGACGAGGTTCCAGATCATCTCGTAGAGGAACAGCGGGTGAAAGAGCGTGCCCTCGGCGAGCCCCTCGGGAAACTTCGGGTTCGACGATTCGATCTCGAGGCCCCACGGCAGGGTGGTCGGCAAGCCGAACAGCTCATGGTTGAACCAGTTGCCGAGGCGCCCGATCGCCTGCGCCACCAACATCGCGGGGGCGAGCGCGTCAGCGAACGACCACAGCCGGATGCCGGCGATGCGACATCCGATCCACGCACCGACCGCCCCGCCGAGCAGCGACCCGTAGAGGGCGTTGCCGCCATCCCAGATCGCGAAGATCGCCCAGAAATTCGAGCCCGGGTAGAAGTAGTCGCCGACGTGCGTGAACACGTGATAAAAACGCGCCCCGACAATACCGAGCGGCACGGCCCAGATGATGACATCGAGGACGGTGCCCGGCTCGGCGCCGCGTTTGCCGAGCCTGCGCTGCGTGATGAGCACCGCGGCGATGATTCCCGCGATGATGCACAACGCGTAAGTGTGGATCGTCAGCGGCCCGAGGGAGAACTGGGAGAAGACCGGGTCAGGGCTCGGGATGCTGATCGGATGCACAAGGCGCAACTCTAGTCTCGGTTCCGGTCAAGAATACCCAGCGGGGTATCCAGTTTTCGTGGGATAATGGCGTGAAACACGCGACGCCGTCGGCGCGCGACACCGGGAGGCCCGCCGTGAACGCACCCGCGACATCCGAATCGACGGACGACCGTGAGACCGAACTGATCGCGCAGCAGCGCAAGATCGTCAACCGCCTTCACCGCGCCCAGGGTCAGCTGACCGCCGTCGTGAACGCGGTCGAGTCGGGTGCCGACTGCCGCGACATCGTGATCCAGCTGGCCGCGGTGTCGAAGGCCCTCGACCGGGCCGGCTACGCCATCGTCGCGTCGGCCATGCGCACGTGCATCGCCGACCCGCAGGACGAGTCGATGACGCCGGACGAACTCGAGAAGCTCTTTCTCACCCTGGCCTGATTCGACCCAGCGACGACCTCAGCGGCCGAAGAGTCGCGCGAACAACCCGGAGGACGGCTCGTTCGCGTGCCCCTCGCACCGATTCGACCGCGGTACCGAGCGCATCACTTGGTCGACATGCTGGCCGCAGCCGGACCACGTCGTCTTGCCGCACTTCTTACAGGTCACCGCGTAGCACATGGCATATCTCCGAAAGTCGGGGGCGTGAAAAAGTCAGATCAACGGGCGACGTTGTCGACCGCGAGGACGTCGCGCGAGCGAGCGCCGAGCGAGGCCTGAAGGGTCAGGATGCCACCCGAGAGCGATGCGGAATCCATGTCGGCCTGAGCCACGACGCGGTGGGCGATCGCCGATCGTACGCCCGAGGCGCACATGACGCGCACCGGTCGCCCGGCCGCGCGCTCGCGCACCTCATCGATGCGTTCGCGCAGCTCGGTGTGGGGAATGTGCAGCGCCCCGGGCAGGTGTCCCATAACCCATTCGTCGTCGCGGCGCACGTCGAGCACGAGCGAGGTCGCCATGACGTCGTCGAGATCTTCCGCGTACCAGAGCGACAGCATTCCGTTCAGCACGTTCTCGCCCACCATGCCGGTCAGGTTGACCGCATCCTTCGCCTGTCCGTAGGGCGGCGAGTAAGCCAGGTCGAGATCGATGAGTTCGTCGACCCGTATGCCCGCGCGGATCGCGGTGGCCAGCACATCGATTCTCTTGTCGACGCCCTCGAGACCCACCGCCTGCGCACCGAGCAGCCGCCCACTGTCGGGATGGATGTGCACGACCAGGTGGATCTGACTGGCGCCCGGGAAGTACCCGGCGTGCTGATTGGCGTGCAGGTGCAGGGTGGTGTGCGGTGTACCACTCGCCCGAAGAGCGGCGCGATTCGCTCCGGTCAGCGCCGCGGTCAGCGACCCCGCGCGGACGATCGCGGTGCCGAGCGCGGGCGGAATCGCGCGCGCCGTCGCCGGGCGCAGAATGTCGTCGGCCACGAGCCGGCCGGCACGGTTGGCGGGCCCCGCGAGGGCGACCGGATGGCGGGCGCCCGTGATCGGGTCGACGCTCAGCGTCGCGTCTCCCACGGCCCACACGCCGGGCACGCTCGTGCGTCCGTGGTCGTCCACCACGATCGCACCGCGCTCACAGGCGATTCCGGCCCGCTCGAAGACGGCCGTGTCGGGGCGCACTCCGACGGAAAGCACGATCATGTCGGCGGGCAGGCGTGAGCCATCCGCCAGCGTGACGATGTCGTGCTCGGCGCCCGGCTTGATCGCCGTCGCAGCGGTGCCGACGCGCAGGTCGATCCCGATCGCCCGCAGTTCTTGCGAGACCAGCCATGCCAGTTCGGGCTCGAAAGGGCTGAGCGGATGCGCCGAGCTCTGCACGATCGACACCTCGAGCGCGCTCGCGGCCAGTGCTTCGGCGGCCTCGACACCAATGAACCCGGCACCCAGCACGACGGCACGGCGAGCGCCCCCCGTGATGGTCTGCCGCAGCGCGAGGGCATCGTCGACGGTGCGGAGCGTCCGCACCCGGGGCGAGGTGATTCCGGGGATCTCGGGGATGACCGCGGCCGCACCCGGAGCGAGCACGAGGGCGTCGTAGTCGATGACCTCGAGACCGTTCGCGGTCTGCACGGTCACGTTCTTCGCGGCGGTGTCGACGGCGATGACGTCGTGCCCGGGACGAACATCCAGCGCGAGCGCCGCATGGAGTGACTCTGGGGTCTGCACGAGGAGCTCGGCGGAATCGACGATCTCACCGCCGACGAAGTAGGGCAGTCCGCAGTTCGCAAACGACACGTGGGGGCCGCGCTCGAGCACGATGATGTCGGCTGATTCGTCGAGGCGCCGCGCGCGAGCGGCGGCGCTCATTCCCCCGGCGACACCGCCGACGATCACGATCTTCGGCATGACTGACCCCCTCTCGGCCTTCCGGCTCAGACTAGCATACCCCTGGGGGTATAACTCGGCGACGCTGGACCGACAAATCCTCGCGCTCGACAGCGCCGGAGCGATAGCGTCGGGACCGCGCCACGAGGGCGCGGCGAGAGAGGGTTAGCCGTGGACGGTTTCGACACGATCGTCGTCGGCGCGGGAATCGCGGGGCTGACCGCGGCGCGCCTCGTGACGAGAGCCGGCCGCCGCGTCGTGATCCTCGAGGCGCGCGACCGCGTGGGTGGCCGCGTGCACACCGACCGCAGCGACGGGCTCATCACCGACCTGGGCGCATCCTGGATCCACGGAATCACCGACTCCCCCGTCGCGGCCGCCGCGCAAGCGTTCGGAATGCCGATGGTCGAGTTCACGGTCGGCGGGTACCAGCCCGACAGTCGCCCGATCGCCCACTACGGGCCCGACGGGCGTCGCCTCTCGGACGCCGCCGCACGGGATTATGTATCAGACATCCATGCCGTCGACGCGACTCTCGTCGACGTGATCGCCGGTTCGGCTCCGGATGCTTCGTACCGCGACGTGACCGAGGCGGCTCTCGCGCAGCATGGCTGGAACGCGGAGCGCACCCAGCGCGTGCGCGAGTATCTCGAGCACCGCGCCGAAGAGCAGTACGGCGCGTGGATCGAGGACCTCGCAGCCCACGGGCTCGACGACGACTCGATCGACGGCGACGAAGTGGTGTTCCCGCAGGGGTACGACACCCTGGCCACGGGCTTGGCGGAGGGGCTCGACGTGCGACTCGAGCACGTGGTGTCTTGCGTCGAGTGGAGCGCCGACGGAGTCGTCGTGACGACCGATCGCGGAGTGTTCGCTGCGCGTGACGCGGTGGTCACGGTGCCGGTCGGTGTGCTTCAGTCCGAGGACTTCACGATCGAGCCCACCCTGCCGGAACCCGTGGCGGGTGCCCTCGGACGCCTGACCATGAACGCCTTCGAGAAGGTGTTCCTACGCTTCCCGACGAAGTTCTGGGACGAGGACGTTTACGCGATCCGCCAGCAAGGCCCCGAAGGTCGCTGGTGGCATTCCTGGTACGACCTGACCGCCCTGCACGGCGAGCCCACATTGCTGACTTTCGCGGCGGGACCCGCGGGCATCGAGACACGAAACTGGGCAACCGAACGGATCGTCGAGTCCGTGCTCGTCCAGCTGCGTCGGCTGTACGGCGATCGCGTCGAACAACCGACTCAGGTGCACATCACCAGCTGGCAGGATGACCCGTTCGCCCGCGGCTCGTACGCATACATGACGCTCGGGTCGACGACCGACGATCACGACGCCCTGGCCACCCCGATCGGCGGGGTCCTGCACCTGGCGGGCGAGGCGACGTGGACGGATGACCCGGCCACCGTGACCGCGGCGATGTACTCCGGACATCGGGCGGCTACACGCATCCTGGATCAGGACATCCCGATCGAGCGGCTCTGGATGGATTGACCGGCGGAGCGCCTTCTCATCCTTCGGCTTCGGATGCCCGGGGACGAGCGTGCGTCCGCAACCGCTCGACCACCTGACGCAGATACCGGGTGATGAGCTCCTGCTCGGCCTCGGTGAACGAGTCGAGTTCGGCATCAATACCCATGATCATCGGCATGAGCCGTCCCAGCGCCCGGTCGCGCGACGCCGGCTGCGGTACGACCAGAGTGCCGCGGCGATCGGTGGGGTGGGGCTCGCGCGTCACGTGACCGAGCGCGACGAGGCGGTCGATCGACGTGGTCGCGGCGCCGGCAGAGATGCCCACGCGCCGCGCCAGCTCGGTCGGGCCCAGCGGACCGCCCATGAGCAGATGCTCCATCGCCGCCAGATCCGTCGGATTCACCTCGAGCTCGGTTGCTATCGCGCGCTCGAACTGGTCGGTGAGCTCGATGAACTCGCGCAACAACGCCGTGGCCGGACGGGTCGGAGAGAACCCGGACGCGTCCGCGCCTGGACCCTCGCCGTGCCTCGGTTGCATGAGTTCCACGATATCGCTACATTCATTCGATAGTCATATAGTTTGAACTTCAAATTACTTTCACAGACGTGGAGAATCCTCATGAACGGCTTGCTGCGCTTCATCACATCCGCCAAGACGTCTTGGATCGTGCTCGTTCTCGCGGCTCTCGCAGCGGCCGCGCTCTTCAGCATCGCGGGGGGCGAAGAGTCCGAAACAGCACCCTCGGTCGGCCTGCCCGACAGCGCCGAGTCCGTCCAGGTCGATCAGTTGCGGGAACAGTTCCCGAGCGCCGACGACACCTCGGCCCTGCTGGTCTTCGCGTCCGAAGAGGGCGAACTGGACGCCGGCACGCTCGCGCTGATCAACGAGAACGCCATGGGCGAGCTCGCGGACCTCTCCCGCGAGGGATTCGTTCCTCCCGCGCAGGTCTCGGACGACGGGACGGTCGCCCTGGTCGTCATGCCACTCGAACCCGAGTCGGACGTCGCCGCGCAGAGCGAGCGCGCCCAGGAACTCCGGGACGCGGCATCCGCGGATCTCGACGGGGTGCGGGTCTATCTG
This sequence comes from Pacificispira sp. HM-600, assembly GCF_977993705.1. The sequence continues at coordinate 1,390,048 of NZ_OZ388079.1, forward strand.
ACGGGTGCCGAGGGGTTCGAGGTCGATATCGCTGCCGTCTTCGCGGGGGCCGACTTCACCCTTCTTCTGACAACCGTGATCGTCGTGGCCGTGCTGCTGCTCATCACCTACCGCAGCCCCTGGCTGTGGCTCGTCCCGCTCGTCGTTATCGGGGTCGCGGATGGGCTCGCCGGCATCGTCGCGCGACAGGTGGCGAGCGCGGTCGGCGTGCAACTCGATGCATCCGTCACCGGAATCCTGTCGGTGCTCGTCTTCGGCGCGGGAACGAACTACGCGCTGCTGCTCATCGCGCGATATCGCGACGAGTTGCGCCTGCACGAGGATCGCCGGGTCGCGATGCAGCGCGCCCTGCGCGGCGCGGGCCCCGCGATCATCGCGAGCGGCTCTACCGTCGCGCTCGCGCTGCTGACCCTGCTTCTCGCCGAGCTCGCCGGCAACCGGGCACTCGGGCTGGCGTGCGCCGTCGGCATCGTCGTCGCGATGATCTTCGCGTTGTTCGTCCTTCCCGCGGCACTCGTGCTGTTCGGGCGTGGGCTCTTCTGGCCCTACATCCCGCGCTTCGGCTCACCCGATGCCGTTGCCCGGAGCGTCTGGGGCAAGCTCGGGCGTGCGGTTTCGAAGCGTCCGGTCATCGTGGCTACGGGTGGCTTCATCGTGCTCGGCGTGATGGCCAGCGGGCTGTTCTTCGTCCAGACCGGGCTCTCGCAGAACGACAGATTCCTGCAGAAGCCCGAGGCCGTTCAGGGGCAGGAGGTCCTCGCCGAGGCTTTCTCGGCCGGAACGACCTCGCCTTCCCTCGTCATTGTTCCCCTGGACGAAGCCGAAGAGGCCGAGGGTGCGCTGGCCGCCCTCGACGGCGTCGACTCCGCGGCGACCGGCGAGACGACAGACGACCTCGCCCGGATCGACGTCACGCTCGGCGCGAACGCCGAGACCGAGGAGGCATTCGCCACGGTCGAGCGGATGCGCGCGGCCCTCGACAGCGTCGGCACCGGCGAGGGGCTCGTGGGTGGGCTCGACGCCCAAGCCCTCGACGTGACGAACGCGCAGGCCCGCGATCAGGCTTTGATCATCCCGCTGATCCTGGTGCTCGTGCTCATCGTCCTCGTCGTGCTGCTGCGAGCGCTCGTCGCTCCGCTGCTGCTCCTCCTTGCGGTCGTGGCGAGCTTCTTCTCGGCGATCGGCCTGAGTTGGTGGCTCTTCCAGACCCCGCTCTTCGGCTTCCCCGCCATCGACACAAACGTTCTGCTCTTCAGCTTTTTGTTCCTCGTTGCGCTCGGTGTGGACTACAGCATCTTCCTCGTGACGCGGGCGAAGGAGGAGTCCGACCACCTGGGCATCACACAGGGCATGATTCGCGCGCTTGCCGCGACGGGCGCCGTGATCACGAGCGCCGGAATCCTGTTGGCCGCGGTGTTCGCCGTGCTCGGTGTGCTGCCGCTCATCACGCTGACCCAGATCGGCATCATCGTCTGCATCGGCGTGCTCATCGACACGCTGCTCGTCCGCACGGTGGTCGTTCCCGCGCTCGCGTTCATCACGAAGGATGCCTTCTGGTGGCCGCGTAAGCCGAAGCTCCGCGATGCGGATGCCGCGGCGCGCGGCGCGGATGCATTGGCTGTGGCGCCGGTGGCGCCCGTTAGGTGAGCCAGCAACCCGGCAGGTCACTCGTTCTGATTGGCATCCGGAGGCCATCCGACCGATAGCGCAAGCGATCCACGGACCCACAACTCGATGTCACCCCGCGAGGGCAAACGCACGACCGACAACCCGGGCGTCTCGGCGTCCAGCCGAGTAACGCGATCGCGGTACTTGTGGTGCCTCGACACCGCCCACCGGACGATGTGTTCGGGGTTTGTCAGGCTGCGCCGAAACGGCTGTTCGATGTTCCCGTTCCAAAAACTCTTCGCGACGGATGCATCGACGCACGACGCGCCGGAAGGTCGTGGTCCAGATAGGCAGATCTAGCCACACCAACAGTTGCGCTCGTGTACTGCCACTCCGGAACCCAAAGGAGGCAGATGTAACAGGTGTAACAGTTACATTTGTTACGTGCAGCTTGCCAACAGGAGTGATGACTCACTCATGACGATGGCTCGCCAGGTTCGACACGAACAGCTCCGCAGACGCGGCAGCACACATACGTGTGTCGCCTGCGGGAATGAGTTCGTCGCCCGGAGTGGTGCGAAAACTTGCTCGACAGCCTGTCGAGTCCGTGCGCAACGTGAAGCGCTCCAGGTTTTGTGCCGCTCCTATGCGGGTTGCGGCTCTCGGTTGAGGGTCGCGTAGTGGGCTTGCTCGAACTCGGCGGGTGGGACGTAGCCGAGGCTCGAGTGAAGCCTACGAGTGTTGTACCAGTTGACCCAGCCGGCGGTCGCGAATTCGACGTCTGCGATGGTCCGATACGGCCCGTCGTGGAACACGGTCGTGCGGATGCACTCGGCCTTGTAGAGCCCGTTGATCGTCTCCATCAGCGCGTTATCGAACGCGTCGCCGACGGACCCGATCGAGGGTGCGATGCCATCGAGCGCCAGCTTCTCGGTGTAGGCCAGCGAGACGTATTGAGACCCGGCGTCCGAATGTGCCCGCAGCTGCTCGGGCTGGACCGGGTGCCCATCACGCGCTCGTTCCCAGAGGGCCATGCGCAGCGGGATCATCACCAGCTCGACGTGCTTGGTGGTCTGTGCGTGCCAGGCCACGATGCGTTGCGAGTAGACATCGACGATGAAGGCGACGTAGACCCAGCCCGCCCAGGTGCGGCAATAGGTGAAGTCCATCACCCAGGTGTGATCCGGCCGGGGCGCGGTGAAGTCGCGGTTCAGCAGGTCGCCGGCACGGACCCCGTCCTTGGCGGGGATCGTAGTGCGGGTGCCCTTGTCGCGACGGATTCCCGACAGCCCGAGCGAGCGCATGGCCCGGTCGACCGCGCCTCGCGACGCGCCGGGGATCGACGTGCGGCGGATCAGCGCGGTCATCTTCCGCCGCCCGTAGAGGCCCTCGGGAGTCAGCACGCGACGCATCGTCCCGTTGCGTTCGACAATGGTCCATGCCGCGGCGCGGACAGCGTCCTGGACCTGCGCGTCCGTGATCGTCCGCACTGCGACGATGCCTTGCCGGTGGGCTCGGTAGGTGCGCGCGGCGATCTTCACGCCCTGCGCTTGCAGGACCCGGATGATCGACTCGACCGCGTGACCTTCGGCTCTCATCGTGTCAATGAAGCCCAGCATCAACGGTTGCGGGGGTCGAGTTCCCCCGCGAAGAAAGTCGTCGCAGCTCTCAGGATCGCGACATCCTCCCGCAGACGACTGTTCTCGGCCTTGAGCCGCTTGATCTCGGCATGCTCGACGCTGGTGATCCCGTCGCGGGTGCCGTCGTCGATATCGGCTTGCAGCACCCACCGGCGCACCGACTCGTGGCCCACGCCGACCTGGCGGGCAACGGCCGCTGACGCGGCCGTCAACGAGGGATACTCCGAACGATGCTCACGCACCAGCCGGACAGCGCGCTCACGCAGGGCAGGATCGATCTTCTTCGGCATGACATACATCCTTCCAACTCAAAAGGATGCGGCATCAAACCTGGGGCGCTTCAACGCGCGCGTTCCCGATCAACCGGAAAGGAGCACCGCGTGATCGGTGTCGGATACGAAGGAATCAGCGTCGACCAGTTGGTTGAGCAACTCAACTCGGACAATGTCGAGGTGCTGGTCGACATTCGATTGACCCCCCTGTCTCGTAAGCCTGGGCTGTCCAAGCGCGCACTGTCGGAGGCGATGTCGGCCGCAGGCATCCGTTACATCCACGACCGTCGGCTCGGCAATCCGAAGGAGAATCGTCCCGCCTACGCCGACGCCGCGTCAGACGAGGGCATCGCGGCGCGCGTGAGCTACTGCGAAATGATCAGCAGCGGTGACGGCGCCGCGGCGGTGCTCGAGCTGGCAGCTCTAGCCGAGCGTCACACCGTTGCCGTGCTGTGCTACGAAGCGGACGAATCGCACTGCCACCGCCAGCAGGTCATCACCGCAGTGTCGGACGTCCAGTCATCAGTGCTCGTCTAGGTCGAACAGACCGACGCGCGTAGCGATGCCTTCCGGCGGGTAATACACCGTTCGGGCACCGTCCCACGACACTTCTGGTGCGGGTGCGCCGGTATCGCTGTGAGCACTGCTGTCGAACGTGGCGGGAGGACACGACGAAGGCTGCGCCCCGGCGGGCGAAGATCTCTCGAGGCGGGCTCACGTGGGCGCTGACCGGGATCGTGATCGATCACCTGACCGTCTCCCGTGCTGCGGCAGGGCTGGGGGTGTCGTGGCATACGGCGAACTCCGCGATCATCGCCGAGGGCAAGCGTCGTCTCATCGATGACCCTCACCGGTTCGACGGGGTTACCACCATCGGTGTCGACGAGCACGTCTGGCGACACACCCGGCTCGGCGACAAGTACGTGACCGTGATCATCGACCTCACCCCGACACGGAACAGGACCGGTCCCGCCAGGCTGTTGGACATGGTCGAGGGACGCTCGAAGGCCGTGTTCAAGCAGTGGCTCGCCGGCCGCCCGAAGGCCTGGCGCGACGGCGTCGATGTGGTCGCGATGGACGGGTTCACCGGGTTCAAGACCGCCGCAGCGGAAGAACTCCCCGACGCGGTCCCGGTGATGGACCCGTTCCACGTCGTCCGCCTCGCCGGCGACGCCCTCGACCGGTGCCGGCAACGCGTCCAACAGGCCACCCTCGGCCACCGCGGCCGCGCCGGCGACCCGCTCTACACGGCCCGACGCACCCTGCACACCGGCGCGAACCTGCTCACCGAGAAGCAACGCGCGCGCTTGGAGGCGTTGTTCGCTGGCGATGAGCACGTCGAGGTCGAAGCGACCTGGGGCATCTACCAACGCATGATCGCCGCCTACCGAGAACCCGACAAGACCAAGGGGAAGACCATGATGCAAGCAGTCATCGACTCCGTCACCAGCAGCGTCCCCCCAGCCCTCGTCGAGATCCGTCGCCTCGGCCGGACCCTGAAACAACGAGCGGTCGACGTGCTCGCGTTCTTCGACCGACCCGGCACTTCGAACGGACCCACTGAGGCCATCAACGGCCGCCTCGAACACCTCCGCGGCTCCGCCCTCGGCTTCCGCAACCTCACCAACTACATCGCGAGATCGCTCCTCGAGTCCGGAGGATTCAGACCCCAACTACACCCTCGATTGCGATGAGCCGCAATTCCGCGTCGTTGAGGGCGGGTTTGCGGCCCGGGTGGTGATCGCGGGTGAAGCCGATCGCGGGCAGGATCCGGTCATCGAGGTGGACGTAGAGTGTGATCAGGAGGGTGTTGAGTTCAGTTTTCACACACCGGGGTTAACACCCTCCGCCTGCGATTAACAGCATCCACGCCGACCCAGCCAAACGGACTCACTCATTTAGGTCTGCGGCCGTCAACACGCCCACACTGCTAGGGCGCGACCGGCCACCTCGCCCTAACACCGAGATGCCGAAGCAACACCGGAGAGTCAGAGGGTGAGGGCCATGGACCGAACGTCGGGCCTGTCGCCCATGGGCAGGTGCTGGAACCCGGCTCGCTCATAAATTACAACGGCCGGCGCGTTGTCGGCGATCACGTTCAGCGCGATCCGCCTCGCGCCGAACGACCGAGCACTCTCTACAGCCAAGCCCACCAACGCGCCGCCGTAGCCGCGACCGCGCTTGGCGGGATCGACAATCACTCTGCCGATCCGCGCCGTCTCGTCAGCCAGCGACAGGTCGAAGTGTCCGATCAGAAGCGACCCATCGTCGACCATCACAAACGCGATTACGTCACCAGTCACGGTCATGGCTGCCAGCTGATCCACTGTCAGCGGCCACACCAACCGGGATCCCGTGAAGAGGTACAGCGCCCTCGCCTCGGGAATCCAACCGATCACCGTCGAAATGTCGACATCCGCGCGCTGCCGGAGGCTCAGCATGACGTCCTCATTCAGAGACCTCAATCACGATCCTGCTGCCAGCCTCGATGACACCCGGCCCCTTGTCGGGCGTCGGCGCCGGGGCGGGAATCTCCTGCTCGGCCTCCCACTCGATCCGCGCGTTATGAGCAGACGGGTGAAAGAGTTCGTCGAATCCGAGCAAACCCGCAGATGAGGGTGCCGTGGCATCGCCAGCATGATGGCGCCGGCGTGTTGCGATTCCCACCACCCCAAAGACGATCGGGATGGCGAGCACGATCCCGATTGCACCCCACCCGAGGAATTCGCTCATACGCCCCAGGGTAGAAGCAGCATCCTTGCTGCAACTCCACCGCGGGACGGATCCGCTGACAAGATTCCTGGCCGCACCAAACATCCGTGCAGCCACTGACAAGCTGCGTGGCAGCGCTGACAGTGCGCATGACCACCGACAGCCGCAGAAAAAATCACAAAAAGATAACGACGAACCCTTGCTCGCCGTTACCTCGCCGTTATAGAGTTCACGCACGGAAGTTGTTTGCTGTGGCAGCTCCCGACATGTGATTGCAGGACACTCTTGGTGCAAGGGACAAGGGCCGGTCAGAAGCCTCTCTGACCGGCCCTTCACCGTGTGTGCGGCAAGCCGCGGGGATCAGTCCTCAACGACCCGGACGACGACCTCGATGTTGCCCCGCGTCACGTTCGAATACGGGCAGACCAGGTGCGCGGCATCGGCCAGAGACTGTGCCTGTTCGGCGGGAACGTCGGGAATAACGACCTCGAGTTCGACCGACAGGCCGAACCCGCCCTGGCCGTTCGATCCGATTCCTACGCGCGCGCCGACACTCGTGTCGTGCAGCGCAACCTTCTGGCTGCGCGCGACGCTCAGCAGAGCGCTGTGGAAGCACGCCGCGTAGCCCGCGGCGAAGAGCAGTTCGGGGTTGAGCGCGTCGCCGGAGCCGCCCATCTCTTTCGGCACGCGGACGTCGACGTCGAGCAGCCCGCCGACCGTTGCGACATGGCCGTTGCGGCCATCGCCGGTTGCGAGGGCTTCTGCGGTGTAGAGCGTTTCCATGGCGGAGCTTCCTTCTTCGTTGTGTGACGATCGGGTGGACGTTTGGTTTGGCAGCGGCTCTACGCGGATGCAGCGGCGATAGATGCATCCACGGCATCCGTGTACGCATGCAGATCGGCGAGCAACGCGCGCGCGGCGGCGGGTGAAACGGCGAGGCAACGGCGGATCTCGTCGCTCACGTGAGCAAGCTCGTCGCGGAGCGCATGCCCCTGAGCGGTCAGATGGATCGACACGACGCGCGCGTCATCGCTCGAGCGTGTGCGAGCGACGTGACCGAGCTTCTCGAGCCGCGAGAGCAGGGGCGAAAGAGTTCCCGAATCGAGCGCCAGGTCGCCCCCGAGCTCGCCGACTGTGCGCGGCTCGTGCTCCCACAGCTCGACCAGAACGAGGTACTGCGGATACGTCAGCCCCCACGGCTTCAGGATGCGTCGGTAGGCCTGGGTCGTCGCACGGCTGGCCGCATAGAGCGAGAAGCACAGCATGTCATCGATGATCCGGCGATCGGCGTTCTGCGATGCGGTCATATGCAGAAGCATTGCACGCAATTTAGTTGTGCACAACTTATAACTCATTGATCGTGCCGTCAGGGGACGACCACGTGCGCCCATCCGCAGACCGATCCCAGCCGAGTCATCCTCACGACTGAGGCCGGGTCATCCCTTCGCCGGACGACCCCCGTGCACGGGATTCGTAGCGTGGAAGCATGAACACAACTTCCCCTGCCCCGGGCCTCGCGGCCCTCGGCTTGGTCTCCATCGTCCTGATCCTCGGCGGCTGCACGGCATACGACGCAGCGGCACACGGCAGCGTCGAGACCAACTTCACGAACGCGACGGAGTTTGCACGGGAGCACTCCGGCATCGCGAGCTGGCTTCCCGCCGACGCACAAGCGATCACGGCGGTGGATTCCACCCGGGCGGAGAACACCATGACGGTCCGCTACGACTCCGCGACCGAGCCGGAGGGCTGCGAAGCGGTCCCGCGCACGTCCTCGCCGACCATGGACGTCGAGAGCGACATCGATGTGTATTCGATCGATTCGGTACTGCTGTGCGATGACTGGGCCATCGCTCACGAGGGCAATCAGTGGCTTGCCTGGACGCCCGCGACCGAAGCTGAGTGACGACGCCCCATGGGGACCATCACGACGGGCAGCGCCTGAGGACGTGTCAGGAAATCACAGAAACATAACGACAATCCTTGCCCATCGTTACCTCGCCGTTATAGAGTGCAAGCACGGAAGTTGTTTGCTGTGGCAGCTCCCGACATGTGATTGCAGGACACTCTTGGTGCAAGGGACAAGGGCCGGTCAGAAGCTTCTCTGACCGGCCCTTACTCTTGCGCGGAGCTCACACCGGAGGCGACTACACCCCGCCGCCGCCACCTCCGCCACCGCCACCGCCCGCGGAACCGCCGCCGGATGACCCACCCGAGGTCGACGCCGTTGACGAGCTCGTCGACAGGGAAGAGATGCTCGATGAGAAGGCAGCCGCGCTGAACGCACTCGTGCCGTAGTACCAACCGGGCGTCGAGTCGCCGTAGTAGACGACGATGTGTTCGGCCCACTTCTTCTCCTGACCGAACACCACCGCGTAGGGCAACAGGCGCTCGTACAGCCTGATCATCTGGCGCGGATCGTCGACGGCGATCGACGAGCGCTCGGCGCCGCGCGGAGACTGCAGCATCCGGATGCGGTCCGCCTCCGCCCACTCGATGAACAACTTCACTCCGGCGAGGTGGTCGCGCAGCTCAGCCCCGCGCGATGTCAGCGGACGGCGCGAGACCAGCACGCCCGCCGTGATCGCGAGAATGGGCGCCGCGATGAGCAGCGGAACAGACCATGCGGGTGTGATCCCGCCCTCGAGACCCACAACGCCCAGAATCACGGACGCGACCGCCGCGAGCACTCCGACGAGGATTGGCCGAGCTCGCACAATTCCCGGCACCTCACGGCGCACACCCATCGCCGCGAGCGTCGCATCCGCCTCCTTCAGGATCTTCTGCGCCGTTCGCGAAACCCGAGCGTCACTCTTGCCGAGCGTGAACGTCGTCTGCCCGTCGGGGAACATCCCGTCGAGCAGCTCCCGGCCGTTCTCGTCGGCCCGCGAACGGTCCACCAGTTCGAGTTCGAACGTCTGACTGCCCCACTTGCGCTCGCCCTCGACGATTCGAATCGAGCCCGCGATCGCCTGCTCCAGCACCTCCGCCGGAATGCCCTTCGTCGGCGCACCCCACAGCACCGCCGACTCGAGCGCGTCGAGCCCCGGCGGCGGGTCGTACTCGGCGATCACCGTCGGGCGGCCCGGCTCATCACGCAGCCGACGCCGCCGGATGACCGCGGCCCAGACCACGGCCAGCACAGCGACGAGCGTCGCCCCGCCCTGCAACCATCCGACCGGCGAAGCAAAGGGAGACGAATCGAACGGGACGAAGGTGCCCGGTTCGAAGGCCACCGCGATCGTCATCGTCTGCCGCGGCGCCAACGGTGCCGCGCGAGCCGTAACCACGGCTCCGGCCGAGTCGGTCGCCATCAGGATCTCGCAGCGACCCGTCGAGCCGGTCGAGCCCTGATAACACGCGACGTCGCCGGTAGCCGCTGGGGCCAGGTCACCGTCGAGCATCAGGCGCGCAGCCACTCGGTCGAACGATTGTGCCCATTCCTCGCCGTTGACATCCCAGTACAGCTCATCGGTAGCGGTGTCGTCGAGGCCCCGCGTGACGTTCTGCAGGTCCTACGTGAAGACATAGGTCTGCGCGCCGTGCATGTAGTCGTCCGCTCGCGAGGTCACGATGAGGAAGTCGTCTTCGTCGTCGGTCTCGACGGGCCTCTCGGCACCTGCCTCGTCCGTCACCGAAACGAGAGAGGGGAAGAGGGGCGTGTTCAGATAGCTGTTGGGGATCAGCCGCCGCATGCCTCGGTTCTGGTCGGACTCGGGGAAGACGGCGACGAAGGTTTCGACCACCCGCATCCGGCTGGTGCCGTCTTCGACCCGCGTCAGCGTGTATTCGACGTCGAGGCTCGCAAACGAGAAGTCGTCGACGTCGCCCGGAACGGCTGCGGCATGACCCGGTCCCACGCCCCGTTCGGCCGCGGATGCGGATGCGACACCGCCACCTACGCCCAGAGCGACGACCAACGACACCGCGATCGATATCGCGACGATCAGTCCCGTTCGAAGCAATGCACGCATGGGCCCAGCCTAGACACGGGCACTCCGCGACCCGCCCGCCACCGGCCGTAGGCAAGTAGCCTGTACGGCATGACGAACCGCCGCCTCGCCGTTGAAGCGTGGGAGAGTCTGTTCCGCGCGCAGCACGAGGTGTTCACCGAGATCAGCAGCGACTTCCGCGGCACCGGCCTCGAACAGGGCGAGTACGACGTGCTGCTGACCGTGACACGCGGACCCGAGATGACCGCGCGACTGCGCGATGTGACCGCACGGATGCTCGTCAGCCAGCCGTCCGTCTCTCGCCTCGTCGACCGCATGGTGGTCCGCGGCCTGGTCACCAAATGCGCCGACCCCGATGACGGTCGCGGTGCGCTCGTCCGCGCGACCGAGGCGGGTGCGGCCGCTTTTCGCGCCGTCGCGACGCAGCACGCACGCACGATCGCCGAGCGGATGTCCCGGCTCAGCGACGACGAACTCGAAGCGCTCCGCGGCCTGACGGCGAAACTGCGCGAAACGACCGACTGAGCACGCCGCAAACGACGGATGCCGCACCCCGGAGGGCGCGGCATCCGTTGTACACGCGGTTCTGACTACTGCTCGATGAGCTGCGGCCCCGAGGAGTCAGCTCCCGACTCGCGCGCTGCGATGACGGAAGCATCGGCATCCGTCGCCACCTCGATCTTGCGTGGCTTGGCGCGCTCGCTGACGGGGATCGTCACCGACAGCACGCCGTTGTTGTAGCTCGCAGAGATGCGGTCGGTGTCGACTCCCTGACCGAGGTTGAGCTGCCGCAAAAAGCTCGCCGCTTCACGCTCGCGGGTGATCCACTTGACGCCGTCGCCGGCCGCAAGGGTGCGCTCGGCGCGGATCGTCAACAGTTGGCCGTCGACGTCGATGTCCACCGACCCCGGGTCGATCCCGGGCAGATCGGCGGTCAGCACGTAGTGGTCGCCATCGCGGTAGAGGTCCATCGGCATGCGGCGGGGGCCTCGCCGCGCATCCAGAAGGCTCGTCGCGAGGCGGTCGAGGTCGCGGAACGGGTCGTATGTCGCCATGGTGGTGTCCTTCCTTGTTGCGCCGGATTCGCGTCCGGCAATGAACGGGTTCGATATGGAGTTGATGAGTTGAGCCGACTCGACTCAACAATCACAGATTAGCACTCGACGTATGAGAGTGCCAATAATTCGATCCCGCACCGCGGACGTTTTCATCCAGCGACAACCGCACCGACGTCCCTTGCCGGGCCCGTGGTGAACTTGCCATGCTTGCGAACACGAGCCCTGAACGATGACGTCGAGGATCACCATGACTGCCACAGCGCCCCGAACGATGAATGCCGCCGTGCTGCGCGCGGATGGACCGGGGCTCGAGATCCTCGAGGTTCCCCGCCCCGTGCCGCGGGCGGGAGAGGCGCTCGTCAAGGTCATCGCGTGCGGCGTGTGCCACACCGACCTGCACGTCATGAGGGGCGAGGTGCGCTTTCCCCGGCCGGCGGTGATGGGCCACGAGATCAGCGGCACGCTCGTCGCGTTCGGTGACGACACTCCCCCGACCACGGGACTCGCGATCGGCGACACGGTCATCGGGGCCTTCATCATGCCCTGCGGCGACTGCCCCGCCTGCTCCCGCGGGCGTGACGACCTGTGCGCGGAGTTCTTCGGGCAGAACCGCCTGAACGGCACGCTGTACGACGGCGAGAGCCGCCTCTCGATGCCGGATGGCTCCTTCCTCGCCATGTACTCGATGGGCGGGCTTGCCGAATACGCCGTCGTGCCGATCACCGCGCTGACGCGATTGCCGGACGACCTCGACCCCGTCACATCCGCCGTCCTCGGATGCGCCGCCTTCACCGCGTACGGTGCCGTGCACCGCGCGGGCGATGTCCGACCGGGCGAAGCGGTCGCGATCGTCGCGGTCGGCGGCGTGGGCAGCGGAGTCGTTCAGATGGCCCGCGCCGCGGGCGCCGACCCGATCATCGCGATCGACGTCGCCGACGACAAACTCGAGGCCGCCATGGCCCTCGGCGCGACGCACACGGTCAACTCGCGCGAGACCGATGCCGCCACCGCCGTCCGCGAGATCACCGGCGGTCTGGGTCATGGTCTGGGTGTCGACGTCGCCTTCGAGGCGCTCGGTCACCCCGCCACTTTCCGACAGGCGATCGGCTTGCTCGCCGACGGGGGCCGGATGGTCGCGATCGGCATCGCGGCCGGCGACGCGGCCGCCGAGGTCGAGATCACCCCCCTCGTTCGCCGCGGCTACACGATCACCGGATCGTTCGGTGCGCGCACGCGCGAGGACCTGCCCGCGGTCGTCGACATTGCCGAGGCCGGCGGGTTCGACACCGCACGCCTTGTCACGCGCCGCTACACCCTCGACAATGCAGATGCCGCGTATCAGGCACTCGCCCGGGGCGAGATCACCGGACGCGCCGTCGTCGTCATGGACTGACCCGATCTACGAACGAAACGAGAACAATGACCACGCGCATCCCGCACTGGATCAATGGCGAGCGCCACGACTCCGATGACCGCCGACTCGGCACGGTTTACGACCCCGCCACGGGCGAGCAGAGCGGCGCCGTCGTGCTGGCCGAGCCCGCCGACGTGGACGCTGCCGTGGCGGCCGCAACGACCGCATTCCCCGCCTGGCGAGACACATCGATCGCGCGCCGCCAGGCCATCCTGTTCCGGTTCCGCGAACTGCTGGAGCAGCGCAAGCCCGAACTGGCAGAGCTCATCACGGCCGAGCACGGCAAGGTCGTCTCGGACGCCCTGGGCGAGATCGCCCGCGGCCAGGAGGTGCTCGAGTTCGCCCTCGGCTTCGCCGACATCCTGAAGGGCGACTACTCGGTGAACGCCTCGACGGGCGTCGACGTCTACTCCTTCCGCCAGCCCATCGGTGTCGCGGCGATCATCAGCCCCTTCAACTTCCCGGCCATGGTGCCGATGTGGTTCTTCCCCATCGCCCTGGCATCGGGGAACACCGTCGTCCTCAAGCCGAGCGAGAAGGACCCGTCCGCCGCGATGTGGATGGCGGAGCTTCTGACCGAGGCCGGGCTACCCGACGGGGTGTTCAACGTGGTGCACGGCGACAAGGTCGCGGTCGATGCACTGCTGGAGCATCCGGATGTCGCGTCCATCTCGTTCGTCGGGTCCACCCCGATCGCGCGCTACATCTACGAAACGGCCGCGCGCCACGGCAAGCGCGTGCAGTCGCTCGGCGGCGCGAAGAACCACATGCTCGTGCTGCCCGACGCCGACCTCGACCTCGTCGCCGATGCGGCGGTCAACGCGGGCTTCGGTTCAGCCGGCGAGCGCTGCATGGCCATCTCGGTCGTCGTCGCAGTCGAGCCGGTTGCCGATGAGCTCATCGCGAAGATCAGCGAGCGGATGGCCGGGCTCCGCATCGGCGACGGGCGCCGCGGCTGCGACATGGGCCCCCTTGTCACCCGCGAGCACCGCGACAAGGTGGCCGGGTACATCGACGTGGCGGCGAGCGACGGCGCCGAGATCGTGGTGGACGGTCGGGGTGTCGTTCCCGACGGAGCGCCCGGCGGTTTCTGGCTCGGCCCCACCCTGCTGGATCGGGTTCCGACCACATCGGCTGCCTACATCGAGGAGATCTTCGGGCCGGTGCTGTCGATCGTGCGCGTCGCGACCTACGAAGAGGGCGTCGAGCTGATCAACTCGGGCGCGTTCGGCAACGGTACGGCGATCTTCACGAACGACGGTGGTGCCGCCCGGCGCTTCCAGTACGAGATCCAGGTCGGGATGATCGGGGTCAACGTGCCAATTCCGGTACCGGTCGCGTACCACTCGTTCGGCGGCTGGAAGGCCTCCGCGTTCGGGGATTCGAAGGCCTACGGCCGACAGGGATTCCACTTCTTCACGCGAGAGAAGGCGGTTACGGCACGCTGGCTGGACCCGAGCCACGGCGGCATCAACCTGGGGTTCCCGCAGAACACCTGATCAGTCGCCGAGCGACCCGAACACGTGCAGGTCGAGCTCGGCGCTCAGCAGGTCGCAGGCCTTGCTGCCGCGGACGCTCGTCCCCTGCTCGTCGAGGGGCGGGCTGATGACCGCGGCGCCGAGGGTCTCGGGCACCGAAAGCACGATCGCGCCCGAGACGCTCGACTTCGCGGGGATACCGACCCGGCGCATCCATCGTCCCGATCCGTCGTACACACCGCACGTGGCCATGACCGACACGACATCGCGCGCGACTGCGGCGGGGACGACGCGCTTGCCGGTGACCGGGTTCACTCCGCCGAACGCGAGCGTCGCACCCATCACGGCGAGCGCTTCGGCGTCGACGAGCACGGCGCATGCCCGCGCGTAGACCGCGACGGCGTCGTCGGCGGTGATCCGTAGGGTGCCCTCCGAACGCATCAAGTGCGCGAGTGCATGGTTTCGGTCCCCGAGCAGGTGCTCGTTTCGGGCGACATCCTCGTCGACGGTGAGCTCGCGCCCGGCGAATGCCGACAGACCGCGCAGGATGCGTTCGTTCCGCCCCTCGACACCGTCACCATCGACGACCGCAGCGGTCAGCAGGGCACCCGCGTTGACCATGGGGTTCGGGGGACGCCCCGTACCGCTCTCGAGCTTGATCGCATCGAACGCCTCGCCCGTCGGCTCGATCCCGATCCGGTCGAGCACGTCACCGTCGGTGTCGAGCAGGGCGAGGGCGAAGAGAAACGGCTTGACGGCGGACTGCACGCTGAACGCGACGTCCGCCTGCTCGGTCGTACGGACGGATCCGTCCGGCAGCACGATCGCGATGCCCAGCAGCTCCGGGTCGGCCTCGGCGAGCTGAGGGATGCTGTCATCCAACGCACCACCACTCTCACGTATGACACGGTCGCGCAGGTCCTTGAGGTCGTAGGTGCGGGCGTCGCGACGTGAAGGCATAGCTCCCAGACTGTCACGCGTCGCTCCGGCCATGGCCGCTACCGCCTGCGTGTGTTCCCCGCTGCCTGTGTCAAGTCCCGCGACACGAATCACCGGTCCTTGCAGAATGGAACGTGTGAAACGCATCTCATTTGCCGACCGTACGATCCTCATCGACGACGAGACGTCCGACTGCCTGATCGAGTACGCGGCGCTACTGGGTGCCGAGCAGTCGGCCGACACCGTTCGTATCTGCGGAATCGGTCAGGACGGCGATGATGTCGAGGCGGACTTCGTCCTCAACGCCGCATCCAACCTCATAGCCGAGTCGACGCATTCCGCCCTGCAACCGCCGGCGAACCCCGAAGCGATCTCGTACATGCGCGAGAAGATCAATCTGCTTCGAGTCGGGCCCAGGGCACAGCCGGCCGAGCCCGAAGAGATCCCCCACGGCGTCCCCGGCATCGACGAGATCTAGCCCACCCCTTACGCTCGGGACGTGACACGCATCCAGCGGATACTGCGCCCGGCAACGCACGATGCGCCCGCGTTCCGTCTCGCGTACACGAGGTCGGGGCCACGAACGGATACTCCGCTCGTCGTCATTCCGGGGGGCCCGGGGCTGGCGTCGATCCAGCCGTATCGAGCCCTGCGGCGACGGGCGGCCCGCGGCGGCCTCGACGTCATCATGCGGCGATCAGCTACTTTCCGCTCGGTCTGAGCTGTGCGGTGATCGGGTTCACGACGTTGCCCATCATGTACATGACGGGGCGCGTGACCGCAGGGCTGACCGAGCACATCGGTTTGCGCATCGCCGCTTACGTCGTGTTCCTGATCGCGCTGGTCGGCCCGTTCCTCGTCCTCACCTGGACCTGGTCCCGGTTTCCGACCCTCTCGGGTCGTGTCACCGAGCTGTACGCACGCCTCACGCACGGCGACTATCGGTGGGCGTCGGCCGCGCTGCTCGGGGCCGGGGGGCTGGTCTTCATCGGTTTGGCCGTGTTCGCTGCCCGCTAGCGTGGCGGTCCCCGGGCGCACGCGTGCGATGCGCCAAGTCGCGGCGGAACCGTTGGGGGACTACCGTCGAAACCATGGTCGACCTGAACGAGAACGACACCGTCGAGGCAGAGCCTGCCCGTCCGGAGCCCACATTTGCCGACCTCGGTCTCGACGACGCGGTCATGAAGGCGTTGAAGGATGTCGGGTACGAGACGCCCTCCGCCATCCAGGCCGCCACGATCCCCCCGCTCCTCGCGGGCCGCGACGTCGTCGGCCTCGCTCAGACCGGAACCGGAAAGACCGCTGCGTTCGCCCTGCCGATCCTGTCTCGACTGGATCTCTCGCAGAAGACTCCGCAGGCCCTCGTGCTCGCCCCCACCCGCGAGCTCGCCCTGCAGGTGTGCGAGGCGTTCGAGAAGTACGCGTCGCACCTGCGCGGCGTGCACGTTCTCCCGGTCTACGGCGGACAGGGCTACGGCCAGCAGCTCTCCGCGCTCCGCCGCGGCGTGCACATCGTCGTCGGTACCCCCGGCCGCATCATGGACCACCTCGAGAAGCGCACCCTCGACCTGTCGGAGCTGAAGTACCTTGTGCTCGATGAGGCTGACGAGATGCTCAAGATGGGCTTCGCCGAGGATGTCGAGACGATCCTGGCTGACACCCCCAAGACCAAGCAGGTCGCCCTGTTCTCGGCGACGATGCCGGCGCAGATCCGTCGCATCTCGGCCCAGTACCTCAACGACCCCGAAGAGATCACGGTCAAGACCAAGACCACGACCTCGGCGAACATCACCCAGCGGTATCTGATCGTGTCGTACCCGCAGAAGGTCGATGCGCTCACCCGCATCCTCGAGGTCGAGAACTTCGAGGGCATGATCGTCTTCACCCGCACCAAGAACGAGACCGAGACGCTCGCCGAGAAGTTGCGGGCCCGCGGATACACCGCCGCCGCGATCAGCGGGGACGTCGCCCAGGCGCAGCGCGAGCGGACGGTCAACCAGCTCAAGAGCGGCAAGCTCGACATCCTGGTCGCAACGGATGTCGCGGCCCGAGGTCTCGACGTCGACCGCATCAGCCATGTGGTCAACTACGACCTGCCGATCGACACCGAGTCGTATGTCCACCGCGTCGGCCGCACGGGCCGCGCGGGACGCACGGGCGCGGCGATCAGCTTCGTCACCCCGCGCGAGCGCCGCATGCTGACCTCGATCGAGCGAGCCACGCGCCAGCCGCTGACCGAGATGAAGCTCCCGAGCGTCGACGACGTCAATGCGACGCGCTTGACCCGGTTCGACGACGCGATCACGACCGCCCTCGCGGATCCGGCACAGATCGGGCTGTTCCGCGACATCGTCGCGCACTACGTCGAGCACCACGACGTCCCCGAGGCGGACGTTGCGGCGGCCCTCGCCGTCGTGGCACAGGGCGACACGCCTCTGCTGCTCGACCCGGATGCCGCACCCGAGCCTCGTTTCGCGCGGGATTCGCAGGACCGTCCCGAGCGTGGTGGGCGTGACCGCAACGAACGTTCCGATCGTGGCCCCCGTAGCGGCGCTCGAACGGGCGGTGGTGCGCGAACGACCTACCGGATCGCCGTGGGGCGCCGGCACAAGGTCGAGCCGCGCCAGATCGTCGGTGCGCTCGCGAACGAGGGCGGACTTCGCCGAGAGGACTTCGGCGCCATCCAGATCCGCCCGGACTTCTCGCTCGTCGAGCTGCCGGCCGACCTCCCGCGAGACACCCTCAAGCGCCTCGAGAACACCCGTATCAGCGGCAAGCTCATCGAGCTGAAGCCGGACCGCTTCGCCGGATCCGCAAAGCGCGAGGACCGCCCGCCGCGTCAGTGACCGCGCGTCTCTCTGTCACGGGCGGATGCCGCCACGCGACGCTGTGCAGTGGGCCTACGGCTTTCTGTTAATGCCCCGTCACTGATTCGAGAATGCTGCATCGAACGAATCGGTCGGCGTCTTCCAGAGCTTCGACCGAACGAAGGCGACGGCCTCGGCGGCTCCGTGCAATCGGTCCATTCCGGCGTCCTCCCACTCGATGGAGATGGGGCCGCGGTAACCGATTGACTCCAGCGCGCGGAAGGCATCCTCCCACGGAACGTCACCGTGCCCTGTCGACACGAAATCCCAGCCGCGACGGGGGTCGCCCCAGGGCAGGTGCGATCCGAGAACACCGGCACGGCCGTTCAGCGGACGCAACCGCGTGTCCTTGCAGTCGACGTGATAGATCCGCTCGCGGAAGTCCCAGATGAAGCCGACCGGATCGATGTTCTGCCACATCATATGCGAGGGGTCCCAATTGAACCCGAACGCCTTGCGGTGCCCGATCGCCTCCAGCGTGAGAACGCTGGTCCAGTAGTCGTATGCGATCTCGCCCGGGTGGACCTCGTGCGCGAACCGCACACCCTCGGCGTCGAACACGTCGAGGATCGGGTTCCACCGTGCCGCGAAATCCTCGTAGCCGGCGTCGATGACAGATGCCGGCACGGGCGGGAACATCGCCACGTAAGGCCACACCGATGACCCGGTGAACCCCACAACGGTGTCGACCCCCAGCCGACGCGCCACACGAGCGGCCCGCTTCATGTCCTCCGCGGCCCGCTGCCGCACACCCTCCGCGTCCCCGTCACCCCACACCTGCGGGCGGAGGATGGCCTTGTGCCGGAAGTCGATCGGCGAGTCACACACCGCCTGGCCCGCGAGGTGATTGGAGATCGCGTACACCTGCAAGCCATAACGATCGAGGATCTCGAGGCGCGACGCAAGATAACCGGGATCGTCTTCGGCGCGCTGCAGATCGAGATGATCGCCGGAGGCCGCTATCTCGAGGCCGTCGTAGCCCCACGACGCCGCCAATCGTGCGACCTCCTCGAACGGGAGATCCGCCCACTGCCCGGTGAAAAGCGTAACCGGATGCGTAGATCCGCTCATGCGGCATTCACCTCCCGTTCGTTCACGGCGAAGACGTCGACCCACTGACCAGACATCGACGACGCGATCACCGCTTCCGTCAGCCGGGCAGCGCGCACGCCATCCGCGAAGGTCGGCAGTCCGTCGACTGCCCTGCCCTCGATGGTTGCGTGCACATCCCGCATGAACAACGAGAAGCTGTCCTGGTAGCCCTGCGGGTGACCCGACGGGACGGTGACATACGGATCGACCGCCTCGTCAGAGAACGTCTCGTAACCCTTGGGCAGAACGGAGACACCCTCGATCGCCCCAACCCAGAGGTCGTCGGGCTTCTCCTGGTCAAAGGCGTACGATCGGGTCTCGCCGTCCAGGGAGAGCCAGAGACGGTTCTTGCGTCCCGGGGTCGCCTGCGAGATCACGACCGATCCGGTCGCGCCGCGGTCGGTCTGAAACATCATGGTCACGCCATCCTCCGTCAAGACGGGGACTTCGCCGTCGTCTGAATGGCGTGTGTCGTGCAACCGCGACTGCAACGCGTGCAGTCTCTGGATGCGGTGCCCCGTCGTGAACTCGAAGAGGTCGCACCAGTGCACGCCGATATCAGCGAAGGCCCGGGATGCCCCGTCGGTCAGACGCCAGTTGTAGCTCGACTGGTCCGAAAGCCAATCCTGCAGGTAGTGCCCGTGAGCCAACCAGATCCGCTCGCCCGACTTTGCGATTCGGGCGCGCATCTCGCGCACCGTCGGGTAGAACCGGTAGACGAACGGCACCGCGGTCACGACCCGGGCGGTGTTCGCGGCGATCTGCAGCCGCGAGGCGTCCGCCGCGGTGAGCGCGAGCGGCTTCTCGCAGATGACGTGCTTGCCGGCGTCGATCGCCGCGAGAGCGAGCGGCAGGTGCTGCGCGTTGGGGGTGCAGATGTGGACCAGGTCTACGTCGGGATGAGCGACGAGCTCTTCCGGAGTCAGAGCGAGCGGCACATTCGCTTCGTCCGCCGCGGCCCGGGTGCGCCCAAGGTCGCGGCCGGCATAGGCCGACACCGTGCCGCCGATCGACCGGACGGCGCGCGTGTGGACGCGGCCCATGAATCCCGTGCCGATGATTCCGCTCCGGAGGGGTGGACGGTTCATCACTTCTTCCTCGAGAGGGCGACAGCGGCGATGATGATCGCGCCGCGCACGACCTGCTGCTGTGCGACGTCCAGTCCGGCGAGGATGAGGCCGTTGTTGATCAACCCCATGAAGAGGGAACCGAACAGGGTGCCGATGATGGCACCGCGACCACCGAACAAGCTCGTGCCGCCGAGGATCACCGCCGCGATGACGGTGAGTTCATCCCCCTGGCCCCATTGAAAACGGCCCGACTCGAGGCGTCCCGCGTAGAGCATGCCCGCCACCGCCGCCGCGACGCCCGACATCAACAGGACCGTGAACTTGATGCGCGCGGTATTGATGCCCGTGTAGGCCGCGGCCGTCGGATTTCCACCTGTGGCGAGCACTTTGCGTCCGAATCCGGTCCGGTTCATCACGAGCCACCCGACAGCCACCGCAACGACGGTCCAGACGAGCAGCCCCGGTACGGGCCCGAAGTCACTGCCGCCGAAGATCGTGACGTAGAGGCGGTCCGTGATGGGCTGCGGGGCGGACGAGGTGATCCACTGAGCGAGCCCGGCCGCGAGTCCCAACATCCCCAGCGTCACGAGGAACGACGGGATCTTCAACAGCGCGACGAGGCCACCGTTGATGGCGCCGATCACCGCGCCGGCGAGCAGACCGGCGAGGATTCCCGGCACAAGGCCGAACTGCGCCGTCGTCATCGCCGTCACGACGGACGCGAGGCCCGCGATCGAGCCGACGCTCAAGTCGATCTCGGCAGCCGCGATCACGAAGGTCATCGCCACGGCCATAATCGAGATCGTCGCGGTCTGCCGGACGATATTCAGCATGTTATTGGTGGAGAGGAAGCCGTCACCGCCGAGGAATATCGCGAAAAGGACGAACACCACTACGAACGCGATGTAGATGATGTTGCTGCGCCAGTCCAGACGGGTGATGGCGCGGGACAAGAGGGAGGGCCGGGTGGCCGGTGCGGCGCTACTCATGCTGCTGCTCCTTGAATGATGAGTTGAAGCTGTTCTTCGCTCTCGACATCGGTGCGGGCGAGCTCCTGAACAGAGCGCCCCTCACGCATGACGACGATGCGGTCGGCGACCGCCAAGAGCTCGGGTAGTTCGGAAGAGATGAACAGCACGGCATTGCCCTGAGAGGCGAACGTGCGAACGATGTCGAGAATCTCCGTTTTGGTACCGATGTCCACGCCCGAGGTGGGTTCGTCCATCACGAGAATGCGCGGCTCTGTGTTGATCCACTTCGCCACCACGACCTTCTGCTGGTTGCCACCCGACAGCTGACTAACGGGGGCATACGGGTCGGCGACCTTCACCGCAAATCGTCCGACGAGTTGTTCCGTGAGCGCCCGCAGCTTGCGGGGGGACAGGAAGCCCCCAGCCTTGACGCGATCGAGCACCGGAAGAGTCAGGTTGTCGGCGACGGAGTGCTCGAGCACGAGGCCCTGTTCACGCCTGTCCTCTGGGATGAGCGCCACACCCGCCTGCTGGGCGGCGATCGGCGAAGAGAAACGCACGCGGGCGCCGTCGATGTTCAGGGCACCGCGGGTAGGTCGATCCATCCCGGCAACGACGCGGGCGAATTCGGTACGACCGCTCCCCATCAGTCCGGCGAGACCCACGATCTCACCGGCGCGGATGGTGAGCGACACCGACTGCAGCACGGTGCTGCTGGCGATGTCTTCCGCGCTCAGAAGCACCGGAGCGTCCGCCTCGAGCGCGCGGTCTTGATAGACCAGGTCGCTCGCGAGTCGCCGACCGATGATGGCCTCGATGATCTGGGCGGCACTCAGCTCGGCCACGACCGAGGCGAGCACGACCCGGCCATCACGCAACACCGTGATGCGATCAGCGATCCGACGGATCTCATCCATCCTGTGCGAGATGTAGACGATCGCGATGCCACGACTCTTCAGAGTCTCGATCAGGGCGAACAGGTTCTCGACCTCGTGCTTGGCGAGGCTGGCGGTGGGCTCGTCCATAACCAGGACGCTCGCGTCCTTGGCGAGAGCCTTGGCGATCTCCACGAGCTGCCAGTACGCCGTCCCCAGATCTTCCACCCGCGACCGGGGATCGATCGAGACGCCCAGGCCGTCGAAGATCTCCTTCGCGGCCCGCTCGGCGGCGCGATCGTCGACCAGCCCGATGCCGTCCTTCAGCTCGCGGTTGAGGAAGATATTCTGCGCCACCGTCATCGAAGGAATGAGGCTGAACTCCTGAAAGACCATCCCGATGCCAGCGTGCTCCGCATCCGCTGTGCTGCGGATGTCGACGGGCTCGCCCGTGACTTCGATCGTTCCCGACGTGATCGGATGCACCCCCTGGAGCACCTTCATCAGTGTGGACTTGCCCGCCCCGTTCTCACCCGCCAGGGCGTGCACCTCGCCGGCGACGATGTCCATGTCGACGGACTTCAGAACCTCGACGGGTCCGAAGCTCTTCACGATCGCCCGCATACGAACCGCGGGGGCACCGGCGGGCACGTCAGCCATCCGAAGCGAGCGCTTCTGTGGCATCCGGAACAGCGACCCACTGGCCCGTGCGGCCCGATTCCAAGATCGCGTCGTCGACGAGCGCGGCCTGGTAACCGTCGGCGAAGTTCGGTGACACCGTTCCGCCCTCGACCACGGCCTTCAGGAAGTCGTGGGCCTCGATGATCTTGGTCTCTCCATAGCCGATACCGAGTGCGGGAATCGGCCACAGAGA
The DNA here is from genome assembly GCF_977993705.1 of Pacificispira sp. HM-600. Next base: position 1,412,871 of record NZ_OZ388079.1, read on the forward strand.
TTCGCCGTACGGGGTGTTCGGGCCCGTGTAGACGGTGCGGAACCCACGACGGTCGGCGGCATCGCCTTTGAACGCGACCTGCAGCTCGTCGCGGTTCTCGTAGTTGAAGAAGATCGATCCCTCGGTGCCGTGGATCTCGAAGGTTATGTAGTTGTTCCGGCCCCATGCATTGCGCGTCGCCTCGATCGAGCCAACGGCGCCCCCACGGAAGCGAACCAGGGACATCGCTTCGTCGTCGACGTCGACGGGACCCCGCGGACCGTCGCTCTTCGACGAACCGCCCAGAGCATCTAGACCACCGGACTGCAGCGGGCGGTCCGGGATGAAGGTCGACACGACCGACGTGACCTCGGCGATCTCGCCGACGAGATACCGAGCGAGATCCACGACGTGCGAGCCAATATCACCGACAGCGCCGGATCCGGCGACATTCTTCTGGAACCTCCAGCTGAGCGGCGAGTTCGGGTCGGCGCTCCAGTCCTGCAGGTAGGTTCCCCGGAAGTTGAGGATCTCGCCGATGGCACCCTCATCGATGTATTTCTTCGCCAGCACCACAGCGGGTGTGCGGCGGTAGTTGAAGGCGACGGCAGTCACGATGCCGGCCTTCTTGGCGGCCTCATACATCCGCCCCGCCTCTTCGGCGGTGGGTGCGAGGGGCTTTTCGCAGATGATGTGCTTGCCTGCCTCAGCCGCGGCGATCGCGATCTCGGCATGCAGGTTGTTCGGAGTCGCGATGTCGATCACGTCGATCGACGGATCGTTGACAACATCGCGCCAGGACGACGACGATCCCTCCCACGCGTAGCGGTCCGCAGCGGAGCGGGCGAGTTCGTCGGTGACGTCGACGAGGATCTTCTTCACCGGACGCGCCGGCGCCGGCCAGAAGAACATCGGCATCGCGGCGTACGCGAGCGAGTGAGCCTTGCCCATGAATCCGCCACCGATCATGGCGATGTTGATGTCCTGCATGTTCTGCCTTTCGTTCACGTTCGGATGTTCTGTGGGGACGGCCGCTCGAGCCGTCCCCACAGAACGGACGGGTGAGGTCGGGTTAGTCGACGTATGCGTCACGCACGGATGCGGGCGCTTCGGAGTCGTAGACGAGCTCCCAGGCCTCGAGAACGTTCTCGTGGTCTACGGGCAGCGAGCTGAGCGCCACGTACGCGGGCACGTCGATGCCGAGGAAGCTGAGCGCGGCGAGGTCCGCCTCAGCGACTCCCTGGTCGTACGGCAGCTGGGCGCCGAGACCGACGATCATCTCCCCCTTCGCGAGGGCGATCGCAACGTTCGTACCGAGGTCCTGCGTCGCGATCTTGATGTCGGTGCGACCCGTCTCGCGGGCTGCGGCGAGGACACCCTCGGCCGGAACGTCCCAGACGGCCCAGATGCCGTCGAGGTCGGCGTTGCGCGTGAGCATCGCGTTCGCCACGCCCTGTGCGTCACCGGCGAAATCCGGTCCCGCGATGCCCTGCTCCTGCACGATCTCGATGTTGGGGAACTCGTCTTCGATCGTCTTCTTGAAGCCGTCGTAGCGCTGCTGCGTCACGAAGAAGTCGGCCTCGTGGTAGATGATGCCGATCGTGCCCTCGCCGCCGAGCGATCGCGCGAGGAGGTATGCGGAAGTCACGCCATTGCCGTAGTTGTCGGCCGAAACCATCGACACGTAGTCCTGTCCGGCAACGAAGCCCTCGGGCACGTTATCCATGAAGACGAGCTTCACGCCCTGTGCTGCGGCCTTCCGGTAAGCGCTCGCCGTCGCGACCGTATCGGTGGGGATGGAGACGATGATGTCGGGGTTCTGGGTCAGCACGGTTTCGATCTGCGAGACCTGGGTCGCCGGGTCGAAATCGGCGTCGGTCGTCGCGATAACGTCGATTCCCAGTCGATCGAACTCGGCGTTGAGCCCGGCGATCTGAGCGTTGGCCCAGTCGTTGCCTCCGTAGTGCATGACGATCGCCGCCGTCAGACCCATCGCTGCGACCTCTTCGGCCTGTGCATCCGTCACGACGGTGGCGTCGACGGAAGAAGGCTCCTCTCCGTTCGGTCCGGTGCTCAGCACCTGGCCCGTGATCTCGGCGAGCGCGGCGTCGATCTCGGCAGAGATCTCCGGGTCCACCTCGTTCGATGTTCCACCGCCGGCGGGCGTGCAACCCGCCAACGCGACGATGCTCACGGCCGCGGCGAGCGCAACCATCGTTGTCTTGAGTTTCATCCTTATTGCTCCTTTGCTGTGGGACTGCGTGATTGACAAGCGAGGGTGGAACGAATTGCGATCAGGCGAGTTTGCTGGCCTGAAGGAATCGAAGACTTCGTGAGGCGGCGGCGTCCTGGTCGCCTGGGTACCCGTCGAGTTCGACCGTGATCCAGTCGTCGTAGCCCGCCTCGACGACCGCGTCAATGACGGCATCAAGATCCAGTACGCCCTCGCCGAGCGGCAGAAACGCGTTGGTCGTCGCCTCGACATCCTTCAAGTGGACGTAGGCAAGACGGTCCGCATAGCGGGCGATGACGCTCGCCGGGTTACCGCCGCCCGCGGCGATGTGAGCCACGTCGGCGCAGAGGCCGATGGACGTCTCGGCGAAGAGCGCATCGATCTGATCGGGCGCCTGCGCGAGGCTGCCAAGGTGAGGATGGTAGCTGGCGACGAGGCCGGCGGATGTGGCGCGTTCCGCGATGCGGTCGAGGAACTCCCCCGCGACGCGGTAATCCTCATCGCGTCGCCCGCTGGAGCGGATCGCACCGCCCCCGATGACGTAGTGACGAGCCCCGACCGCAGCAGCGAGAGCAATCGAGCGATCGAAACGATCGAGTTCATCCTCGTGCGCATCAGGGTAGATGAAGTGGCCACCGCTGTAGACGCCAGCAACTGCGAGACCCTGTGTAGCCACGGCCTCGGAAAATACGTCGATGGACCCCTCGAACGGGAGCAGGTTTCCGTCGAAGAGCTCGAGACCGGAGTACCCGGCAGCGGCGATGGATTCCAGCGTACGGTTTACGTCCCCTGGCGTCACGTAGAAGCCTGATCCCAAATTCGTCACCGCACCGGGCGTGCCGACGACTCCGCCCCATGCGTTTGCTTCGTAAGCGAATTTCACGCTTCTACCCCCTCGTAGACAATGATGACGCGATAAATGTACCTCTTATGACATTGATCGGTCAAATATTCGCCGCAGGGACTGATGTTTAGTTTTTCCGGTGTCGATATGACTACTAATCTGGTCTAACTGTTGGAAGGTGCGAGGGACATGATTGCTGCGGGTGCCGGAGAGCTCTTCCAGTTGATGCGCGACGGGCGGCCGCGGACCCGCGCCGAACTGGTCGAAGAGACCGGGCTGGCGCGTACAAGCGTCGTGAATCGTCTGGCCGCCTTGACCGCGCTCGGGCTAGTGACTCCCACAGGGACCCCAGCGTCCTCCGGTGGACGCCCTGCTGCGCGCCTTCTGTTCGATCGAACGTCGCGGGTGTGCATCGGCATCGACCTCGGCGCAACGCACGGATCCGTTGGCATCCTCGATCTGGCCGGCGAAGTTCTGACCGAAGAGAGTCGGGTGCTCGACATCTCGGACGGCCCGTCAGCAATCCTGACGTGGGCGCTCGATACCGCCGAGCGGCTCCTGGCGGCGACGGGTCGAGAGCCGGGCCACCTCCTCGGCATCGGAGTCGGAGTGCCGGGACCCGTGGAGCACTCGACGGGCAGGCCGATCCGACCGCCTATCATGCCCGGGTGGGACGGCTTCGACATCCCCGCTTTCGTTCAGCGGCGGCTCAATGCTCCGGTGCTCGTCGACAACGATGTGAACCTTCTCGCGCTCGGCGAGCGCGCCACCCGCTGGCCGGGGGTAGACGATCTGCTCTTCATCAAGGTAGCCACGGGCATCGGCGCCGGGATCATCCTGGGCGGCGAGTTGCAAAGGGGCGCCCGGGGGTCAGCCGGTGATATCGGGCACGTCCAGATTCCGGGTGTCGCGGACGATCGCGACCTCGAGGCCATGGCGAGCGCACCCGCGATCGCGGCCGAGCTCAGTCAGGACGGCATGACGGTGGGGGCGTCCGACGTGATCGATCGGGTCCGTACCGGCGACCCATCCGCGATCGCCGCGGCACGAGAGGCAGGCAGGGTGATCGGCAAGGTGACCGCGGCATGCGTCAGCATCCTCAATCCCTCGGTCGTCGTGATCGGGGGACAGCTAGGCGTGAACGTGCAGGAGATCATCGCCGGGGTGCGTGAGGTCGTGTATCAACGATCGATCCCGCTGGCGACGCAGCACCTCAGCATCGTGCCTGCGGAAGGCGGGTCGAGCGCTGGCATCCATGGCGCCGGGCTCATGGTCCTCAATGAGCGTCTGAGTGCGGTGGCCATCGACGAGCAGATCGCCAGTCTCGACTGAGTTCAGCGATGATGCCGCCGCCTGTTCGTCCTAGCGAAAGTCTCGGCGCGAGCTCAGTACCGCGCCGTGAAGCCGCCGTCGGTGTGCAGCAACTGACCTGACACCCAGCGACCCTGATCGGACAGCAGGAAAGACACGATGGGTGCGATATCCCCGGGGGTGCCGAGTCGCCCGAGAGGCTGGTACGGCGAGAGCGATTCACGGCCTTCCTGATCCATCCATCCCGTATCGATCGGTCCGGGATTGACGACGTTCGCGGAGATTCCGAGGGGACCGAGCTCGCGTGCCGTCGAGATGACGATGCGATCGAGCGCCGCCTTCGAGGCGCCGTAGGGCAGGTTGCCGGTGGTGTGATCGCTGGTGAAGGCCACGATCACGCCGCCGCCCTCGGGTACCTGTCGCGCGAACGCGGCGATTAACAGCAGTGCAGCACGGGCATTGACGGCGATGTGGCGGTCGAAGCTTTCGGCCGTCGTGTCGAGGATGCCGGATTCGACATCGTGCGCGTGGCTGAGGACGAGCGCGGTGATGGGTCCGTGCTCGGCGGCGACGCGGGCGATGAGGTCGTCGGGTCCCGTCGCCGTCGAGAGATCGCAGGGGTGGTCTCCCGCGTCGAGGTCGCTCGTCACGACGTGCCAGCCGTCGGCGACCAGTCGGGGCACGACGCCTGCGGCGATGCTGTTCGCGCGCGCGGCGCCGGTAACGAGAGCGAGAGGCATCATCCGAGGGTACTGAACGGCTCGAGGGTGGGGCAGCGAGAGCGCGGCAGCAAACACGAAAGCCCGCGGAATCCGCGGGCTTTCGGTATTTCACTGTCTCAACACAGTGTGCGCTCGAAGGGACTCGAACCCCCAACCTTCTGATCCGTAGTCAGATGCTCTATCCATTGAGCTACGAGCGCGATCCTGATCCCGCGGCATCCGAAGACCCGCGCAGACCAGCGTCCAGGATACCCCACGCGCGAGGCGCCCGCGAATCGTGCCCCGTCTGCGCGGGGTCTACGCGGTGTCCTGGTCCCGTCGGTCGTCGTCGACGCTGTCGGCACGCTCCGCCTCGGTCGCGCGACGCTGCCGCTGCACCGACGAGAGCTTGCTCAGATCGACGAGCCGGAGCGCCTGCATGCGCGCCTCGCGCATGGTCGCATAGTCGGGCTCGAGGTCGGGTCGCGCGGCCTCGACCCGCAAGCTGCGGTCGATGTTCTCGGCCAACTCGCCCCAGGCCGCATCACGCGCAGCCTCGACCAGCCGGCGCAACCCCTGATCGTCCTCGGCGCGTGCACGCAACTCTTTTGCGACGCGCTGCGACTGACGTCGGCGTCGACGGAGGTTGCGCACATCGCGGCTGCCGTAGTCGTGCGTGCTGTCCGGGTCGCTGAATCGACGCCACGCGTCCTTGCGTTCTTTCCTGATGCGCTCGGCGGCGGCATCCGCTTCGTCGGCGAGCGCGAGAAGTGCGGCACGGGCATCGGGAATGAACTTGTCGACGTCGTACCCGGCGCCGCCGCCGATCGTGTCCATCAGGATGCGGTTCTTCAGCGACAACCTGATCGCGGCGGAGGCGATGTAGAGGCCCTCCGAGACGATCTCGGCGAGTTTCGGGCGCGCAGGCGGAGCCGCGACGACTACCGAGTCGTCGGACTTTTTCGCCGGTGAGGCTTTCGGGCCCACGTCCCCTCCCGGTTCGAGGTTAGCCGGATCGCCCGACACATGACGATGGCGCCGAGGACGAATCCCCGGCGCCATCGGTCGAAACGATCAGACCTTGCGGAATCGTTCCACGATGTAGCAATCGAACGGGTCGCGAGCCGACAGACCGACCCGGTTCAGGTAGGCGATGACGATGCCGTACGAGCGCAGCAGCGTTGTCTCGGTGTAGGGCACGTCCAGCGTCTTGCAGTGGTCGCGCACGATCTCACGCGTCTTGGCGAGGTGCGGGCGAGCCATGCTCGGGAACAGGTGGTGCTCGACCTGGTAGTTCAGACCGCCCATGAGCCAGGTGGCCCACCAGCCGCCCGACACGTTGCGCGACGTGCGGACCTGCTTGGTGAAGAAGTCGAGCTTGGCGTCCTTGTCGATGATCGGCATGCCCTTGTGGTTCGGCGCGAACGCCGCACCCATGTAGATGCCGAAGACCGCAAGCTGAACACCGAGGAACGCGAAGGCCATGCCGAGCGGCAGGAACCAGAACACGATCGTGAAGAGGACGGTGAAGCGAATCGCCAGAAGAGTGAGCTCGTACCAGCGGCCCTTGACGCCCGGCGTCGTGACCAGGTGCCTGATGCTCAGGTAGTGGAGGTTGATTCCCTCGAACGCGAGGAGGGGGAAGAACAGGTAGCCCTGGCGACGCGTGATGAAGCCGAGAAGACCGGATGCCTTGGCCGCATCCTCTTCGACGAACGAGATCGTGTCGATCTCGATGTCGGGGTCGCGGCTGATCCGGTTCGGGTTGGCGTGGTGGCGCGTGTGCTTCGAACCCCACCAGGAGTAGCTCATGCCGACGATCCCGTTGCCGAGGATCTTGGCGAGGCGGTCGTTCGCCTTGCCGGAGGTGAAGATCGCCTTGTGGGCGGCCTCGTGAGAGAGGAAGGCGATCTGCGTCAGGATGATGCCGAGCGCCGCTGCGACGATCAGTTGGAACCAGCTGTCACCGAGGAGCACGAAGGCGACGCCGCACGCGGCGAGAGCGACGAACAGCGCCGACCCGACGAGCAGGTAGAACTTGGGCGCCCGAGCCAGCAACCCGGTCTCGCGAACCACCTGTGACACCTCGGTGTACGCACGGGTGAGGTTCGGATACGTGTCTGACTTCGCGTACGTCTGACGTACGGGCCCAAGCTGGGCTGCGGGGGGAGCAATAGTAGAGATGCTTCACCTCATCGATCGGCAGCCCACAAGGTTGTGGGCCTGGGCCTGTGCCAACGGCAGGTGCCGAACGCTGTCGCCCACACTACGCACCCATTCATGCCGATCCGAGAATGCTGGGGGGATGTCCAGGTGACTGTCACGCGATAGACATTGCGGGCGCGTGTTAGTGTTGCGGAGGCGGTTTATTCCGCCTGCGTCGTCGTGACGCTTCCCGGCCCTCTCGGCCGTGGCTCTACACGAACGGCGAACCGATGCGCAATCCTGCGCCGTCGCCCACTTCGCGCCTCTCTCGGGCCTTCACCGGCCTCATGTTTCGGTGCGCACTTCACCCGAAAGCACAACCATGTCTACTTTCCTTGAGCTCGGCGTACCCGCGCAGCTCGCATCCGTCCTCGAAGCCTCGGGCAAGACCGAGGCCTTCGCCATCCAGCGCGACACGCTTCCCGACTCCCTCGCGGGTCGCGACGTGCTCGGCCGCGGCCGCACCGGCAGCGGCAAGACCATCGCGTTCGCTCTGCCACTCATCGCCCGCCTGAGCGGCGCATCGGCCGCTCGCCGTAACCCGGGCCAGCCTCGCGGCCTGGTCCTCGCCCCGACGCGCGAGCTCGCGACGCAGATCGCCGCAACCCTCATCCCCCTCGCCGAGGCCGTCGGCCTGCGCGTCACCACCGTCTTCGGTGGCGTCAGCCAGCGGCCGCAGGAGCAGGCTTTCCGCAACGGTGTCGATATCGTCGTCGCCTGCCCGGGCCGCCTCGAAGACCTCATGAAGCAGGGCGTCGTGCGTCTCGACCGTGTCGAGATCACCGTCCTGGACGAGGCCGACCACATGGCTGACCTCGGCTTCCTGCCCGGTGTCACGCGCATCCTCGCGGCGACCCCGCAGGGCGGACAGCGGATGCTGTTCAGCGCCACGCTCGACCGCGGTGTCGACAGCCTCGTCCGTCGGTTCCTGCGCGACGAGGTCCGTCACGAAGTCGACGACGAGAGCGTGCCCCAGGGCGAGATGATCCACCGCGTCTTCGTGATCGACGGCACCGATGAGAAGACGGCGCTCGTGCAGCGTCTCGCGTCCGGCACCGGCCGTCGCATCCTCTTCACCCGCACCAAGCACCAGGCAAAGAAGCTCGCCAAGCAGCTGACCGCGGCCGGCATCCCCGCCGTCGACCTCCACGGCAACCTGGCGCAGGGCGCGCGCGAGCGCAACCTCGCCGCATTCGGCGCCGATGTCGCCAAGGGCGGCGTGCGCGTGCTCGTCGCCACGGATGTCGCCGCGCGCGGCGTTCACGTGGATGACGTCGAGCTCGTCGTGCACGTCGACCCGCCCGTCGAGCACAAGGCGTACCTGCACCGGTCGGGCCGTACCGCTCGCGCCGGCGCCGAGGGCACCGTCGTGACGGTGACGCTCGAGGCGCAGCGCCGCGACGTCACCGACCTGCTGCGCAAGGCACACATCAACGCACCGCTCGAGAAGGTCCGCGCCGACGACGCCCGGGTCGTGACCCTGGTCGGCGATACCGCCGCCTACGTCAAGCCCGCGCCGATCGTCGCGAGCACCCACGCCCCGCAGCGCCCCCGTGGCGCGTCGGGTCGCGGCAACGGTGGCGGCCGCCCCGCGGCACCCCGCGGTGATGGCAACCGCGCGCCGCGCGGGGACGGTGCCCACGGCGATTCGGCCCGTCCCGCAGCCGGCGGCGGACGCCGCGGCGGCTCGCGCGGACGCTCCTACTCGACCGGCTCGCGCGGCTGAGCTCAGATCAAACGAAACGGCGGGGCACCCTCGGGCGCCCCGCCGTTTCGCGTTCCGTGCGTCAGACCTGGCGGTACTCCGACTTGCCGAAGCCGAGGATCAGGTAGCCGATCGGCTGCAGGAGGAACAGCAGGAAGAACGAGAAGACACCGCCGTGTCCGAAGTTCTTGCCGACTCTGACGGCCACGACGATCGCGAAGATGAAATTGACGATCGGGATGATGTAGAGAAGGCCAAGCCACGCGGACATCCCGCCGATCTTCACGAGAATGAAAATGTTCACGATCGGGATGATCGCGAGGATGCCGGGCCAGCCCGCCTTGCTGAACGTGCGCCAGAGCGCGATGGCCAGGATGATGTACCAGATCAGCCCCCAAACACCGGAAATCGTATAGAGCGCGGTGAGGTCGGCCTGGTCGGTGATCTGCGAGGTCACGATCTGCGAGGTCACGCTTTGTGAGGTCATCGCCACATGCTAGGGGTTCCGCGACACCTCTACCCGCTAGAGTCTGCGCCGTGACTTCCCCGCCCACGCTCGCGCGTCGTCTTGGCCTCGGCGACGCGGTGTTCATCGGTCTCGGGTCGATGATCGGTGCCGGGGTCTTCGCCGCCTTCGCACCCGCGGCCGAGGCGGCGGGTGCAGGCCTGCTGGTCGGGCTCGCGATCGCCGGGTTCGTCGCCTACTGCAACGCCGCCGCATCCGCTCAGCTCGCCGCCGCCCACCCCACCTCGGGAGGAACGTACGCCTACGGCCGGGCCGAGATCGGTCCGTGGTGGGGCTTCGTTGCGGGGTGGGCATTCATCATCGGCAAGCTGGCGAGCTGTGCGGCAATGGCGATCACGTTCGCCGCATACGCCGCTCCCCCGGGGTGGGAACGGCCTGTCGCCATCGCCGCCGTGGCGGCCCTGGCAATCGTGAATCTGCTCGGCGTGACCCGCACAGCACAGCTCACGCGCGTGCTGGTCGTCATTGTTCTGCTCGCTCTGGCCGTTGTTGTGGCCGCAGGATGGTCGAGCACCGCCGGCACCGAAGGCCTCGCCGGCCTGGACCTCTGGACGGGTGGCGGCTACGGCATCCTGCAATCCGCCGGTCTGCTCTTCTTCGCGTTCGCCGGATACGCGCGCATCGCGACGATGGGCGAAGAGGTGCGCGATCCCGCCAAGAACATTCCGCGAGCCATCATGCTCGCCCTCGGGCTGGCGCTCGTCGTCTACGCCGTCGTCGCTGTCACTGTTCTCGCGACGCTCGGCCCCGATACAACGGCGTCGGCCGAGGCACCCCTCGCCGAGACCGCGGCCGCTTCCGGGTGGGCATGGGCGCAACCGATCGTCCGTTTCGGGGCGGCGGCCGCATCGCTCGGCGCGCTGCTCGCGCTGATAGCCGGCATCGGTCGAACAACCCTGGCGATGGCACGAGAGGACGATCTGCCCCGCTACCTCGCCGCTATCCACCCCCGCTACCGCGTGCCGCACCGCGCCGAGATTGTGATTGCGATCGTCGTCATCGTCGCCGTCGCGACCGTCGACCTGCGCGGCGCGATCGGCTTCTCATCGTTCGGGGTTCTCATCTATTACTTCATCGCGAATGCCGCGGCGTTCCGTCAGCGCGGCGAGAAGCGCCGATTCCCCCGCATCCTGCAGGTTCTCGGCGGTGTCGGATGCGGCATCCTTGCCCTGACACTTCCGCTGCCGGCGGTCATCGGCGGCGGCGCTGTCATCCTTGTCGGCATCGTCGGGCGACTGGTGGTGCTCGAGCTCAGGCGTCGCCGTTCGCTGTAGGTCCCGCGCTTCACGAGCCGAGCTTGAGCCGAATCGACTCGATCCTGCGTGCCCGCGTCTGGGGCGCCTTCGCCGATTCGACCGACGTCACGTGCGCCTTGCGAGCGCTGGGCGCAAGAGCATCGAACACGGACCGCAATCCGGCCGCCTCCAATGCGGTGGCGAGGTCCGCGGGCACCTCGACAGTGCGAGGCACCGCATCGATAACGAGTGTCACGTCGATCGCGTCGCCGCCTGCCAGGCCCGTCGCCGCGCGTTTATCCGAACTGAAGGGGATCAGGTAGCGACCGCCCATCACAGCAACGGTGCTCCGGTATTCGAAGCCGTTGACGTTCACGATCACGGCTGGCCGCTTGCCTGCTGCCAGGGATTCGACCACGCCAGCGGGAACCTCGATACCCGTGTTGTTGCCTTGCTGGAACAGGATTGTGGAGAACGTCGCCTCGTTGGCCATGTCGCGAGGATATGGGCGCGCGCCCGTCGGCCGCCAGTGTCGTATCAACCGGCGCGGCACGACGCAACCCCTCTGCTCGCGCGCGCGAACTGGCCTAGCTTCGATATACACCCACTCGAAAGGAGCCAGACATGGGATTCATCGACGACGCGAAAGAGACCGCCGAGACCGCTGGCCGCAAGGCGAAGGACGCGTTCGAGGACACCACGGACCGCATCGGCGACAAGGTCGACGAGATGAAGGCCGACGCCGAGGTGAAGAAGACCAAAGCCGAAGCCGACGCCGAGGTGAAGAAGGCCGAAGCCGAGCGCGACTCGGTCAAGACCCGCAACGAGGTCAAGGAAAACATCCGCGACGCCTGACCCGTCTGCACAAGAACGGGGGACCTCGGAGAGTACTCCGGGGTCTCTTGCTCGTTAACCCCGCCCTGTGGGCAGACGGCCCGCTCAGCTCGCCCGGTAGTTGTCGCGAGCGAATGCCGAATACGGCGTGGGCTCGACCGTCGCACGGACCGCGATCTGGCGGTGGGCTTCAACGGCGGGCTTCTGCGAATTCGGCTCTTCGCCCCACAGGACGTGCACCTCTGTGCCCGGCGCCGAGTGCTCCGTAGCGATGCTGGCGAGCGAGACGAACGCGTGCTCGTTCGTGACGTAGCCGACGTCGTGCGAGATTCCGACATCCTCACCGTCGATCAGCACCCGGTCGACCTGGTACAGCCCGTAGCGCGCCTTGGGGAAGTCGATGTACTTGGCGGGAACGCCCGGCTCGAGCAGGGACTGCACGGCGGCCGCGACATCTTCTTCGTTCCAGACGAGCGTGACCTTCGTCCGCGGCGCTTCAGCAGCGTGACGCTCGAGCGCCGCACGGCCGATGAAGTCGTGATCGAATGCGACGCTCCGGCCATAGCCGATGTCGTAGGGCGTGACGTAGTAGTCGGTGATGTCGTCGGACGCGAGGCTGCCCGCGAGCGAGCCGGCCCCGGCAACGGGAAGCCACTCGCGGTACGCCGCGGTGCCCTCGCCCGTGAAGATCGCCGGGAGGGGGGAAGGCACCCATGCCGACTCGAGGTTGGCCGAGGAGTAGGCCTTCGACCCGACCGCCACGAGGTCGAACTCCTCACCCGCCTCGATCAGCGCCGAGCGCACGCGCTCTCCGTCGGCCCACGGGCCGAACAGCTCGAACCCCGGCTGCCCGGCCATGCCGTGCCGGAGCGAGCGGACCGTGAGTCCGTCGATCGTGAAGCTGGCCATGTGGAAGAACTTCGTCGGCGGCACGGGCGCGCCGGTGACCTTTTCCATCAGGGCGAGGGCGTTGGGACCTTGCAGCTCGAAGCGGAAGAGCTTGGGGTCGCCGGCACGGACGATCGAGTTGCCGTCGCGCTCGAAGGTGGCATCGTAGTCGCCCGTCTCGAGGTGGTACTGCACCCAGTCGATGACCATCGGGTGCCCGACCAGATCGAAGGACTCCTCGGCGAGATAGAACAGGATCGCGTCGCCGATCAGGTAGCCGTCGCTGTTCACGGCGATGAACTGTTTGGCATTGTCCACGCGGAAGTTGGCGAAGCTGTTCACGCCGATATCGCTCAGGAGTCTCAGCGCATCGGGCCCGGTGAGGAAGAGGTCGGTCATGTGGTGCGACTGGTCGAGAAGAGCGACGGAGGTCCGCCACGAAAGCTGCTCGGAACGCCAGTTGCTGAACTCGGGAGTCACGGGGAACACGGTGGGGCGAGCCGGGGCGTTCCGCAGAACGTCGACGGGGCTTCCGACACGGGCGATTGCGGCGGCGAGAGATTCAGACACGGGAACTCCTTCGTTCGCGGCGGTCATCCGCCGGCGGTGGCTCATCGCCAGCTTACGTATTGAGAACGGGGCGAAGCATAAGCAATGCTTATCCTGAGGGAAGGATGTCTTAGTCGACGCATCCGTCCTCCAGAAGGAGCACCGTGGACCTGAATCTGTTGCGCAGTTTCGTCGCCATCTATGAGACGCGGAGTTTGACCGCCGCGGCCGAGCGGCTGTACGTCACTCAACCCGCCGTCAGTCAGGCCCTCGGACGGCTGCGGCGTGAACTGGATGACCCGCTCTTCCAACGGGTCGGTCGGACGATGGACCCGAGTGAACTTGCCCGCTCGCTCTACCCGGACTTTCGGGAGGCCCTGGGACGGATCGACCGGACGCTCGACGCGGTGCACGGGTTCGAGCAGACGACGTTCGATCGTATTTTTCGGATCGCGCTTTCGGAGCTAGGCGAGATCGGCTATTTTCCGGTCATTCTCGACGCGGTCCGCACCGCCGCACCACACGCGCGCCTCGAGGTGGTGCCGCTGGACGTCGACCGCTTGCCCGGTTGGTTGGCACGCGGCAGCGTCGATCTGGCTGTGACCTCGTCGCCCGTGATGGGCGACTTCCCGCACGTGGTTCTGAAGTCTCAGGGCTACGCAATTCTGATGTCGCAGCATCATCCGCTCGCCGACGGCGACGTCACCCTCGAGGACTACCTCGCCGCGAGCCACGTGGTGGTGGCGAGCGACTCGGGGCGCCCGAACCTGCGCACCGCACTCAGCCGTCTCGGCGCACGGCTGGACGAACCGGTCAGCGTCAACCACTTCGCATCCGTCCCCCCGCTGCTCGCGGCACGCCCCGACATGATCGCGACCGTTCCCGACACGATCGGCGCGGGATGGGCCACATCCTGGCCGCTCGTCGTTCGGCAGCTCCCGTTCGACATGGCGAGCGTCGACGTGTCGCTCTTCGCACGGACAACCGCCCAGCACTCGGCCGCGCTCGACTGGGTCTTCGACACCGTGCGGCATGCCATCTCGGGTACGCACGGCGAGTTCTTCGCCATCCACGGTTACCCGGGCCGGTGATCGGGGACGAAGTTCAGCGCGTGGTCTGGGTGGCGAGGCGCACGGCGGCGTTCGCCGCCCCGTAGCCCTCGTACAGTCCGCGCCGCTCGAGGAACTCGATGAAGACCGTCCCTACCGTTCGCGTGTAGAAGTGGACGAACTCGCCCGCTCCATCGCGGTCGTACAGCAGCCCCAACTCCCGCAGCTCGGCGAGGAAGCCCTCGTCCAGGTCGAATCTCGCGGCGAGATCGTCGTAGTAGTTGTTCGGGATCTGCAGCAGCTGTAGACCGGCGGCGCGCGCCCGTCGAACGACCGCGACGACGTCGTCGCACCGGATGGCGATGTGCCGATCCGGAAGAGGCGCTGTCGGTGGGGCGAGGTTGATCGGTACGCGCACGACGCCGTCCTGCGTCCGCATCACCTGGCTGCGCATGAGACCCATGGGGCTGGGCACCTCGGCCGCCGACTCCGTCTCCAACGACATCACGCTGGCGGCGAAGAGCACCGCTTCGTCGAAATCTTGCCACCGGTAGCCCAGGTTGATGTGGTCGATCACACCGTCGGAATCGCCCGCATCCGTCCCGCCTTCGAACTCAGTGATCCAGGACTTGTCGTCCCTCCGGTCGTTCCAGTACACCTCCGTGCCGTCGGGTGCGGCCACGGCGCGAAGCTCGTGCTCACCGGCATACGTGCGACGGAATACGCTCGGGGCGCCGAGCGCGAGCGCACGCGACATCGCGACATCGGCGTCGTCGACCTGGAGTCCGATCGCGGCCAGTCGCGACCCCGTGTCGCGCTGCTGCTCGTTGAGGATGATGCGCGCCTCGCCATAGCTCCAGAGACGCACGGGCTTGCTCTGGTGGCGGCCGCGGAACCGGAACCCCAGTTGGCCGAGCATCTCGTCGAACTCGTCTAGTCCCGCTCCGGCAACCTCGACGAAGTCGATCCCGCGCGCGGGCTGCGGGTCCGCGAGGCGCAGGGTGTCCCAACCGTTTTCGGCCGCCGTGCGATCCGCGAGCCAAGTCAGCGACCGGCGAGCGTGTGCGGCGGTGCGGTGCGCGTCGGTCTGCCGGAAGGTGTCGTTGAAGACCTCGAGCGAGAGGGGACCCCGGTAGTTGGCCCGAAGAACATGCCCCAGGAATCCCGCGAGCGCGAAGTCCCCCTCGCCCGGGAAGACGCGGTGGTGCCGACTCCAGGACAGGACGTCCATATCGAGGGCGGGCGCGTCCGCTAGCTGCAGGAAAAGGATCTTCTCGCCGTCGATCTCTTCTATGCCCGCCGGGTCATGCCCGCGCGACAGGATGTGGAAGCTGTCCAGGCACACCCCGAGATTCGGTCGGTCGGCCCGCTCCACGATCTTCCACGCGCGCCGGTAGTCATCGACGAACCGCCCCCAGGCGAGCGCTTCGTAGGCGATGTGGATGCCGTGCACAGCTGCCCTGTCCGCGAGCTCCGCGAGCTGGCGTGCCGCGAGTTCGTCGTCGTCGATCGTCGCGGTACCCGCGTTGCTGCAGACGAGCACGAGGGTCGTGCCGAGCCGATTCATGACCTCGAACTTGGCCTCGGCGCGACGAAGGTTGTCGGCGAAGGTCTCGTCGTCGACCCCCTCGATGTCGCGCAGGGGTTGGAACATCTCGATTGTGAGCCCGAGACGGTCGCACAGAGCGCGGATCTCTTCCGGCGACTCGGGCGCGGCAGTGAGATCGGCGTCCATGATCTCGACACCGTCGAAGCCTGCAGCAGCGCAGGCGTGGAGTTTCTCGACGAGTCCGCCCGAGAGGCAGACCGTCGCGATTGAGGTGCGCATGGCAGGTAACGTACCAGTTTGTACATTAAAGAGACAGGGCTCGCCTTCGGCGCAGAGAAGTCGGCATCCGCAGATTGACGGAAGGTCGGAACGCCATTAATGTACGAACTAGTTACTCACTTGAAGGTCAACGGAGACATGGAACGCACGCACGTCGTAGGGCTGCTCGGCGAGGGGATCACCCGCTCGCTCACGCCGCCGATGCACCGCGAAGAAGCACGTGAGCTCGGTATCGACTACGAGTACCGCGTCATCGACACGGCCCACCGTTCAAGCGCGGACGCTCACATCGATCTTCTCTGGGGCGAGATCCTCGACGAGGGCTACGACGCGATCAACGTCACGCACCCCTACAAGCAGAGCATCATCACGAAGCTGGACGAGCTGAGTCCCGACGCGGACCGGCTCGGCGCCGTGAACCTCGTGGTCTTCCAGGGGCAGCGAGCCGTCGGATACAACACTGACTGGACGGGATTTCGCTCGGCTGCCGTTGCTGAGCTCGGGTCCCTTGTCGGCGAGTCCGTCGTGCAACTCGGCGCGGGTGGCGCGGGCGCCGCGACCGCGTACGCGATCCTCGATCTCGGAGTCACGGAGCTGCGCATAGCCGAGCGCGATGCGCAGCGGGGCCAGGTGCTCGCGGCACGGCTGGCCGACTTCTTTCCGGGCGCGAGCGTCACCTACCTCCCGTCCGACGACCGAGACGCCGCCCTCGCCGCGGCGTCGGGCGTCGTGCACGCCACCCCCACCGGCATGGACCTGAGCCCGGGTGTCTCCTTCGATGTCCACCTCCTGAGCGCATCGGCCTGGGTGGCCGAGGTCGTGTACCTCCCGCTGGCGACCGAACTGGTCCGTGCGGCGCGGGCTCGGGGACTTCGAGTGCTCGATGGCGGACGGATGGCGGTTGGCCAAGCGGCAGACAGCATCCGTATCATCACGGGGCGTGAGCCGGACCCTCAGCGAATGCGCGAGCACTTCCTCACCCTGATGCACGCCCGAGAACACAGCGACCGATAACTCAATACCCCTGGACATCCGTCCCGGACGCCGCCATCCGGCATCGTCCACAACACCTGCACAAAGAGATGGGAATCAAAGATGAACCCTCGTTCACCTCGTCGATCCGCACGACTGCTCGCAGCAGCAGCGGTCGTTGCCAGTGCGACCCTCGCCCTGGCGGGCTGCGCTTCCGCTGAAAGCGGCGGCGCAGGAACAGACGACGGAGAGATCATCGTCGGCTACTCGGGTTACACCCTGACCAATCCGTACTTCGCCGGACTCATCGCCGGGCTCGAAGCGGGCGCCGACGAATACGACTACAAACTGATCCAGACGAACTCGAACGGCGACAACGACGCCCAGGCGAGCGACATCCAGAACCTCGTGAGCCAGGGCGCCGACTACATCATCGTCAGCCCCGCCGATTCGTCGGCGATCGTCCCCGCAGTGGAATCGGCAGCCGAGGCCGGGGTCACCATGGTGGCAATCTCCGACACCATCGACTCGGAAGCCATCCAGTTCACCGTGGCCATGGATCACGTGAATATCGGCGAACAGAGCGCGCAGGGCATCGTCGACTTCCTGACGGAAAAGTATGGTGAACCGCGAGGAAAGGTCGTGGAGATGCAGGGAATCGCGGGCAGCGCGGCCGGAGCCGACCGCACGAAGGGGTTTGACAACATCATCAGCCAGTACCCGGACATCGAGGTCGTCGCCCGCGCGGACGGTGGATTCGACACCGACAAGACCTTCCAGGCCATGTCGACCATCCTCCAGGCGCACCCCGATGTGGATGCCGTCATGAACGCCAACGACAGCGAAGCCCAGGGCAGCACGAAGGCGATCGAAGCGGCCGGACTCTTCGAGCCGGTCGGCTCGCCGAATCACATCTTCGTCACCGGCAACGACGCGCCCGCGCCGGCAATCGCGGACATTCGCGCCGCGCGGCAGGACATGACGGTCGCATCGAACCCGATCAACCTCGCCCGGCTGGTCATGGACAGCATCGCCGAGCTCGAAGCTGGCGAAGCGGTAACGGGCTTCGTCGAATGGCCCGGAATGACCATCACACCGGCGAACATCGACTCCGCAGAGGTGCTGGAGTACGGAATCTGGGCTGATGAGGTCGGATAAGACCACTCGAGTCGTCCTCAAGGGCGTATCGAAAACCTACGGGGCCACACAGGTCCTGCGCGGTATCGATTTCGCCCTCGAGGGGGGCACGGTCACCGGCCTGGTCGGCGAAAACGGTGCCGGAAAGTCGACGTTGATCAAGATTCTCGCCGGCGCCATCGCACCGTCGTCGGGCTCCGTCTTTTTTGATGGCGAGGCTCTCCCGGGCTCCCCTCGCGAAGTGATCGATCGTGGCATCAGCGTCATCTACCAAGAGCTGACCGACATCCCCGACATGTCCCTGCTGGAGAATCTGCTCCTGGGCGACCTGTCAACACGTGTCGGTGTGAAGCACGCCTCGGCGAACCGTGCACGGGCCCGCGCCGGTCTGGCACGGGTCGGCATGGGGCACCTCGATTTGGCCGCGCCGATTCGCACGCTGTCGATTGCACAGCGACAGCTTGCCGAGATCGCTCGGTGCCTCGTCCGCGACGCCCGGGTGCTCATTCTCGACGAGCCCACTTCGTCGTTGCCCGAGCAGGATGTCGCCACGCTGCTCCAGGTGGTTGAAACACTGCGCGATGAGGGCATAGCGATCCTCTACGTTTCGCATCACCTGGACGAACTGTTTCGCGTCGCCGACAAGCTCGTCGTCCTCAGAGACGGCGCAAAGGTTGCCGAAAAGCCGACGACAGAATGGACGGAGCCGGGGCTCGTTCGCGCGATGCTCGCGAAGGATCTCGATGAGGCCTACCCATGGCGGGCGCGCGAGATCCGATCGACTGTCCTGGACGTGACCAACCTCACGGCGTCCGGCATCACTGATGTGTCGGTGAACGGACGATCGGGCGAGATCGTTGGCTTGGTCGGGCTGGCTGGCGCCGGACGGACGGAGTTGATGAAGGCCATCGCCGGAGCCTCGCCCGCGAGTGGCGAGGTTCGGATCGATGGCCGGCGGATGCGCGCGGGATCCGTGCTGCGTGCCCAGCGCGCCCGCGTGCTGCTCGCACCCGAGGATCGCAAACGCGACGGGCTGGTTCTGACGGCCTCGGTCGAGTCGAACATCTTCCTCGGCAATCTGAAGCCGGTGTCCCGCGCGGGGGTCCTGCGCAAACGCCTGATGACGCGCCTCGCGACAGACATCACCCGGCGTTATCGCGTTCGACTCGGTGCGGTCAGGCAAGCGGTCGGTGAACTATCCGGCGGCAACCAGCAGAAGGTCGTCGTCGCGCGGATCTCCGAACGAGCACCCCGCGTCGCCCTCTTCGACGATCCCACTCGAGGCGTCGACGTGGGGGCCAAAGCCGGCATCTACGAAGAGATCTTCAGTCTTGCCGAGAGCGGGGCGACGATACTCCTGTGCAGTTCGGACACCGATGAAGTGCTTGCGGTATCCGACCGCGCGTACGTGATGGCCGGTGGCCGGATCGTCAGCGAGATCGCGCGCGAAAACTTCGACAGAGAAACCATCCTCCACCTGTCCTCTGGGGGACCGGTTGTAAAGCAGAACGGAACTCCGACGACATGACGGATGTGACTACCGACCAACGGCCCACCGGTCGACTCTGGAGCGGACTCATCCGCTCCGCAACCGACAGCAACCTCGCGCCCATCATCGCGGCGCTCGTCATCGTCTCCGTTGTGCTTTCTTTCGCCACTCCGGCCTTCTTGACGGCGAGCAACCTGACCAACATCGTTACGCAGAGTGCCGTCGTCGGCATCGCGGCGATCGGGGCTACGTTCGTCATCATCACGAGCGGGATCGACCTCTCGGTTGGATCCAACATGGCGCTGTCGGGGATGGTGGGGGCGATCGTCGCCACCACGACCGGCAGCGGCCTGCTGGGCATCGTCGCGATTCTGATCGTTGCCTCAGCCGTGGGCGCCTTCAACGGGGCGTCTGTGGTGTGGCTGGGCCTGGCCCCTTTCATCGTCACGCTGGCCGTCATGGGTATGGCCCGCGGGTTGACGCTGCAGATCAGTCAGGGACAGTCGGTCTACGGTCTTCCCGAGTCGCTGAACTGGTTGGGCTCATCCGCGATCTTCGACGTCAAGACATCCGCCCTGGTCACGGTGTTGTTGTTCGTGGTCGCCCATTTCGTTCTGTCTCAAACCTCCTTCGGTCACAACATCTATGCGGTCGGCGGGAACGCCGAAGCAGCGCGGCTCGCCGGAATCAACGTGCGGGGCGTTGTCTTCGCCGCGTATGTGCTGGCCGGGATCACGGCGGGTATCGCGTCGATCATCTTGATCGGTCGGCTGGATTCCGCGACCCCCAACGCCGCGATGGGAACGGAGCTGCAGGTGATCGCTGCCGTCGTCATCGGCGGGACGAGCCTTTTCGGTGGAAAGGGCAGCATGATCGGCACCCTGATCGGCGTTCTGCTGATCGGTGTCATCAACAACGGACTGACCCTCTTGAACGTCTCGTCGTTCTGGGTGCAGTTCGTGCAGGGAGCGCTGATCTTTCTCGCGGTGCTGCTGGATGCCTTCAACACCCGCCGACGAAACAGGCGCGCGCGATCTTGATGGAGGTCCCCGTTCACGGCACACCCGACTACCGCTCCCTCGGGCGCTCTCTCTCCAACTGGGGGCGTTGGGGGGACGATGACGAGCGCGGCACCCTCAACCTGCTGACACCGGAGCGGAGGGCGCAAGCCGGGCGACTCATCCGGACAGGACACGTCTTCGACGCGTCCCTACCGCTCCACGAGGCCGGGCCCCAGCCAACCGACGGACAGCGTTCGAACCCCATCCACACCATGACGAAGCTGCCGAACAGCGACCCCTCCCCCAGTGGCTTCCACTATTTCGACGATGCTCTCTTTCTTCATCTACAGGGCGCCACGCAGATCGACACCCTGGCCCACGTCGCCTACGACGGTCTGCTGTACAACGGGTTGCCGATCGGCGACATCACAGCCGAGGGAGCTCAGCGACTCGGTGCGACCAACATCGGCGTATCGCTCACGGGGCGCGGGGTGCTGCTCGACATCGCCCGGCTTCGTGGGCGTCCGCGCCTGAGCCCCACCGAGGAGATCACGTGCGACGATCTCGATGCCGCCGAGGAAGCCGCGGGGGTTCGTGTCGGATCGGGCGACATGCTCCTGATCCGCACCGGATGGCTCTCGGTATTCACGCAAGAAGCCGACCGCGCCACCTTCTTCGCCTCGGAACCCGGTCTCGGTCTCGGCACGGCGCGATGGCTCAAGGATCGCGATGTCGCGTTCGTCGCCGCCGACAACTGGGGCGTGGAGGTTTCGCCAACCCTCGAGGGAATCGACATGCCGCTGCACTGCGTGCTGGTTCGAGACATGGGGATGCCGCTCGGTGAGATGTTCGATCTCGAGACCATCGCGGCCCATGCTGCCGAAACGGGACGCTACGAGTTTCATCTCTCCACCCCGGCGATGAACATTCCCGGAGCGGTCGGCTCGCCCGCCACACCCGTTGTCACCTTCTGACACTGGACATCGTGATGACTATCGTGGACCCCGTGACCGATACCGCTCCGCCCGTGCGCACTCGTGACCGCGAACGCACGCGGGCGGACCTGCTGCAAGTAGCAACCGAGTCCTTCGCCGAATCCGGGTTCTCCGGCACACGCGTCGATGACATCGCCGAGCGCACGCGCACGACGAAGCGGATGATCTACTACTACTTCGGCGGCAA
This sequence comes from Pacificispira sp. HM-600, assembly GCF_977993705.1. The sequence continues at coordinate 1,434,539 of NZ_OZ388079.1, forward strand.
GGAGGAGCTTTATCTCGCCGTCCTCGAGAAGGCATACCGGGGGATCCGCGAAGCCGAGCAGTCCCTCGAGGTGGGCGATCTGGCCCCCATAGAGGCGCTTCGTCGAATTGCGGAGCTGACATACGACCACCATCTGAACCACAGCGAGTTCATCCGGCTGGTCTCTATCGAGAACATCCATCGCGGGGCATTCATCCGCAGGCTCGGGGCGTTGCGGGAGCTCAACCAGCCCGCCCTGGGGGTGCTCGACACCGTCCTACGTCGTGGGCGCGAGGAGGGCGTGGTGCGGGACGACGTCGACGCCCTGGATGTCCACTTGGTGATCAGCTCCTACTGCTTCTTCCAGGTCGCCAACCAATACACGTTCGGATTCCTCTTCGACCGGGACCTGCTCGCCGCGGACCGACGAGATCACCTGCGCGGCATGATCGGCGACATTGTCGTCGCGTGGCTAACCTCGCCGCCGCGGTCAGCCGCAGGCGACGGGTAGCGCCGACGCGCCGCTTCAGAAGGCGGGCTACTCCTCGTCGAGGTCTTTCTCGAGCGCGTCCTCGGACAGGTGATCCCCCGGCGTCGGGGTGCGGAAGGTGGGATTCGCGGGGAACTCCACCGGCGCGCTCGCCTCGGAATCTCCATCGCCGGAGCCCCAGATCATGTCCGCATCGGTGTCGATATCGCGATCGGTGGGCGGGCCCTCTGGACGAGGCTCGTCGGCGGGCATGAAGGGCTCGGACATCGACATGGGCGTATCTTCCTGCTCCGAGGTTACGCGGCTCATCGCAATCGAGGGTGTAGCAGTGGTCTGAACCCTCCGCTTTCGAGCATGCTGCGGGCGATGTAGTTCGTGAGGTTGCGGAACCCGAGGGCGGAACCGCGGAGGTGCTCGAGGCGCCCGTTGATCGCCTCCGTCGGGCCGTTGCTGGTGCCGGGCCGGTCGAAGAACGCGAGGACGTCCGCGGCGCGCTGCTTGAGGGTGTGACCCAGGCGCCGGATCTCGGCGAGGGCGGCGGGAACGCCGGTGGTGATCGCGTCGATCACGGCTCGCATCGCCTGCTTCCCCTTCACCTTGTCGGGTTCTCGGTAGGCGGCGACGATGCGCTGGTAGATACCCCACGTCGCTTCGACCTCGACATGCTCATCGCTCGCGAACACGGCCTCAAGCCGGGCTTGCTGTTTCTCGGTGAGGAACCCCGCGCCGGTGTGCAGGGTGCGGCGGACCTTGTAGAGGGGGTCACTGGCGCGGCCTCGATGCCCGAGGGTGTCTTGCTGGACGCGTTGCCGACACCGGTCCAACGCGTCACCGGCGAGACGGACGACGTGGAACGGATCCATCACCGGGACCGCGTCGGGGAGCTCTTCCGCGGCAGCGGTCTTGAACCCGGTGAACCCGTCCATCGCGACAACATCGACGCCGTCCCGCCATGCCTGCGGCCGGTCGGCGAGCCACTGCTTGAACACGGCCTTCGAGCGGCCCTCGACCACGTCCAACAACCGCGCCGCGCCCGTCTTGTTCCGCGTCGGGGTGAGGTCGATGATCACGGTCACGTATTTGTCCCCGAACCGCGTGTGTCGCCAGACATGCTCATCGACCCCGATCGTCGTGACCCCATCGAACCGGTGAGGGTCATCGATCAGCCGACGCTTGCCTTCGGCGATGATCGCGTTGTTCGCCGTATGCCAGGACACCCCGAGCCCCGCCGCAACACGGGTCACGGTGAGGTGGTCAAGGACGACGCCCTCAAGCGCCCAGCTCACTCCGCTTCGCGAGATCTTCGCCCGCGGCGCCGCAGCCCGGTTCGTGTCTTCCCGCCAGGTCCGCCCGCACTCCGAACACCGATACCGACGCACCCGAACCAGCAGCGTGGTCGGACGGTGCCCGAACGGCTCGTGCGCGAGGCGGCGGGTCACCGTGTCTCGCGGGACACCTTCAACACCGCAGTTCCGGCACCACGGATCCGGCTCGGCGACGCGGCACTCGATCACCGCACGATCTGGCTCGAGTCGTTGGCCGGCGGCTTCGAGGCCGAGCTCGTCGAGGCGGCAGAACGTGGTCAGGTCAGGGTTCGCAAAGGTAGCGTGGAGCACGTCGAGGTCTTCCGGACGGTGAGTGTAGGAACTTCCATCCTGGAAGACCTCGACCCCTATCCAGCCAACGCCGCACGCACGCCGACTACACCCTCAATTGCGAAGAGCCGGTTACGCGGGGGTGAACTCGTCCAGCACCGGCTTCAGCACGGAGTTCAGCACCGGCGTCAGTTCTCGAGCGAGATCCCCCGCCAAGAATCCGAGACCCGGATGCTTCGTCAACCGGTCGCCTGCGCTCGCGTGCGCCCAGCTCGCCCACGCGACGGCACGTTCGGGCGGCAAGCCGCGCGCAGCCATCCCGGCGATGGCGCCGGCGAGCACGTCGCCGCTGCCCGATGTCCCGAGCCCGGCACCACCGGCCTCAACGCGCCAGGATGCGCCGGCCGGGTCGACGATGTCGCCGTAGCAGTTGACGATGGCCTGGTATCTTTCCGCGATCTCGCGCAGATCTGCGATGCGCTCATCGCTGCCGTTCTCGCCGAGCTCGCGCCCCAAGAGCCGCGAGGCCTCTTCTTCGTTCGGGTTGAGGAGCAGCGTCTGCGGAAGCCGCGAACGATCGATATCGGGAAGCACGCCGAGCCCGAACGCGTCCAGGACGAGACACGAGACATCCGTGTCCGCGACGGCTTCCACTGTCGCGCGTGTCTCATCGGGCTCGTCGAAACCCGGGCCGACGAGCACGGCACCCGCCGCGGCGAGTTCGTCTCGCAGGTGACCCTCGATCGGATCGGTGGCTCGTTCGGGCAGGGAGAAGATCGCGGCCTCGCGGATCACGACGCCGATCTGGGCCTCGATCGAGCCGGGCACCACGAGTCCCAAGCGGCCCGCTCCCACTCGCAGTGCGGCCTCGCCCGCGAGAAGGATCGCGCCGGGTGAGCGGCGGGAGCCTCCCACGACCATGACCCGGCCGCGTGTCTTCTTCGAGTTGCCGGGATCAGGCAGCCCCCACTCCCGCAGGAGGTCCGGCGTGACGCTCTCACTCTGGCTGGACATCGGGGCTCCCCGCATGCTCGGTGACCGGCGCACCCGCGCGCTCGAGGTGCGCGACGCTCGAGAAATCGACGACTTCCCAGCCCTCCTCGGTGAGGCGGAGGTGGGTGATCGAGGCGTTGTCGACCGTGTTGGCGGCGGCGAATTCCAGAAGCTCCGCTTCGTCGAGCGGGAGCAACACCGAGAGCAGCAGCATCACCACGGCATCGTGCGCCACGATCATGGCGCTCTCGGCGGGACCCGGGAGAGCATCGCGGAGGAAAGATCGCAGTCGCAGCGCGACATCGGCCCACGATTCCCCGCCTGGCGGTCGATGGTAGAACTTGCCGAGATGGCGGCGGCGCTCCGCTTCCCCCGGGTGCAGGCGCTCGACACCCACGCGCGTCAAGAGATCCAGAATGCCGAGCTCCCGGTCACGAAGACGCTCGTCCACGACCCGAGGGGCGGAGATGGATTCCTCATCCTTCAGCGCGATCGTCAGGGTCTCGCGGGCACGGGCATACGGTGACACCCAGAACGCATCGATCTGCTCCGGGTGAGCCGCCATCCACTCCCCGAGCGCCCGAGCCTGGGTCCTCCCGACAGGCGAGAGCGGGACATCCGCGTCGCGCAGATCGAGGGGAATGACGTCGAGCCCTTCGCGTTGGGCGCGCGTCGCCGCCACGTTGCCCACACTCTCACCGTGCCTGACCAACCACAATTCCGTCACCGACATCCCGCGAGCGTAGGCGCGCGCAACATTCGCGGGCACCCCGTTGACAAGTCGGTTGTGTCTCTGTCGACCCGCGCACTCGTCTGCAGGCGAGCGACCTAGCCGGCTGGCGCCAATCGAACGTCCACACGCGTGGGAACCACCACGGGGTGCGTTCCCGCGATCTTCTCCAGCACGCGAACGACCTGGCAGGAGTATCCGTACTCGTTGTCGTACCAGACGTAGAGCACCATGTTCGTGCCGTCCGCGATCGTTGCGAGCCCGTCGACGATGCCGGCGCGGTGCGATCCCACGAAGTCCGTTGAGACGACCTCGGGAGACTCGACGTAGTCGATTTGCTGCCGCAGCTTCGAGTGCAACGAGACCCGGCGCAGGTAGTCGTTAACCTCTTCCTTGGTCGCGGGGCGCTCGAGGGTGAGATTCAGGATGGCGAGCGACACGTCCGGCGTGGGCACGCGGATGCTGCTGCCCGTGAGCTTCCCGGCCAGTTCTGGCAGCGCCTTTGCCACGGCCTTGGCCGCGCCGGTCTCGGTGATGACCATGTTGAGCACGGCCGAGCGCCCGCGGCGATCGCCCTTGTGGAAGTTGTCCGTGAGGTTCTGGTCATTCGTGAACGAGTGCACCGTCTCGACATGCCCCCGGACGACACCGTAGGCCTCGTCGATGGCTTTCAGCACGGGGGTGATCGCATTGGTCGTGCAGGATGCGGCGGAGAGGATGCGGTCCTCGGGCGTGATGTCCGAATCGTTGATGCCGTGGACGATGTTCTTCAGCGGCGTCTTGCCCGGGGCGGTCAGCAGGACGCGCGCGACGCCGGGGCTCCGCAGATGCTGCGACAGGCCCTCCTCGTCGCGCCACCGACCCGTGTTGTCGACGATGACCGCCTCGCGGATTCCATAGGCCGTGTAGTCCGTCGCAGCCGGATCGCTAGAGTAGATCACCTGGATGCGGGTGCCGTTCGCGACGATCACCTCATTCTCTTCGTCGACCTCGACCGTGCCGGGGAACGACCCGTGCACCGAATCGCGGCTCAAGAGGCTCGCGCGCTTGATGAGGTCGTTCTCGGAACCCCGCCGAACGACGATCGCGCGCAGGCGCAAGCCGTGACCGTTGCCCGCGTGACTGATCAGGATGCGAGCGAGCAGTCGTCCGATGCGGCCGAAGCCGTAGAGCACGACATCCGTGCTCCGTTCGGCTGTCTCGACGTCCATACCCTCGAACGCGGCACGAACGTGCGCCTCGACATCGACCTCAGGCCCGGCGTCACGCAGCGAGAGGGCGAGCCGCGCGACATCGACCGAAGCCGGACCCGGACCTATCGCGAGAAGCGCCCTCAGCACGGCATCCGTCTGCTCGAGGGTGAGTTCTTCGTGACCGAGCTGGCGGGCCCGTTCGTGCGCCTCGATCACGCCGATCGCCGAAAGGTTGATGATGCGGTGACCGTGCACTGAGGTGACGATTCCGTGGTCACGGTACAGACGGCCGATCTGCGGGATCAGGCGCTCGGCGAGCTCCTCGCGAGCCACCCAGTCGTCGCGATGGGAGTCGTAATCGATCGTGGACACGGCGGTACCTCCAACGTTGCAGGTGCTTCTCAGCGCGGCATCCTCGATACGAATAGTCGAGCGAATCCCGGGCGAGCACAGATCCCTCGACTCTATCCGCTCCTTCCGGGCCCCTAATCGAGCTCCCGTGACGGCCCTGTCAACCCAGGAGCGGGATGCCTCATGGATGCCTAGGCTTCACCGCGACGAAGGGAAAGACCATGACGGAAGACCGCGATCTCGAGAATGCGTCCGATGCCGAGAACGACGAGGCAACGCAGAAGCCGGGCGGACTCGGCAAGGACGGCACGATCCCCGATGCCCCCCGCGGCGTCGGGGCGGGCCACACGGGCACCCGATCGACTTTCGAGCCCGAAGAGGACGAAAAGGCTGACGACGCCTAGTAGTACTTGGTTAGGTGCTTGTTAATGGTCGGGATGGCTGTTAACCTCGCGGCGTGCGGGCAGATGAGATAGCGCGGGTGCGGGCGGGGTTGGACGAGTTCGTCGGCGAGGTATTCGCGTCGCTTCAGCGGAAGGATCAGCGGGCGAAGGGTGGCCTGTATCTGCAGGGGCTGATGCTTGAGGGCCGCCGGAAGTCGATGCAGCCGATGGGAGACCGTCTCGGGATCGATTACCAGCAGTTGCAGCAGTTCGTGTCCTCGTCGCCGTGGCCTGTCGAGCCGGTCCGCCGGCAGCTCGCCCGCAAGGCGGTCGCGGTCATTGAGCCGGAGGCGTGGGTGGTCGATGACACCGGGTTCGTCAAGGACGGCCCGGCTTCACCCGGGGTCGCCAGGCAGTATTCGGGGACGCTGGGGAAGGTCGGGAACGTGCAGATCGGCGTCTCGATCCACGCGGTCACTGATCAGGCGTCCTGTCCGCTGGGGTGGCGGCTTTTCCTCCCCGAGGCGTGGGACGACACCTGCTCGGAAACGAACGAGCACGCCGAGCTGGTCACTGCCCGCCGGGTCAAGGCGCAGATCCCCGATACCGTCCGGCACCGACCGAAGTGGGAACTCGCACTGGAGATGATCGACGAGGCCGCGACCTGGGGTCTGGTGCCGCCCGTGATGGTCGGTGACGCCGGCTACGGAGAGATCGGATACTTCCGCACCGCACTCACCGACAGGGGCATCCCGTATGTGGTGCAGGTGAAGTCCTCCACGAGCGTGCACGACGCTGCCGCCCGTTTCGAGATGCCCGAGCGGACCGGAAAGCGAGGACACCCGTTCACGACGGCCAGCTACCAGACCGCGCCGGTGCAAGCGAAGACATACGCCGAGGACCTCCCCGCCGACGCGTTCGAGCAGGTGTCGTGGCGGCAGGGCTCCAAAGGCACCATGACCAGCCGATTCGCCGCCCGCCGGGTCCGCCCCGCGAACCGGAACCTGCCCCGTGAGCCGGACGGATCATTGCCCGAGTGCTGGCTCCTCATCGAATGGGCCGAGGACGCCGCAGAACCCACCGACTACTGGCTCTCCACCCTCCCGCCCGACACGCCGACCTCAGAGCTGGTCCGGCTCGGGAAGATCCGGTGGCGCATCGAACACGACTACCGCGAACTCAAACACGGCCTCGGCCTGGACCACTTCGAAGGCCGCACCTGGCTGGGATGGCACCACCACGTCACCCTCGTCACCGCCGCGCACCTGTTCATCACCCTCCAACGACTGGCCACCGACCCAAAAGCCCCAGGGGCAGCCTGAGCTTCTACGGCATCCTCCGCGAACTCCAAACCGCGGTCACCCGCCTCCTCAGCTGCTGCCCCTACTGCCAACGCGCCGGACCCACCTAACCAAGTACTACTAGGAGACTGCTGAACAATCTGGCGGGTTAAGGCGCGCCTGCGTGGTGGTCGAGTTTGGTCGTTAAGACTTGGTTCATGCAGGGTCGTGATGACGGTGCGCGTGATCTTCTGGATGTGTCCTCGTTCGCGGGGCATCTGTTGCCGGTGGGGGGTGTGTTCGCGTTCCTCGCCGAGCACCGGCACCGACTGTTCCCCGATGACATGTTCGAGGACTTGTTCCCCTCGGGGCGTGGCCGCCCGTCGCTGCCGGGGGATGTCGCCGCGTCCGTGTTGGTGCTGCAGGCGTTGCATGGCCTGTCGGATCGGGAGACGGCCGACGGGGTCACGTTCGATTTGCGGTGGAAGGCCGCGTGCGGGTTCGCGATCGATGCCGTGGGGTTTCACCCGTCGACGTTGACGTACTGGCGGCGTCGGCTGGCCGCGTCCGCTCGGCCGCATCGGGTCTTCGACGCTGTCCGTGAGGTGATCGCCGAGTCGGGTGCGGTCGCGGGCAAGACGCGGCGGGCGGTGGATTCCACGATCCTCGATGACGCGGTCGCCCGGCAGGACACCGTCACCCAGCTGATCGCGCAGATCCGCCGGGTCGGTCGGGACGTGCCCGGCGCGGCCGAGCAGATCACCGTGGTCTGCACCCGGCTGGCCGCGCTCACCGGGCACGGTTACGAGCAGACCGGGAAGCCGCGAATCGCGTGGGACGACCAGGACGCCCGCGACGAACTCGTCTCTGCCCTGGTCGGCGACGCGCTCGCACTGCTGGACGCCCTGGACCTCGAAAGCATCGAGCAGGCGGGTGGGAAGTCGGCAGACGCGGTCGCGCTGCTCGCCCTGGTCGCTGGGCAAGACGTTGAACCCGCCGCCGGGTCAGATGGCACTGACGGGCGGTGGAAGATCGCACGGAAGGTCGCACCGGACCGGGTGATCTCTACCGTCGATCCCGAGGCGCGACACGCGCACAAGACCGTGGAACGCCGTCAGGACGGGTTCAAAGCACACGTCGTGATCGAGCCGGAGACTGGGCTGGCGACCGCTGTTGCCCTCACCAAGGCCGCCGGGCCGGATAACTCCGACGCCGCGGTCGGAGCAGAACTGGTGACCGCCGATGCGACGATCGCTGCGGGTGAGAGCGTTCAGGTGCTCGGTGATTCCGCGTATGGGACCGGGGCGATGCTCGCTGCCCTCGACGAGGCGGGGCACGTGCCGGTGATCAAGCCGTGGCCGCTGCGGCCAGCAGTTCCCGGCGGGTTCACGATCGCTGACTTCGCCCACGATCCGGTCGCCGGAACCGTGACCTGCCCCGCCGGGAACGTGCGGAAGGTCACCGCGTATGGCCGCGCGACGTTCAAAGCCGCGTGCCGCTCCTGCCCGCTGAAGACCCAGTGCACAACATCGGCCGAGGGACGCACCGTCGTGTTGCACGAGCACGACCTGCTGCAACGCGCACATCGCGAACGCGCGACCGATCCCGATTTCCAGGCCACTTACCGGACGCTCCGGCCGATGGTCGAACGCACGATCGCGTGGGTCACCCGAGGGAACCGGCGCGTCCCGTTCCGGGGTGTCGTCAAGAACAACGCATGGTTGCATCACCGTGTCGCCGCACTGAATCTGCGCCGCTTGCTTGCCCTCGGCCTCACCCGGAACAACCAAGGCTGGGCGCTGACCTGACCCGAGCGCGGGACCCCGCCCCACGGACGCGCACACCCCCTGGACACGCCCGCGACCCCGTCGCAGAATAGGCACCAGCGGGCGGAGCGACCCCGTTGACGCACCCCGAGTGCTGACCTACACACGCCGCGAGACGGCTACTCGGCCGCGCTCCGTCCGCGCCAAACCCCCTTGTTCAGCAGTCTCCTAGACCAGCACTCCCGTCCGCCGGAAGGCGGCACCCGGGTGCGAATCGGGCAACCGGACGCAACCCTCCCCGAACAGATGCTCGCGGAGGGTGGCGCCCGGCAACTCGTCCTTGATGACACCGCGACGGCGCAGCTCGGGCATGACCTTCTCGAAGAACATGTCGTGGCTGCCGTCGGGGTCGGGCTGGACGAGAAATCCGTCGGCATCGGTCTCTTCGATGAGCGCCAGGGCCTGGTCGACTGCCTGCTCGACCGTCCCGAGGAAGGGCTTGCCCATGACGCCGTTCGCGCGGAACTCCTCGAGGATCTCCCGCACGGTCGGGGCATCCGGGCCGAGGAATCGCTCGACGTTCGTGCGTCCGTTGTCGGTCTTCCCCGTGCTTGCGGGCATCGGGCGGTCGAGATCGAACGACAGCAGGTCGACGCCCGTGAAGTAGGCGTACGTGGCGGCGGCATACTCGAGAGAAATACCCGCAATCTGGGCCTCGTGCGCGGCGCGTGCCTGATCTTCCGACTCGGCGATGCGGAACGTCCCGGCGATCAGGCACTTGATCGCGTCGCGGCCGCGGCCCTTCGCCTCGGCGCGACCGCGAATGTCGGCGATCTGTTCGGCGAGGGCTTTCGACTCGGCGGCGAGGAATACCGCCTCGGCGTACGTCGCCGCGAGTTCTCGCCCCGCGCTGGAGGCGCCGGCCTGGAACAGTGTCGGGGTGACCTGCGGGCTCGGCGGCGTGACGAGCACGCCCTTCGAGGAAAAGAAGGGGCCGTCGTGGATGATCTCGTGCACCTTGGCGGGATCTGCCCAGATCCCCGTCGCGCTGTCACGGACGAGGGCGTCGTCGTCCCAGCATCCTTCCCACAGCTTCAGCGAGAGCCGCACGTGATCGTCGGCCAGCGCATACCGGTCATCGTGCGGCATCAACGGCTCGCCGAACAGCAGTGCGGATCCCGCCTGCGCCGAGCCCGTCACGATGTTCCACCCGATGCGGCCCTTCGAGAAGTGATCGAGGCTGCGATACTGGCGCGCCACCATGGGCGGCTTCTCGACCATCGTGGAGACCGTCGTGACGAGCCCCAGGCTTTTCGTCGCTGCCGCCAACGCCGACATCAGCATCTGCGAGTCGACGGTCGAGAACTGCACGTTCCGCTCGATCGCCGTCGGGATGACGGTGTCGTTCAGCGTCGGGTAGCCGTACGAGTCGGCGAGGAACAGGAAGTCCGCACCCGCCGCCTCGCACTTGCGGGCGAGCTCCGTCCAGTACTCGAGGTCGGTGTAGTTCGGCTCATCCTCGCGGCCCGGCATCGCCCAGGTCTGTCGCGCACGACCGTTCTGGAACATGCCGATCGCCAGCTTCTTGGTCGTGATTCGCGTCATGATTCGCTCCTTACGCGGTGGCCGGTGATTTAGCGCTTGCGACGTCGCGTCGGTAGGCCGCCCCAGGATGCTCCGGGGCGAGATGCGGCGTGCCCGTGCCGAGCAACCGCTCGCGCAGCGTCATCGCGGGAAGGTCGGTGGCCACGAGACCGCGCGCACGCAACTCGGGCATCACGAGATCGATGAAACTGTCGAAGGTGCCCGTGTGATCCGGCTGGACGAGGAATCCGTCGGCGTCCGTCGCCTCGATAACGGCCTGCGCCTGGTCGACGACCTGCCCGGCGTCACCGATGAAGGGCGCCCCCATGACGCTGTTGCGCTGGAACTCCTCGAGGATCTCGCGGACGGTCGGTGCGTCGGGACCGAGGAAGCGCTCGACGTTCGTGCGGCCCGTCTGCGTGAGGGCCGCTTCGACGTCGAGTGGTTTGTCGGGATCCATGACCGACAGGTCGAGTCCGGTGAAGAAGGCGTACGAAGCGGCAGCGTCTTCGAGCGACCGCGTCCCCGTCTGGCGGGCACGAAGGGCGTGGGCGGCGGCCTCCGTCTCGGCGACGACGAACGTGCCGGCGATGAGGCACTTGATCGAGCGCGGATCGCGGCCGTACTCCTCGGCACGCCGGCGGATGTCGGCAATCTGGGCCGTGAGCGCCGGTACCTCCGCGGCGAGGAAGACGGCTTCGGCGTACTTTGCGGCCAGGTCACGACCGGGAATGGATGCGCCGGCCTGGAACAACATGGGTGTCCGCTGGGGTCCGGGCGGAACCGTCAGCAAGCCGTTCGCGTCGAAGTGCGGACCGTGGTGCTCGATCTCGCGAACCTTGTCGGGGTCGGCGAAGATCCCGGCCTCTCGGTCGATCACGAGCCCGCCTTCGTCCCAGCATCCCTCCCACAGTTTGAGCGAGAGGTCGACGTGGTCCGCGGCGATCTCATAGCGCAGGTCGTGCTCGGTCATCGGCAACCCGAACAGGCGCGCGGAGGCGTTCTGGCCCGCACCGGTCACGATGTTCCAGCCGATGCGTCCGTTGGTGATGTGGTCGAGGGTTGCCATCTTCCGTGCGACCATCGGGGGTTTCTCAACCGTGGTCGACAGCGTGGTGACGAGGCCGAGCCGTTCCGTCACCGCGGCGAGCGCGGGCAGGATCATCGTGGGATCGGCTTTCGGAAACTGGACTCCGCCGCGCAGGGCCGTCGCCGGGATACCGTCGCCGACGACCGGGTACCCGTAGTCGTCGGCGAAGAACAGGAAGTCGACGCCGGCATCCTCGCATCGGCGGGCCATCGTCAACCAGTGGTTCAGGTCGAGGAAGTCGGTCGCGGTGTTTTCGGGTAGCTTCCATGCCCCCATCAGCCCCGCGCACTGGAACATTCCGATCTTCCACGGCTGCTTCATGCCTTCGGAACCCATGTCTTCACCTCTCGCCACTGAACTGAACAGTTCAAAGCTAGGGTGCGATTGTTTCGCCCGTGTCACCGTCCCGAAAAACCTGGACGACCACGGGTCGGCCGGGTCGGCCTGTCAGGCCGAGGGTACGGAGGCGCGCGCGAGGGCAGCAGTCCCCGAAAGATCCCGGATGGCGTCGCGATACGCCGCGCGCAGCTGAGCGGGGTCAACGCCCGACAACAGCAGAAACTGCAAGCCACGGAACAGCGCGATGACCCGCGTCGCGCCGGACAGGGCGTCCTCGGGCGAGAAACCGTCCGCCAGGAGCGTGTCGCGAACGTCTTCGATCCACTCCCGCCCGACACGCTCGATGAAATCGCCCCAGTCGTCCGGATCGCGCATGGCGATGCCGAACCGCTGGAAGAACAGTCGGACGTACGGCCGGCTGTCGGGGTCGGCGAGATCGTCCCACGCTGTGAGCAAGCGCTGCTCGAGATCCCCCGGCTGGCTCAGTCGGGCGAACATGTCACGCAACCGCGGGAAGCTGTCGAACGCGACGAGCGCCGCCTCGCCGATCAGTTCCTGCTTCGAGCCGAAGTAGTAGAGCAGCATGCGATTGTTCGAGCCGATCGCACGTGAGATCGCACTCAGGCTGAGATCGATGACCCCATCGCGCAGGATGAGGTCGACAACCAAGCCCAGCAGGCGCTGACGCTCCGGCGTGTTCTCCACCCGGCTCATCTTACGGGCGGCGGATCGGAGCCCTGTCGGGTGCCGATCAACCCGCGGTCACGGGGGATGCGATGACGGGGTGCGCCGCGCCGAGCCGGTCATTGCCCGGGGTCTCCGACAGCCGCGCGCGGAGCGTGTTGCCGGCCTCGCCGTCGCGAAGCCGGCCGCGTTCGCGCAGGATCGGCATCACGAGCCGCCCGAAGTCTTCGAGGTCGTGGGGCGCAAAGACCGGCTCGATCAGAAAACCATCGAGGTCGGTCGCGGCGATCAGCGACTCGATCTGATCCGCCACCTGGATCGGGCTTCCGACGATACGGAAGCCGCGCGTCCCCCGGCCGCGCAACTGGTCGAGGATCTCTCGCACGGTCGGCGCACCCGTGCCCTCGGCGTCACCGAGGAAGCGCTCGATGTTGCTCGTACCCATCTGCCCGATGGGCCCGCCGGCATCCAGTACCTGGTGCAGTGTTTTGTCGGGGTCGAGCGCCAGCAGATCGATGCCGGTATTGCCGGCGTACAGCGACGCCACGATCTCGTCGGTCTGCATCGCATCGAATTCGGCTTCGTACCGCAGCGCATCGGCTTCGGTTTCGCCGACAAAGACGGTCAGGCCGCACATCAGGGTGATGGCCTCGGGGTCGCGACCGGCCTCGCTGGCGAGGCGGCGGATATCGGCGACGGCCGCGGCCGTCCGCGCGGGGGTCGTCGCCTGCACGAACACGCACTCGGCGTTCGAGGCGGCGAAAGCTCGGCCAGCCGGTGATGTGCCGGCTTGGAAGAGCACGGGCGTGCGCTGGGGCGAGGGCGGTGCGCCAAAGTATCCTCGCGATCGATAGTGCGCGCCGTCGTAGGTCACGCGGTGCACCCCGTCGCGCCTCGCGAAGACGCCCGACGCGGCGTCGCCGACGAAGGCGTCGTCATCCCACGCGGTTTCCCAGAAGCGAGCGGCGAGTTCCACATACTCCGCCGCCATTTCGTAGCGGGTGTCGTGCGGCACCATGCTGTCGTGACCGAACACGTCGGCGATCGCGTTCTGCGACGCCCCCGTGACGATGTTCCAGCCGATGCGTCCACCCGTCAGATGATCGAGGGTCGAGAGCCGACGGGCGAGCTGAACGGGATGATCCAGGCCCGTCGACTGCGTCACGACGAAGCCGAGCCGGTCGGTGTGCTGGGCGAGGATCGGAATCAGGTAGTCCGGGTCCAGGCTCGGGAAGTTGATGGCCTTCTCGGTCGCCACATGGGGCAAGTCGCCGTCGATCAGCGGATAGCCGTAGCCCCCCGCGAAAAAGAGGAAGTCGAACCCGGTGTCTTCGAGGATCCGCACCATCCGGATCCAATGCTGCGGGTCGAGGTATGACAGGCCCTCGCTGCGCGGGTGCGCCCAACTGTAGGTGCCACCCACCTGGGGGCCCATGACCTCGAAGACGCCGAAGTGCAGTGTCTTGCTCATGCCGCAAGCCATCCGTCGATCGCGGTCTTCGCCGCGGCCTTGACGTCTGCGGGGGCAAGAGTCGTCTCGATCGACGTCCACGCGCACGCGGCGAGCTGCTCGTCGGTCATGCCCAGGCTGGTGCGACACAGTTCGTACTCGGCCAGGATGTCGGGGCCGAACAGGATCGGGTCATCGGCGTTGATCGAGCACCGCACGCCGGCATCCAGCAGGACCGTCAGCGGGTGCTCGCCGATCTCGGCCACGACGTCGAGCAGCACGTTCGACGTCGGGCACACGTCGAGCGGGATGCCGCGCTCAGCCAGGAGTGCCACCAACTCCGGGTCCTCGATCGCCCGCACGCCGTGCAGGATCCGATCCGCCCGGAGGACGTCGATCGCCTCCCAGACGGACTCCGGTCCCACCAGCTCACCCGCATGGGGTGTCGACTGCAGTCCCGCCGCGCGGCCGATCGCGAAGGCATCGGCGAAGTCGGCGCAGGGGAAGCCGCGTTCGTCCGCGGCGAGTCCGAGCGACACGACGCCATCGCCGGCGAACCGCGCCGCGGCACGAGCGACCTCGATCGCGTTCTCGAGCCCGGCGGTGCGATCGATCGTCGGCATGAAACCGAACGCAACGCCGTGGGTCGCCGAAGCGGACCGCGCGAGGTCGAGCATCTCGGCGAGCGATGCCTCGAGCGATCCGTACCGCCCGGCGTAGAAGCGAGGGCTCACTCCGAGCTCGAGATAGGCAACACCCTCCGCCGCCTGATCTTCGAAGATCTGGTCCATCAGGATGCCGAGGTGGTCGGGGTGATCCATGGCCGCGAGCAGACCGCGGTAGGTCTCGCTGAACGCGGTGAACCCGGAGAATCCGCTCGTCACGACGGGCTCGATCCCGAGCGCACCCGACAGGTCGACGAGTGTGCCCGGCCGCATGGCCGCCTCCATGTGGAGATGCAGGTGCCCTTTGGGTAGGGCCTGTAGGTCTCTGACGGTGGCGGCATCGGAGGTGAGGGACTCGGTGAGGGTCATGCGTTTCTCTCTCGCTATCGAAGTGATCGGGGTGGGCGGTGGGGCCCGGGATGAACACCCGAGCCCCACCTCACGGGTTTATTCGAGGCTCGCGTGGGCCGCCTCGAGGTAGCTCATGTCGATGTAGTCGTTCGGGTCCGGAAGATCCGCGTAGCCGGCCGCTTCGAGGCCCGGATACATCAGCTCCAGCATCAGCTCGGGGTCCATCCAGAACAGCGGGTCGCCGTACTCCCCCACGACCAACGGCTGCTGCAGTTCGTTCTCACGGGTCTGCTGGACGATGTCGAGGCCGAGATCGGCGCCGTACTCGTCGACCGACAGCTGGGCTCCGACGGCGAAGTCCTCACCGTTCTCTTCCCAGCCCCGGATGGATGCCCGCAAGAAGCCCTCCATCAGATCGCCGTTCTCTTCGATGTACGCAGAGTCGCCGTAGACGACGTTGCCGTAGAGGGGCATGCCGAGTTCGGCATAGAGGGTCACGACGTAGTCGTCGGGAGAGAGCCCGTACTGCTCCTCGAGCATGATCGGCTGGTTGGTCGCGTAGGCCGTGTATGCCACGCCCTGGCCATCCACGAGCGGGGCGATGTCGTAGCCGACCGGGATGAATTCGTAATCGGGCTCGAGACCCGCGAGCGCGAAGACGGCGTCGTAGTTGATCTGGGTGCCCTCCTGGCCGAGCACCGTCTTTCCGACCATGTCCTCGGCGGAGGTGACGGGATCGTCCGCGAGCGATACAAGCGCGCCAGGACTCTCCTGGAAGAGTGCGCCGATCGCTGTCCAATCGTTTCCGTCGGCGAAGGTCTGCAGCCAGGATTGCGTTCCGGGCACGATGCCGAGGTCGGCATCTCCCGCGGCGACGGTCGCCATGGTGGTGGGAGCGTTCGGCCCACCGCCGATCCACTCGACCTCGATACCTTCTTCGGCGTAGTAGCCCTCGGCATCGGCGATCCAGAATCCGCCCCACTCGACGTTCTTGATCCAGCCGAGCGAGACCCGGATGGTGGTGAGTTCCTCCCCGACCTCCGCACTTTCGGCGTCACCCGCCGCCCCCGCGCAGCCGGCGAGTGCCAGCGAGGCGACGAGCGCGAACGAGGATGCGGTCAAGATGCGCTTGCGGCGCTGTGGTGCGGCGGCTGACAGACGGTGCGACATGTGGCTCCTTGTGTGGGTTGGGGCATCTGGTCGGGCGATTTCGGGTCGAGTGGGCTGTTTTCGGCAAGGCTCCCGCTACGGTCGCGCCCCTGCGCTACCTGGATCGGGACGGATCAGGGATCGAAATGGATCAGGTGACGCGCGCGTCCACGCGACGCTCGAGCACGCGCGCACCCAGGAACACCAGCACGGACGCAATGGTCGCGATGAGGGCCGTCCCCCAGGCCCGCTCCATGTTCATGTAGCTGCGCGACTCGGAGAACAGGGCGCCGAGCCCGTTGGTGCCCATGAGGAACTCTGCGAGCATGGCTGCCAGCACGGCGGTCGGGGCGGTGATGCGCACCGAGATCATGAGGTTCGGCAGTGCATGCAGGATGCCGAGGCGTCCGAGGACCTGCAGCTTGTTTGCGCCCATGACTCGGAACAGATCCGCACCGGCTTCGGGAATCGAAGCCAGTCCCGACAGAGTGAAGACGAAGGCCGGGAAGAAGCAGATCAGCGCGGTCGAGGTGATCACGGCCGCGTCGCCGTAGCCGACGATCCGGGCGATGATCGGGATCATCGCGGTGATCGGAACCGAGCGGATGACGAGGGCGGTCGGTGTCACGACGCCTGACAGCGCGGCCGACCACCACACCGCGATACCGGCGACGAAACCGATGAGGGTGCCGCCGATCAACCCGCCCAGCGAAACACCGAGGGTGTAGAGCACGGAGGGCAGGTAGTCGCCGAATCCCGCCGTGAGGTCGGCGATGACGTTCCACGGGCGAGGGGCGACGGTCGACGTGTAGTCGTTCAAGACGATCCAGAGGTCCCAGGCGATCAGGATCATGGCGATCGGCCAGAGGTGCAGCAGTCCCACCCCGAACGCACGCAGGCGGCTCATGCGAATCTCCGCACGGCGACACGCTGCAGCTGAACGAAGAGCAGGTATGCCGCGAGCGACATGATGGTCGCCGCCAGCGCCGCCGACCAGAGCAGGGCCATCTGGTAGTTCTGCATGGCGCTGACGAGAACCAGTCCCAAGCCCATCGGGGCACCGAACCATTCGCCGATCGTCGCGCCGAGCACCGCGGCGGGAGCTGCGAGCGTCAGGCCGTCGAAGAATGCGGGAATCGCCTGTGGCACTTCGAGCCGGGCGAGGCGCTGGATGCGCTGCGAGCCGAGCACGGTGAACACGTCTTCGTGCGCGGCACTCGTGTGAGCGAAGCCCGAGGTCATCGTGACGAACATGACGAAGCCGACACTGAGTGCCGCGATCACCATCGGCGTATCCTCACGCCCGACGGTCGTGATCAGCAGCGGCGCCAAGGCGATGGTCGGTACCGCGTGCAGGATGGCCGCGAAACGATCGAATCCCGGACGCAGCAGCGGTACCACGAGCGCGAGCGCTGCCCCGATCACGGCAACGGCGACACCGAGGACAAAGCCTTGGGCGGCGGCCGAGAGCGTGACGAGTGCGTTCCGCCAGACGAGGCTCGCGCCGGCCGGCGTCGAGACGTAGGCCACGACATCCGTCAATGGGGGCCACGCCCGGCCGGCGAGCTGGAACTGTCCGATGAGTTCGGCGCCCAGGATCAGCAGCATACTGCCGACGACCCCGTAGATGACCTTCGTGGATCTGCGGGTGGGCTTCACGCCGCAGCACTCTCGCTGGCATCGAGGAGCGAGGTGAGCTCGTCGACGAGAGCATGGAACTCGGGAGAGCGGGTGGTCTCGGCATCCCGGGGACGAGGGAAGTCGACCTTCTTCACCTCGCGGACCTGCCCGGGGCGACCGGTCATCACGATGATCCGATCGGCGAGGATGAGCGCCTCGTCGACATCGTGGGTGACGAGGATCGAGGTGATCTTCTCTTCGCCCCAGATCCGCGCGAGCTCGGCGTTCATCCGGCGTCGGGTAACGGCATCGAGTGCGCCGAATGGTTCGTCGAGGAGGAGCAGATCCGGGCTCAGGACGAGGGCGCGTGCGATGGACACACGCTGACGCATGCCGCCCGAGAGCTGCTTGGGCCGCGCCTTTTCGAAACCGCTGAGCCCGACGAGCTCGATGAGTCCGTCGACCCGGGCATCGTCGACCTTCCGACCGGCGACCTTGTAGGGGAGCGTGATGTTCGAACGCACCGAGGCCCACGGCAGCAGGGCGTGCTCCTGAAAGGCGACGCCGAGCCGGTGCTGCTTCGCCAGCTGACGCGGCTCGGCACCGAAGATCTCAACGGTTCCGTTCGTCGGCTCATCGAGCCCCGCGGCGAGGCGCAGGACCGTCGACTTACCGCACCCGGACGGACCGATGATGGCGACGAACTCGCCCTCCTCGATCTCGATGTCCACCTGCGAGAGGGCCTGCAACTGCTTGCCCCGGCCGAGCGAGAAGATCTTGTCTGCCGCACGGATTGAGACCGCCGTCTTCGGCCCCGGCGCAACTCCGACCCCCGTCGTCGTTGACGGCGCCCGAGTGGCGGTCGCGGTGGGTGCGGTGACGAGTGCAGCAGAGGCCATGGAGGGATCCGTCCGGTCAGGAACTTCCAGATCGAGCCACTCGTACGCTTGCTGCTCCGCCCGAGTGAATTGGTTAGTTCAACCGTAGGAACGTCCTGTTTCGGCCAGGTGACGCGATCGTGCGGACCTTGTTACGTTCTGGACGCCGCCGAAGACCCGGCGCTTGCCTCAGAGCTCGAACTTCTCGTTCTCTGCCTCGAACTCCTCGCCGGTGAGCTTGCTCTTCACGAGCGAGACGAGGGTCGCGACCTTGCCGCCCGGGCTGTCCCAGTACTCGCCGCTCAGCGCATCGATCTTGAGCAGCGCTACGTTCGGGTTGCGCGCGATGTCCTCGACCGCCGATGCGTCCTTGCCGATGATGAACCAGAGGATGAAGCGGTCATGGTGGCGTTTTCCTGCGCGAGGATCCCACGTCTGGGGTTTGTTCGGCACAGTCAAACGCACTCACCACGCCGCGGGTGGGGCGTTGACAGATCCGGCGATCGTGTTGAGCCGGCGCGGCGATCGCGTGGTTGAGGGCCTCGAGGTCGTGGAGCGACGTCATTACTTCACCCATCCCCCAGCGAGAACGAGATCACGTACTACGCTGAAGTCGAAACACCCACTCACCAGCCGATGACATTCGCAGAGGCGCGAACAGAGCCGGCACGGCACATCAGCCGGTCCGCGATGCTGGTGAGGCGATTGGAGGTGCGACCTTGTCGTTTGCAAGCGAGTCCACCCTCACCTACCAGTCACGCGTCGGCGGGGGACGTCTGAACGGCACCATCCGCGCGCTTCTCACTCTCACTGTGCTCGTCAACCTGGTCTACTTCGGCGCGCTCCTGCGTCCTGGCGACCCTGCCTCCGCGCTGGTCAATATAGGGCTGTCGATTACTGCCCAATGGGTCCCGGTCAGTGTTTTCTGGCTCGTTGCGGTGCGAACGGATTTCTCGCGACCGGAGGTGATCCTCGCCGCGGCCGGAGTGACGTTCAACGCCGCCGGTGACACGTTTTACGCCCTCGCGATGGACTCCTCCGGTGAACTCGCCTCGCCATCGCTTGCCGACCTCGGCTACCTC
This sequence comes from Pacificispira sp. HM-600, assembly GCF_977993705.1. The sequence goes on from NZ_OZ388079.1 coordinate 1,454,191, forward strand.
CTCTACTACCCCCTGACGATGGCTGCCCTGCTGGTGTTGGTCGTGCGCCAGTCGCACGGCTCGATGAAATCCGCGCTCTTCGACGGAGCGGTAGCGTCGCTGGGTGCGGCCGCCGTGCTCGCCGTCGTCCTCGGCCCGGTCTTCACAGACGCAACGACGGTCGCTGCCCCGCTCAACGGCGCCATCGCCGCCCTGTACCCCCTCTTCGACCTCCTCCTGATCACCGTTGTCGTGGCCATCTCCGCGTCACCGGCCCTAAGAATCGGACCTCGATGGCAGTTCCTCGTCCTCGGGTTCCTTCTGTTCGCGGGAGCGGACATCGCCTATGCCCTCCTGACACACACGGGCGGATACACCACCGGCACCCCGCTCGACGCCGCGTGGACCGCCGCGATCGCCTGTGCGGCGATCTGGGTGGACGGGGTTACTCGGCTCGCACCCGACCCCCGCCCCACCACCTCGCGCGTGCGAATTCTTCCCGTCCCGGCCCTGGCCGTCCTGGCCGGCCTGGGCGTGCTGCTCTTCGCCACCCAGAACCGTGCGCCCGCGATCGCGTTGGTGCTGGCCGCTGCCACGGTCGCTCTGGCCGCATTCACGGTGATGTCGCGCCACGCGACACTCGCCCGCCTGTTGGAGAGCCAAGAGCACCTGGTACGCCAGCTGAAGAAGCTGGACAAGTCGAAGAACGACGTGATCCATACCGTCAGCCATGAGATGCGGACGCCATTGACCTCGATACTGGGCTATCTCGACCTGGTGCTCGATGACGACGAAGCGCAGCTGCCCCCGGTCACGAAGAACAGGCTGTCGGTGATCGAGCGCAGCGCACGCCGTCTTCAGGACCTCGCGGGCGACATGCTGGTTCTCGAACGGTTCGATTCCGTCGGTGTTGCCCCGAATATCTTGTGCTTCGAGATCGGGCCGATGCTGCACCGAGTCGAGGAATCGCTGCGACCCCTCTCCGACTCTCGAAACGTGAGCCTGCGGATAGGCGGCGCTGTCACGACATTCGTCGAGGGTGATGAGGACCAGCTCGAACAGGCGTTCACGAACGTGATCGAAAATGCGGTGAAGTTCACGCCGACATCGGGGCGCGTCGACGTCGAGGTGATGCCGGCCAGAGCGCCGAACGGCACTCGGAGCGTCACGATCGACGTCACCGACACGGGGATGGGCATCCCGGCGGACGAGATCCCGCTCGTTTTCGACCGCTTCTTCCGAGCGACGAATGCTCAGAACGAAGCGGTGCAGGGAACGGGCCTGGGACTCGCCATCGCCCGCGAGATCGTCCGCGCACATGGAGGCGACATCTCCCTGTCGTCGGCTCTCGGCGAGGGAACGGCTCTCCGCATCGAACTCCCCACGCGGGCAAGCGCGAAAGTAAAAGGCTGACGCCCGCGTCCAACGAGCATTGAGCTTTCGTGGCGGAGAATGGGGTGTGACACTTTTCGTAGACAGTCGTTATGAGGAAGGAACGACAGGACGAGATGTCTACGAATCGAAGGAAGTTCACCGCGGACTTCAAGGCTGACGCGGTCCAGCTCGTAGTGGTCGGGAATCGGCCGATCGCGCAGGTCGCTCGCGAGCTCGAGATCAACGAGAGCTCGCTGGGTACTGGGTCAAGACGTACCGCGAGCAGCACCCTGACCCGGCGTCCGCGCCGGCGCCGGTGGAAGCGGCGCGGATCGTGTTGCTGGAGGCGGAGAACCGGCGGTTGGCGGACCTGACTCGTGCCTCTTTTTCGTGTCCCCCAGATAGCCGACAGATTTCTTAGGTGGCTTTCGGGACACTTGATTGTCGATGGAGCAGGAGGCTCAGTTGAAACTGAGACGGGCATTGGGTTGGACGCTGAGTGTCAGCGGGGCGGCCGCTCTATTGGTATTGCTCACGGTGGTGTCGCTCATCTACCGCAACCCCGCGAATAATTGCCTCTACGCGCAGGCGCCGGAAGGCGCTCTCGTCTCCGAGGCGGCACAACCATCCGGTCGACTCAGCTGGATTCCGCTAGGACTGGAGTGCACGTTCCCGGCAGCGACCGGCGGAACTATTGCTGTTCCTCCGGACCCCTCCTTGACTCTGGGTGCCATCGGATTCTTCGCACTCTTCGGTGTGGGCCTCCTCCTTCTAATTCCGATCCCCCCTAAGCCTCGATCCACCCATGCGGCTGGGTTCTGGGCGAGCGTCGTGACGTAGAAATGCCCCTCAGATCAGGGAGAATAGTGATTATCTAGGCCACTGTTCAAACGATCCGAGAGGCATCTCGTAGATGCAATTCAAGCATGCTCCTGCCGCGGTGTCCGCGGTCTTCGATGATCCGAATCTCGTGTCTTCTGCGGGGCTGGTCCCGATGCTTCGGCTGGCCAGGTCGGCGGGGCTCGACGAGCTCGCGCACGGCCGGCTGTGCGTACCGACGGGCAAAGGGCGCGAACGCGGGCTCGAAGGCGATGGCGCTGGTCGCTGGGATGCTCGCCGGGGCGGATTCGATCGACGGCGCCGTATCGAGACCGAGATCCACGGTCTCATGCAGATGCAGGGGTGATGCCCCTCGGTCTCACCGGTTCTCAGAGTGTTCTCACGTCAGACTTCTGCCGCGTTCAGGGCCTAGATCACGCAGATTAGGGCGGTGTTGCGGCACGGTCGATTCGAGGACGCCGATGCAGAGCACAAACCCAAGTCAGACATGAGAACAACTCGGCACGTCCGGACCGGCGTCAACACGGTTGAAACGAGCCGAACCGGGCCGAAAAAGTACTTGAAACTGGCGGAGACCCTGACCTACCCGTGGGCCGTTCGGATCAGTTGAGTCGGATTCGATTCGTGGCAGAAACGTGGCACGTTCGACGACACGGTTGCGGGCTCGATCGCGCCCAAAGGGCCGATCCCACTAATCCTCAGTCGCCTCGATCATCATGTCGACGGCTTCGATCATGCGGTACCGATCGCGCAGGATGTCGAGGATGTCCTCTGCGGTCATCGCAGGACCGTGGCGCCCGGAACGTCGCGCAATCTCTTGGATGGCGCCCAGGGCGTTGGTCGGGTTGAGCGCAACGGTGTTCTTCGCGAACTCCCGCGCGGTCAGCACTTGGATGCCCATCGGAAGCTTGTCCTGCGGAAAGTGCTTCGTGTTCTCGGTGACGATCGCGCCGGCTCCCGCGATGACGGCCGCGGCGACGACATGCTCGTCGTCTGGATCCGGAAGACCGTACGTCCCTTCCAGTGGCTCCCAGCCTTCGACCGCGGCATCGGCGAACTCGCGACGCATCGCGGCGACGAGCGTCACCGCACGCCGGGCCGCCTCTCCCGCCGACGCTCCCCGCCTGAAGAGCTTGGCCTCCTCGTGGAACTCGAGCTCCTCGAGGATCACGGAACTCCAGGTTGGACGGTAGGCGCCCTCGATTGCGAGGGAAAGCAGAAAGTCGCGTTGCAAACTCGGCCACAGCACGCTGGTGTCGAGGGTCGCCGTGAACACAACCCCATCTTGTCAGCCGGGTGTGATCACTTCCGGGCAGCTCGCGTCACTGCTACCGCCTTCCTCGCCTCCCTCAGGTCCTCCAGCGCCCGCTCGACGTTGTCTTCATCAACGCCGTCGCGGGTCGCCGCTAAGACGTCATACTGACGCTCCCGACGGCGCTCGCGATAGTCGAGCAAATCTGCGAGAAGCACTCGACGATGCGTTCCGACCCTCTCGAACGGGATCTCATCCTCGTCGAGGAGCTTCACAACAGTCGGGCGACTGACGTTGAGCAGGTCGGCCGCCTGCTGCGTCGTCAGACGGGTCGTGTGCGGCACCACCGAGACTGCGAGCCCGCTCCGCATCGCATCCACCACTTTCCGGAGCGCCAAGTAGACCTCTTCCGGAAGCTCCACCTGATCCCCCGGCCGAGTACCCGCGAGGAAGTAGCGCGGCTCTGGAGCGACTCGACCCGCAGCCTCATGAGCCGCGAGAAAGTCCATGATGGGAGCCAGTTCATTGGCCCCGCTCGGGAGATACGTCTCCTCAACGGCTGTAGCGCGAGACACCAGAATCACCTCAATACACGTGAACGCAAGAGTTTGCGTTTTCTGCGATTACGTTATCACGCAGCGCTGACAGGTACGACGCATGGCTGAGCCGGCTCACAAGACTCCAAGTCTGGTGAGCGCGTAGCTCCACGCAATCTGCTCCTGCTCGAGGCGAATGTTGCCCTCGGCGCTCAGCGCCTGGAGCGTTGCGCGTTCGGCGGGCGTGAGTCGCTCGAATACGCCGACATTCGGGTCCGGGTCGAGCCCCCAGAGATCACGGTGCGCAAACAGGGTCACGGCATCCATCAACGCCGACTTTGCCTCCACTCCCCTGGCACGAAGTCGGTTGAGGATGGCGAAGCCAGGCGAATCCAGGTCACCCCAGTACGTGACCGTCCGCGCCCAAGGGAGCGGCTCGGAGGTCAGGGGACCGAGGGGTTCGCGCTCTCGATCCCACGTCCGGCGCCCCGCAAGCGCGTCCTTGCAAAGGCCAGCATGATCAGACAGCGCAGCGCCGACCAGCTCAGCCGGACGATCTGCCCAAGCCACCGAGTACCGCGATCTCGGCAAGAGTGGCAGTTCCGTGGCAGAAGAGCCCGGAAACACCGCTCGATCAGGGTTTTGTGGCGGAGACGGAGGGATTTGAAATCGCGCGGATGGCAAACGTGCTGATCGAAACCGCATGAATCCGCGGCTGCTGATGTCGAGTTCTGCCGGTTCGGTCAGGTCGATGGGGTTCGATTCGTGGCGGAAACGTGGCGGCCACAAAGCTGCCAGTAACCGGTCAGATCCATAGTCGCTCGACCGGCACGGAGTGGATGCGATCGTCAAGTTCGTATCCGATGGTTCCTAGGTGGAAGGCGATCCCAGCAATGAAGGCAGAGCCGAGTCGCTCCCTAAGTTTGCGCATTGGAGCGACCTGCTTGCCATCGACGTGGTCACCGGCCTTCACCTCGATTGCGATAACGGCGCCATCACTGCGTTCGAGCACGAGGTCGACCTCGTCGTTGTCGCGGGTACGCCAGTGACCCGCCGTCACCACATCATCGAGCCATGTCACCTGGCGGAGCACCTCCTGCACAACGAACGACTCCAGCAGGTGCCCGAACTCAGTCAGCGCGGACGGGTCTCGGCGTTCGAGTTTGCTCTCACTGAGGCGCAGCAGCACGGCACCAATCCCGGAATCGACGACGTGAATCTTCGGCGCCGCGACGCTGCGCGAAGAGACAGTCATCCCCCACGCGGGAAGTGTGCTGATCAAGAAGAGGGACTCGAGAAGCGCGACGTAGGAGCTGATGGTGGTCCGGGACGCGTCCAGCCCTTGAGCGATCTTGCTTAGGTTGAGCAAACCAGCGGTCTGGGATGCAACGCGCGTAAGCACCTGCGGCAAGTCGGCCTTACGGGAGATGCGGCGCAGCTCTCCGGCATCCTTCTCGAGAGATTGTCGGATGTGCCCTTGCACCCATCTGTCACGCGCGGGGATCGACGGAGCGGCAAGCGCCAGCGGCATTCCACCCTGCATCACCCGCCGGACGTAGTCGAGCCGGCCCGCCGCGCCTGCCCGAGGGCTGTGCCGAATCTCGCCCGCGAAAGCCCGTTCGACGAAATGGTTATCCGTGGCATCGATCTCAGTCTGGGTGAATGGCATCACCGCGAGACGCTGGAGCCGGCCAGTGAGTGCCTGGGTACCCGCCGGCAAGGAGTCGTAGCTCGCCGATCCGGCAAGCACGAACATGCCCGGGTGCGTCTCTCTGTTCAGCCGAGCCTTGATGGCATCGAGGAGCTCGGGCGCCTTCTGGTACTCATCGATCAGCACCGGCAACGCCTCGCCCGTCACCGCAGTCGGCGAGACCTGCACCAAACGCAGGTACTCCCGTTCGTCGAGATCGAAGATCGGCGCGCCCGTCTGGGTCGCGAGTTCAGCGAGCAGAGTCGACTTCCCGACGCTGCGGGGACCTTCCAGAAGGAGCACCGGCGTCTCGTCGACGCGTTGCCGAACGACCGGACTCAGTCGTCGCGCGATGAACTTGCTCACTCACGAAGCGTACACCGAGACTGGCGTTCAGCCGAATCGATAACTGACATATGGCCGCATGTTATCGTGGCATTCAGCCGAACAGCCCGAGGCCGTGTGCGAGTGGATGTCATCGCGTTCGAAGATGTGCCCCAGAACGGAGTCGAGTTCAGCGTTCATCAGCGGCCGCCATGACGATCACGAGGCCAATACACGCCGTCAACAGCTTGCATTGGCACGCGCATCCGACAGCCCACTCGGGATCGAGAGAACAAACACCTTCGTCCGAGGTCAGGGGACGCGGATGCCGGCATCCGCGAGCGCGTCGCGGGCACGGCCCCAGCGGCGGTCATCCGAGAAGAGCTGCCACGGGGCAACGAGGCCCTCCTCGTGGACGAGGTCACGGAATCGCCGGAACGCGCCGCTGCCCTCGATCGCGTGGGTGAGTCGGTCGCGGAGCGCACGATCGCGTTGACGGAGCGCAAACTCCTGCATGTCCTCCCACGCATCCGGCGATCCGGTGCGCTCGAGCCAGACCCACTGGTCGGGTTCTGCGTCGACGTCGATGGCGGCATCCTCCCCCACCAGCGCCGGGTCGGTGAGGTCACCGCTGTAGACCTCACCGGTCAGGATGTCGATGTAGACCGTGCTCGACTCACCCAGATCCCCTTCCAGGAGCATGCTGAGCGCGTCGAGATCGACCGGGGCAGTTCGGGCCGTCGGTGGCTCGCGCCGCAGCAGCGCCAACAGGTCTTCCGCCAACACCCCGTCGCCAGGGCCGCTCCGCCACGTGAGCCGGTTGATCACCGAGAGCGCCACCGCCTCCGCCTGCAGTCGTCGACTGCGTAGCGCCATCGCCATTCCGGAGCCGAGTTGCTGGAGCGCGTCATCGATCTCCCTCCCGGTGAGCGCGTCGAGGAAACCGGCTGAATCACCTGCAGCGACGGCCGCACGCACGGCCCGCACATCGAGTTCCGGGACAGCGCCCCCAGCGGGCCACTGATTCGTCCCCATGGGATGGAGAACGCTTGGCTGCTCTGGCGTAGGCGTTTCGCCGTCGTCACTTGCCCAGTTTCTGCCGTACTGGTCAGGGATACTCCCCCATCCCCAGTAGGGCAACGGCTTGTCCGGCACGATCCCGAGCTCGTCGAGCGGGTCGATTTTGCGCTCACCGACCACGCATCGGTGCACCCAGTTGTCGCCGAGATCGAACGTGTACTGGAACTCGGCACCGAGTGACAGGAACCGTCCCACCTTCACCGACGCGATATCCAGCGCGGCCACGACTGGCCCGAAGGAACTGGATGCCATCTCCTGCCCGGTCTCGCCATCGGTGAGCACGCGACCATCGGCAAGCGTGAACACCTGGAGGTGCGCGCGATCCCACCGCGCGAACGCGTCATCGATCGCATCCGCCAGATCGCTGAACGTGTGCGAGGGTGCCACTGCGAACACCCGACCCGGCCACGGCCACAACTCCTCACCCCGCCCACCCAGAAGCTCCACCGTCACCGACAGCCACGTACGCGCCATGAATCGAGCATGACACGGCACGCAATCAGCGGCAGCGGCTCTTCCGCGTCTCGTCGCTCGCGGCGTTGCGCCGCACCCGGAGACGGAGGGATTCCGCCTACCGGTCTCGAGACCGAGGCGCGCGTACCCTCCGTCTCCTTCGTGGCAGATTCGTGGCACAACGCACACGACTGAGCGATCTGCTCGCCACCAGGCTGACAGCCCCCACAATGTGTACGACATGAGGGTGCGCGTGAGAACTTAGGCTGATCAGGGATTCATTTCTGCCACGATTTGCCATGAAGCGAACCGGGCCGAAACGGGCTCACCTGATCGAAACGAGCCCACCTGAGCGGAGACGGAGGGATTTGAACCCTCGGACCCCGTGAGGGGTCTCCACCTTAGCAGGGTGGTGCACTAGGCCGGACTATGCGACGTCTCCCAGGCATTCCGACGCGGACGTCCGCGAATGCACTCGGCAATACTAACCCGAACGTGCGCCTCATCACGAAGCGAGGCGCACCTCGGTCAGCGGACGTTGCCGTTCGAGCAGGTCTCCTGCGCCGCCGTCTGGCCAGTGACTGCGGGCGGCAGAGCGATCGCTTCCTCGGAAGGATCAACCGGCGTGCCCGGAGTCGCGGCTTCCGTTGGCTCGGCCGGGTCGGTGGGCGCGGGCGTCTCGACGATCACGCCGTCGCCCTGACCCGATTTGCCCGTGAGCTGCAGAGGTCGGTTGGTTTCGAGCGCCGCCCACAGGGAGTCCGCGGCAGTGTAGTTCGGGACGACCTTGTCGGGATCGGCGGCGTCGCCGTTCACCGGATAAGAGATGAAGACAATCTCGTCGAACGGAACATTCTTGACCGCGAGCGCGATCTGCGTGAGGGTCAACGGGTTGCGGAGCGTCTGACTCGGGGTGACGTTGGAGAGGGCTGTCGTCGCGAGCCCGAACAGCGTCGTCGGGTTCGACAGCACTTCTTCACTGACGAGCTTGCGGGCCAGCCGCGACATGTACTGCTGTTGGTTCGAGATGCGCCCGAGATCTCCGCCGTTGCCGACGCCGTGCCGGGTGCGCAGGAACTGCAGCGCCTCAAGTCCGACGAGGGACTTGTTGCCCTCGGGCCAGTCGATGCCGGTGTAGGGGTCCTTGATGCCGTTGGCGATACACACCTCGACGCCGCCGACAGCGTTGGTGATCTCGATCACACCGCCCCACGTGACAGCGGCCGCAAAGGGGATGTTCTGACCCGTCAGCTCCGAGATCGTCTTGACGGCACAGGACAAGCCGCCATAGGAGAACGTCGAGTTCAGCGGCTGCTTCGTCATCGCGGAAGTCGTGCGACCTGTATCGGGGTCCGTGCACTCCGGGATCGGGATCATCAGGTCGCGCGGAAAGCTGATCACCGTGACGCGACGGGGCTCGTCGGAAATGTGTATGAGCATGTTCACATCGTTGAGTTCGCCGCCGGCATCCGCCCCCGTGCAACGGTCGCCGAAGTACGCGGCGTAGTCGGGCTCACACGCATCCGTGCCCGCGACAAACAGATTGACGCCACCTTCGATCTCGCCGATGTCGGGCGGAACGGACTCCTGCCCTTCGAGTTCGACGGCGCTCGCCGAGAAGTCCGCGACAGCCGTGTAGGTCGTGTAACCGATGACCCCGACCCCGCTTACGAGGACGACCGCGAGCGCGACCGCGACAAATCGCGCGATCTGCCCACCGACGCTCGGGGACGAGAGGTTGCCGTGACGCGCGACGGTCTTGCGTCGCTTCGCGTCCTGCCTTTTCGAGGCCTCGGTCGTCTCGCTCACTCGCGTCCTTTCGGCGGTCGGGTCCGCCGGGTAATTATGCGGAGGGTGTGGGATTCGAACCCACGGGACATTGCTGCCCACTGGTTTTCAAGACCAGGTCCATCGGCCGCTCGGACAACCCTCCCGGCGAAGAGCCTCAGCACTTCGTCGACAGGCACCGAGTGTACTCGACAGACAGTTGCGGCTTATTTTCGCAGGAAGTGCTGGCAAGGCCCTGAAAGCGGATGCCTCGGCGCGGCGGAACGGGATTGACCCGGGTCCGCGGCACCATCACCGGGGCTACAGGCGGCGGAGGATGTCCGAGACGCCGCCTTCTTGCACCGAGAGCGTGATCTCGCCCGCGGCATCCAGAACCTCTTGGGGGCCCTGAGCCATCGCGATCGCACGACCGCCCTTTTCGAGCGCCCAGCGGAACATGCCGACGTCGTTGCGACCGTCGCCCATCACAAGCACCCGGTCGGGGGGAATGTCGAGCCACCGGCGCACGAGCTCGAGCGCGGTGCCCTTATCGACTCCCTGCGGTGCGATGTCGAGCCAGGCGGTCCAGCCGATCGCGTACGACACCTGGGTGAGACCGATCTCGTCGACGAGGCGCAGGAAGTCACCCTCGGCGTGCTCGGGCGACACGACGACGACACGCGAAACGGGGTGCTTGCCGAGCTCCTCGAACGGCACGCGGTGCGCCGCGAGCAGGTTCCAGTCCTCGAGATAGTCGGTGTAGTACCGCTCACCACCGGGAAGCTCCACCAGGTACTTCGCATCGGGCAGGTGTTGCCGCAGCAGCGTCAGCACCTCGGTCGCATCGAACGTCTCGGTGTGTACACGCTCGTAGTGCACCTGTCCGGTGTCACGGCGCTGCAGCACAACGGCGCCGTTCGAGCACACGACGTACTCGGGATCGAGTTCGAGCACGCGCAGGATGCCTCGGGTGCCTTCCCAGCTGCGCCCCGTCGCGAGCATGACCTCGTTGCCCGCCGCACGGGCGTCGGCGACGGCCTCGACGATCCCGGGGCTGAGGGTTTCGTCTTCGAGCAGGATCGTGCCGTCGATATCGAGCACGATCAGCAACGGAAGGGTCGTGACCTCGGGGTCGGCGGAGTCGTGGGCGACGTGCTCGATGATCTCGGCGGCTTCGTCGCGCTCGACGACCTCGACCTCCCCGGTGTCGGGGATGCGGGCGTCCACGTCGTCGCTGCTCGCGTCGTGAGCTTCGATCACGCGATCGGCTCCAGGACCTCGAGCCCACCCAGGTACGGGCGGAGCGGCTCGGGCACCCATACCGCACCGTCGGCACGCTGGTGCGTCTCGAGTAACGCCACGATCCAGCGGGTGGTCGCGAGCGTCCCGTTCAGCGTCGCAACCGGCTGCGTGCGTCCGCCGTCGGGGCGGTGACGGATGTCGAGGCGACGTGACTGGTACGTCGTGCAGTTACTCGTCGAGGTCAGTTCGCGATAGGCATCCTGCGTCGGAATCCACGCCTCGATGTCGAACTTGCGCGCCGCGGAAGAGCCGAGGTCGCCGGCCGCTACATCGATGACGCGGTACGTCAGCCCGAGCTTGCCGAGCATCTCTTCCTGCCAGCCCAGCAGACGCTCGTGTTCGGCCTCGGCCTCTTCGGGCGTCGTGTAGACGAACATCTCCAGCTTGTTGAACTGGTGCACACGGATGATGCCGCGGGTGTCCTTGCCGTGTGACCCGGCCTCGCGCCGATAGCAGGTCGACCATCCGGCGTACCGCAGAGGACCATCCGTCAGGTCGAGGATCTCGTCCTTGTGGTACCCGGCGAGCGCGACCTCGCTCGTGCCCGTCAGATACAGGTCGTCGTCGGGCAGGTGGTAGACCTCGTCCGAGTGTTCGCCGAGGAACCCCGTGCCGCGCATGATCTCGGGGCGGACGAGCGTCGGGGTGATGAGTGGCACGAACCCGGCCTCGAGGGCCGAGTTCAGGGCCAGATTCATGAGCGCGATCTCGAGGCGCGCGCCGATGCCCGTCAAAAAGTAGAAGCGTGCACCCGAGACCTTGGCCCCGCGCTCCATGTCGATGGCACCGAGCATCTCGCCGAGCTCGAGGTGATCGCGAGGCGTGAAGTCGAAGGTCGGGATCTCGCCGACACGGCGAATCTCGACGAAGTCGGCCTCGCCACCCGCGGGCACCCCGTCGATGATGATGTTCTCGATCTTGGCAAAGGCGGCATCCGCGGCCTCTTCCGCAACGGCGACGGCGGCCTGCGCCTGCTTGACACGGTCGGCCAGGCCTTTGGCCTCCGCGACGAGCGCAGCCTTCTCGTCCTTCGGCGCCTTGGCGACGTCCTTGCCGAACGCGTTCTGTGCGGCACGCAGCTCTTCGAACGCGGTGATCGCGGCGCGACGCTCGCGATCCGCGACGAGCGCGACGTCCACGGTTTCGGGCGAGTGCCCGCGGGCGACCTGGGAGCGAGTGACGAGGTCGGGGGCGTCGCGAAGAAGCACGGGGTCGATCATCCGTCAAGTCTAGTTGCGCGAATACCACGCGATCCCCGGCGTGGCGCCCGCGGAGCCTAGGGTGGGGAACATGACTGCGGCCTCATCCCCTCCCCCCGACGACGCCGCGGAGACGCCGGACGACGCGCCCGTGAATACCGAGGTGCCGGACGACGCGAAGAGCCTCGATGACGTCGATGGACTGCCGGAGGGCTTCGACGACGACTCGGAGCCGGTGGACGGCCCGGAGAACGAGCCCGACCCCGAAGAAGCGGCAAAACCCGACGGCGTCATCCGCGAACCCGAGGACGTCGAGCCCGACACGACGGACGGCGAGACCGGAGAAGCTCGCCAGGTCACGCCCGAGGGTGAGACGACCACGATGGATGCCGAGGACCCGCGTCCGAAGAAGCGCGCCGCGCTCGTCTACAACCCCATCAAGGTCGACAAGGACCGGCTCCGTGACCAGGTGACGCGGCTTTCCGCGGAAGCCGATTGGGCCGAGCCCCTGTTCTTCGAGACGACCGTCGACGACCTCGGCGATGACGTCACCCGGCAGGCCCTCGCCGAGGGCGTCGACGCCGTGATGGTCGCGGGCGGCGACGGCACGGTGCGTGCAGTGTCCGAGGCCATGTCGGGTACCGGAGTCGCCCTCACCATCGTGCCGAGCGGCACGGGCAACCTTCTTGCGCGCAACCTCGGCCTGCCCCTCGGGGACTCCGAGCCCATGGTGGCGGCGACCTTCACCGGCACGACGCATCCGGTCGACATCGGATTCGCCGACATCCGCCGGGTCGACGGCAGCCGCGAACGCCATGCGTTCGTCGTGATGGCTGGGATCGGGCTGGATGCCGCGATGATCGCCAACACCAACTCGCAGCTGAAGAAGACCGTCGGCTGGGTCGCGTATGTCGACGGTGCGGCGCGCTCGCTCGCCACCGCCAAGCCCTTCCGCGTGATGTACCAGATGGAGAGCGGCCGCCTGCACGCCGCCAAGGTGCAGAGCGTACTGTTCGCGAATTGCGGCGCCCTTCCCGCTGGCATCGCGCTGATTCCGGAGGCGTCCATCGTCGACGGATTGCTGGACGTCGCTGTCATCCAGCCTTCCGGATGGTTCGGATGGCTGGGCGTCTGGCGCAAGGTCTGGTGGGACAACAGCGTGCTCCGCCGATTCCGCGCCGGTCGTCGCGTGCTCGAGCGCCGAGGTCGCAACAGCTCGGTGCGCTTCCTGCAGGGCGAGGGCATCGAGCTGGCGACATCGCCCGCCCAGCCGATCGAGCTCGATGGAGACGAACTCGGCGAAGCCGTACGCATCCGCTGCACCATCGAACAGGGCGGCCTGAGCATCGTCGTGCCCCAGGGCCACGACACGTCCGACTTCTGACGATGACATCCGCATCGCTCGTCTGGTTCCGCGACGACCTCCGCATCGCCGATAACCCCGCCCTGCGCGCGGCGATGGATCGGGGCGGGCCGATTATCGCTCTCTACGTGCTCGATGAGGTCTCGGACGGCATCCGTCCCCTCGGTGGCGCCGCGCGCTGGTGGTTGCACGGCAGCCTCACGTCACTCGGCGAGAGTCTGCGCGAGCTCGGCGTTCAGCTGGTTCTGCGGCGCGGACCGGCGGGGCGCGAGGTGCGTCACGCGGTGACGGATGCCTCGGCAGGCGCCGTCTTCTGGAACCGCCGCTACGGGGGCGCCGAGCGCGAGATCGACGCCTCGCTCAAGTCGAGTCTGCGCGACGACGACGTGACCGTGGAGTCGTTCGGGGCCTCGCTGCTGTTCGAACCATGGACCGTCCGCACCGGCGCCGGTCAGCCGTACTCCGTCTTCACACCGTTCTGGCGGGCATGCCGTAACCTTCCGGCACCGCGCGCATCGTTGCCCGCTCCGCGCGAGCTCACCGGGACCGCCGATATCGACAGCGATGCGCTGGACGATTGGGCCCTGCTTCCGACCGATCCCGACTGGGCCGAGGGCCTGCGCGATACGTGGGAACCGGGCGAGCCCGCCGCACGCGCTCGGCTGACCGAGTTCTTGCGCGATGACCTCGACGACTACGACCGGGCGCGGGACGAACCCGCCGCGGGCGTGACGTCCGGACTGTCGCCGCGTCTGCGCTGGGGCGAGATCAGCCCCTACGAGGTGTGGCATGCGACGGTCACCCGCACAGAGGGTGCGAGCGGGCCGCAGGCCGCCGCGGCTCAGCGATTCCTGTCCGAGATCGGATGGCGCGAGTTCGCCGCGCACGTGCTGTTCCACAACCCCGACCTGGCGACCGTGAACCTGCGCCGCGAGTTCGACGAGTTCCCCTGGCCCCGACTGAAGCCTTCCGCGCTGAAGACGTGGCAGCAGGGGCGCACCGGAATCGCTCTGGTGGACGCCGGCATGAAAGAGCTCTGGCACACCGGCATCATGCACAACCGGGTGCGCATGGTGACCGCGTCGTTCTTGATCAAGAACCTGCTGATCGACTGGCGCCACGGCGAAGAATGGTTCTGGGACACCCTGGTCGACGCGGATGGCGCGAGCAACCCCTTCAACTGGCAGTGGGTGGCCGGATCCGGTGCGGACGCAGCGCCCTACTTCCGGGTCTTCAACCCCGAGCTACAGGCGAAGAAGTTCGACCCCCACGGCGAGTACATCGGGCGATGGGCGCCGGAGTACGGGCGTGGGCGAGCGCCCGAACCGATCGTCGACCTCGGCGAAACCCGCAAGGCCGCGCTCGACGCATACGAACGGATGCGGCGGAGCTAGGTCGTGCGGCGGACCCTTCGACAAGCTCAGGGGCCGTCGCCTCCCGGTCAACTGAGCCTGTCGAAGCGACCCGCCCGATCTCGATCGCCGAGCCTGTCGAAGCGACCCGCCCGATCTCACGGGAATGCGGAGCCCGCCCCTCGCGGTTAAACACCGTGATGACTTCTCACGCAGCCCCCACCCTGTCGGTTCTCGACCTCGTGCCCGTTCGCGCGGGCCAGAACAGCGCGCAAGCGGTCGCGGCATCCCTCGACCTCGCCGTTCATGCCGACCGGTTGGGATATCGGCGCTACTGGTTCGCCGAGCACCACAACATGCCCGCCGTCGCGTCGACCACCCCGCCCGTGCTGATCGCGGCCGCCGCGTCGCGCACCGAACGCATCCGGGTCGGCTCAGGCGGTGTCATGCTGCCGAATCACGCGCCACTCATCGTCGCGGAGCAGTTCGCGGCGCTCGAGGCCATCGCGCCCGGTCGCATCGATCTCGGCATCGGCCGCGCGCCGGGCAGCGACCCCGTCATCACGCAGCTGCTCCGCCAGTCCGGGGCGACGAGCGACGTCGACCGCTTTCCCGACCACATTCGCGACATCCTGGCGATGAGTTCGCCCGGCGGCGCGACGCTCCGCTTCACCAGCGGAGGCGAATACACGGTGCACGCGACGCCCGCGGCTTCCGCCTCGCCCGAGGTGTGGCTGCTCGGTTCGAGCGACTACTCGGCGCAGCTCGCAGCCTCGCTCGGCCTGCCGTACGTCTTCGCCAACCACTTTTCGGGTGAGGGCCTCGAGCGCGCTCTGTCGCTGTACCGCGACCAGTACGTGCCGAACGAAGCGCACCCCGAGCCGCGGACACTGCTCACGATCAACGCGGTCGCCGCTCCGACGGCGGAAGAAGCGGATGCTCGAGCCCTCCCGCAACTGCGGATGATGGCGCGACTGCGCACCAACAAGCCCCTCACGCCGCTCGAGACCGTTGAGCAGGCAGAGGCGGCGCAGCGCGACGGCACCGGTGGTCTGTCCGACGGCTTGGCTGTGTCGTTCATGGAAGCCGCCCGGTCACGCTGGCTCATCGGTACCGGCGAGGATGTGGCATCCGGACTCGCGGCGTTTGCCGCGCAGCACGGCGTCGACGAGGTCATGCTGTCACCCGTCGGCGGAGCCTACGACGCGGAGCCGCTTGAGACATCCGAAGGTCGCATCCAAACCCTCGAGCTGATCGCAGAGCAGGTGTCGGCGCCGGTCGTCTGACGCGCCAGCCTGATTCACCCGTCACGAATGGCGGGTTCAGCGCCCAACACCCGCCATATGCGACGGGTGAACCGGATGCCGGGGCTCAGGCGCCGGGTTCGCCGCTGAGCAGGCCGCGCAACCAGTCGCGGGCCTCGACGAAGATGTCGTCGGAGTACCGGTCGGGGTAGCGCACGACGACGCGGTCGGCGCGCGGATACGAGCCGAGGAAGATCACCTTGGGGCTGAAGCGGCGAAGCCCCAGTAGTGCGTCGGCCATCCGCTCATCCTGGATGTGTCCGTCGGCGTCGATGACAAAGCGGTAGCGACCGAGGGCATCGCCGATCGGGCGCGACGCGAGCAGGCTCAGGTTGATGCCGCGGGTCGCGAACTGCTCCAGCAACTCGAGCAGCGCACCGGGGTAGTCCTTCGGAAGCTCGACGATCAGCGAGGTCTTGTCGGCCCCGGTCGGTGGGGTGGGCGCGACCGTCCGCCCGACGAGGACGAAGCGGGTCACGGCATTCGGATTGTCGCCGATATTCTCGGCCAGCACCTCGAGGTCGTGGTGCTCGGTGATGGTCGGGGGCGCGATCGCGGCATCGGCATCGCTCGTGCCATCGAGAAGCCCGATGGCACTGGCCACATTGCTCGCGGCGGGGATGTGCGCGTGGGCCGGCAGCTCGCGCGTCAGCCACTGCAGGCACTGCGCGTAGGCGACCGGATGCCCCGCCACGAGCGACACGTCGGCGAGCGTCGTTCCGGGGCGAGCGACGAGGACGAAGTTCACCGGGACGAGGTACTCGCCGATGATGCGCAGACCGGGGACGGTGGCTAGAGCATCCTGCGTTGTCGAGACGCCGCCATCGATCGAGTTCTCGATGGCGATCATCGCGGCATCCGACCGGCCTTCGACGACATCCGCGAGCGCCTCACCGACGTTGTGCACCGGAACCCACTGGTGACCGCGGGCCTCGGGTACCTGCGCGAGCGCCGCCTCAGTGAACGTGCCGGCGGGCCCGAGGAAGCTGTAGGTGCGGCGGGCGGGTTCGGAGGCGGCTGTCACGAGCACTCAGCCTAGTCCCGCGCGTGCGAAGCCTATTTTTGCGGGCCTCGCGACACATTGAAGATGCGTCGGCGCACCGGTAACGCCCGAGAAGGTGACCCAGCCGCCCCGGCGAGGCAGACTAGGACGATGAGCCGCGCAGGACAGTTAGCCGAAGCATCCGATCTGATCGACGTCGACGCGTTGATCGCCGCCTACTACGACCGCAAGCCGGATGTGTCGATCCCCGAGCAACGCGTCGCGTTCGGCACGAGCGGTCATCGCGGTTCGTCGCTGTCGACGAGCTTCAACGAAGACCACATCCTGGCGACGACCCAGGCGATCGTCGACTATCGCACCGCCCAGGGCATTTCCGGCCCGCTCTTCCTTGGTCGTGACACACACGGGCTGTCGCTGCCGGCCGAGCGGACGGCCATCGAGGTGCTGGTCGCGAACGGCGTGGATGTACGGGTCGATGCGCGTGACGCGTGGGTGCCGACGCCGGCGCTCAGCCACGCGATCCTGGCCTACAACAACGGACGACCCGCGGATGATGCGGGCCGGGCCGACGGCATCGTCGTCACGCCGAGCCACAACCCGCCGCGCGACGGCGGCTTCAAATACAACCCGCCGCACGGAGGCCCGGCCGACACCGACGCGACGTCGTGGATCGCGGACCGCGCCAACGCGCTGATCACCGCCGGTCTCGAGGGGGTCGCGCGGGTTCGTCACGCCGACATCGACATCGACGGCCTCGGGCGCTACGACTTCCGTGACGCCTACGTGCGCGACTTGGCCAACATCATCGACATCGAGGCGATCAAAAAGGCGGGCGTCCGCATCGGAGCCGACCCGCTGGGCGGCGCCTCGGTGGAGTACTGGGCCCTGATCGCAGAGGTGTACGGGATCGACCTGACCGTCGTGAACCCCGATGTCGACCCGACGTGGAAATTCATGACGCTCGACTGGGACGAGAAGATCCGCATGGATCCGTCGTCGCCCAACGCGATGGCATCCCTCGTCGCACGGCGCCACGAGTATGACATCCTGACCGGCAACGACGCGGATGCCGACCGTCACGGAATCGTCACGCCCGACGCCGGGCTGATGAATCCCAACCACTATCTCGCCGTCGCCATCGACTACCTGTTCGCGCACCGGCCGGGCTGGTCGGCCGACGCGGCTGTGGGCAAGACGCTGGTGTCCTCGATGATCATCGACCGGGTCACCGAATCGCTCGGTCGTCGCCTGCTCGAGGTGCCCGTCGGTTTCAAGTGGTTCGTGCCCGGGCTGCTGGACGGCTCGGTTGCCTTCGGTGGCGAAGAGTCCGCCGGCGCCTCGTTCTTGCGGACGGATGGCTCGGTCTGGACCACCGACAAGGACGGCATCCTGCTCGCTCTACTCGCCGCCGAGATCCTCGCCGTCACGGGCAAGACCCCATCGCAGCGCTACGCCGAGCTCGAGGCGGAGTTCGGCGCATCCGCCTACCAACGTGTTGATGCACCCGCGACGCCCGCGCAGAAGGCGACGCTGTCGAAGCTGTCACCGGATGCCGTCACGGCGACCGAACTGGCGGGCGAGCCGATCACGGCCAAGCTGTCGCACGCTCCCGGCAACGGCGCGGCGATCGGTGGGCTGAAGGTGCAGACCGAGCACGCGTGGTTCGCCGCCCGCCCGTCGGGCACCGAGGACGTCTACAAGCTCTACGCCGAATCCCTCCGCGGGCCCGAACACCTCGCCGAGGTGCAAGAAGAGGCCCGCGCGGTCGTCGCGGCCGCGCTCGGGGACTCCTAACCGCACGGGTCGAGCCGGGGCCCGAGTTCGCGTGCAAGGTGAGCACCGGCGGCTCGCAGCCAGTCCGTCGGTTCCGCCAGGGCACGCTCGCTCGATCCGGCCAGTTCGGTCAGAGAGACGGATGCCTCGAACACCGAGGTATTGGCCGTGGGGTCTATCCGCCCCGCGACCAGAACGGCACGCCCCGGCGCTAGCCCGGCCACGTAGGCCGGGACCTTGCCCGCCGCGGACTGCGAGTCGAACGCACCCTCACCCGTGACGACGAACTGAGCGGATGCCGCGGCACCGCGTAGTCCGGTCAGATCGGCGACCTCGGCCGCGCCGGTCACGAGCTCGGCTCCCCAGACACCCAGTGCCCATCCCGTTCCGCCCGCCGCGCCCGCGCCGGGCGTCTCGGGATCGAACCCGCGCACCAGCCCGACGAGACGTTCGAGGGCCGAATCGGCGCGAACGACTCCGGCAGCATCGAGCCCCTTCTGCGGCCCGAAGACCGCCGCGGCACCGAGAGGGCCGAGCAGCGGGTTCGTCACGTCTGTGAGAACACGCACGCCGCCAGCCGGTCGTTTGGCGAGGTCGCCCAGGTCAACGGCGACGAGCTGTTCGAGGCCCGCCGCGCCGTCGCCGATCGGGTCACCCGCGGCGTCCACGAAGCGTGCGCCCAGCGCCCGCAGCATCCCGACTCCGCCGTCCGTCGAAGCGCTCGATCCGATCGCGAGCACGAGGCGCGAGACACCGGCCGCGAGCGCGTCCGCTATTGCGACGCCGAACCCGCGCGTGGAAGCGGTCCAGGGACGGGGGCGTCCCTCGAGCAGCTCGATGCCCGACGTCTGCGCGAGTTCGACCACGCCGACACCCTCGGGCGCTGCGTTAGTTGCGGGCAGACGGAGCCACGCGGCCTCGACGGGCTCCCCCGCCGGACCCGGAACCGTGACGTGCACACGCACCGCGCCGGCGACGCTCGCGGCGCCCACCGCGATGGCGTCGAGCGTCCCCTCACCGCCATCGGCCATGGGGGCCACGATGATCTCGTCGGCGGGGCGCACCGAACGCCAGCCATCGGCAAGTGCGGCCGCGACATCCGCCGCCGCCACGGTGCCCTTGAAGCTGTCGGGAGCCATCACGATTCGCGGCATGGTGCCCATCATCTCGCGGACTCCGCGGTGGGCTCGGGGAGCGCCCCGGTCACTGAGCCCACCGCGGAGTGACCTGCTACGCCGACCCGGTCACTGAGCCTGTCGAAGTGAATGCGTTTCTCCTATCGACACGAGCGCGGTGAGATGTGAGAACTCTCATCTTTTCGGCGCGATTCTGGCGTGATGTGGGAGCTTTTCGGGGTTCGGGTGTCGGTGGTGATCCGTAGAGTTTAGAACATGCATTCGAACAACGATCGCGTCGCTGACATCTGCGACGTCGATACCGAGGCGCGTGACCTCGCGATCCGGTTCGCGGACGCGTCGCGGGCGGTCGCTCGTGCGCAGGCTGCGCAGGCGCGGGTGCTGGCGGATGCGGCGGATCTCGGGATGCGTCGAGTCGCTGAGTTGGGGTCGACGTCCTCGCGTGAGGCAGAACTGCCTCTTCGTGCTTTGGCTGCGGAGTTGGCGGTCGCGGCGTGCATGTCCGATCGCACCGTGCAGGGCCGGATGAACGACGCCGCCGTGTTAGCCGAAGCGTTCCCCGCAACGTTTGACGCGTGGGATGAGGGCCGGGTCAGCGCGCGGCATGTCGCGGTGATCATGGAGCACGGGATGCCGCTCACCGACGCGGACGCGCGTGCCGTGTTCGAGCACGAAGCTGTGGTCCGGGCTGAGGGGACGACACCCGGACGGCTCGGGTCCGCGCTCGCCCGACTGGCAGAGACGCTGCAGCCCCGAACGCTGACGGAAAGCCACCAGGAAGCCCGTGCTTCGCGGGGTGTCGGTGTGCGGGACATCGGGGATGGGATGGCAGAGTTCAGCACCATCCAACCCGCGGTACTCGCCCACGCGATACACGACCGCATCACGCAGCAGGCCAAGGCGATCAAGAACGCCGACCCGTCTGATGTGCGGACGATAGATCAGATCCGTGCGGACCTTGTCGCGGACATGCTCCTCACCACCACACCCGACGCCCAGACCGGCGCGGGAATGTCCGACGGATTTGGTGGGCTCGGGTCGATCCAAGCGATCGTGAACGTCACCATCCCCGCCCTCGCGTTGGCCGGCGTCACGGACGAGCCCGCCGAACTGGTCGGACGGTGCCCGATCGACCCCGCCACGGCCCGGCAACTCGCGGGACACGCGACCGGATGGGACCGGGTCCTCGCCGACCCGATCACGGGATGTGTCCTCGCCGTCGACCGGTATACGCCGTCGGCGGATATGAAACGGTTCCTCCGCGCCCGTGATCAGCACTGCCGATTCCCTGGATGCCGACAACCCGCCCACCGGTGCGATCGAGACCACAGTCTCGACTATGCGTTGGGCGGCGACACCGACGTCTGCAACCTCGCCTGCCTCTGCAAACGCCACCACACCCTCAAAGGCGAAACCGCGTGGACCGTCCGGCAACTCGGCGGCGGAGTCCTGGAATGGACCTCACCCGGCGGTCACGTTTACATCGACAAACCCCCACCCGCGCTGGTCCTCTTCACGCCGAACACGGACCCACCACCGTTCTGAAACACCCCGGTCACTGAGCCACACGGTCACTGAGCCTGTCGAAGTGACCCGCTGCGCGAACCCGGTCACTGAGCCTGTCGAAGTGACCCACTGCGCGAACCCGGTCCCCGTCATTGAGCCTGTCGAAGTGACCCGCTGCGCGAACCCGGTCCCCGTCATTGAGCGAGGCCCGAACGGCCGAGACGAAATGACGAGACCCCACCACACCATCCGCCCCAGCATCCGTCGCGGCAAGCATTTCGACTCGCTCCGCGGCCACTGAGCTTGCCGAAGGGCGCTCAACGACCGGGCCCGCGCCGTCGCACGCAACGCCTGGCTGCTCCCTTCGACAAGCTCAGGGAGCGTGGGAACCTCCTACGCCGACTCGCGCCAGACGATCGGGGTGGGAAGCAGCTGCCCCGAGTCCGAGAAGCTCTCGCCCGCGAGCTGAGCGAGCACGGCGGTGGCGGCAGCACGCCCCAGGCCCTCGGCGGGCTGGTGCACGGTCGAGAGCGCCGGAACCGTGCGCCGCGCCCACGTACTGTCGTCGAAACCGACGACACCGATGTCGACCGGCACCTGTCGCCCCGATGCCTTGATCGCCTCGATGGCACCCGCGGCCACGGCATCCGAAGCCGCAAAAACGCCCTCGATGTCGGGCACCCGCTCGAGCAGACGAGTCATGCCGACGACGCCGTCCGCGTACGAGTAGAGCGCGATCTCTTCGACAAGCGTCGGGTCGAAGTCCTCGCCCATCGCTTCGCGGAACCCGGCCAGGCGGTCGGAACCCGAATCACGATCGAGAGCCGCGGCGATCATCCCGATCCGCCGACGACCAGATGCCCGGAAGCGATTCGTCAGCTCGCGCGCCGCGCCCCGATTGTCGACGCCCACCCAGGCGGCACTGATTCCCGGTGGGTGACCCACGAATGCCGCGGGCAGAGCCAGGCGCTCGACGACATCCGTGATCGGATCTTCACGTCGCGCCGAGACGATCACGACACCGTCAACGAACCCGCCGGACAGGTAACGCGCCACGCGGTCGGTGTCGCGTCGCGAATCCACCACCAGACACACCATCTGATAGTCCGCCTCCGACAGCGTCGCGTTCGTGCCGAGCATGATGCCACCGATATTGGGGTCTTCCAGGAACAGCGAGTGCGGCTCGTGCACGATAAAGCCAACGGCCTGCGTGCGCTGACGAACGAGCGTACGTGCGGCGTTGTTGGGCACGTATCCGACGGCTCGGATGGCCCGCTCGACCGCTTCGCGGGCCACCTCCGAGACGTACCCGCCGTTCAAGACCCGACTGACCGTTCCTCGCGAGACGCCGGCCGCGTGGGCAACATCGTGCACCGTACTGCGTCGGGGTTGAGCGGAAACCGGGGGCATGTTCGACAGCCTAGCGAGCACATCCGCTTGACGATCGCGCCGTACCCGTGGCAACATGTGCACGTTCACACATTTCCTGTGGGCGAGTTTTTCGCTCGAATGTGTGCACGTGCACAGAACCTACGCAAAGGAGCGCACCGGATGCCCGCCGCTGTCGTCGCTGATCTCGCCCAGAACCCGGGCGTCCTCTACGGATGCGACTACAACCCCGAGCAGTGGGACCGCGCGACCTGGCTCGAAGACATGGCGCTCATGCGCGAAGCCGGCATCGGGCTCGTCGCGATCAACATCTTCGGCTGGTCCTCGATCAACCCCGCCCCCGGCGTCTGGAACTTCGACGACCTCGACGCGATGATGGACCTGCTGCACGAGAACGGCATCCGCGTGAACCTCGGCACCGGCACCGCTTCGCCCCCGCCGTGGCTGAGCACCGCGTACCCCGAGATGCTGCCCATGGTCGAGGACGGCACGCGCCGCTACCCGGGCGGTCGCCAGGCATTCTGCCCGAGCTCGCCCATCTACCGCGCGCACGCCGCCGCCGTCGTCGAGGCCGTTGCCGAACGCTACGGCTCGCACCCCGCGCTCGCCCTCTGGCACGTCTCGAACGAGATCGGCTGCCACAACGCGCTCTGCCACTGCGACGCCAGCGTGGACGCTTTCCGCACCTGGCTCGAAGCCCGCTACACAACGATCGACGCGCTCAACGCCGCCTGGGGTACGAGCTTCTGGAGCCAGCGCTACAGCGCCTGGGACCAGATCCTCACCCCGCGTGCAGCACTGTCGCTGCGAAACCCGGGTCAGATGCTCGACTTCGCGCGCTTCAGTTCCGACGCAGGGCTCGCCCTCTACCGCGCCGAGGCCGAGATCATCCGCCGCCACAGCGACGCGCCGGTCACGACGAACTTCATGGCCACCGCGCACATCCGCACGCAGGACTACTGGACGTGGGCCGGCGAGATGGATGTCGTGGCCAACGATCACTACATCGACCGCCGCCTTCCTGACCCGACCGGCGAGGTGGCCTTCGCCGCCGACCTGACCCGCGGCCTGGCCGGTGGCGACCCCTGGCTGCTCATGGAGACCTCCACGAGCGCCGTGAACTGGCAGCCGTACAACATCGCCATGGCTCCGGGCGAGCTCGTCCGTACCATCTCGACCCACCTCGCGCGCGGCGCCGACGGCATCTGCTTCTTCCAGTGGCGCGCATCCGCGCAGGGCGCGGAGAAGTACCACTCGGCCCTCCTCCCCCACGCCGGAACCGACAGCGCACTGTGGCGGCAGAGCGTCGAGCTCGGCGGATTGCTCGAGCGCCTGGCCCCCGTCACCGGCACCCGCGTGAGCGCATCGACCGCACTCCTTTTCAGCTGGGAGAGCTGGTGGGCGCTCGAGGGCGAGGGTCGCCCCAGCGAGGCGGTGCAGTATCTCGACCAGGTACATGCGGCGCACCGCGCACTAGACGCCGCGGGAGTCACCGTCGACGTCGTCCGCCCGGGCTCCGATCTCTCGGGCTACGACCTCGTGATCGCACCGGCCCTGCACCTCGTGCGCGATAGCGAAGCGGACGACATCGCCGCCGCGGCCGAGCGCGGCGCGAGCGTGCTGATCACGTTTGCGAGCGGCACGGTCAACGAAAACGACCGGGTCGGCCTCGGCGGTTACCCCGCCGCGTTCCGCGACCTGCTCGGACTCCGTGTCGAAGAGTTCGCGCCGCTGCATCCCGACACCACCGTCCGCCTGTCGGACGGAACGATCGGGTCGATCTGGAGCGAGCGCATCGACGTGGTCGACGCCGACGTTCTCAGCACCTTCGTCGACGGACCCGCGCAGGGCTCCGCCGCGATCACCCGCCGCGCCCACGGTGCCGGAGCCGCCTGGTACCTCGCGACGACCCCGGACGACGCGAGCTACCTCACGCTGATCCAACGTCTCGTCGTCGAGGCGGGAGTACCGCAGCTTCTCCCGGATCACGGAAGACTCGATCTGATCCGTCGCACGGGCCAGGGACGCAGCATCCTCTTCGCCATCAACCACACCGCCGAAGACGCCACCGTCACGGCGCATGGACACGATCTGGTCCACCAGGAATCCGTCACGGGCAGGGTCGTCGTCCCGGCCGGCGGCGTCCGCATCATCGAGGAGTCCGCATGACCGTCGCGACATCCGCGGGGCCCACCGCCGAGCCGACCGCTCGGGCACGACGCATCCGCGTCCCCCACAAGGGTGCGATCCTCGCGCTCTTCCTGCCCTTCGGCATCCTGTTCGCCCTGTTCTATCTCGTTCCGATCGGGTACGCCTTCTGGCAATCGCTGCTCGTCGTGCAGCGCGAGGGCACGTTCGGCGAAGCCACCCTCGTCTTCGGCGGCCTGACCCAATACGTGCAGGTCTTCCAGAGCGACGCATTCTGGACATCGGTCGGACGGATGCTCGTGTTCGGCGTCGTGCAGGTGCCGATCATGCTCGGGCTCGCTCTCGTGTTCGCCCTGCTGCTGGATTCGTCGCTCGTCCGCGGCCGCCGCTTCTTCCGCCTCGCCTACTTCGTTCCCTACGCCGTACCCGGCGTCATCGCGGCGATCATGTGGGGGTCGCTGCTTTCGCCGAACCTGTCGCCGTTCACCGCCATCACGCAGAACATCGACTTCCTCGGCGCCGACCTCGTGCTGTGGTCGATCGCGAATGTCGTGACCTGGGTCTATGCCGGCTACAACATGCTCATCATCTATTCGTCACTGCTGTCGATCCCCACCGAGATCTACGAGGCGGCGCGACTGGATGGCGCGGGGCAGTTCCGCATCGCCTGGTCGATCAAGATCCCGCTCGTCCGCCCCGCCATCGTGCTGACCGCCGTCTTCTCGATCATCGGAACACTCCAGCTGCTCGCCGAGCCGCAGGTCTTCCGCTCGTTCAGCTCGGCCGTCACCAGCACGTTCACCCCGAACATGACCGTCATCGCAACAGCGGCGATCCCGAACACCAACCTCGCGGCCGCGTTCTCGGTCGTCCTCGCGCTGACCACCTTCGTGCTCTCGTTCGGATTCTTGAAGTACACCCAGCGGAAGGATGCACAGGAATGAGCGCTACCGCAGGAGTCACCTCCGCCCCCCTCAAGAAGAACGGCACCCAGGAGAACGGCACCACACGCATCCGCGAACCGCGCGTGCCACGCCTCTCGGCGATGATCGTGATGAGCGTCTTCACGATCTACTTCCTGCTGCCCCTCTGGTGGCTGCTCGTCGCCTCGAGCAAAGACACCAGCCAGATCCTCACGACGAACCCCCTCTGGTTCGCCGACTTCCAGCTCTTCACCAACATCGGTGAGGTCTTCGCCTACCGCGACGGGGTGTACCTGCGCTGGCTCGGCAACTCGGTGCTCTACGCCGGGCTCGGCGGAGCGGTCGCCACGATCCTCGCGGCGATGGCCGGGTATGCCCTGGCGAAGTACCGCTTCCCCGGCCGCGACCTGCTGTTCAACGTCGTGCTCGGCGGCGTGCTCGTTCCCACCACGGCGCTCGCGCTGCCGCTGTTCCTGCTCTTCAGCCAGGTGCAGCTGACCAACACGTTCTGGGCCGTCTTCCTCCCCTCGATCGTCAGCCCGTTCGGCGTCTACCTCGCGCGCATCTTCGCGGCTCAGTCCGTGCCGGACGAACTGCTCGAGGCGAGCCGCCTGGACGGCTCCGGCGAGGTGCGCACCTTCTTCACCGTCGGTGTCCGCCTGATGACCCCCGCGCTCGTGACGATCTTCCTCTTCCAGTTCGTCGCGATCTGGAACAACTTCTTCCTGCCGCTCATCATGCTGCGCAGCGAAGAACTGTTCCCCGTCATCCTCGGTCTCTACAGCTGGAACACGCAGCTGAACCAGATCCCCGAGCTGCGATCCTTCGTACTCGTCGGGGCCCTGGTATCCGTCATCCCCCTGATCATCACCTTCCTCTTGCTTCAGCGTTTCTGGCGAAACGGATTGGGCGCTGGAGCCCTGAAGTAAGTCCCCCGTCGAGCGGAACGACCCGCCCGGCGATCCACCCCGAAAGGAAATCACATGCACCTTCGCTACAAAGCAGCAGCGGCGGTCCTGACGGTCGGCGCCCTGGCGCTGTCCGGCTGTGCCGCCGGTTCCAGTGACAACGGCGGCTCGGCCGAGGCCTGCGCCCCCGCCGGCGAGGACGTCACGCTCGAGTTCACCTCGTGGATCCCCGGCATCGAAGAGGTCGTCGAGATCTGGAACGAGGAGAACCCCGACATCCAGGTCAAGGTTCAGACCGGCCCCAACGGCAACAGCGGGACGTACCAGAACTTCTTCAACCAGATCGCAGCCGGCAACGCGCCCGACCTCGGTCAGATCGAGTACGACGCACTGCCGAACTTCCGCGTGCAGGACGGCATCGAAGACCTCGGCGCCTGCGAAGAGGTCGTCGCAGCTGAGGGCGACTTCGTCGACTGGGCATGGGGCCAGGTCAGCCTCGGCACCGAAGACAGCGTCTACGGAATCCCGCAGGACATCGGACCCATGGGCCTGTTCTACCGGGCCGACCTGTTCGAGGCGAACGGCATCGCGATCCCCACGACGTGGGAGGAGTACATGGACGCGGCTCGCCAGATCCGCGAACTCGGTGGCTACATCACCAACTTCTCGCAGGGCGACATCAACCAGTTCGCCGGATTCGTCTGGCAGGGCGGCGGCGAGTGGTTTGCCAACGACGGCTCGGCGTGGACGGTCGACTTCACGGATGAGGCATCCACGACGGTCGCCGACTACTGGCAACAGATGATCGCCGAAGACCTGGTCTCGACCGTCCCCGCGTGGACCGACGAGTGGAACAACGCCTACAACTCGGGCGCCGCGTGGACGTGGCCCTCGGCCGTGTGGGGTGCGAACTCCATCGCCAGCGGAGCGCCCGACACCGCCGGTGACTGGCGCGTTGCGGCACTCCCCCAGTGGAGCGCCGGAGACGCCGAAGGCGGAAACTGGGGCGGCTCGTCCGTCGCGGTACTCAAGGGCAGCGACTACGTCTACGAGGCGGCCAAGTTCGCCCTGTGGCTCAACACATCGGACGAAGCACTCGCGGCTCTGAACGCCTCGGCGAACATCTACCCGGCCGCGCTGAGCGGACTCGAGCTTCCCACCCTCGCCGAGGGCGTGGAGTTCTACGGCGACCAGGCGATCTACGATGTGTTCGCGCAGGCCGCAACCGAGGTCTCGCCCGACTTCGTGTGGGGCCCGACCATGACGCAGACCTACGCCGACATCTCGGATGGCTTCAAAGCCGCCGTGAGCGGCAGCGGTACCCTGCTCGAGGCGCTCGAAGCTGGACAGGCCGCGACGATCAAGACGCTCGAGGCGCAGTCGATCCCGGTAGCCGAGTAGACAGTCGCAGAGTAATTTCTGAGTAGTCAGCACGACACCCACATCGTCCGTGGGCGCCTCACCGGGCGCTCACGGACGATGTTCTGCGAGGAGCAAGCATGTCAGAGATCGTCGAGACGTTCCCGGAAGCCGTGCACCTGCGCGCCGCGGGGGTGAGCGTCGTCATCGCGATCGACCCCGAGCCGCGGATCCTGCACTGGGGTACTGCGCTCGACGAATCCGACACCGCCGCCCTCACGGTCACGAGCACGGGCGGCGTCTCGTACTCGAGCTTCGACTCCCCCCGGCTGTTCCCGCTGCTCGCGACCGAGCGCAGCGGATGGTCCGGCCGCCCCGCACTCGAATGGCACCGGGGCGGGCAGCACGCCGACCCGGCCCCCGCGCTGATCTCGACGGCCCGCCCCGACGCCGAGACGGTGGTGTTCTCGTTCGAGGATGCGGCGGCCGAAGCATCCGTCGACCTCACGCTGCACCTCGATCGCTTCGGGATCCTGCGCCACCGCGTGCGCGTCACCTCGACCGCGACTGCCGGCGATCCCCTCGATCTCGTCGCGGTGCGCGCTCTCGCGCCCCTGCCGACGGAGGTCGACGAAATCCTCGACTTCACGGGTCGTTGGACGGGCGAGCGTCGCGCCCAGCGCACGCCTATCACGTTCGGGGCACACGTGCGTGAAAACCGGCGCGGACGGACCGGCCACGATGCCGCGTTCGTGACGATCACCGGAACCGAGGGCTTCGGCTTCCGCAGCGGCCGCGTGTGGGCCTGCCACACTGCCTGGAGCGGCAACCTCGACACCGCCGTCGAGCGCTTGCCCGAGGGTGCGGGAGTACATGCCACCGCGATGTCCGCGGGTGAATTGCTGCTCGCAGGTGAGGTGCGTCTGGGACCCGGGCAGTCGTACGAATCCCCCGAGACGCTCCTGATTTTCAGCGCCGACGGCATCGACGGGCTGAGCGCCCGTCTGCACGAGGCCGTACGGTCGTTGCCGGCCTACCCCACTTCGCCCCGACCCCTCGTGCTGAACACCTGGGAGGCGGTCTACTTCGACCACGATCCCGAGCGGCTCGGCGAACTCGCCCGCACCGCGGCATCCGTCGGCGTCGAGCGGTTCGTCCTCGACGACGGATGGTTCACCGGACGCCCCGATGACCGGTCGGGACTCGGTGACTGGACGATCGACACGGATGCCTGGCCGGACGGCCTCCGGGGCCTCTCGGATCTCGTCCATGGCCTCGGCATGCAGTTCGGCATCTGGTTCGAGCCCGAGATGATCAACCCGGACTCGGACCTCGCCCGCACCCACCCCGAGTGGATCCTCGGCACCGCTCGGTCGCAGCCGCTGTGGCGTCACCAGCTCGCGATCGATCTGACCCAACCGGACGCATGGAACCACATCCTCGAGCGCATGGACGAGGTCATCGGCACGAACGCGATCGACGTCGTCAAGTGGGATCACAACCGCGATCTGCACGCCGCTGTGTCTCGCGCGAACGGTCGACCCGCGGTGCACGACCAGGTGCTCGCAGCGTATGCACTGATGGACGAACTGCGCCGGCGGCATCCGCGACTCGAGATCGAATCGTGCGCGAGTGGCGGCGCGCGCGTCGACCTGGGCGTGCTCTCGCACGCGCAGCGCGTGTGGGCCTCGGACACGAACGACCCGATTGAGCGCCAGCTGATCCAGCGGTTCACCGGCGTGCTGTTGCCGCCCGAGATCGTGGGCTCGCACGTCGGGCCGGCGCGCGCCCACACGACCCACCGCACGGCGTCGCTGTCGTTCCGAATGGTCACGGCCCTGTTCGACCATGCCGGAATCGAGTGGGACATCACCGGGTGCACCGACGACGAACGGCAGGCGCTGCGGGCGTGGAGCGAGCTGTACCGCGAACTGCGGCCGCTCCTGCACGCCGGGGTCACCGTGCGGGCCGATGGTGTGGACGAGGGCGCGCTGCTGCACGGCATCGTCTCGCCGAGCGGCGACCACGCCGTGTTCGCCTGGGTGCGATTGGCCCCCTCAACGAGCGGGGGCGCGATGCGCGTGCGCGTTCCCGGACTCGACCCGGCGGCGACCTATGTCGTGCGGGCGCGGACTGAACTCGGGAACAGCGACCTGCACCAGGTGCAGGCGCCCGCCTGGATGCCCGCACCCCTGACCGCTTCGGGACGGCTCCTCGGCGAAGTCGGGCTGCCGATGCCGGTTCTCAACCCGGGCAGCGCGACGCTGCTCGAGTTCACCCGCGTGGAGTGAACTCCGCCGTGCTCGCCCGGACGATGAGCGGCGCTGGCACGACCTCTCGCGAGCCCGCCTCGGCGTCATCCAGCACCGCCGCGACCGCCCGGCGCCCGAGTTCGTCGAACGGCTGGCGCACGGTCGTGAGCGCGGGACTGTAGTTCTGCGCATCGTCGACGTCATCGAACCCGACCACGCTGAGCTGCTCGGGGATCCGGATTCCGCGCTCCATCGCCGCGCGCAGCACACCCAGCGCCATCTGATCGTTGGCGACGACGAAGGCGGTCGGCGCACCGGCATCCATCAGCCATCCACCCGCCACGAACCCCGACGCCGAGGTCCACTGCCCTCGCACCAACGGGCCGGGAAGGCACCCCGCGGCTGTGAGCGTTTCGCGCCAACCTCGCTCGCGCTCGGCGGCGGCATACGAAGAGTCGGGCCCGGCGATGTGAGCGATCGCGCGGTGGCCGAGTTCGAGAAGGTGTCGCGTCGCCGCGGCGGAACCGTCGGCGTGCGCCGTCTCGATTCCGGCGTAGCGCGAGTCGGGGGGCGAATCGACGACGACGAGGCGCAGCTCGTCGGGCAGCGTCACGTCGCGGAGGAGAGCGGATGCCTCGTTCACGACGATCGCGCCATCCACGCCCTGTTCGCGCAATCTCTCGAAGGCCTCCGCTGGTCCGTCCGCGCCGATACGGGCGATGACGACGGAGTATCCGCGGACGGATGCCTCGTCGACGACAGACTGCAGCATGAGCGAGTTGCCGACCGTGGCAAGGGTGGAAACCACGGCCCCGATGATGCCGGTCCGACCCGTTCGTAAGGCGCGCGCGGCGCGGTGGACGCGATACCCGGATCGGGCCAGCGCGGCCTCGACGCGGTGCCGCGTTTCGGGGTCGACGCGTGGGCTCGCGTTGACGACCCGCGACACCGTTTGAGCCGAGACACCGGCGAGAGCCGCTACATCGGCCATCGACGGTCGCTGCAAATTAGCCATCTGTGCCTCCGATGTTGACGATATCAGCCGCGGAATATAGCGTGTTATCGTGAACATGCTTCCTGACGATGCCCTGCCCCTCTCGGGCGGGATCGTCCGCCGCGCCACCCTCCTCGCGGACGGCCGCGAACTCTTCTACTACGACGACCCGGGTACCACGCTCGGCTCCGAGCGTGCCATCGATTCCCGCGCCCTCGGCGAGCGTCCCGCCACCGCGACCATGCGCCGCGATGCGTTGACCGGCGACTGGATCTCGGTCGCCGCCGCGCGACAGAACCGGGCCTTCCTGCCCCCCGCGCACCTCGATCCCCTCTCGCCGCAAACCCCCACCAACCCGTCCGAAATCCCCTCCCGGTACGACGTCGCGGTCTTCGAGAACAAGTCGCCGTCGTTCGGACCCGGACTCGCCGAGCCCACCGATACGGCCCCCCGCGCCGTCGACCCGCCCCAGGGTCTTACCGATCTCGTCGCACCCGGGCTCGGCCGCACCCGATCATCTGTCGGTCGCTGCGAGGTGGTGTGCTTCAGCCCCGAACACGAGGGATCCTTCGGCACGCAGACGACGACGCGCGCTCGCACGGTGATCGAGGCGTGGGCAGATCGCACCGCGGCGCTCTCGGCACTCCCCGGCATCCAGCAGGTCTTCCCGTTCGAGAACCGCGGCGAAGAGATCGGCGTGACGCTGCGTCACCCCCACGGTCAGATCTACGCGTACCCCTACATCACTCCGCGGACGTCGACCCTGCTCGCGTCGATCGAGCGCGAGGGACCCGACCTGTTCGAGCGGATCATCGCGTTCGAAGCCGACGGGCCGCGCGTTGTGCTCGAATCAGACCACTGGATCGCCTACGTGCCGTTCGCGGCCCGCTGGCCCGTCGAGATTCATCTCGCACCGAAGCGACACGTTCCCGACTTTGCCGCCACGAGTCCGGAGGAGCGCGACGAGTTGGCGGATGCCTATCTGCGTCTCTTGCGCGGCGTCGATCGCCTCTACGAAGCCCCGACCCCGTACATCGCCGCCTGGCACCAGGCTCCCGTGCACACCGGGCGCGACACTGTGCGCCTGCACCTGCAACTCACCTCCCCGCGGCGGGCGGCAGACAAGTTGAAGTACCTCGCGGGTTCTGAGGCGGCGATGGGCGCCTGGATCGGCGACATCGCCCCCGAGGACTCCGCGGCCCGCATCCGAGAGGCAATCGAGCGATGATCCCCACCTCTACAACCGACGCAGGCACCTGGTCGGCTCCGGGCCGCGCCAATCTGATCGGCGAGCACACGGACTACAACGAAGGCTTTGTGCTGCCGTTCGCGATCGAATACCGCACGCGCGTGACGGCGGCTCGCCGCAACGACCGCGTCGTCCACGTCGCGTCGACGTTCGATCCGAACCCGGTCGAAGTGGCACTCGTCGAGCTGCCGACCCTGTTCGACAGCCCTGACCACGGCATTCCCGAGTGGGCCGCCTACCCGCTCGGCGTCGCCTGGGCGGCCCTGCGCGCAACGGAGACGGACGTGCGCCAGCTGCCCGGCCTGGATCTGGCGTTTTCGTCCGACGTGCCGATCGGAGCCGGCCTGTCATCGTCGGCGGCCATCGAGGGCGCGGCCGCGAGCGCGCTGAACGACCTCTGGCACCTCGGACTCAGCCCGCTGGATCTCGCGAAGACCGGGCGGACGGCCGAGAACGATGCCGTCGGTGCCCCGACCGGCATCATGGATCAGGTCGCCTCGATGCTCGGGCGTGCCGATGCCGCGACGTTCCTGGATTGCCGGACGCTCGCGACCGAGAGCATCGACCTCGGCTTCGACGCGGCAGGTCTCCGGCTGCTCGTCATCGACACGCGCGTCAAGCACTCACACGCGACCGGCGGCTACGGCGAGCGCCGCGCGTCGTGCGAGCTGGGCGCGGCGTCGATGAATGTGCCCGCGCTGCGCGATCTGACGCTCGATGACCTTCCCCGGGCGCAGGCGCTCCTCGACGACGTCACCTTCCGGCGCGTCCGCCACATCGTCACGGAGAACTATCGCGTGCTCGATACCGTGCGGACGCTGCGCGAGAGCGGACCTCACGCGATCGGCGACCTGCTCGTCGCATCGCACGTCTCGATGCGCGACGACTTCGAGATCTCGACACCCGAGCTCGATACCGCTGTGGATGCCGCGCTCGCGGCCGGTGCGGTCGGCGCGCGGATGACCGGCGGCGGCTTCGGCGGGGCGGCGATCGCGCTCGTCGCCGAGGACCTCGTCGGTGCGGTGACGGGAGCGGTGCGTCGCGCGTTCTCGGACCGCTCCTTTGGCGCTCCGCACACCTTCACCGTGACGCCCTCCCGGGGCGCCGGGCGCGACGCGTAGGGGCGCCGCTCCAGGGCCCAGCACGACGCGGAAACACCCTGCCTACGCCCGACCCGGCCGGCTCGACGGCCCGCCCCGGATGGCGGGCCAGCCACACACCGGCGGGCGTCGCGGTGAGTCCGTGCACGAGCACCGACAAGGCGATCGTCAGGGTGACGGCGGGGAACACGAGGGCGTCGCCCGTGCGCTCCGCCGCGAGGCTCGCATAGAAGAGCGCCGAGACGCCGACGGGTCCGAACCACGACAGGAAGGCGGACTCGGTGCGCGTGTGCAATCGCCGATAGAGGGGGCGTGTCACCCAGATCCCCACGATCCGCCGGCCGAGCATCGCCAGGATGAGCACGGGGGGCCACGCCCAGCCGAGCTCGCCCCATTCGCCCCACGGCAGAATCACCCCGATCAGAGCGAACATGGGGATGATGATCACGCGTCCGAGCGCGTCGATCTCTTGCCCGAGTTCATGGCGCAGATCGCTCGTGATCCGGTCGCTGAACGCGGCGGCCGCGACGAAGACCGCGAGGATCGCGTCCGTGCCCAGCAGCCGGAAGATGCCGAGCACCGCGAGCGCCATGGCCACTCCGTAGCCCAGGTAGGAAGCACTCATCGTCCAGTTGCGCGATGCCGCCGTATCCATCAGATAGCCCGCCGCGGCGCCGAGGATGAGACCGCCGACGACGGGCGTGAGAACCTCCCAGAGCAGAACATGCCCTGCCCAATGAGACCACGCCTCACGGGTGGGACGCGCGAGCAGCAGAACCGGCAGCATGACGAGCAGAAAACCGAGTCCGTCGTTCAGTCCGCTCTCCGACGACATGTTGAAGCGGACGCGGGAGGGGATGCGCTTCTCGGCGATCGGGCCCGTCACGATGGGCGTCGTGACGACGGGGTCGGTCGGTGTGATGGCGGCGGCGATCAGCAGCGCCGTGAGCAGCGGCACGCCGAGCAATAGGACGGAACCTGCCGCGACGGCGAACATGACGAGCATCCCCACGCCGATGCTGGCGGCGACCCACCGTGCGTTCGCGCGCCAATAACCCGTCGGCAGACGCAGCGCGACACCCAGGAGCGAGATGGTCAGGACGAAGCGGGTGATCTCTTCCATCGCCTGCGGAGCGCGGAGGCCGAGGTCCGCAGGATCGATCAGCCCGCCGACGAACGGCCCTGCGACCACCCCGGCCATCATGGCGAGCACGAGCGGCGGCACCCCGACACGCTCGAGAATGAGCGAGAACGCGCTGAGCACGAACGTGAGCGCGGCGAAGAACGCGATGGCCGTGAACATGGCGGCGTCGACCGGGTGATCGCGTACGACCGGCGCGGGTTCGGCGCATCGTCCAAGACGGCGGCCGGGTCCGACTACGACACCTTCGCCGACGACCTGGCCGCTCTGCTGACCGCCCTCGACCTGCGCGACGTGGTGCTCGTGGGCTTCTCCATGGGAACGGGCGAGATCGCGCGCTACCTGTCGCGGCACGGCAGCGAGCGCATCGCGAAGGCCGCATTCCTCGGTTCGCTCGAGCCGTATCTGCTCATCACCGACGACAACCCCGACGGCGCCGGACCGCAGGAGTTCTTCGACGGCATCGCGGCGGACGTCGCATCCGACCGCTACGCGTTCGTGGCGAACTTCTTCGGCGACTTCTACAACCTCGACGACAACCTCGGCACGCGCATCTCGCAACAAGCCCTGGACGCCAGCATCCAGGTCGCCAACCAGGCCGGCAACGCTGCGATCGCCACCGCGCCCCTGACGTGGCCGACCGACTTCCGGCCCGACATCCCCGCCATCGACGTGCCCGCGCTCATCGTGCACGGCACTGCCGACAACATCCTGCCGATCGATGCGACGGCCCGGCGCTTCAGGGATCTGCTCCCCGCGGCGACCTACGTCGAGATCGAGGGAGCCCCGCACGGCATGCTCGTCACCCACGGTGACGAGGTGTCGCAGGTGCTGCTGGCGTTCTTGCGCGCCTGATCGCCC
Source organism: Pacificispira sp. HM-600 (assembly GCF_977993705.1). Next base: position 1,489,748 of record NZ_OZ388079.1, read on the forward strand.
GGGTCGTTCAGGCCCCCGCGAGCATCTGCGCCACCTGCTCGCGCGTGAGCGGGACGTTCGGGAACGCCGCGAGGCGCCCGATCGGGAACGAGCCGAGCAGCTGGAGCATCTCGTCGGATCCTTCGCCCGAGCCGAACGCCGCGCCCATCAGAGCCCGCATCTGCTCACCCATCGCGGGGTGCGCCATCAGCTCGGCGATCAACGAATTGAGCGAGAGGGGCAGGACGAGTTCGTCGCCCGCGACCTCGACCGAGACGACCGAGCAGATGTCGCGGCTCGAAGCACCGATCTGCACCTCGTACTCGCCACCCTCGACGACCCAGCGGTCCACGCGCACGTCCCAGTACGCCAGGTCGGCTCGACGCAGCGTGCGCTCGACCTCACGCGTCTCGCCCGCCTCGAGCGCGACGCTCTGGAAGGCCTTGAGCTCGCGCGGTGCACGCTGGACGGACGAGCCGGGGAGGGACGTGTAGACCTGCACGAGTTCGCGACCGTCGCGATCACCGGTGTTGGTGACCGCGACGCGGACGACGATGTCACCTTTCGAGTCGACGGATGCCTCGGCCTCGCTGTACGAGAAGGTCGTGTACGACAGGCCATGCCCGAAGGGGAATGTCACATCGAGGCCGCGCTCGTCGTACCAGCGGTACCCGACGAACATGCCCTCGCCATAGCGCACGTGCCCGTGCTCGCCGGGGAAGTTGCCATACGAGGGGTTGTCTTCGAGCCGCACCGGGATGGTTTCGGCGAGGCGTCCCGACGGGTTCACCGCGCCGTAGAGCACGTCCGCCGTGGCCGAGCCACCCGCCTGGCCGAGCAGCCAGCCCTCGACGATCGCGGGTACCCGGTCGGCGAAGGGCAGCGCCACGACACCGCCGTTAGAGAGCATGACGACCGTGCGCGGGTTGGCGGCCAGGACGGCGTCGAGCAGCGCGAGCTGGTCTGCCGGCAGGTCAATGTGTTCGCGGTCGAAGCCCTCCGACTCGGCCGACGCCGGAAGACCGAGGAAGACGACGGCGACCTCGGACGCGGATGCCGCGGCCACAGCCTCGGCGCGAAGCGCTTCGGCATCACCGGAACCGTCGAGGGCGAACCCGGGTGCGTACGTCACCGCGCCCTCTGCCGCGTATTCGGCGAACCCATCGAGGGCACCGTCCAGTCGGGTGGGGTTGATGAGCGATGACCCGGCACCTTGGAAGCGCGGCGTCTCGGCGAAGGCGCCGATGACCGCCACCCTCTGCTCGGGCGCGAGCGGCAGCATCCCGTCGTCATTCTTCAGCAGCACGATCGCGCGTCCCGCGACCTCGCGTGCAAGGGCGTGGTGCGCATCGACGTCCAGCGGCCCGGCGATCGCGGGGCGTCGTCCGGCCTTCTGCACGAGGTCGAGCACGCGGCCCGCGACGACATCGAGCGCGGCCTCGTCGAGCGATCCGTCCCGCACCGCGGCAACGAGCTGGGCATCCGTTGCGCCACCACTCGCGGGCATCTCGAGATCGAGGCCCGCGATGACACCGGCGACCCGGTCGTTGACAGCACCCCAGTCCGAGACGACCAAACCATCGAAGCCCCACTCGTCGCGGAGGACGCTCGTCAGCAACCACGGGTCCTCCGAGGCATAGACACCGTTGATGCGGTTGTACGAGCACATCACGGTCCAGGGCTGCGCGTCCTCGATGGCGATCTGGAATCCGCGCAGGTATATCTCGCGGAGCGGGCGCGGGTCGACATCGCTCGAGACCCGCAGGCGATCGGTCTCTTGGTTGTTCGCGGCGAAGTGCTTGAGCGAGGCGCCGACCCCGCGGGACTGGATGCCGCGAACCAGCGCCCCGCCCATAACCCCCGAGACGATCGGGTCCTCGGACATGTACTCGAAGTTGCGACCGCAGAGCGGCGAACGCTTGATGTTGATGCCGGGGCCGAGGATGACGGCCACGTCCTCGATGGCGGATTCGATGCCCAAAGCTTCGCCGACGCGCACCGCGAGCTCGGGATCGAAGGTCGCGCTGAGCCCGACGGCGGGCGGGAAGCAGGTGGCGGGCACGCTGTTCCCGAGGCCGACGTGATCGTTCCCTTCGGCCTGTTTACGCAGGCCGTGCGGCCCGTCGGTCATCATGATGCTCGGCACGCCGGGTTGCGTCCCGGCACGCTCGATGGCCGTGGTGGTCCAGAAATCCGCACCGCTCGTGAGCGACGCCTTCTCTTCCAGCGTCAGGTCGGTGACGGACGGCTGGGTGACGGAATCGGACATGTTCACTCCCTTGTGGATGACGCGTGCTCTTCCTGCGCCATCAAAAGCGTATGTCGCTCGGTTTTTATTGGCAAGAGGCATCCGGTCTACGCTCTACCCATGAATCGACGAGGCTCCTACGCGAAAGGCGTTGCCAAACGCGAAGAGATCCTCACGACGGCGCTCGACGTGATCGCTCGCGAAGGCCTGCGGCGGACGTCGGTTCGAGAGTTGGCGGATGCTGCGGGACTCAGCCAAGCGGGACTGCTGCACTATTTCGACAGCAAGGAAGAGCTCTACACCGCAATCCTCCGCAAGCGCGACGAGGTCGAGCACGCGTCGCACGCACCCCGGGCAGAGCGCGAGGGGACAGCCGGTAATGCCGCCGAAGCGGTGCTGACATCGTTTCTCGACATCATTCGACACAACGCGGATGTACCCGGCCTGGTTCAGCTGTTCGCGCATATCTCGGTCGACGCGGCAGCGCCCGAGCATCCGGCGCACGAGTTCTTCCTCGACCGTCGGCGCTACCTCGGCGAACTCCTGATCCCGGCGATCACGACACTCCAGAACGAGGGGCGGATCGTCGACACCATTCCCCCCGCCACCCTCGCGACGGTGGTGCACGCTCTCGCCGACGGTCTGCAAACGCACTGGCTGCTCGACCCGAACCTCGACATGGCCGGAACGATCGACGCCCTGTTCCGCGCCCTCGACCCCCGAGTGGAGAACACCCGATGACCCCGACTGCCCCCGAGGCACACACCCTGCAGGGAGCCGTGCGCGGCATTCGCCACCGTACGCCTGGCGGCACCGGCGAGGCGTATCTCGGCATCCCGTTCGCCGAACCGCCCGTCGGCGACCTGCGCTTCGCTGCCCCCTCCGCGCCGCGTCCCGGGGAAGGCGTGCGCGACGCATCCGCATACGGGCCCACTCCCCTTCGGCATGACTTCGCCGACACCACCCTGATTCCCGAGCCGCCCGTGCCGGGCGACGCCACCTTGAACGTCAACGTCTTCACCCCCGCCGCCGATCCCGGCTCGCGCCTGCCGGTGTGGGTCTGGATTCACGGGGGCGGCTACACAACCGGGTCCCCCGCCAGCCCGTGGTTCGACGGTGCGGCGTTCGCCCGTGACGGGGTCGTGACGGTCACGCTGTCGTACCGGCTGGGCTTCGACGGGTTCGGATGGATCGAGGGCGCACCGCAGAACCGCGCGGTGCGCGACTGGCTCGCAGCCCTTGAGTGGGTGCGAGCGAACATCGGCTTCTTCGGCGGTGACCCCGACCGCGTCACGATCGCCGGGCAGTCGGCCGGCGGCGGCGCCGTGCTGACGTTGCTCGGGATGCCCGCGGCCCAACACCTGTTCCACCAGGTCTGGTGCTCGTCGCCCGCCCTCGGCGACATCGCAGCAGATCGGGCTCGCGCGATCGGCGCTCGCCTCGCCCAGCACCTCGGCGTCGCGCCCGACCGCGAGGGTTTCGCCACAATGGGTCCCGATGCGATCGTCGACGCCCAGGAACGCGCCACGCAAGAGCCCGACGCGAAGGGCCTGGCCGTCGCCCGCGGCCTGCTACGTGACGGCGTCGGCCTCGGTCCGGTCATCGACGGCGACCTGATTCCCCGGCCGACGCTCGAATCCCTCCGCGCGGGAATCGGTGCCAACAAGCCGCTCGTCATCGGCGCGAACGACGACGAGTTCACGATGATCACGATGGGTTCGAAGATTCTGCGCTTCGTCCCCGCGCGTCTCGCCCTGCGCGCTCTCGGTGCGAGCCGGAGGGTGGCTTCGCGCTACCTGAAAGACAATCGTGCGGTTCGGGGGCGCGGAACCGGCCGGCTCGTGGGTCGGTACGTGACCGACCACACATTCCGCGCGGGCGTGGCGCGCGTCGCCGATGCCCGGGCCAGTGCGGCGGGGAGCACGGATGCGCCGAGCGCCGGCACCTGGCTGTACCGGCTCTCCTGGATCTCACCGACGCACGGCATCGCCCTGCACTGTCTCGATGTGCCCTTCCTCTTCGACGTGCTGAATGCGCCTCGGGTGAGCGCGATCGCGGGCGACGCGCCCCCGCGCGCACTTGCCGCCGCGATGCACGGCGCCGCCGTCGAGTTCGTGCGCGACGGGGAGCCCGGTTGGGCGGCGACATCCCAGGGCAGACGTGGCGCCGCGCGGGTTTTCGATGTCGGAAGCTCATCTCCCGACATCGTTTCGGACGCCTACGCGTCGGTGGCCGCGCTCGGCTGACGACGGATCTCGGCCCCCGGCATCCGTCTCGCCATCACGTCGATCGCGTCGGGGTTGTGATCGATCAGCACCGCGCGCCGCCCGAGCTCGCCCGCGACGGCGCCCGTCGTGCCGCTGCCCGCGAAGGGATCGAGCACGGTATCGCCGGGGCGGGTCGATGCCGCGATCATGCGACGCAGGATCCCCTCGGGCTTCTGCGTCGGATATCCGGTCTTCTCCCGCCCTGTGGTGGGCACGATCGTGTGCCACCAGACATCCGTCGGCAGCTTTCCGCGCGCGGCCTTCTCGGGTGTGACCAACCCCGGCGCCATGTACGGTTCGCGATCGACGGCGTCGGAGTCGAAGACGTAGTTAGCCGGATCCTTGACGTAGACGAGGATCGTGTCGTGCTTGGTCGGCCACCGGCTGCGCGATTTGGCCCCGTAGTCGTATGCCCAGATGATCTCGTTCAAGAAGCAGTCCCGCCCGAAGAGGGCGTCGAGAGCCACCTTGGCGTAGTGCGACTCTCGGTAGTCGAGGTGCAGGTACAGCGTCCCGTCCGCGGTGAGAAGACGCCAGGCCTCCGCAAGGCGCGGCGCCAGGAAGTCCCAATAGTCGGTGAAGCGATCATCGTATGAACGGAGCAGGCCGACGACCCGCTCGTAGTCGCGGCCGTGGAAACCCCGGAAGACCGGGGCCGGGCTCACCAGAGCGGGCGCCTCCGCGGCCTGCGGGCGGGAGGAACCCTCTGTGGCGAGCGGGCGGGACGTGTGAATCGCTCTGCCCTGCACGCGGCCCGTGTTGAACGGCGGGTCGAGATAGATCAGCGAGAAAGAAGCATCCGGCATCGCGGCCATCGCCTGCAGGTTGTCATCCTGGACGACGACGACGGATGCTCCGGGCGCTGCGCCGATGACGGCCGCTTCGGGCGCTGGGTCGGTCACGGCACGCGGCGCAGCCAGGCGTCGGTCGCAAACTTCGACTCGACGAGTGCCGCCGCCTCGGCATATTCCTCGTCCGTGATATGTCCGGACTCGGCTCCGTAGAGGCGTGTGAAGGTTTGAACGAAGCGCTCGATCACCTCGTCGCGGGCCAGTCCCGTCTGCCGACGAAGGGGATCGACCCGCTTCGCGGCCGACACCGTGCCCTTGTCGCTCAGCTTCTCGCGACCGATGCGCAAGACCTCGGTCATCATCTGGCCGTCGATGTCGTAGCTGAGCGTCGCGTGATGCAGCACTCCACCGTTCGCGAGGCGTTTCTGGGCCGCACCGCCGATCTTGCCCGTGGGGCTCGCGATGTCGTTGAGCGGCTGGTAGGTCGCCTCGATGCCGAGGGAGCGAAGGGCCTGCAGCACCCAATCGTCGAGGAAGGCATACGACTCCGCGAAGGTCATGCCCGAGACGAGCGCCGCCGGAACGTAGAGGGAGTATGTGATGATCTGCCCCGCGGCCATCATCATCGCCCCGCCGCCCGAGATTCGACGGACGACATCGAATCCGTGGCGCGTCGCGCCCTCCGGGTCGACCTCATTGCGCAACGACTGGAACGATCCGATGACGACCGCCGACTCGTTCCACTCCCAGATGCGGAGTGTCGGACGTCGTCGCCCATCTCCGACACGAGCGGTCAGCACCTCATCGAGCGCGAGGTTCATGCGCGGCGAGACGGCAGGCTCGTGCACGACCTCCCAGTCGAAGTCGCTCCAGCCGGGCGCGGTCACGAGCGCCCGCCGCACCGCCGTGCCGACGGATTCCGGCGTGAAACCGAGCATCTGCGTGTCGGACGGAAGCGCCGCGCGCACCGCCGCCGCGATCGCCGTGACATCGGACGTTTCGGGTAGCCCTCGCACGGCGGCATCGATGGCTTCGAGGGCCGTGTCGGGCTCGAGGAAGAAGTCACCGGCCAGGTGGAAGTCAGAGATCAGGCCGTCGCGTACCTCGAGGTCGACGACGACGAGCTTGCCACCCGGGACCTTGTATTCGCCGTGCATGGCTCCAGACTAGGCGCGAACGGGAAAGCGCTTCTCGATCCAGGCCAGAAGGTCCGCACGGACCTCGACCTGCTGCACCTCGTTGAACACCTCGTGTCGGGCACCCGGGTAGATGAGCGTGGTGATGTCATCGAGCCCGCCGCGCTCGCGATACGCCCGGGCGAGACGGTGCGCGGATGTCGCGCCCCCGACCGTGTCTTCGCGTCCCACCATGATCAACACCGGCAGATCGGCGGTGCGCAGGTCGCGCAGCCCTCGCCGCGGTCGCCCGAAGAGTCGCGCCGCATCGATCGGACCGAAAAGCGCGAGCAGCGGGCGGTCGGTGGTCAGCGGGTCGGCGCCGAAGGCCTCCCCCACTGCGGGGTCGGACGAGAGCCACTCGCGCCCCGTGGCATCCGGCCCCTTCCACGGCGCATTGAGCGGCCCGGAATTGAGCGACGCGGGCCACCGCAGCGCCGTTCCGGTCAGGATCACGGCGTCGTAGGCGTCGGGGTGATCGTTCACGAGGATCTGAGCGAGGAACGACCCCCACGAGTGCCCCAGCAACACGAGCGGCAACTCGCGGTTCTCGGCGCGGATCAGCTCGGTGAACTGCCAGAGCGCCGCGACCGTGGCGGGCATGCCGCCCTTGCCCAGGCGCCCGAGATCGGCGGGGTCGCCATGCTGACGCAACCCCGTGCGACCATGACCGCGGTGATCGTCCGCGTACACCGTGTACCCGTTCGCGGTCAGGTCGTCGATCACTCGGGCATAGCGACCCGCGTGCTCGCCCACGCCGTGCAGCAATTGCACGACAGCTCGGGCGGGAGTCGAGGCGGGATGGACGTCGTAAACGATCGTCACGCCGTGGGCGTCGGTGTACTCCGGCATACCTCGAACCTACCGCCGAGAGCACCCTCACACGGGTGTAGAGTCGCGCCGTTCACGCGAGAAAGTGCCCCACCATGATCGATCGCTCCAACCGCCGTTGGGCGGGCTTGGTCTTCATCAGCATCGCCGTGTCGTTGATCATCGTCGACTCGACGATCGTCAACGTCGCGGTCCCCTCGATCGTCGACGAGCTGGGGCTCACCTCGACCGAGGTGCAGTGGGTGCAAGAGGCCTACACGCTCGTGTTCGCCTCGCTGCTGCTGTTGTTCGGCACCCTCGCCGACCGGATCGGACGACGTCGGCTGCTGCTGATCGGCGTGACGATCTTCGTCATCTCATCGGTCTTCGCCGCACTCGCGCCCGAGGCGCGCCTGCTGATCCTGGCGCGTCTCGTGCAGGGCATCGGCGGCGCCATGATCTTGCCGACGACCCTGTCGCTGATCAACGCGACCTTCCGCGGCCGCGAGCGCGGAATCGCCTTCGCCGTCTGGGGCTCGACGATCGGGGGCATGGCGGCGGTCGGCCCGCTCCTCGGCGGATGGCTCACCACGTCGTTCTCGTGGCGCTGGGCTTTTGCGATCAACATTCCCCTCGGCATCCTGATCTTCATCGGCGTGCTCCTCACCATCAACGAGTCGCGTGAGAGCACACGCCGGGCGCTCGACCTCGTCGGCGCGGCCCTGTCGGTGCTGATCTTCGGCCCGCTCGTCTTCGGCCTGATCGAGGGCCGTACCTACGGCTGGTGGCTCGCCGATCGCCCCTTCTCGATCGGTGGACTGACGTGGCCCGGGCCGCTGTCGCCCGTGCCCGTCGCGTTCGTGGTGACGGCCCTCGCGCTCGTCGCGTTCCTCGTCTGGACGCGCTACCGGCAGCACGTCGGGCGCAGTTCATTGCTCGATCTCTCGCTCTTCCGCATCGGGTCGTTCCGCAACGGCAACATCGCGGCGCTGGTCATCTCACTCGGTGAGTTCGGGTTGATCCTCTCGCTGCCGCTCTGGCTTCAGTTCGTGCTCGGCTTCGACGCACTGCAGACCGGGCTCGTCCTGCTCGCCCTCGCGATCGGCTCGTTCTTCGCCAGCGGCATCGTCGGGGCAACATCGGGGCGCATCCGGCCCGTCGTGATGGTGCGGATCGGAATCCTCGCGAGATGATCGGGGTCGCCTGGGTGGCGTTCATCATCGCGCCCGATGCGGGATGGGGATGGCTGCTGCCCGCGCTCTTCGTCTACGGCTTCGGTGTCGGGTTGGCGACGGCGCAGCTGACGGGCGTGATCCTGCAGGATGTGCCCGTGTCGCTCTCGGGTCAGGGATCGGGTGCGCAGTCGACCGCGCGCCAGGTGGGGTCGGCTCTCGGCATCGCGATCCTCGGCACGGTGCTATTCGCCGGCACGGCGGGCGTCCTCACCTCTCGACTCGACGACGCGGGCGTGCCGGTCGCCGAGCGCGATCAGCTTGTCAGCGCGGTGGTCGATTCCGCGGGCGGTGCGATCGCGGGCCTGGGCGAGAACCCCGAAACGGCGCCCTTCGTGGATGACGCGAAGGAGGCGTTCTCGGATGGCACGCGCTTCGCCGCGTTCACAGCCGCAGGATTCTTGGCGGTCGGGCTCGTCGCGACGCTGTCGCTCGGCTCGGCCCGCAGGCCGGACGACCAAGACGAAGAAAACGTTGCCGAGACGGCCGCTCCGTAGGCGCCGGATCATGCCCGGGTGCCGCGCGGATCAGCCCGATACTGCGGTATTCAGAGCCGGCCAGATCTCATCGGGGACATCGATCGCGACCAGTTCGTCGAGCTCTCGGAGACGCTCAACGGTCTTGATCCCCACGACGGTCGAGTCCACGAGCGGCGACCGGAGCGAATAGTGCAGGGCCGCAGCGGGAACCGGAACGCCGTAGTCACCGCACACCTCCTCGATCCGGCGCAGCCGCTCGAGGATCTCGTCCGACGGCGCACCGTAGGTGAAGGTGGAGGAGGCACCCTTGGCGAGGATGCCGCTGGCAAACGGGGCAGCATTGAACACCGTCATCCCCCGAGCCTGAGCCCGCTCGAACAGCGGCGTCGCGGATTGCCCGAGCAGCGTGAAGCAATTGTGGCTGAGGACAGCGTCGAAGGCACCGGTCTCGATGTACTCGATCATCTCGTCGATGGGATACGTCGCTATCCCGATCGCACCGACGACACCCGCGTCGCGCAACTCGAGAAGCCCCTCCACAGCGCCGCCCCGCCCCATCGCCTCGGCGACGCTGACGGCGTAGGGGTCATGAAAGTGCAGAAGCCGCACCCGATCGATCCCCAGTCGAGCACAGCTCTCGTCGAACGACCGCAGCACACGGTCGCGATCGAACGCCCCCGTGACGGGGTCCACATCGACCTTGGTGATGACGCGGGATGTCGCTTCCCCGCCGGCCTCGGCGAGCGCCAGACCCAGCACGGCCTCGGATCGCCCCTCGGAGTAGTTGTTCGATGTGTCGATGTAGGCGTGCGCGGACGCGAACATGGCGACCGCACTCGCGACGGCGGCTGCCTCCTCTCGGCTACCGGGTTCGGTATTCCGGCCGAGTCCAGACGTCCCGAGCGTGACCTTGCTGGGAATAAGAGCGCTGGGCGTGAAAGGGCTGGGGGTGAGAGTGATGATGCTGCCTCCTCGCGTGATCCATCAGTTTGCCACGACTATCAATTCCTTAGCATAGGTAATGACCTATGCTAAGGATCTATGTCGTCGCCCAACCTCGCCTCCGAAGCGTCTGCCGTCCGGCTCGCCGTCATGCGCTTCTCGCGACGCCTGCGCGCCGAGCGAGCGGTCAACTCGATGAGCGACGGGCAGATCGCGGTGCTCGGATGGCTGAACCTCAAGGGCCCCCACACGCTCGGTGAACTCGCCGAGCGTGAGCGTGTCTCGGCACCGTCGATGAACCGGATCATCAACTGCCTCGAGGAGTCCGGCTACGTCACCCGCACCTCGGACGCCGACGACCGCCGCAAGGTCAACATCGCCCTCAGCGATGCTGGGCGTGAGGTCGTGGCCGAAACGGTTCGCTTGCGCGACGCCTGGCTCGAGGCAGCGCTGGCCGATCTCTCCCCCGCCGAGCGGGCAACCCTCGCCGAGGCGGCCATCATCATGGCGCGGGTGGCCGAGCGATGAGCGCCATGTTCCGATCGTTTTCGATCTTCAACTACCGGGTCTGGTTCATCGGCGCGCTGGTGTCGAACGTCGGCGCCTGGATGCAGTCGACCGCGCAGAACTGGGTCGTGCTCACGCAGCTCACCGACAACGATCCAACGGCGGTCGGCATCACCATGGCGCTCCAGTTCGGCCCGCCGCTGCTGCTCGTGAGCGTCACGGGCTGGGTCGCCGATCGGTTCGAGCGAAGGCGGCTGCTGAAGCTCACCCAGAGCATCCTGTTGCTGCTCGCCATCGCGCTCGGCGTCCTGCTGCTCGCCGGCGCCATGACGCTGCCAATGATGTACGCATTCGCGCTGGCGCTCGGCGTGGTCATGGCGTTCGACAATCCGGCCCGGCAGACCTTCGTCACCGACCTGGTCTCGCGCGAGAACACCTCGAATGCCGTCGCCCTGAACGCGGCCTCGTTCAACGGCGCGCGCCTGATCGGCCCCGCGGTGGCCGGGCTGATGATCGTCGCGGTGGGCACGGGATGGGTGTTCCTCGTCAACGCGGCCACCTTCCTCGCGACAGTCATCGCGCTGCTGTTGATCCGCCAGAAAGAACTCGTGCCCCGCGCCGTTTCGCACGCGGGGTCGCGACTAGCCGACGGCTTCCGCTACGTGCGCGTCCGGCCCGATCTGATCGTCGTGTTCGTGATGGTCTTCCTCGTGGGCGCGTTCGGTATGAACTTCCCGATCTTCGCGTCCACCATGGCGCTCGAGTTCGGCCAGGGCGCCGACGGGTTCGGTCTTCTCTCGTCGATCCTTGCGATCGGTTCCGTGGCGGGTGCGCTGCTCGCCGCACGGCGCGACCGGGCCCGCCTGCGAGTCATCGTGCTCGCTACCATCGGATTCGCGCTGGCATCCGCCACATCCGTTCTCATGCCGACCTACTGGACCTACGCGGCAACGCAGATCCTGGTGGGCCTGTCGATCGTGACGATGCTCACGACGGCCAACGGATACGTGCAGACGACGACCGAACCGAGCCTGCGCGGGCGCGTCATGGCCCTCTACCTCGCGGTCATCATGGGCGGCACACCTATCGGTGCACCGATCGTGGGTTGGGTGGCCGCCGAACTCGGCCCCCGCGCGGCGATCCTCGTCGGCTCGGCCGCCGGTCTCACGGCGTTCATCATCGGGGTGACCTGGCTGCTGGCTTCGGGGCGCCTGCACCGCCATCGCACGCGTCGCTTCGCCCTGTCACTGGATCAGACGCGGCCGATCTCGGTCGTTGCGGGCGCGAACCCGACGCAGACCTAACACCACGACCGCGCGTGTCAACCGCCTTCCGCGTGCGCCCGGCCCGTGGTTTGGTGGGCGCCTCAGCGAAAGGAGGCAATCATGCCGCGCGGAAAGGACTCACGTCTGAAGGACCCGGAGATGTACGAGGCACTGCGAGATGACGGCGCCTCAAAAGAGAAGGCCGCACGGATCTCCAATGCCGCGGGCGGTACGAAAAAGGGCAGGTCCCGCGTCGGCAGCAGAGGTGGCGAGTCCGGCAGCTACGAAGACTGGACGGTTCCCGAGCTGAAGAAGCGCGCGAAGGAACTAGGACTTTCGGGCTACTCGGGCAAGAAGAAGGACGAACTGATTCGCACCCTCCGAGACCACTGACTCAGCCGCCCGGCCTCACACGCCGATCTCACACCTCGGAAGGCCCGCCCTGATCTGGAGGCTCAGGCCTCGCGCGTGATCGTGACGCGCACGAACAGCTGGCTCTTGAACGGGCCGGCGTACACGCCCCGGAGCGGCGGAACATCGTTGTAGTCACGCCCCCGGCCCACGAGCACGTGACGGTCACCGATTTCGATGTTGTTCGTCGGATCGAATCCCTGCCACTCGCCGGCGAACCACTCGACCCAGGCGTGGGACTCGCCCGTGACCGCGACACCGACCGCGGCGTCCGGCTTCGGGTGAAGGTATCCCGACACGTACCGCGCGGGGATCCCGACGGATCGCAGCGCCCCGAGCGCGATGTGCGCCATGTCTTGGCAGACGCCCTTGCGGGCATCCCACGCCTCGGCGGCGGTCGAGTGCACGCCGGTCACCCCCGACATGTATTCGACCGCATCGCCGATCGCGACGACGATGTCGTGCGCGGCCCGACCCGGGTCGTCGTGCTGGGACGCTATGGTCCGAGCGATCTCGGCAACGTCGGGATGCGGCATCGTCCGGTTCGTCTGTGCCAGCTGCTCCACCGTTTCGATCGAGCGAGCGGCCTCGGCCGCGAGCCACTCCCACGTGATGCCGCTGTGCTCGATGGGCCGTGGACGGACCTCGACCAGGCTGCGGGCCGTGATCTGCAGGTCGGCATGGGGCGAGAGAACATCGAAGGCGCTCACCCGGGTGCCGAAGTAGTCGACGTAGGTGTTGACGGATGTCGAGGGCTCGATGTCGAGCGACGAACTCAGCACGAACTGGCTCTCCGTGGTGCCGGGAAGCATCCGTGCCTCGTTGTACGACGCCGAAACGTCGCCCTGGTACGAGAATCCGGTCGCGTGCTCGATCCTCAGGCGCTTCACGAGATCTCCCCGATCCAGCTCGGTTCCGCCCGAGTCGGGAAGAACCGTTGGCGAATCGCCTCGGATGCCTCGCGCGTGACGCTCTGCACGCGGTCCATATGGCGGGGAAGTTCGCCCAAGATCTCACCGATCGGTCGATACTCGAGATCGTTGCGAATCTGCCCGAGCGCGCGCATCACGTTATTGGAATGTCCCACGCGGTCCGCGCGGGGGTCGATCGCGCTCATGCAGTCCTCGGCACGCTGGATGGAATAGATGATCGAACGGGGGAAGAGCCGGTCGAGCAGCAGGAACTCGGCCGCGTTCTTCGCGGACGGCATGCCGCGATAGGTCCGCAGGTACGCCTCGTATGCTCCGCAGGACCTCAGGATCGTCGTCCACGACGGGCCGGATGCCTCGGTCAGCGAGCGCGTCGCGAGCAAACGTGCGGTCATGTCGGCCCGTTCGATGCTGCGGCCCAGGGTGAAGAACTGCCACGACTCGTCGCGGCTGGTCGACGAGTCCACGATGCCGGTCGCGAGTGCGGCGCGCTCGCGCACCCACTGGAAGAACTCGTGCACCTTGTCGGTCTGTAGACGGCGCGGCATCCGCGCGCTCGTCGTGTTCAGGACCTCCCACAGTTCGGTCGAGACGATCTCTCGGGCTCGCCGAGCGTTCTCGCGCGCGGCTGTCAGCGAGTAGGCGATGCTCGCGGGGTTCATCCGGTCCACAGCCAACCGTGCCAGCACGTCGTCGCGGCGAATCGTCTCGGATGTGGCAGGAGCGGCCGAGCCCATGACGGTGAGCATCGCGCGGCACGCGATCTCTTCATCGATCCACGGATCCTCGAGCAGAAGCTGCAGGTGCACATCCAGGATGCGTGCGGTGCCATCGCTGCGTTCGATGTAACGGCCGATCCAGAACAGACTTTCAGCAATGCGGCTCAGCATGATTCGTCCTCGGCACCGGTCGTTTCGTCTCGCTGCGCTCGCTCAACGACCGACCGTCCGTCGGTCGTTGAGCGAGGCGCGAAGCGACGAGACGAAACGGGAGTACTGCCCTCGCTCTGCTGCTGCTGTTGCTCCTGCTGCTCGATGCGACTGCGGGGGCGGTCCTGCGGCGAATGGCTGACCTCGGACTGTCGCTCGTCCTCGCCCTCGTCGTAGATGATCGAGATCGACTCGGTCACCGTCGCGGCCTGATCCGCCACGAGTCCCGCCATTCCGTGCCCCTGGCCGTACTCGACGTGCGTCGGCGCGGAGCCTCCCACGATCCAGGTGTCCTTCGACCCGCCGCCCTGGCTCGAGTTGACGACGAGTTCACCCTCGGGCAGCGCGACGCGGGTCAACCCACCGGGCAGCACCCAGATGTCGTCACCATCATTCACGGCAAAAGGACGCAGGTCCGCGTGACGCGGGCGCATCCCGTCCTCGACCAGGGTCGGGATCGTCGAGAGCATCATGACGGGCTGTGCGATCCAGCCGCGGGGATCGGCGATCAGCCGTTTGTGCAGCTGATCGAGTTCGGCACGCGAGGCATCCGGTCCGACGACCAGCCCTTTGCCACCCGAGCCGTCCACGGGCTTGACCACGAGTTCGGGCAGACGATCCAGCACCTCTTCGAGCGCACCCGGATCTTCGAGGCGCCAGGTATCGACGATCGGCAGGATCGGCTCTTCCGAGAGGTAGTAGCGGACGAGGTCGGGCGTGTAGGTGTAGAGCAGCTTGTCATCGGCCACGCCGTTGCCGACCGCGTTGGCGATCGTGACGTTGCCGAGCCGCGCGGCGAGCATCACTCCGGGGGCTCCGAGCATCGAGTCGCTCCGGAACTTGAGGGGATCGAGGAAGTCGTCGTCGACGCGGCGGTAGATGACATCGACCCGACGGGGCCCGCGGGTCGTGCGCATGAAGACCTTGCCGCCCGCGCACAGCAGGTCACGCCCTTCGACGAGCTCCACACCCATCAGCCGGGCGAGCAGCGTGTGCTCGAAGTAGGCGGAGTTGTAGACGCCCGGAGTCAGGACGACGACGTTCGGCTCGTCGATTCCGGGCGGGGCGGATGCCCGGAGCGCGGCGAGGAGCTTGTTCGGGTAGTCGCCGACCGGTCGGACCCGCATCGACACGAAAAGTTCGGGAAGCGTCTGCGCCATGACACGACGGTTCGAGATGACGTAGCTCACACCGCTCGGCACACGCACGTTGTCTTCGAGGACGCGCATCTTGCCGTGCTCGTCTCGGATCAGGTCGATGCCCGACACCTGGATGCGCACACCGTTGGCGGAATGGATGCCGTGGGCCTGGCGATAGAAGTACTGCGACGAGGCGATGAGCTGCGCCGGAATCACGCCATCGCGGACGCAGTTCTGCCGTCCATACGCGTCATCCAGGAACGCCTCGAGAGCGCGCACGCGCTGCTTGATGCCCGCTTCGACATGCGACCACTCGTCGAAGTCGATGATGCGCGGAACGGCATCCAACGGGAAGGGCCGCTCTTCGCCCGCGAAGTCGAACGTGACACCCTGGGCCAGATACGAGCTCGCGAGCGAGTCGGTGCGCCCGCGTAACTCTTCTTGAGTCATCCGGGCAAGAGCCTGATAGAGCTCGCGATATGCCTGTCGGGACTCCGCGAGGGCTCCCGGATGCTCCGGCCCGCCGAACATCTCGTCGTAGGCGGGAAGGCCCTCGGCTGTCTTCCGCGGCGCAAGAGTTGAGCCGTAGCCGTCGAAAAGGTCACCCATCCCCCGAGCCTAGCCGTGGCCGTGTTGCCGCGATGTTTCGGTCTCGGCGCGGCTCACACACCTCCGCGACGGCTCATAGCGAATGCACTGCTCAGCCCCGCCCGCCGCGGCGTAGGCGCACGTAGGCTCTCACCATGACGCAGAGCGAGCGGCAACCGGGCCGGGTTTCGGCGGGCTGGGCCGGCGTCGCCGCGGTCGCGTTCGGGGCCGGCCTCGGCGAGTTGGCGGCGGCGATCATCTCGCCCACGGCCAGCCCTACGGCAAGCATCGGCTCGCTCATGATCGACCTCGCCCCACCGTGGGCCAAGGATCTGGCGATCGCCCTCTTCGGCACCCTCGACAAGATCGCGCTCCTCACCGGCATCGCCGTGGTCCTGGCACTCGTCGCCGCGGCGGCGGGTCTGCTCGAGACGCGACGACCACCCTGGGGTCGTGTGATCGTCCTGGCTCTCGGCGCGTTCGGCGTTCTGGCCGCCATGACCCGGGCGAACGCGACGGCGGTGTCGTGGCTGCCCTCGGTGATCTCGGCGGCGGCGGCCGCCGTCGCGCTCGGGATGATCGTGCGGCGGCTGCCGCGGCGGAGCCCGGCGAGTGTGGCGGTGTCGGTTGCCGCGACGGATGCGCCGACCACCCCCGCCCGGGACGGTGCCGATCCGGACCGACGTCGGTTCCTCGTCTGGAGCGTGGGAGCCGCGGTGATCGGAGGCTTCGCCGCCGTCGGCTCCACCGTGGTGCGCTCGGGGAGTCGAGCCGCGACGGCCGTTCGCGACGCCATCCGCCTCCCCGCTCCGGCGACCACGGCGGCACCCGTGCCGGCCGGCGCCGAGTTGAACATCGAGGGCCTCACCCCCGTCATCACGCCGAACGACCAGTTCTACCGCATCGACACCGCGCTCATCGTGCCGCAGGTCGACCCCGCCGAGTGGTCGCTGCGGATCCACGGGATGGTCGAAGAAGAGATCACGATCGGCTGGGATGAGCTGCTCGCGCTGCCTCTGGAAGAGAGCGTCACGACTCTGACGTGCGTCTCGAACGACGTGGGCGGCGATCTGATCGGAAATGCCCTGTGGCTCGGCTATCCGATCCGGCAGCTGCTGGAACGCGCGCGCCCCACATCCGGGGCCGACATGGTGCTCTCGCGCTCGATCGACGGCTTCACCGCGAGCAGCCCGATCGAGGCGTTGACCGACGATCGCAATGCGATCCTTGCGGTCGCCATGAACGGCGACCCCTTGCCCGCCGAGCACGGCTTCCCCGTGCGGATGGTGGTTCCGGGCCTGTACGGCTACGTTTCGGCGACGAAGTGGGTCGTCGAGATGGAGGTCACGACCTTCGCGGATGCGACCGCGTACTGGACAGACCGTGGGTGGTCGGAACGGGGCCCCATCAAGCTGCAGTCGCGCATCGACGTGCCACGCAGCGGATCGGTGCTCGCCGCGGGCGACACGGTCATCGCCGGGGTGGCGTGGCAGCAGCACGTCGGTATCTCGGGCGTCGAAGTCCAGATCGATGGCGGCGACTGGCAGGACGCGACGCTCGCCACCGCGATCTCGGACGACACGTGGGTGCAGTGGAGCCTGCCGTGGGCCGCGGCATCCGGTGAGCACACCATCCGCTGCCGTGCGACGAACGTCGAGGGTGAAACGCAGACGAGCGACGTGCAGGGTGTCGTGCCCGACGGCGCGACGGGTTGGGATGAGCTCAGCATCCGCGTGAGCTGACGCTCGGTTCGGACGTTTCGTCTCGCTGCGCTCGCTCAACGACCGAGGTTCCGGTCATTGAGCGAGGAGCGCAGCGACCGAGGTTCCGGTCATTGAGCGAGGAGCGCAGCGACGAGACGAAATGCCCGCTCGTCAGTCGGCGAGCACGAGACGCAGCTGTTCGACAGCCCAATCGAGCTCGGTCGCACGGACTACGAGGGGCGGGGCGATCCGGATCGTCTGACCGTGGGTGTCCTTCACGAGCACACCCCGAGCGAGCAGCTTCTCGGCCACCTCGCGACCCGTGCCGATCGCCGGGTCGATGTCGACGCCCGCCCAGAGCCCGGCCCGGCGCACCGCGGTCACGCCCGAGCCGACCAGCTCCGCGAGCTTCGCCCCGAGGTGTTCGCCCAGCGCGAGGGCACGCTCCTGGAACTCGCCCGATGCCAGCATCTCGACGACCCGCAGACCGACCGCGGCGGCCAGCGGGTTACCGCCGAACGTCGACCCGTGCTCCCCGGGCCGGATGACGCCCAGCACATCGGCGTTCGCGACGACCGCAGAAAGGGGCAGGATGCCTCCGCCCAGTGCCTTGCCCAGCAGGTACACGTCGGGCACGACGTCCTCACGATCGCAGGCGAAGGTCGTGCCGACGCGTCCGAGCCCGGACTGGATCTCGTCCGCGATCATCAGCACACCGTGGCGCTCGGTGATCTCGCGCACCGCGCGCAGGTAGCCCTCGGGCGGCACGATCACACCGGCCTCGCCCTGGATCGGCTCTATCAGCACGGCCGCGGTGTTCTCGTCGATCGCGGCCTCGATCGCGGCGGTATCGCCGAACGGGACCTGCACGAACCCGGGCGCGTACGGCCCGAAGTCGTTGCGCGCCTGCGGATCATCGCTGAAGCCGACGATCGTGGTCGTTCGGCCGTGGAAGTTGCCGTCCGCGACGACGATGGTCGCCGCATCCGGGGCGATGCCCTTGACCCGATAGCCCCAGGCGCGCGCGAGCTTGATGCCGGTCTCGACGGCCTCGGCGCCCGTGTTCATCGGAAGCACCATGTCTTTTCCGGCAAGCTCGGCGAGCGCTGCGGCGAAGGGACCGAGCCGGTCGTTGTGATAAGCCCGGCTCGTCAGCGTCAGGCGATCGAGCTGCTCGCGCGCGGCCTCGAGGATCGCCGGATGTCCGTGGCCGAAGTTCAACGCCGAGTAGGCCGAGAGCAGGTCGAGGTAGCGTTTGCCCTCGACATCCGTGACCCACGCGCCATCACCCCGTGCGATGACGACGGGCAGCGGGTGGTAGTTGTGGGCGAGGTGTTCGCCCTCGAGCGCGACGACACGGATGCTCGCGGTGTCGAGATTCGTCATGATGCGCGGCCTCTCAATTCCAGCGTGCAGCATTTGATGCCACCGCCGCCGAGCAGCAGCTCGGACAGGTCGATCAGGATCGGGTTGTAGCCCCGCTCGCGCAGCTGCGCTTCGAAGCCCGTCGCGCGGGGCGAGATCAGCACGTTCCGCCCGTCGCTCGCCGAGTTCAGGCCGAAGACGTCGCCGTCCGCCTCCGAGACACGGATGGCGTCGGGGTAGCGCTCGGCGAGTACGGCCTGGCTCGCGGCATCGAAGGCCTGGGGCAGATAGGCGATGGTGGCATGATCTGATCCTCCGCGCTCGGCACCCTGCACGGGGTCGAGCACAGCGATCGCGGTGTCGAGGTGGTAGAACCGAGGGTCGGTCAGGGTCAGGCTCACGACCTCGCGCCCGAAGACCTCGCCCACTTCGCGGTGGCTGTCACCCGTCGAGCGGAAGCCGGTGCCGGCCAGGATCGTGTCGCCGACGAGGAGGATGTCGCCCTCGCCCTCGTTGGTCTCGACGGCCTCGGTGAGTTCGAACCCGTTCGCGGCGAACCAGGCGTTGAAGTGCGCGGCCTCGGGGGCGCGCTCGGCGAAGTGGAACTTCGGCCCGTAGGCGACGCCGTCGATCAGGAATCCGCCGTTGGCCGTGTAAACCATGTCGGGCAGGCCGGGCACGGGATCGATCAGCTCGACCTCGTGCCCGAGCGCGATGTACGTGTCGTAGAGGGTCTGCCACTGCCGCAACGCCGTCTCGGTGTTGGTCGGGCGGCTGGGTTCCATCCACGGGTTGATGCTGTAGCTGACCGTGAAGTGGTCAGGCCGACACATCAGGTATCGGCGGTGCTGCGCGGCGCGTCCCGCGGTCGGCGCCGTGGTGGGCTCTGCGGCGGGGGAAAGGGGGTGCGTCGACATCTCTGCTCCTGGGTAGAGGTGCGGCGGACGCTGTCCTGAGGTCCGGCGGCCCTTCGACTCGGGCTCCCGGGGGAGCGGCGAGGAAAGGTCGGCACGAACACGCCACGGGCATTCTCTCACCCCGAGCGGTGGAGCGCGATCACCCCGTGACGACGACCTTGCCGACCGAGTGGCCGCCGTCGACGTGTGCGAGAGCCGTGCCGGCCTCGGCGAGCGCGTAGGTCCGCTCGATCACGGGCTGCAGCCGTCCGGCCTCGACCAGGGCGAGCAGCTCGCAGGTGATGTCCGGCTTCGCCGTCGCCGCGAGCGGCTTGAGTCGCGGGCCCGGGGTGAGGGAGAGCAGCCCGGCGCGGAGCATCCGTCCGATGGGCCCGAGAAGCCGGCCCCCCTCGCCCGACACCAGGACGACGCTGCCCCCGGGCGCTACCAGGCGGCGAAGGGCACGCAGCGGCGCGCGGCCGACCACGTCGATGACGACGTCGAAGGATGCCGCGGGCAGCTCGGGCGGTGAGGCTCCGGCGTCGACCCGCGCATAGTCGAACGTGCGCACGGCACCGATATCGGCGATGAGTCGCTCGTTGCGGGCCCCGCAGACAGCCCACACCTCGGCGCCCCGGAGGGCAGCGAGCTGAACCGTGTAGGTGCCGACTCCGCCGCTCGCCCCGATCACCAGCACGCGGCGGCCGTCACCCACGCGATCGCCCGCGAGATCGAGTGTCTGCCAGGCCGTTCCCGCGGAGACGGGCAGCGCGGCCGCCACGACCGCATCGACCGACTCCGGGCGTGGAACAACGCTCGCGGCCGGGGCGATCGCGTACTCCGCGAGCCCGCCGCCGGGCAGCTCTCCGACGACCTCATCGCCGAGGGCGAGCGCCGCACCCACGGTCCCGGTGCCCGGCCCGACCGCAACGACCGTCCCCGCGACATCCATCCCGCGCGTCGCGACCCTCGGCCCGCGCAGCCCGAAGAACACCCGAACCAGCAGGGGCTCGCCGCGCATGATGTGAACGTCACCCGCGTGCAGCGCCGTGGCGCGAACTCGCACGAGAACCTCGCCGGCGCGCGGTTCGGGCACCTCGACACGCGCCGACTGCACGGTATCGGGGCCACCGTAGGCCGCCTGACGCCAAGCCGTCATATTTTCGGGAACCGACGCATCCGTCATGACTCTTCCTTCGCAGAGGGATCGGCGGGGTACTGGAACACATCGTCGAGACCGACCGCGAAGACGCGCGCGATCTGGAAAGCGAGTTCGAGGCTCGGTGAGTACTTGCCCTGCTCGATCGCGATGAGGGTTTGTCGCGTCACCCCGATCCGTGCCGCGAGCTCGGCCTGCGTGAGCCCGGCCCCCTCACGGATGGCCCGGATCGAGTTGGTCACCCGCGTGGGTTTGACCATCAGGCGAGCCCCCGCCGATAGGCGATGACGCTCGCGATTCCGCCGACGAAGGCTGAGAGGGCGAATCCCGCGAACATCGTGTTCGCGATCCAGAACCAATCCACCTGGAGCGCACTCTGCACGATCACGCCGAGTCCCGCGATCACCATGAACGCCTGTCCGACGCGGCCGCCCATGTGGGCGATGTCTCGATCGCGTTGATCGGATTTTCCGACGCCGTCGCGATCGCGCATGCCGGCAAGGATCCCCCACAGGATGCTGATCACGATGGAGGCGACGATGCTCCCGACGATCGTCCACAGCATGAGCGGCCACCACACGACGTCGGTCAGCGGACCGTCGCCGGCCTGCTGCAGCACGAGCAGTACGTAGACCCCCACGCCGACCACACTGACGATGAGGCCGACCCAGGTGTTGCGTTCTTCGTAGACCACGATTCGCTCCGATGTCTAGAATTATTGACATCGCCACGATACTGCGACCGTCCGTCGCGTGTCAAGTTTTCTTGACACGCGACGAGAGCGAGACGAAAACCGGCCCGGAATCCTGCCAGGCTATGAGGATGCCGCGCCGTACCGCCGACGAAACTCGGACCCTCATCCTCGAAGCAGCCATCCAGTTGCTGCTCGAACGGGGGGTCACCGCCGGCGTGCAGCACGTGCGATTGCAAGAGGTATTGCGCTCCGTGGGCCTCACGACGGGCGCGGCGTACCGGATCTGGACCGATCAGGACGACTTCCATCGTGATCTCGCCGTGGCAATGGTGGGGGTTCGATTCGCCCCGCCGGTCACGAGCGCGATGAGCGCGATGCAAGACATTCTGGCCGCGAACGGACCCCTCGTAGACGTGGTGCGCGCGGCGGCCCTCGACCAGGTCACCTACTCGGCGAAGTTCCACCTCGAGCCCGAATCCCGCGACTCCCACGCATTCATCACGGCGCTCGCCCTCCGAACCGCGGCGGGCGCCTGGCCCGAGCTGCGAGCAGCGAGCGCGGTGCGCCATCGCGAGTCGATCGACGCGTTCGCCGCGCTATACGGCGCCCTGCTTCAGCGATACCGGCGACGGATGCGCGAGCCGCTGACGATCATCGACTTCACGGAGGCGATGGCGGCGCTCGGCGAAGGCTTCGCGATTCGTGCGGCGGAGGGTCTGGATCATCCGATGTACGACATACCCGCCGGCGCGGAAGTACCGAGCGGCGAGTGGACACTGTTCGGGATCAGCATCCTCGGCATGATCGAGGGCTTCACCGTTCCGCTCGAGGATTCTGTCGCCGATCCTGCGCAAATCTGAGAGCGTCCCCGGTCGCCCGACTCAGATTGCGGGCGACCGGGGTCGCTGATCACTCAACGAGAGAGACCCGCCGTCGAGCCCGAATCCGGACGGCGTTACTCATCCCCCCAGAGCAATATTCATGGGTGATGCCAGCGAGGTCTAGATAGATAAATTCTTTATCTTGAACCCCTCGCGACCGGAAGGTTCTAGATGACGGCTTCGCTCCACGGATCGGGCGTTCCGAAGCGATGGGCGGTGATCGAGATCGACTGCTCGCGCAAGAACGGCAGCAGTTCGATACGTCCCGCGGTCGTGACCTCGTCGGCGTACACGGCCAGGTCGGGGTGGCCGCCCGTGGCTTCCGCGAGGGCCCCACGCAGGGACGCCACAGCCGTCGGCGACCCGACCAGACGCGCACGCGGTTCGGGTGCGACAGTCACGTCGTCCGCGCCCGCCGACATCAGGGAAGCCGCCACGACCTCGGGTGCGCGCTTCGCCATCCGTTCGATCCACTGCTCGTCGGTTTCGACGCGCACCTCCACGTCCAGCTCGGAGAGGACACGGCGTACGGCAGGGGGTAGCGCAACCGGCGCGCTCAGCGAGAAGCGCGACCGAGCACGAACACCGGCGAGCACCACGCGCAGCACGGCCCGCCAGTCGGCGTCGCCCGCCGCGCGCACGGCGACCGGAACGGGGCGGTATCGGAAGAGGTTGCGCTCGACGCCCAGCCGCGAGACATCGCGTACCTGCCCGAACTCGCGATCCCACGAGATCGCGTCGGACAGAGCGGCCCGGCGCACCCATTCGAAGGCCTCGTAGTCGAGCGTTGCTTGAGCGGCCTCGATGATCGCGGTCAGGCGCGAGTCCAGCCCGCGCAGGTGCAGCGACGTCGAGCGTGCCCCGCCGGCCGACGGACGCCACGACCCGAGGCCCACCAGGTAGTTCGGCCCGCCCGCCTTCGTGCCCGCACCGACGGACGAGCGCTTCCAGCCGCCGAACGGTTGGCGCCGAACGATCGCGCCCGTGATCCCGCGGTTGACGTACAGGTTGCCCGCTTCGACGCTCTCGAGCCAGCGTTCGAGGTCGTTCGGATCCTGCGTATAGAGCCCGGCCGTCAGCCCGTAATCGACGGCGTTCTGCAGCTCGATCGCCCGCTCGAGCGATCCGGCCCGCATGATTCCGAGGACGGGCCCGAAGAACTCCTCGCGGTGAAAGCGCGACCCCGCTTCCACACCCGTGCGGATACCGGGGGTCCAGAGCCGCCGGTCGGCATCGAGTGGCCGTGGCTTCACGAGCCAGCGCTCGCCGTCATCGAGTGTCGTCAGCGCCCACTCGAGCTTGCCCGTCGGGGGCTCGATGAGGGGCCCGACATCGGACCGCGGATCGTCGGGCATCCCGATCCGCAGCGATGCGGTCGCATCGACGAGCTGGCGGGCGAACCGGCGAGACCGTGCGACCGGGCCGACGAGGATCGCGAGGCTGGCCGCCGAGCACTTCTGTCCGGCATGCCCGAATGCGCTCCGCACCAGGTCGCGTGCCGCGAGATCCAGATCCGCGGTCGACGTGATGATCATCGCGTTCTTGCCGCTCGTCTCCGCGAGCAGGGGCAGATCGGGACGCCACGACCGGAAGAGCGCAGCCGTCTCCCACGAACCGGTCAGAATGACCCGATCGACGCCCTCGTGAGTGACGAGTTGCCGTCCGAGTTCGCCCTCCTCGATATCTACGAGGGTGAGCACGTCACCGGGCACCCCGGCGTCCCATAGGGCGTCGGCGAGCAGGGCCGCGCAGCGACGTGCCTGGGGCGCCGGCTTGAACACGACCGCGGATCCGGCGGCGAGCGCCGCGAGCACACCGCCGGCGGGGATCGCGAGCGGAAAATTCCAGGGCGGTGCGACCAGGGTCAACCGCGCGGGCACGAACACAGCACCGCTGACGGCGTCGAGCTCGCGTGCGGAGGCCGCGTAATAGCGGGCGAAGTCAACGGCCTCGCTCACCTCGACGTCCGCCTCAGCGAACACCTTCCCCGTCTCGGATGCGGCGACCTCGATCAGGTCACCGCGTCGGGATTCGAGAACGGATGCCGCGCGTTGGAGAACCGCGGCACGCTCGGCGGCCGAACGCGAACCCCAGGCGCCGCCCGCCTCGCGGGTTCGCGTCACAAGCTCATCGAGCCGCGACTCGGAGTCGACACGGGCGGCGAGGATCGTGCGGATTCCCGCCTCGGATCCGGCGACGCCGGCCAGGATGTCGGCGGCCCACGAACGCGTCTCGGGCAGTGACGGATCGGAGTCGCGGGCGTTCGAGAACCGGGCGTTCGAAAGGCCAAGAGCCGCGGCATCCGCGTCCTTTTCCCGCGGCGCGTAGACGGCGGTCTCGACGAGGTCGTCGCTGAACCGGAAGGGCGACGGCGCGGGGGCGTCGAACTCACCGAGCGTGCCCGCGTTCGCCCCCTCGGCGATGCCCAGCACGACCTGCGTGAGTCCCGCATCGAGCTCGGCGGGCGCGGGGCGACGAATGGCCGGCAAGGTTTCGTCGAGGTCCACATCACCGGGGGCGGATCGCTCCCGGGTGACGAGATCGGACCGCGGACGACGGCGCGGGCCGGTCGACAGGGAGGCCTCGGATGCACGGGCGATGGACGACCCGAAGCGTGCACGCTCCCGTTGCCACAGGGCCGGGTCGCGGTGGAGATCGAAGGCGGCGGAAAGGAAGTTCTCGCTCGACGCGCTCTCTTCCAAGCGACGAACGAGGTAGCTGATGGCGACATCGAACTCGTCGGGGCGGACGACCGGCACGTACAGCAGCACCTGTCCCACCTCGCGCTCCACCGCGGCGACCTGCGCCTGCGCCATCCCGAGCAGCATCTCGACGTCGATGTCGTCCCGCACCCCCCGCTCGCCGGCGAGCAACCAGCCGTAGGCGATGTCGAACAGGTTGTGCCCGGCGATTCCCAGCCGCACGGCGGCGGTCGCCTCGGGGCGCAGTGCCTCGTCGAGGCAGCGTAGATAGTTGGCGTCGGTGTCGAGCTTGCTGTCGTAGGTCGCCAGCATCCAGCCGTGCATCACGGCATCCACCCGCTCCATGGCGAGGTTGGCACCCTTCACCAGGCGCACCTTGATGCGCGCGCCGCCCGCCGCGACCCGAAGGCGGGCCCAGGCCGTCAACTCGCGCAGCGCGGGGAGGGCATCCGGCAGGTAGGCCTGCAGCACGATGCCCGCCTCGAGCGAGCCCAGGCGCGGATCCTCGAGCAGGCGCGTGAACACCGCGATCGTCAGATCGAGATCGCGGTACTCCTCCATGTCGAGGTTGATGAAGGTGCCATCCCGTGCCGCGCTGAGGTAGAGCGGCAGCAGGCGCTCCACGACCCGTTCGACGGTGTCATCGAACGCCCACATCGACACGGACGACACGATCGCCGAAACCTTGACCGACACGTAGTCGACGTCTGGGCGGAGGATCAGTTCATGGATCCCGTCGAGCCGCCGCCGCGCCTCGGTCTCACCCAGAACCGCTTCGCCCAGCAGGTTGAGGTTGAGGCGGGCACCGTCCGCCCGCAGCTTCGCGATAGCGGGGCCGAGTTTCGCGGGGCGCGCGTCGACGACCAGGTGCCCCACCATCTCGCGCAGCACCCGCCGCGCGATCGGCACCACGGGGCTCGGCAGGGCGGGAGCGATCTGCCCGCCGACGCGTACGGCGGCACGCAGGTACCAGGGCAAGAATTCGGGGACGAGCGGGGCGACGCGGTGCAGGTGGGATGCCGCGGCCACCAGACTCTCGGGACGCATGACGCCGTCCACGAACCCCACCGTGAAGGGCAGGCCGTTCCGGTCACCCAGGATGCCGGCCAGTCTCCGCGCGGCGGGATCGACCGTGCCCTCGGCGGACTCGGCGACCCACTTCTCGGCCAGGCGCACGGCCTCGGCTTCACGGGTATCCGCCTGTCCCGGTGACGCGTGATTCGGCTCGAGAGGCGGCATTTCTCCAGACTACGTCCGACGCCTCGGGCCGCCCCGGCTCACTCCGGCGCGTCGATCACCACGGGCTGATCGGCCCAGTCGCTGGGCGCCTCGGAACGGGGCGAGGGCAGCGCGGCCGCCACGGCCCACGCGTGCACCCAGGCCGGCACCTCGGGCAGCCCTTCGGGACGCCCGACGGCAGCGAACAGCTCTTCGTGACTGACAGAGCCGCCCGACCGCTTCAGCATGCGCGCTCGGATAATCGCACGGGCATAGATCTCGCCGTTCACGACGGCACGATGCTCGAGGTAGATGGCACGGTCGTCATGACCGATCAGGCGCGACTCGAGCGTGAAGCGCTGCCAGAGCCCGAGCGACTTGCGGAAGGTGATCGTCTCGCTCGACACCACCGCGTACCAGCCGCGCGTACGCATGGCATCGGCGAGTCCCGTGCGCAGGAGCAGATCCCAGCGCCCCAGGTCGAACAACGAGAGGTATCGTCCGTTGTTCATGTGTCGCAGCACATCGATATCGGTGGGCAGCGTCCGCAACCGGATGCGCCCGACCGTCGTCGGCGGCAACAAGCCGTCGCGTCGCAGCCGACGGCGGGCGGCGAGCATGACAAGAAGCGTGCGCCAGATCACATTCACGAGGCGTGACGCTACCGAGGCCGGGCCGCGCCGTCGAATCCGGACGAAATCCTTGTCCGTTCCCGACATCCGCCTTCCCGCGTGTCGCTCGCTCAACGCGAGGGATCCCACCGCGCCCCTGGATAGGGTCACAGCATGGCACGCACCCCTCTGAGCTCCAGCTCCTACATCACGCTGCAGATCGTCCTCATCGTCGCGGGCGTCCTGTTGACCTTCCTTGCGATCAGCGAGTTCATGGGCGGCGACGCCGGCGTGAGCGCGTGGATCAACATCGTCCTCTGGCCGGTGCTGATCGTCGCCTCGATCGTCAACATCGTCGTCAACCGCTCCCGCGCGAAGAACTGAGACGCAGCGGGGCTCGATATCCGATTTCCCCCGCGTGAGAGGCTGACGTAGAGTCTCGCCATGGAAGCCGAGCTCCAGACCGATGTCGTTGTCCGCCCCGTCCGTGACGTAGATGCCGAGGCTCTGGGTCGGGTCCACGCCACCTGCTGGCACGAGACCTACGACCACCTGATCAGTCGCGCCGCACTCGAGAGCGTTTCGGCCCGTCGCATGGCCGAGCTATGGACCCACTGGATGAACCAGGGTCCCGATTACGTGCAGTGCGCCGCGCTCGTGAACGGCGAGATCGTCGGCTTCGCAGGAGCTGGCCCCGCCCGGGACGACGACGCCCCGCGTGCCCGCGAGCTGTACTTCATCTATCTGCTCGCCGCATGGCACGGCACGGGAATCGGCCAGCGCCTGTTCGACGCGGTCGTTCCCCAGGGCGACAAGGTCTACCTCTGGGTCGCGGACGACAACCCGCGCGCCCACGGGTTCTACCACCGCAACGGATTCACCCTCGATGGCGTCTCGCACCAGGAGCCGTTCCTGGGCGAGACGATCACCGAAGTCCGCTTCGTTCGCTGAGTCAGTCCGCGCTGCGCAGGATGACCTGACCCGCTGACAGCTCCACCGCGACACGGTTCGACGTCGACGCCGACGTATCGAGGCGATTGTCCAGCTGGCCCGCAGACACGTTGGACGTGACGTCGTAGTCACCGTTCGGTAGGGCCAGGTCGAGGGATCCGGCACTCACATTCACCTCGACGAGTCGCGGCTGCGGACCGTCGAATCGACCGTCGAGCTGGCCCGCATTGACCGTGAGATCAGCGGACTGCACACCCGATAGGTCGAGTCGGGCGCGGCCCGCGCTGATATCCGCGCTGACCTCGCGCGCCTCGCCCGAGACGTTGACCTCTCCGGCGCCGAGATCGACCTCGAGGTCACCGAAACGACCGGATGTGTCCAGGGCGCCGGCAGCGACGGTGAACTGCGCATCCAACACGGTGTCCTCGAGCTCACGCGGCAGCGTGAGCGTGGCCCGCACGTCGCCCCCGAAGAACCAGGCACGACCGAAGGACCAATCCGGCGCCGACACGATGAGTTCGTCTTCCTCGCGCTCGAGAGTCCACCCACCGCCAGCCCATCCACCTGTCACGTCGAGCGTCGCGTCGTCCACGTCGGCGAAGTCGATGCGGAAGGACCCGGCCGACACGTCGACATCGAGCTCGTTCACGCCGGTGGCATCGATGACCTGGGTTTCGGTGCGCACCGAGGCGGATGCGATCGTCGAGATCACAGTGCCGCCCACCAGCGCGAGGGCGATGACACCGCCGAGCGACGCCGTGAGGATCGCGACGACTTTCGCAGACTGCGAGGCCGGCTGAGGGGTCGGGCCGGGGCTGTTCTCGGGCGCGGGGCCCCGGCGGTCCTCCGGGCCGGTCGGGGGTGCGGGAGGGGCGGGCGGGGCGGGCGGCACCGGGGGTGTGAGCTGGTCGGTCATCGGAGTGCTCCTGTCTGGGGGGCGTCGCCGTAGGGGGCGCCGCCGCGTGTCTGTGCGGGTTCTCCGCCGTGTTCGAGGTGAGCGAGTGCTGCGAGCACTCGCCGATTGCCGGAGTCGTCCTGCTCGAGATCGAGCTTCTGGAAGACCGCCGTGATGTGCTTTTCGACGCTGCCCTCGCTGACGTGCAGCGCGCGGGCGATGGCCTGGTTGGAGTTGCCCTCGGCGATGAGCGAGAGCACGGAACGCTCACGTTCGGTGAGTCGGCGCATCCGCTCGTCCCGACGTCGACGTCCGAGCAACTGGGCGACGACCTCGGGGTCGAAGACCGTGGCTCCGGCACCGATGCGGGCGACCGTCTCGAGAAACTCGGTGACATCCGCCACTCGGTCCTTCAGGAGGTAGCCGAGCGCCCCGCCCGCACCGGCGATGAGATCGGTCGCGTAGCGCTCCTCGACGTACTGCGAGAGCACGAGCACCGGCAGATCGGGGTGGGCCGCGCGCAGGCGCAGAGCGGCACGGATGCCCTCGTCCGTGAAAGTCGGGGGAAGCCTGACGTCCAGGATGCAGAGCTCCGGCGCATCCGTCGCCACCGTCTGATCGAGCTCGGACGCGTCGGGGAGCGCCGCGACGACGATGTGGCCGGCGTCCTCGAGCAGGCGCACGAGTCCCTCGCGCAGCAGGACCGAGTCCTCGCAGATCAGGATCCGCACGGCACACTCACCTCTACGGTCGTGGGGCCTCCGACCGGGCTGTCGAGGCGGAACGAACCACCCGCCCCGATCACGCGCTGCGAGATCCCATCGATGCCGCCGCCGGGGGTGACGTGCGCACCGCCGATGCCGTTGTCTTCGACGCGGGCCCACAGCATCCCGCCCTCGCGTTCTCGGACGAGCACCCGCACCTCGCTCGCCCGCGAATGCTTGGCGGCGTTGGTGAGCGACTCGGCAATGACGAAGTAGGCGGCGGCCTCGGCCGTCTTGCTGCACCGTGCGGTCAGGCGCACGTCCAGCACGACGGGGATATGGGAGCGCGAGGCGAGGGCCGAAAGCGCGGCGTCGAGTCCGCGATCATCGAGGACGGATGCGTGGATGCCGCGGGCGAGCTGGCGAAGTTCGGTGATCGCCGCCTTGGTCGAGGTGTGCGCCTCGGCGATGAGTGCCTTGGCGACGGCCGGATCGTCGTCCACCTTCTGCTGGGCGAGGCCCAGCGTCATGCCGACCGAGACGAGTCGGGGCTGAACGCCGTCGTGCAGATCGCGTTCGATGCGCGTCCGCTCGACCTCGGCGGAGCGTACGGCACCGGCGCGCTGCACGTTCGAGGTGCGCGCCGCCTCGGCGAGCTGCGCCTCGCGGGAGGGAACAAGGATGGCGCGGGCGATGACACCCTGCAGGATGGCCAGCCCGATGACCGCCGCGAGCGAGAAGATCGCCGCGATGACACCCGCGGGCACGGCCCACGCGGTCGCGACGTCGAGCCCCGTGTTGCCGAGCGGAACCGTACCGGCATCGGCGAAGAGCGGAGCGAAGGCGAGTGCGATGCCCGAGGCCGCAAGGCCCAGGAAGCCCAGCGCGATCAGGCCGAGCACCGACGCGATCGCGAAGTTCGCGACCCCGCGCCACATCCCGGGGTCGATGAACTGGAGCCAGATCGTGTACAGGAAGCCGCCGAACCCGGACTTGGGGCTGCGCCGGGCGCGACGCGCCGGAAGACCGAAGCCGTAGAGGCCGTCGATGCGCGCCGTCTCGAGCCATCCGATCGCGAAGAGCGAATAGACGAACCCGAGCAAGAAGATCAGGCCGATGCCGACCACCAGCACGAGACTCAGGCCGACGCTCAGCAGGGTGATCAGGATCGTGAAGACGATCGGGCCGACGAGACCGAGGGCTGTGAGGTGGAGGGCCGAGAGCGAGATGCGCCCCGGGGAGGCGAGGGGCGACCGTGTGCGTGCGGCGGGTGCCGGGGCGGTCAGGACTGTGCTGGACATAGGTCCACGGTAGGCCTGGGCTACGCCTGCGCGCGCCCGAGGCATCCGGAAACTCCACGGGGGGATAACCCCCGCTTCGCCCGCGCGCGGCGGTCAACCGGTCAACGGGTCTTGACCGTGCCGAACAGCCGCGCGATCGGCACGATCACGATGGGGCGCGCGGCGATCCAGGCGGCGACGATCACGGCCGTCGAGGCGGCGAAGATCCAGAAGCCCGCCCAGCCGAGTCCGTCGTTGCCGGCATACATGTGGTTGAGGTTGCGAAGCGCCCCCGTCGCGAAGACGAGGGTCACGTGCGCGATGATGAACACGACGAAGTACAGCATCACCGGGAAGTGCAGCGCCCGCGCCCACTCGATCGGGAGAGCCCGGTTCAGCCGGGCAGCGTTCTTTGGCCAGACCCCCGACATCCGGACTCCCGTGATCGCGGCGAGCGGCGCAGCGATGAACACCGTCGTGAAGTAAGCCAGTTGCTGCAGGCTGTTGTAGTTCGCCCAGCCGCTCTCGGTCGGCCAGTTCAGCGACACGTACTGCAGCGCCGCCGACACGGCGTTCGGAAACACCTCGAGGCTCGTCGGCACCAAGCGCACCCAGTGCCCGGTCACAAAGAGGAGCACCACGAAGATCACGCCGTTCGCGAACCACAGCAGGTCGAGCGCGTTGTGAAACCACAGGTTCAGGCTGATGCGGCGCTTCTTGTTCGACCGCGGTGACCAGAACGCGTCGGGGCGCTTCTCCGTACGCACCTGCCACCCGGTGCGGATGATCAGCACCATGAGGAACACGTTGAAGAAGTGCTGCCACTGCACCCAGGCGGGGAAGCCGGGCGCAACGGCTACCGCGGGGGCGTAGGTGCCGGGGTAGGTCTCGAGGTATACGCGGACGCCATCGAGGCTGACGAACCACCGGGCGAGCGCGATCGTCATGCCCGTCGCGATGAGAATCGCGAGTCCGCCACCCATGACGGCGAGGAACCACTGACCCCGCGTCAGACCCCGGATGCGCCGGGGAGCCGGTTTCGGGGCGTCCCGATTCGACGCCGCAACCCCCGGCCATGCCGTGCGGGTGAACGGCAGCGGCGTCTTCATGGGGCCCACTCCTTCCGCTCGAGTCTATTCGGCGGACCCCCGTCCTTCCGCCCGCAGCTCGGA
Source organism: Pacificispira sp. HM-600 (assembly GCF_977993705.1). The sequence continues at coordinate 1,521,670 of NZ_OZ388079.1, forward strand.
CCCGGGAGAAGGCTCTCAGCCGGCCTCTGCCGTCCGCTCCGCCACAGCTCGCTCGGCCTCGCTGGGCTCGTACCCCTCGATGTGTCGCTCGTCGGCACCGTTGTACGCCGACAGGGGGCGGATCAGGGCGTTCGACGCGGCCTGCTCCATGATGTGCGCGGTCCATCCGGTCACGCGCGCCGCGACGAACAGCGGAGTGAACGTCAGGGTGTCGAATCCGATGAGGTGGTAGGCGGGGCCGGAGGGGTAATCGAGGTTCGGATAGATGCCCTTGCGCGAGACGAACTCGCTCTCGAGAGCGTCATAGAGCTCTCCCAGATCGGCCGCGTCGTAGTGATCGATCAGTGTGTCTAGTGCCGTCTTCATGGTCGGCACTCGCGAGTCGCCCTTCTTGTAAACGCGGTGGCCGAAGCCCATGATCTTCTTCTTGTTCGCGAGGGCCTCGTCGAGCCAAGGCACGACGTTCTCGGCTGTGCCGATCTCGTCGAAAATGTGCATGACGGCCTCGTTCGCACCGCCGTGCAGGGCCCCCTTGAGCGCCCCGATCGCCCCGACCACGGCCGAGTAGAGGTCAGCTGTCGTGCTCGTGATGACGCGAGCCGTGAACGTCGAGGCGTTGAAGGAGTGCTCGGCGTACAGGATCATCGAGACGTTGAACGCCTGCGCGACGGCCTCGTCGGGCTCCTCGCCGAACGTCATCCACAGGAAGTTGCGCGAGTAGTCCAGGTCCGCGCGGGGCTCGATCGAATCCTGCCCGCGTCGACGACGCTGGTCGTAGGCGACCATGGCCGGGATCTTGGCGAACAGCAGCTTCGCTTTGGCGAGGTCCGCCGCGGGCGAGTTGTCCGAGACATCCGCTGCGCCCGCCCCCAGCACCGACACCGCGGAGCGCACGACATCCATCGGGTGCGAATCGAGCGGCAGCAGATCGATCGTCTGCTTGACGTTGTCGTCGAGGGATCGCTGCGCGCGCTCGGATGCCTCGAACTCCGCCAATTGCGCGGCATCCGGCAACTCTCCGTGCCACAAGAGGTAGGCGACCGCCTCGAACGGCTGGGTCGCCGCCAGCTCCTGCACGGGGTAGCCGCGGTACAGCAGCGAGTTCGTCTCGGGATTGACCTTGCTGACGGCGGTGTAATCGACCGTGACTCCCGCCAGGCCCTTCTTGATCTCGATGTCGGTCATTGGCTTGCCTCCTTCCGTTGTTTCGGTCGTTGAGCGAACGCAGTGAGTCGAAACGTGTTTCGTCTCGTCGCTGCGCTCCTCGCTCAACGACCGGGGTCTCTTTACTTCGTGATGGTGAAGTTGAAGACGCTGGTGTCGAAGCGGTTGTACTGCTCGTAGTCGATCAGGTCGTACAGGTCCGCGCGATGCTGCATCTCATCCAGCTTGCCCGCCAGATGCCCCTCGGTGTCGAGCGTGTCCAGGGCCCGCCCGGCGGCACCCATCGCGATCCGCAGCAGCGAGACAGGCCAGATCACGATGTTCACGCCCACATCGCGCAACTGATCCGTCGTGAAGAGGTCACTCTTGCCGAACTCGGTCATGTTGGCCAGGATCGGCACGTCGACCGCGGCGCGCATCGCGGCGAACTCCTCGAGCGTGCGCATGGCCTCGGGGAAGATCGCGTCGGCCCCCGCGTCGACGAGCGCCTTCGCTCGGTCGGTCGCGGCCTCCAAACCCTCCACCGCACGGATGTCGGTACGTGCCATCACGAGGAAGTTCGGGTCGCGGCGGCCATCCACCGCGGCCCGGATGCGCTTGATGGCCGTGTTCTCGTCAACGACGGCCTTGCCATCGAGGTGTCCGCAACGCTTCGGGTTGATCTGGTCTTCGATGTGGGCACCCGCCAGGCCTGCATCCTCGAGAGTCTGGATTGTGCGCGCGACGTTCATGGGTTCGCCGAAGCCGGTATCGGCGTCGATGATCGCGGGCAGTTCGGTCATCCGGGCGATCTGCTGCCCGCGGCCGGCGACCTCGGTGAGAGTCGTGAGGCCGATATCGGGGAGCCCCAGGTCGGCCGCGAGTACCGCGCCCGAGATGTAGACGCCCTCGAACCCCTTGCGCTCGATCAAGCGCGCGCTCAGCGGGTTGAAGGCGCCGGGAAAGCGGAGCAGCTCACCCGTGCCGAGGCGCTCGCGGAACAGGCGGCGCTTCTCTGCGGCGGGCGTCGTGGAGTAGAGCATCAGCAAACCTCCGGTGCAGCCACGCTGCGTTCACAATTCAGTCTCTGTGGTGCCGAAACGGGGTCAGGCGCCCGGTCGGGGCCGATCTGGCGCGCTGCGGACTGAATTGTGAACACGCGGCAGCCTCGACCGGACATCAGAAGAGCCCCCGCGGCGCGGGCGCAGCCTCGAGCACCCCGGGCTTCGCGACGATCGTGAGCTCGCGTACCTCGTCCGCCGTGAGGTCGGGCAGCCGTTCGGCGAGGGCCAGGAAGCGCTCGATCTCGGCCGGCTCGAGCACGGGCTCGGCCAGCAGCCGGAACTTGCGGACGTAGTCGGCCCGCGCGAACGGGCGGGCGCCGAGCGGATGCGCGTCGGCCACGGCAATCTCGTCGATCACGGTCGAGCCATCCGTCATGCGGATCTCGACGCGTCCGCCGAAGGCCTTCTCCGTCGGGTCCTCGGAATGGTAGCGCCGGGTCCACTCGGCGTCCTCGGCCGTGGTGACCTTGTCCCACAGCGCCACAGTGTCCGCCCGCTGGGCGCGCTCGGGCGTGTAGGAGTCGACGTGGTGCCACGCCCCGTCCTGCAGAGCGACCGTGAAGATGTACGGAATCGAGTGGTCGAGCGTCTCGCGCGACGCCGTTGGGTCGTATTTCTGCGGGTCGTTCGCACCCGAACCGATCACGTAGTGCGTGTGGTGACTCGTGTGCAGCACGACCGATTCGATGTTCGCGGGGTCGCGCAACGCCGGGTTCTCGGTCCCGAGCTTGCGCGCCAAGTCGATCCAGGCCTGGGCCTGATACTCGGCCGAGTGCTCCTTCGTGTACGAGTCGAGGATGCCGCGCTTGGCCTCGCCCGGCGCGGGAAGCGGCACGTCGTACGACGCATCCTTTCCGTCCAGTAGCCACGCGATCACGCCGTCCTCGCCCTCGTAGATGGGCGAGGGGCTGGTCTCGCCCCGCATCGCGCGGTCGACGGCTTCGACCGCCATCTTGCCCGCGAAGGCCGGGGCGTGCGCCTTCCAGGTCGAGATCTCGCCCTTGCGGCTCTGCCTCGTCGCGGTGGTCGTGTGTAGCGCCTGCGCGACGGCCTGGTAGATGGTCTCGGCGTCGAGCCCCAGGAGGGTACCGATGCCCGCGGCGGCCGAGGGGCCGAGGTGCGCGACGTGGTCGATCTTGTGCTTGTGCAGCGAGATCGCACGCACCAGGTCGATCTGGATCTCGTACCCCGTCGCGAGCCCGCGCACGAGCGCGGCACCATCCGCGCCGACGTGTTGTGCCACGGCAAAGATCGGCGGGATGTTGTCGCCCGGATGAGAGTACTCGGCCGCGAGGAACGTGTCGTGGTAGTCGAGCTCGCGCACCGCCACGCCGTTCGCCCATGCCGCCCACTCGGGGCTCGTCCGGCGCTCGATCGTGCATCCGAAGATCGTGCCGCCGTGACCGTTCGCCGAGACGGCGTGGTCGAGGGCCTGCTGACGTGCGGCGCTCACCGGAGCGCGGGTCAGCGAGGCCGCTGCGACGGCGGCGTTGTCGACCACCCGGTTGATGATCATGTCGATGACCGCGGGCTCGACCGCGACAGTGTCGACAGCGACCTGGGCGATCTTCCAGGCCAGCTGGCCGTCGCGAGCGAGGTTCTCGTCGCTGCGGTGGACGCGAACGTGGTGAAGCTGAGTCATAGAGTGCCTTCCGGAAGCGTTTCGAGGATGTTCGTGAGAGCGCTGTGCAGGTGCACGTGGGTGGCGTGGGCGGCGAGATCTGCGTCACGCGCGGCGATGGCCGAGGCGATGAGCCGGTGCTCGGCGGCCGATGCAGCCAAGCGGTCGGGGTTGTCCCGAGCCAAGCGGCGCACACGGACGAGGTGCGTCCGCACGTTCCGCAGCGCGGCAGTCAAGAAGTCGTTGGCCACGGATGCATCGAGCTGGCGATCGAAGCGCGCGATCAGCGCGTAGTACGCCTCGACGCTCTCGGGCCCGGTTGCACGGGTGTCGGCGAACGCGCGGGCAAGTTCGCCGAAGGCCGCCGCATCCCCCCGCTCGGCGGCCAGACGTGCGGCTGCCTCTTCGAGGGCTCTGCGCACCTCGAAGATCTCGCGGATACCTCGGGCATCGATCGCTGCGACCACCGTCACGCGGGGCGACTGCTGAACGACGAGCCCATCGGCGGCGAGCCGACCCAGTGCCTCACGGAGGGGAGTGCGGCTGACGCCGAGACGGGTCGCCTGCTCGACCTCGCCGAGCACGGTTCCGGGCGGAAGGGCACCGTTCTGGACCTCGTCGAGGAGGGTCGCGTAGGCGCGATCGCTGGCACGCACGGCGGTCACCCCCTCATCATCGGACACTCTAATTGTATACATAGAGTGCCTTTAGGTGCCAGAAAGAACCTCGTTCTTCGTTCTGCGTATACACAAGGATCGCTGAGGCGATTAACACCCCGCATCACAAGAGCAAGTATTCACAATTTTCTGAAATGGGTGTAGCGTCCCGAGAATGTCCTCTGTCATCCTGACGCGCGGCCTGACGAAGCACTACGGCCGCGTGCACGCCCTCGATGGGCTCGACCTCGACGTCCCCGACGGTCAGGTCCACGGATTCCTCGGGCCCAACGGCGCGGGCAAGTCCACCACCATCCGCGTTCTGCTGGGCCTGGCGCGTGCGAAGTCGGGCCAAGCATCCGTCTTCGGACTCGACCCGTGGCGTGACGCCGTCGCCATCCACCGGCGTATCGCCTACATCCCGGGCGACGTAAGCGTGTGGCCGAACTTGTCGGGCGGGGAAGCGATCGACCTTCTCGCGCGCCTTCGAGGAGCGAGTACCCGGGACCCCGCGTTCCGCGAAGGAAAGGATCGATTGATCGCTGCGTTCGAATTCGACCCCCGCAAGAAGGGCCGCGCCTATTCGAACGGCAACCGCCAGAAGGTGGCCCTCATCGCAGCGTTGTCGGTTCCCGCAGACCTCTACATCTTCGACGAGCCGACGAGCGGGCTCGACCCCCTCATGGAGGTGGTGTTCCGCCGCGAGATCGCGCGTATCCGGGATGCCGGGGCCACCGTTCTGCTCTCGAGCCACATCCTGCCCGAGGTCGAGCAGCTGTGCGACCGGGTGTCCATCATCCGTGCGGGGCGGATCGTCGAGACAGGCACCCTGGCAGAGTTGCGGCACCTCACGCGAACCGAGGTTTCGTTCGATGCGTCGACCGCGACGCCATGGGACGCCGGCGAACTCCCCGAGGCGCACGACCTCGTCGTCGAAGACGGACGGGTGCGCTTCACCGTCGATTCGGACGCCGTCACGGATGTACTGCCCGAACTCGTCCGCCAGAAGGTGCAGGGTCTGCACATCACCCCGCCCTCGCTCGAGGAGCTTTTCCTCCGTCACTACGGCGAACGGAGCGGAGAACGGAGCGGCGAACGCAGCACAACCACCGGCGGCGGGTCGCGATGAACGGCGTCGGCACGCTGCTCGGGCAGCGTATCCGGCGCGATCGGCTGCAGATCACGATGTGGACGATCGGCACGGCTCTCCTCGCCCCTTTCGCGTACATCGGCGTCTCCGAGTCGTATGGGGTCGCGCAGGATCGCACATCCCTGCTCGCAGCAGCCATCGCCAACCCCGTCATCCTGCTGTTTCGCGGTCTGCCGTCGGGCGCCGACGAAGGCGCGTTCATCACGTTCCTGATCCTCCCGTGGCTCTGTCTGCTCGCGGCATTCATGAGCACGTTCCTCGCCGTCCGGCACACGCGCGGCGATGAAGAGACGGGACGTGCGGAGCTGCTCGGCGCCACGCCAGCATCGCGTTTTGCACCCCTGGTGGCCACCGTCATCCACGGAACCCTGTCCAACCTGCTGCTCGGGGTGCTCGTTACCGTGGCATTCATCGCCACGGGGCTCGAGCCGGTCGGCTCGGCCATAGCAGGCGGCGCGGCGGGCTCTGTCGGGCTCGTCTTCCTCGGTGTCGGGCTCGTCGGGGGTCAGCTGTTCCGCACGTCCCGTGGTGCCAACTCCGCGTCCGTCTGGACTCTGCTCGTGCTGTTCTTCGTGGCCGGGTTCGGCAATGCGCTGGGCACCCCGAGCGATGACCTGCAACGCATCGACAGCTCTTGGCTCACCTGGCTCTCGCCCGTCGGGTGGGCCGAAAATACCCGCCCCTTCGCCGCGAACAACGGATGGCCCCTGGTCATCGCTTTTGCGGTGGCGGTAGCGCTCGTCGCGGGGGCGACCCTCGCCCAGGGAGCCCGCGATGTCGGGGAGAGCTTTCTCGCGGAACGGGCGGGCCGCACCGAGGCGTCCCGCGCGCTGTCGACGTCGGCGGCGCTCACGTGGCGGCTCTCCCGCGAAGCGGTGGTCGGCTGGGCCGTCGGGGGCCTGATCATCGGCGCCCTGTCCACGTCGCTCGCGTCACTCGTGGCCGAGATCGGGGCGACGAACCCGACTGTCCAGGCATTGCTCGAACAGATCGCCGGCGCCGGAAACGTCGAGCAGGGTACGGTGACGATCTTCTTCACCATGCTCGGCGTCCTCGCCGCGTGTGCCGCCGTGCAGACCGTCTGCCGAGCCCGCCAAGAGGAGACGCAGGGCACCGCCGAGGTACTGCTCGCGACGCCCATCAACCGCGTGCGGTGGCTGGGCGGATACCTCGTGATCGGGCTCGTCGCCCTCGTCGCGGTCGTGCTCGCCGGTGCCCTCGGCGCGGCACTCGGCATCGTCGGACAGGACGGCGATCTCGCCCTGATGCGAGACGTCGCGGTGGTCGGCGGTGGACAGATTGCCGCGGCATCCGTCTTCCTCGTCGTCACGGCGCTGATCTTCGTCGTCGTGCCGCGGGCGACGATCGCGCTCGGCTGGACGCTTGTCCTGCTCGGGATGGTGCTCGGGCTCTTCGGCCCGCTGTTCGGATTTCCGGCGTGGCTGACGGACCTGTCCCCCGTGGGCATTGCGCCGCTGATCGAGGGCGACACCGTCGACGTGCGCGGGCTGTGGTGGCTGCTCGGTGCGGCGGCCGTCGGTGTCATCGGATCGCTCGGCCTCATGCGGCGCCGGGAACTGGTGAGCGGCGGATAGATTCGGATCATGGAGCATTCCGGGACGGAGCCGGCCGAGCAGGCGGCCGCGCTGCTGGCCGCCGCGGGCATGGCACGGATGCCTGCGCGCGTCATGATGGCGCTCGTCGGCTCGCCCGATGAGGGCTACACCGCCGCCGAGTTGGCGGATCGTCTGGGCGTCTCCGCGGCTGCGGTGTCGGGGGCGGTGCGGTACCTCGTGTCGATGCGCCTCATCCAGAGGCTGCCCCGCCCGGGTGACAGGCGTGACCGTTACGACCTGGTCGACGACGCCTGGGCTGACATGATCACCGTGAATGCCCCCCTCTACGCAAACCTGGCGACACAGATGGACGCGATCGCCGACGAGAACGTCGACGCCCCCCTCTCGGTCGATCGTGCGCGCGACACCGCGGACTTCTTGCGTTATCTCGCCGAGCGGATGCCTCGCCTGGCCGATGAGTGGCGGGCCGAACGCACCGCGCCCGGCGCCAGCTAGAGCACGCGAGTTCCTACCGCCCGCGTAAGTTTTGCCGAACTTTCGGTCTCATCTGGCACTGAGACCTGTCGAACTTTCCTAGATTCGACTCGAAGGGCGCACCCGCGCCCCGAGAGAGAGCACTCGTGGTGAGCACCGGCATAGGCGCAGCGCAGCCCGATCGCACGGCCTTCTTCGTGTCCGACAGCACGGGGATCACGGCGGAGACGCTCGGCAACGCGCTGCTCGCCAACTTCCCCGGCGTCACCTTCTCGCGACGCACGATCCCGTTCATCGACTCCGTGCCGGCGGCACAGGCCGTCGTGCGCGAGATCGAGGCCGCGGGAGCGTCGGGAGCCGAGCCGATCGTCTTCAGCACGGTCAAGGGGCACGAGGTCGGGGCGAGCATCCGGGTAGCGCGGGCAACCCACATCGACCTTCTCAGCGGGCACCTCACCGAGCTCGAGGGCGCGCTCGGCACGACGGCATCCGAGCAGCTCGGCCAGTTCCACACCGTCGGCGACACCGAGCGCTATTTCGCGCGGATGCGAGCCGTCGAATACGCGATCGAGCACGACGACGGCCAGAGCTTTCGCGCGCTCGACCAGGCGGACGTCGTCATCGTCGCGCCCTCGCGCTGCGGCAAGACCCCGACGACCATGTACCTGGCGCTACAATACGGCCTGCTGGTCGCGAATTACCCCCTCACCGACGACGACTACCCGACCGAGGGCCTGCCCCGCGAACTCGAGCGGTTTCGCACACGGTGCTTCGGGCTGACCACGACACCCCTCCGCCTGAGTCAGGTCCGCCACGAAAGGCGCGCCAACTCGACCTACGCCAGTCTCGCCCAGTGCACCCTCGAGCTGCGCCGCGCCGAAGACCTCTATCGCCGGGCACACATCCCGTTCGTGAACTCCTCGACCAAGAGCGTCGAAGAGATGTCCGCCGTCATCATGCAGTCGCTCAAGCTGCGCCCCTAATCCCTTTTCCGCTCACACCAGTCCGCTCCACGAGAGCATCCCCTTCGAAAGGTTCCCCCATGACGAACATCCTCTGGTTCGATGAGGTCGGCATGGCCGACGTCGCCCGAGTCGGCGGCAAGAACGCGTCGCTCGGCGAGATGGTCTCGCACCTGTCCGCGCTCGGCGTCAAGGTTCCCGGAGGGTTCGCGACGACCGCCGACGCGTACCGCTCGTTCCTGACCGCAGACGAACTCGAGGGCCGCATCCGTCGGCGGATCGAGGTCGTCGATGTCGAGGACGTCGCGGGGCTCGCGGCGGCCGGGTCGGAGATCAGGTCGTGGATCGAAGAGCAGGAACTGCCCGCAGACCTCGACCGGGACATCCGCTCGGCCTACGAACGCCTCACGGCCGACGCCGGCGAGGCCGCGGAAGAGGACGTCACCTGGGCCGTGCGCTCCAGCGCGACCGCCGAGGATCTTCCCGATGCATCCTTCGCTGGACAGCAAGAGACGTTCCTGAACATCTCAGGCATCGACAACGTGCTGGGCGCCATCCGTTCGGTGTTCGCCTCGCTCTACAACGACCGAGCCATCGCCTACCGCGCGCACCACGGCTACGAGCACCACGACGTCGCCCTCTCGGCGGGTGTGCAACGGATGGTGCGCTCAGACCTCGGGGCAGCCGGTGTCATGTTCACGGTCGACACCGAGTCCGGATTCGACGGCGCGGTCTTCGTCACGAGCTCATACGGACTGGGCGAGGCCGTCGTGCAGGGCGCGGTCAACCCCGACGAGTTCTACGTGTCGAAGGTGGCGTTAGCGGCGGGTCGCCCGGCGATCCTCAAACGTTCGGTCGGCGAGAAGGCTATTGCGATGCGCTACACCGACGACCGTCACGCGGGCGCGAGTACGGCGTTCGTCGATGTGCCGCAGACCGACCGCATCCGCTTCTCGCTGAGCGACGACGACATCACCGAACTCGCCCGCCATGCGCTCGTGATCGAGCAGCACTACGGGCGCCCGATGGACATCGAGTGGGCCAAGGACGGCATCGACGGCGGGCTCTACATCGTGCAGGCCCGACCCGAGACGGTCGTGTCGCGGACGGATGTCGGGGTCATCCGTCGCTTCGTGCTGAACGACTCGGGCGAGGTCGCCGTCGCGGGCCGCGCCATCGGGCAACGGATCGGATCCGGGCCCGTTCGCGTGCTGCGGGATGTCTCGCAGATGGGTGAGTTCCAGCCCGGAGATGTGCTCGTGGCCGACATGACCGACCCCGACTGGGAGCCGATCATGAAGCGCGCGAGCGCCATCGTCACCAATCGCGGTGGCCGCACGTGCCATGCGGCGATCATCGCGCGCGAACTGGGCATCCCCGCGGTGGTCGGCACCGGCGATGCCACGCGCCTGCTCGTCGACGGCGACGAGGTCACGATCTCGTGCGCCGAGGGCGACACCGGATTCGTCTACCGCGGGCTGCTCGACTTCGAAGAACAGCTCACCCACCTCGATCGGATGCCGAAGGCTCCGGTGAAGATCATGATGAACGTCGGCACGCCCGACCAGGCGTTCTCGTTCTCGCGCCTGCCGAACGACGGCGTCGGCCTCGCCCGCCTCGAGTTCGTGATCAACCGACAGATCGGCATCCACCCCCGGGCACTGCTCGAGTTCGACACCCTTCCGTCCGACCTGAAGCAGCAGATCGCGGCCGCGACCGCCGCCTATGCCTCACCGCGGGACTACTTCGTGCAGCGCGTCGCCGAGGGAATCTCGATGATCGCGGCGGCGTTCTGGCCCGAACCCGTCATCGTGCGCCTGAGTGACTTCAAGTCGAACGAGTACGCCAACCTGCTGGGCGGCGACCGCTACGAGCCGCACGAAGAGAACCCGATGCTCGGCTACCGCGGCGCCTCGCGGTACATCTCGCCCGACTTCCGACCCTGCTTCGACATGGAGTGCGAGGCCCTGCGGCACGTCCGCGACGAGATGGGATTCTCGAACGTGCAGATCATGGTGCCGTTCGTCCGCACGGTCGGTGAGGGGCACGCCGTTGTCGAGCTGCTCACCGAGAACGGTCTCCGCCGTGGCGAGAACGACCTCAAGGTCATCATGATGTGCGAGCTGCCCTCCAATGCCCTGCTGGCGGATGAGTTCCTCGACTACTTCGACGGATTCTCGATCGGCTCGAACGACATGACGCAGCTGACCCTCGGACTCGACCGCGACAGCTCGCTCGTCGCGTCGACCTTCGACGAACGAGACCCCGCCGTGCGGAAGATGCTGTCGATGGCGATCGCCGCCTGCCGGGCGCGCGGCAAGTACGTCGGCATCTGCGGCCAGGGGCCGTCGGACCATCCGGATCTTGCCGAATGGCTCGTCGAAGAGGGGATCGAGTCGATCTCGCTCAACCCCGACACGGTTGTGGAAACGTGGATCCGGCTGGCCGCCGAGGCGCCCACGCCGACCGTGTGAGGGCGGGGGCGGAGGTAGCCTTGCCCGAGTGAGCGAAACCACCCCCTACATTGTTGCGACCGACGGCGCCTGCAAGGGCAATCCCGGCCCAGCGGGCTGGGCGTGGGTCGGCGAAGACGGCCACTGGGCATCCGGATCCATCCGCGAGGGCACAAATAACATCGGCGAATTGCTCGGGCTCCTCAAGGCCATCGAAGATCACCCGAACGTCGAGAACCTGGTCGTGCAGGCCGACTCGAAGTATGCGATCGATACCTACACGAAGTGGATGGACGGGCACCGGCGGCGTGGCTGGAAGACGTCGACCGGCGCGCCGACCAAGAACGTCGACATCCTGGAGCAGTTGATCGCGGCGCGCGATGCCCGCCGGGCGGCCGGGATGCCCGATGTGGTGTTGGAGCACGTGCGCGGGCACTCGGGTCATGTGCTGAACGCCTGGGCCGACGAGCGCGCGGTGCGCTCGTCGGAGCACGCAGCGAAAGGCATCGAGAGCGCCTGGTCGTCACTCGGTGGCCTGCACCCCGTGCTCGACGTATCCTCGGCCCCGAAGAACGGCCGCTAGCACCCCACCCCGGCACCTCACTCCGCCGAGTGCGCCGGTTAACGCCGAGATCGCCGGTTAGCCACGGCGAATAAAGGGCACTCTCGGCGAGAACCGGCGGACTCGCACGACGAAACGGCCCGCCTCCCCGGGTAGGGGCGGCGGGCCGGTGGTGCGAGTCCCCTACGGGCGCGACTGGGGCGAGACCTCGAGGGTCTTCGCCGGGTCAGTCACCGCAACAGGAGCCAGCGCGTCGTCGATCGCGGTCATCGTGTCGGCATCGAGCACGACGCCCGAGGCCTTGACCGAATCCTCGAGCTGCTCGGGACGCGATGCGCCGACAAGGGCCGCTGCGACGTTCGGGTTCTGCAGAACCCACGCGATCGCGAGCTGGGGCATCGTGAGCCCCGCCTGCTCGGCGACCGGCACGAGCTTCTGCACGGCGGTGAGCACGTCGTCATCCAGGAAGCGCTTGATGAAGTTCGCGCCGCTCTTGTCATCGGTGGCACGCGACCCCGCGGGAACCGGCTGACCGGGCTTGTACTTTCCGCTCAGCACACCCTGCGCCATCGGCGACCAGACAACCTGCGACATGCCGAGTTCTTCCGACGTCGGCACGACATCGGCCTCGATGACGCGCCAAAGCGCCGAGTACTGCGGCTGGTTCGACACGAGCTGGAACTTCAGCTCCGTCGCGAGGGCGTGGCCGGCGCGCAGCTGATCGGCCGTCCACTCCGAAACGCCGATGTAGAGCGCCTTGCCCTGGCGGACGATGTCAGCGAAAGCCTGCATCGTCTCTTCCAGCGGCGTCTCGTAGTCGAAGCGGTGCGCCTGATAAAGATCGACGTAGTCGACGCCGAGGCGCTCGAGCGAACCGTCGATCGACTCCATGATGTGTTTGCGACTCAGCCCCGAGTCGTTCGGGCCCATCGGACCGGTCGGCCAGTAGACCTTCGTGAAGATCTCCAGCGAGGCACGACGCTGGCCCTTCAGCGCCTCGCCGAGCACGACCTCTGCCGCGGTGTTCGCGTAGGCATCCGCCGTGTCAAACGTCGTGATGCCGAGATCCAGCGCCTTGTGCACCGTGGCGATAGCCGCCTCGTTGCCCACCTGGGACGCGTGCGTGACCCAGTTTCCGTACGTGATTTCCGAGACTTTGAAGCCGGAGTTGCCGAGATAGCGATAATTGACCATTCCTCTACGCTAGCCCGCGCGTGACACCCCGAGGCGGTCATGACCATTCCCCACGAGACCGGCCCGGTCCCCGCGGTCGTGCTGCACCTCGCCGGAGGCTCCGGGGTGCGGGCCGTCTGGCTCAACGAGCGGGGCGGAACGACGTATCGCGCGGGCGACGTGCACATCAAGTTCGGTCCGCTGAACGCAGAGGAGTCGATGGCGGACGAGGTCGAGCGTCTCACCTGGGCCGCGCCACACATCCGGGTCCCCGAGGTCGTCGCGCACGGCGTGGATGACGAATTCGAGTGGCTCGTGACGCGAACGATCCCGGGTCAGAGCGCGGTCGCGCCGAAGTGGATCGCGCGGCCTGCTACCGCGGCACGCGCGATAGGCGTCGGGCTGCGCGCCCTCCACGATCGACTACCGGTCGTGGGGTGCCCCTGGCGCTGGGATGCGGAACAGCGGACAGCGGATGCCGCGCGCCGGGGCATCCATCTCGATCCACGATTCGGCGACCCGCCCCCGGTGGACGGTCTGGTCGTCTGCCACGGCGACGCGTGCGCCCCCAATACGCTGCTCTCGGACGCCGGCGACCCGATCGCGCACGTCGATCTCGGACGGCTCGGCGTCGGAGACCGATGGGCGGACATCGCGGTCGCGGCGATGTCGACGGAGTGGAACTTCGGCCCGGGATGGGAGGGGGCCGTTCTCGATGGGTACGGAATCGAACCCGACGAGACCCGGTTGGCCTACTACCGCGACCTCTGGAACGCGACGTGAGCGCCTCGGGAACGACGAGTCACGGAGTCGCGGCCGCCGCAGCCTCATCCTCGACCGTCGCGACGAGCTGACCGCACGCCCCGTCGATCTCTTTACCGCGCGTATCGCGGAGGGTCGTCGGGATGCCCGCGTCGTTCAGGCGTCGCACGAACTCGTTCTGCACGGACTTCTCGGACGCGGTCCAGATCGACCCGGGCGTCGGGTTCAGCGGAATCGGGTTGACGTGCACCCAGCCGCGCCCGCGAGCATTGAGCTTGTCGGCGAGCAGATCGGCACGCCAAGCGTGGTCATTCATGTCCTTGATCAGTGCGTATTCGATCGACACGCGACGACCGGTCTTCTCGAAGTAGTTGCGAGCCGCGTCGAGCGCCTCGTCGACCTTCCAGCGGGAGTTGACCGGGATCAACTCGTTGCGCAGCACGTCGTCGGGCGCGTGGAGCGACAGGGCGAACGTGACCGGGATGTCTTCCGCGGCGAGCTTGAGGATCGCCGGGACGAGCCCGACAGTCGAAACCGTGATGCCGCGAGCGCTCATGCCGAGGCCGTCGGGCTGCTGCGCGACCATGACGCGCACGGCCTGCATGACCCGCGCGTAGTTGGCGAGCGGCTCACCCATGCCCATGAAGACGATGTTGCTGACGCGTTCCATGCTGTGATCGTCGGAGCGCTTTCCCCCGAGCTCGCCCGCCGCGATCAGGGCGTTGGCGCGAACGATCTGCTCGATGATCTCGGCCGCCGACATGTTGCGTGTCAACCCCGCCTGACCCGTCGCGCAGAACGGGCAATTCATGCCGCATCCCGCCTGCGACGAGACGCACAGCGTGATGCGGCCGGGGTAGCGCATGAGCACCGACTCGACCAGCGCGCCGTCGTGCAGCTTCCACAGGAACTTGATCGTGTCGCCGCCGTCGGTCTGCATACGCCGAACCTCGGTCAACAGCGGCGGCAGGAACCCGGCGACAAGCTCTTCGCGACCGGCCGAGGGCAGGTCGGTCATGAGGGCGGGGTCGGACGTGTAGTGGCGGAAGTAGTGCGCCGCGATCTGCTTGGCGCGGAAGGCCGGGAGCCCGAGTTCTTTCGCGCGCTCGGCGCGGGCTTCGGGCGTGAGGTCGGCCAGGTGCACCGGAGGCTTGCCGCGCTTCGGGCTCGCAAACTGCAGCAACGGCCGGCCCGAGGCATCCTTCTGCTGCTGCCACCCCTCGGTCGCCGGACGTACCTGGCGCACGGGACCCGGCCCCGTCGGGCGGACGGGAGAGTCGGGCGGGAGAGAAGACATGGTTCCAGGCTACGGGACCGCTACCGTGGAAAAGGTGGAAGAAGACGTCTCGGTCCGACCGATCCGCCCCGGGGACGCCGGCGAAGTTCTCACCCTGCAGCGCGCGGCCTTCGTGCAAGAAGCACTGATCTACGGCACGCCCGACATGTCACCTCTCACGCAGACGCTCGCAGAACTCGAGGCCGAGTTGCGGCGGAACGACGGATGCGTCGCGCTCCTCGGTCCTCGCATGGTCGGCGCCGTCCGCGGCCGACGCGACGGTGAGTTATTGCTGATCGGTCGGCTCGCGATCGCGCCCGACATGCAGGGTCGGGGCATCGGCTCGCGTCTGCTCGCGGCGGTCGAGGCCGCGGGGCGCGCGGCGGGGGCCGTCGAGGCGGAACTGTTCACGGGTTCGCTCAGTGAGGCGAACCTGCGTCTCTACGAACGTGAGGGTTACGTCGAGAGCGAGCGGGTCGACGGCGATGACGGCATCCAGCAAGTGTTTCTACGCAAGCGGTTGGGCTGAGCCGGCTCACGCGTTCTGTGCGGCCTACCCCAGGTGGCGCGCGAGTGCCTCGAGTGCGGGGCGCTGGCCCTTCACGAGCAGGGCCGAAGCAGCATCCGCGTCGATCCACCGCGCATCGTCGACCTCGGGAAACTCGACGATGCGGCCCGAGCGCGGCGGCCACTCGAGCTCGAAAGTCCCGTAGGTGAAGGTCTTCGGGCCAAAATCCGCGCCGTCTCCGACGAAGACGATGACGCGTTTACCCGAGGCATAGGAGAACGTGCCGAGTTCGGCATATTCGACGTCGGGCGCATCTACCCCGAGCTCCTCCGCGAACTCGCGACGGGCTGCATCGAGCCCCGACTCCGCATCCGGGTCGAACTCTCCCTTGGGGATCGACCAGGCGCCCTCGGACTTTCGCGCCCAGAACGGGCCGCCCATATGGGCGATCAGCACCTCGAGAACCGGTGTGCTCTCGTGCGCGCCCGTGATCCGATACAGGAGAAGCCCCGCGCTCATCACCGGCATGGCGACCCGGATGTCTCGGAAGCGACGAATCGATGAGGCATCCCCCCAGGCTAGGTCCGCTCGCCGGACCCACCGTAGACTTTGCGGATGGCGGCGGGAAACGGCGCGTCGGGCGCCGCAACGGTTGTGCACAAAGTGCTCAACAACAACGTTGTGATCTCGATCGACGACAACGGTCGTGAACGCGTGCTCATGGGCCGGGGCCTCGGCTTTCAGCTGTCGCCCGCCGACGTGATCGATGCCGCCAAGGTCGAGAAGACCTTCGTCCTCGACGAGGGATCCGACGGCGAGCGCGACCGGCGCCTGCTCACCGACGTTCCCTACGCGGTGATCGAGGCCGTATCGCGGGCCGTCGACGATGCCGAGCGGATGTTGGGGCGAAGCCTCGGACGACGCCTCACGATGGGCGTGGTCGACCATATCCAGTTCGTGATCGAACGCCTCGACCAGGGCATCCGCATCCCCACGACATCGATGCCGGAGCTGCGGGTGCTCCACCCGCAGGAGTTCGCCGCGGCGTCGCTCATGGTCGACTCGATCAGCGCGTCGCTCGAGCGCCCCCTGCCCGACGAAGAGTCGGTCTTCCTCACGATGCACCTGCTCAACGCCACGCGGGACGAGCCAAACGGCACCGCGGCTCTGCTGTTCCGCCGCGTGCAGCACGTCGTGACCACGGTCGAATCGGGCCTCGGCGTGCGGCTCGACGTCGACAGCCCCGACTACGCCCGCTTCATCCTGCACGTGCAGTTCTTGCTGCAGCGCCTGGTGTCGCGGTCGATGCTGCGCGGCGCCGACACCTCGTTTTTCGAGTTCGCTAAGCACAGCTACCCGCGCTCCCACGCGATCGCGCTGGAGGTCAAGTCGTACGTCTTGGCGGCGACCGAATCAGAACTGACCGACGAAGAGCTGCTGTACCTGATCGTGCATGTGGAGCGTCTCGCAAGTCAGGTGGCGATTGGATCCGGCACTTCAGGCGCATCCGCCCCCGAAGACAACCCGGGTGAGGCTGTGCTACGCTGACCGGCGCAGAGCGGAGTCGCTTTGCGAAGCGAAGGATTGTTACCGCAGCAGCGGGCAAAACCTGAACTCACATCGTCTTTTCGACGGTGAACGAGTTCAGGTTTTTTTGTTGCCAAAAATCGGTCCGAGGCTTCCACACACACCAAGGCCGCGCGGATGCGGCGGAAGGCGAGAGAGTCCTATGGACTACTCCAAGACAGCGGCGGGCGTCCTCGACGGCGTCGGCGGCGAACAGAATGTGCAGTCGGTCGTGCACTGCGCGACGCGGCTCCGGTTCGTCCTGAAAGACGAGTCGAAGGCCAACGAAAAGACGATCCGGTCGGTTCCTGGGGTCATCACCACGGCTCAGGCCGGCGGTCAATACCAGGTCGTCATCGGCAACGATGTGCCCGAGGTGTACGCCGCACTCGGCAAGATCTCGAAGTTCGGCGGCTCGGGTGCCTCGACACCCGCGACGGATGCCCCCAAGGGCAACCTCTTCAACCGCTTCATCAACATGATCTCCTCGATCTTCACCCCGCTGCTGTGGGCGCTGGCGGGAACCGGTCTGCTGAAGGCGTTCCTCGCGGCCGCGGCGACCTTCGGCTGGATCGACACGACGACGAGCACGTACACGGTGCTGTTCGCCCTGTCGGATGCCTTCATCAACTTCCTGCCCCTCGCCCTGGCGATCACGGCCGCGCGCTACTTCAAGGCCAGCGAGTTCACCTCGCTCGCCATCGCGGGGGCGCTGCTGTATCCGACGATCACCCCGCTCGTGGGCGCGCCTGACCTGACGTTCTTCGGCATCCCCTTCACGATGGTGACCTACGTCTCGAGCGTCATCCCGATCATCATCATCGTGTGGCTGCAGAGCTACGCCGAGAAGTTCCTCTACGCCAAGCTCCCGGGTGCCATCCGTCGCTTCGTCACCCCGATGATCGTCGTGCTGATCGCGGTTCCGCTCGTCTTCGTCGTGATCGGTCCTATCTCGGCCATCCTGAGCGGCTGGATCGGCGGGGCAATCGGCTGGGTCTTCGCGACCGTGCCGTGGCTCGGTGGTGCGATCATGGGTGGCCTGTGGCAGGTATTCGTCATCTTCGGCCTGCACTGGGGCCTCGTCCCGCTCTTCACGCTCGAGTACCAGACCACGGGTCAGATCCTGCTCGTCGCCCCTGTCTTCGCCGCCGTGCTCGCCCAGGCCGCGGCCGTCGCCGGCGTCTGGGTTCGTACGCGCAACAAGAACCTGCGCTCGCTCGCCGCGCCCGCGACCCTGTCGGGCTTCCTCGCCGGCATCACCGAGCCCGCGATCTACGGCATCAACCTGCCCCTCAAGCGGCCGTTCGCCTTCGGCATCGTGGGCGGCGTCGTCGGTGGCGCGATCATGGCCGCCGGTGGCGTCTTCGCGACCGCCTTCGTCGTCCCGTCAGGTCTGGCTCTGCCGGCACTGTTCGGCAACGGCAGCACGATCATGATGATCATCGGCCTCGCCGCCGCGATCGTCATCCCGTTCCTGCTCGTCGTGGTCATCGGATTCAAGGACCCGGTCGAGGATGAGATGCAGGCCGCCGAGAGCACGGACGTCGCGGTGCAGAGCCCGCTCGATGGCACCGCCGTTCCCCTGTCCGAGACTCCGGATGCCGCGTTCGCCGACGGCAGCCTGGGTGACGGTGTCGCGATCAAGCCCCGCTCGGGTGCCCTGTACGCGCCGTTCGATGCCACGGTCGTCGCCGCGTTCCCGACCGGACACGCGATCGGCCTCCGCCACGCCGACGGCCTCGAGCTGCTGATCCACATCGGTATCGACACGGTCAAGCTCGGCGGGGCGCACTTCACGCCGAAGGTCACGGCGGGCCAGCAGGTCTCGGCCGGCGACCTGCTGGTCGAGTTCGACCGCGCGGCAATCGAAGCGGCCGGATACGACCTGACCACCCCGGTCATCGTCACCAACCCCGACCTCTACCCCGAGGTCGGAGAGGCGGCATCCGGCCCGATTGCGCACGGCGAAGCGCTGTTCTTCGCCCGCGCGGTCGAGTCAGCCATTGCGGCGAAGTGAGAGAGATATGACTGACACCACCACCCCCTTCCCCGCCACCTTCCTCTGGGGCGGGGCGACCGCCGCCAACCAGATCGAGGGCGCCTACGTCGAAGGCGGCAAGGGCCTCTCGGTACAGGACGTGATGCCCCAGGGCATCGTTGGCCCCCGCACCGAGGGTCCGACACCGGACAACCTCAAGCACGAAGCGATCGACTTCTACCACTGCTACGCGGAAGACATCGCGCTGTTCGCCGAGATGGGCTTCGGGGTGTATCGCTTCTCGATCGCGTGGAGCCGCATCTTCCCGCGCGGAGATGAGGCCGAGGCGAACGAAGAAGGCCTGGCGTTCTACGATCGCGTGCTCGACGAGCTCGAGAAGCACGGCATCGAGCCGCTCGTCACGATCTCGCACTACGAGACCCCGCTGCACCTGGCCGAGACGTACGACGGATGGATCAGCCGCGACCTGATCGGCTTCTACGAGCGCTACGCCACCGTGCTGTTCGAGCGCTACGGCTCGCGCGTGAAGTACTGGCTGACCTTCAACGAGATCAACTCGCTGCTGCATGCCCCGTTCATGTCGGGCGGCATCAACACCCCCAAGGATCAGCTCGCCGAGAAGCACCTCTACCAGGCGATGCACCACGAACTGGTCGCGAGCGCGTCGGCGACCCGCATCGCGCGCACGGTGGCGCCGAACGCGCAGATCGGATGCATGGTGCTCTCGATGCCCGTGTACCCCCTCACCCCGTCGCCCGACGACATGGTCGCTGTCATGGACGCCGACCACGCCAACCTCGTCTACGGCGATGTGCACACGCGCGGCGTCTACCCCGGCTACTTCCTGCGGGCGCTGCACGATAAGGGCATCGAGCTCGACATCACGGACGAGGATCGCGAGACCCTGACCAACACGGTCGACTTCGTCTCGTTCAGCTACTACATGAGCATTGCCGAGACCGGCGACCCCGCCAAGAAGGTCGCCGGCGAGGGCAACATCATGGGAGGCGTGCCGAACCCGACACTCCCTGCGAGCGAGTGGGGATGGCAGATCGACCCGATCGGCCTGCGCGTGGTGCTGAACCAGTTCTGGGACCGGTGGCAGAAGCCGCTGTTCATCGTCGAGAACGGGCTCGGGGCGCGTGACGAATTGGTCGAGGTAGACGGCGTCAAGACCGTCATCGACGACTACCGCATCGCCTACCTGAACGACCACCTCGTGCAGGTGGGCGAGGCGCTCCGCGACGGCGTCGACGTGCTCGGCTACACCAGCTGGGGATGCATCGACATCGTCAGCGCGTCGACGGCACAGCTGAGCAAGCGGTACGGCTTCATCTACGTCGACCGTAACGACGACGGCTCCGGTTCACTCGAGCGTTACCGGAAGAAGTCCTTCGACTGGTACTCAGAGGTCATCCGCACGAACGGGGCATCCCTCACCCGCTGAGACGCGGCCTTCTGACCCGACCATGAATCGGTTCGTCTCCAGGTGCATGCGCCATCCTGGAGACGAACCGTTGGGAGCATTTTGTGACCCGTCCCCGCACCGTCTTCCTCGATGTCGATGGCACCCTGATCGACCACACGCAGAAGCTCCGACCCTCGGTGATCGAGGCCGTGCAGGGGGCGCGTTCCGCCGGGCACCTGCTGTATGTGTGCACAGGCCGTTCGCGCGTCGAGATCCCACAGGCCATCTCGGATATCGGGTTCGATGGGGTGATCTCCGCCGGCGGCGGCTTCATCGAGCACGGCGACCGGCTCGTCGCGGCCCACACGATGTCGGCGACCGAGGCCCAGGACGTCATCGACTTCTTCGAGCAGCACAGCGTGGAATACACCCTGCAGGCTTTCGAATCGACCTACCCGAGCCAGGGGCTTCTCCCGCGCCTCATGCCGTTCTTCGAGTCGTTCGGGATGGACCCGGCGCGTGGGGACCGACTGGTCGAGGCGATGACCTACCGCGGGCCCGCGCCCCTCGACGGCATCGCAAAAGCGACGTTCTTCGGCACGGATCCGCGCACGTTCGCGACCGTTCGCGATGGGCTCGGATCACGGTTCCACGTCATCACCGGCACGATCCCGTACCTCGGCGAGGCGGGCGGTGAGGCGAGCCTCGGCGGCATCCACAAGGGCGCCGCAATAGAGGAGCTTCTCGCAACGCTCGGCCTCGACCTCGCCGACTCGATCGCGATCGGCGACAGCTCGAACGACCTCGAAATGCTGCAGGTCGCGGGGGTCGGTATCGCGATGGGCAACGCGGATGCCGCGGTCAAAGCCGTCGCCGACGAGGTGACGACGCGGGTCGATGATGACGGCGTGTGGAACGCTTTCCGCCGCCACGGACTCGTCTAGCCCGGCTCAGTCCAGGAAGATGTCGGGGAACAACCGGTCGTCGGCAGTGCCGGGCACGGCGGCGTAGCCCGAGAAGTCGGTCACGCCGCTCTCTTCCAGCACGTCCTCGACGATCAGCGACCGCCCCGTGTTCTCGCGCGAGGGCGAGGTGAGCACGAGATAAGCGGCGTCGGCGTAGATCTCGGGCGTGCGGCTTGCGGCCATCACCCGGTCGCCGCCGAGCAGGTTCTGCACGGCGGCCGTGGCGATCGTCGTCCGCGGCCACAGGGTGTTGGCGGCGATACCGTCGGGCGCGAACTCGGCCGCCAGCCCGAGCGTCACCATCGTCATCCCGAACTTCGAGAGCGTGTAGCCCGTGTGCGCGCCCAGCCAGCGCGGTGACGGGTTGAGCGGCGGCGACAGCGACAGGATGTGCGGGTTGCCGCTCTCACGCAGCAGGGGAACCGCCGCGCGCGACAGCATGAACGTGCCGCGAACGTTGACGTCCTGCACCAGGTCGTATTTCTTCGGCGACAGGTCGAGCGAGCCCGACAGGTCGATTGCACTGGCGTTGTTGACGACGATGTCGATCCCGCCGAACTCGCCCGTCGTCTTCAGCACCGCCTCGGTGATGTCGTCGTCGTTTCGCACGTCGCCGACGATGGCGAGCGCCTGCCCGCCGGCCTCGCGGATGCGCTCGGCGGCGGAGTGGACCGTGCCCTCGAGGTGCGGATGCGGGGTGTCGGTCTTGGCGAGAAGCGCGACGTTCGCGCCGTCCGCGGCCGCGCGCAGGGCGATCGCGAGCCCGATCCCCCGGCTGCCGCCGGACATCAGGATGGTCTTGCCTGCGAGGGTTGTTTCGGTCATGAGGTCTCCTTCGGAGCAGCGGGCGGAGCAGACGGCGGAGCAGCGGGCGCAACAGACGGACGAGCGGATGCCGCGGCGAACGCCGTGACGCGGGCGCGGGCATCGGGGGTGTCGAACGCGGCGCCGATCGTGCGCGCCTCGTCGTCGAGGTTGTCGGCGAAAGCCCGGCGGGCACCCGCGCGGACGAGGCGCTTGGCCTGCCCGAACGCGGCGGTTGCCCCGGCGAGCCAGAACTGTGCGATCTCTTCGCCTCGGGCGGCCGGATCGGCGGCGACCTCGGCCACGAGGCCCCAGTCGAGCGCTGTCGCCGCGTCGATCGTGAGGTCGTCGAGCAGCATTCGCAGTGCGCGCGTCTGACCGATGGCCGCGGGAAGCAGGGTCGAGACCGAGAGGTCGGGGGTCAGGCCGATGTTGGCGTACTTGCTGACGAAGCGGGCCCGATCGCCGGCAACGATGTAGTCGGCGGCCAGCATCAGCCCGAGGCCGCCGCCGGCTACGGCGCCCTGCACCACCGCGACGACGGGCTTGTCTGATTCGACGAAGGCGCGAATGCCCGCGTGGATCGTGTGCGCGGCCGCGGTGACGTCGGCGCCGCCCGCACCCGAGGTCGCCATCTCGACCACGTCTCCCCCGGCGCAGAACGCCGGGCCCGCGGCATCCAGAATCACGGCGCCGACCGTCGGGTCGGCCGTGATCTCGAGCGCGAGGTCGCGCCAGCGGGAGCCCATCTCGAACCCCATCGCGTTGAGCGACTGGGGACGGTTGAGGGTGAGGCGCGCGAGCGCGCCGTCGCGGGTGTAGACGATCGAGTCGCTCATGCGCGGGTCTCCTTGCCGAGATGTTCGTAATTCATTCATTTCGTGAGGGGCAACGGGCGGAAGCCCCACCGTTTCGCGATCCGACGCCGGCGCCCGAGGCGACGGGACTGAATTGTGAACGCAAAAGCGCCGGCACTCACTTCGGCGCCATCCGGATCGCGCCATCGAGGCGGATGGTCTCGCCGTTCAGGTACCCGTTTTCGGCAATATGCGCGACGAGTGCCGCGAACTCGTCGGGCCGCCCGAGTCGTGGTGGGAACGGCACCTGGCCGCCGAGCGAGTCCTGCGCGGCCTGGGGCAGGCCCTGAAGCATCGGCGTTTCCATGATGCCGGGAGCGATCGTGACGACACGGATGCCGTAGCGCGCCAGCTCGCGAGCGATCGGCAGCGTCATTGCGTGCACCCCGCCCTTGCTCGCCCCGTATGCGGGCTGCCCGATCTGCCCATCGAACGCGGCCACGCTCGCGGTCGTCACGATCACGCCACGCTCACCCGAATCGCCCGGCTCGTTCGAGACCATCGCCGCGGCGGACTGCGCAATGACGTTGTAGGTGCCGACCAGATTGACGCGAACGACCCTCTCGAAGTCCTCGAGGGGCGTCGGGCTGCCATCGCGATCGAGAACCTTGCCGGGAGTCGCGATGCCCGCGCACGCGACCACGACGCGAAGCGGAGCGAGAGCGGATGCCTCGGCCACCGCCGCGCGCACCTCCGACACATTCGCCACATCGGCGGGCGCGAACACCCCGCCCAGTTCCGCGGCGATCTCGGCTCCGCGCGATGTCGGCAGGTCGACGATCGTGACGAGGCCGCCGTCCGCGGCCAGGCGCCGCGCGGTCCCGAGTCCCAGGCCGCTCGCCCCGCCCGTGACGAGGGCTCCGGCTCTCTCGATCTGCATGCGCTCCCCTTCGAACGGCTGGCATCCAGTCCCACCCTATGCGAAACGCGGTCCCCCTCGCCCGGCGTCCCCACCGCGCGAGACTTCACCTATGTCATCTATGTAGGCCTAGTTCAGCACATACGTGAAGTTTCGCGCACAGGCGGGGCGGGGCGGGGTCAGGTGGGGTCACGCGGGGTCACGCGGGGCCGAGGATGAAGTTCCAGCTGCCGGTCGCCACGGCGACCGAGACCGCGGTGGCCGAGATCGCGGCGCCCGCTGCCAGCAGCACCCATTCGGGGGTACCCCAGCGCGACGGCCGCGCCCAGGTGCGCGGCACGGGCCGCCCGTCCGCATCGACGATGTGCCCGCCGAACCCGCGGGCCTCCATGGCTGTCGCAAGCTTCGACCCACGCCGGATCGAGAGCACGAACAGGGCGAAGGCCATGCCGAGCGTGCGTCGCACACGGCCGACATCCGCGACCCCGCGGGCTCGGCGCGCGAGGGCGAGCGCCCGCCAGTCGTCGCCCAGCAGTCCGAGCAACCGCATTCCGGCGAGCGCCCCGAGCACGAACCGCGCGGGCAGGTGCACGAGCTGAGCGAGACCGTCGGCGAGGTCCGTCGGGTCGACCGTGACGAAGAGCACCACTCCGGGCAGCGCGATCGCCAGAACACGGAAGAAGGTCGCGAGCGCCAGCTCGAGAGATCCGTCGCTCACGCGCACGAATAGCCACTCGAAATAGATGGCTCCGGATGGTGCCCCGTACAGGGCGATCGTGATCGCCGTCAGCGGTGCTGCTACCCACACGGGAAGCGTGCGTATCCAGAATTCGCGCCACCGCAGGCCCGAGAGGGCGAACAGCACGAGCTCGAGCGTCAGCGCGGTCGCCGCCGACACCGCATCGATCGTCAGCACGAGCGGCAGCGCGATCAGCAGGGCGGCCGCGAGCTTTGCCACCGGGTTGATGGTCGCGATGGGTCCCGTGCGCGCGGGGGCGACGGGCGGCGCTGTCATGCCCTCACCTCGAGGTCGAACCGGCGAGCATGCAGGGCATCGAGCACCGCGGCGTCGTGCGTGACGACAATGACGGCCGTGCCCTCATCGCGCAGCTCGGCGATGATCCCGACGAGTTCGGCCCAGGTCACGGCGTCCTGACCGAACGTGGGCTCATCGAGCACGATCACGCGGGGACGGGTCGCGAGGGTCGCCGCGACTGTGAGGCGCCGCTTCTCGCCGCCCGACAGCGTGTACGGGTTTGCCTCGGCCAGCCGGTCGAGCCGCAGCCGCACGAGGAGGTCGTCGACGCGATGCGTGATCTCGTGCTCTGGCAGCCCCAGAGATCGGGGCCCGATCTCGAGCTCGCCGCGCACGGTCGTTGCGAGCAGCTGGTGCTCGGGGTCTTGAAAGACCGTGCCGATGCGGGTCAGCAGGGCGCGCGATGTCCATCGCAGGGGATTGCGCTCGGGACCATTCGCCAGGGCGCCGGATGCCTCCACTCGACCACCAGTGGGAGGGAGGAGCCCCGCAAGGGTGAGGGTGAGGGTCGATTTGCCGGCACCGTTCGGCCCCGTGATGCCCAGAACCTCGCCGGCGCGCACATCGAGTCGGATGGGGCCCGCGACGGCCACGCCCTTCGTCCGCCCGACCGTCAGCTCACGCGCCTCGAGCACGACGGGACCGGGCGTGAGCACCGGCGGCGCGGGGTGTCGCGGCGGGATGCCCGGCACCCAGACCCCGCCTTCGGCGAGGCGCGGTCCCAATGCACCGAGCACCCGGTCGGGAGGCCCATCGGCAAGAACTCCGACCCCGGTTCCGATCATCATGGCGCCGTCGTCGGCGGCGCCCGTCGCGCCCAAGACGATCATGCGGTCGACGAGCGGCAACCACACGTCGATGCGGTGCTCGACGACAACGAGCGTTGCGCCGGTCCGCTCGGCCACGCGCGCGACCGCGTCGCGCACCTCGCGCACACCATCCGGGTCGAGGTTGGCCGTCGGCTCATCGAGCAGGATGAGCCCCGGGCGCATCGCGAGCACACCCGCGAGTGCGAGGCGCTGCTTCTGCCCACCGGAGAGGGCGGATGTCGACCGATCGAGCGGCACATCGAGCCCGACGGCGTCGAGCGACTCGCGCACGCGGCGCCAGATCTCGTCGCGCGGGACACCGAGGTTCTCGGCACCGAACGCCACGTCGTCGCCGACCCGGGCCAGGATCGCCTGACTGTCGGGGTCTTGCAGCACGAGCCCGGCCCGACCGGCGGCGCGAGCGGCCGGCCGGCCGTCGATCGTGAGCTCTCCCCGCGACTCGCCCTCGTCGTCGCCGCCGAGCACCCCGGCGAGCGCGTGCAACAGGGTCGATTTGCCCGCGCCCGACGCGCCGAGCAGCAGAACGCGCTCGCCCGGTTCGATGCGGAACGAGGCATCCGTCACCGCCCAGCCCAGGCGCGAGGCGAAGCGCCAGCCCCAGCCCCGCGCCTCGACCGAGGCGGGTCGGATCAGCGCACGAGGCGTGATCGAAGGATCCGTCACGTCAGACGCGCCAGGTGACCTCGCGTCCCGAGGCGAAGCGCCCGAGCGCACCCGTCGCCGCGAGGCCGCGCGCGACGAACCACGCGCCCGCACCGGCGATCACGGCGCCCGAGATGGTCGTGGCGGCGATGTAGACGATGGTGAAGGTCGTGTCGGCAGCCGCGTACCAGAGGATGCGGTCGTTGATACCGCCCGCAAGGCCCGCGCCGGCGCCCGCAAGGATCGCAACCGGCAGGCGCCACACCGCATACGCGACGACGAGGAAGACGAGCTCGGCGCCGAGTCCCTGGACGAGGCCCGACACGATCGTGAGGGGGCCTCCCCACTGGTTCCCGACGAACGCAGAGATGACTGCGGCAAGCAGTTCGGTATAAAGGGCGGCACCCGGCTTGCGAATGATGAGGGCACCGAGCACGCCGGCGATCAGCCAGGGTCCCGCGAGTAGACCCTGCAGTCCCGGCAGGACGGGCGCGAGGACGGCGCTCGGACCCTGATACCCGATGTTCCAGACGAGGAATACCGCGGCGCATGCGACGCCGATGACGCTGGCGACGACGATGTCGACGACCCTCCAGCGCCAGGTGATGGCGGCGAATCCGCGGCGCCCGGTGGATGCGGGGGCTGATGTGGACGTGGACGTACTCATTAGTGCTCCTTCCTGCGCTGGCATGACCCAGATCAGGTTCGACGGTCGAAGCGTGGTCGCTTCCTCTCAGCCCGGCACACCGGACTCCCGTGGTTGACGGGATGAGTATAGCTGTCGCGGTACCGTAGGCGAATGACCTCGAACGACCCGCCGCACGAGCCCGTGCTCACCCGGCGGGCCCTGCGTCGGCACGAAACGGGCGTGACGGATGTGGCCGCCGAAGCCCCCGCCGCGACGGCACCCGTGTCGGCTTCCGCTGCCGTGCCCCCGGAGCCCAGCGCCCCACCCGTGGCCGCGGAGGCAGCCGCTACGGTGACCGCTCCGAGGCGCCGTCGCCGAACAGCAACGGAACCGGAACCAACCGCGCCCGCCGAGCCCACTGAGCCCGTTGTCGCCGCGCCGGTCGAACCCGCGCCGGTGGCAGACCCGCCCACCGCCGCGGAAGTTCCCATCACCACGCGTGCGCTCGCGTGGATCCGCGAGGACGGCACCTCGGCCGTGCCGCAGCCCGAGGTCGCCCCGGATGCCGAGCTCGTCGATCAGTGGCCGCGACGCTCGCCGCTGCGCCCCGGCGTCCTCGTCCCGCTCGCCAGCGTCCTGGGTCTGATCGTCGTGTACGTCGTCGCCATGCTCGTCTGGCCCCTGTACGCCGTTGCGCCCCGCGTCGAGTCCGTGGCGCTGCAGACGGCCGTCGCCGCTCCGGCCGCTCCCGCTTGGCCGGGTGCGGGATCCGCCGCCCTCGCCGTCGAGGGTGTCGGTACCACCGCCGCCAGCGCCGATGCGGCCGTCCCGATGGCGAGCATCACCAAGCTCATCACCGCTCTCGTCGTTCTGGATGCGCTTCCGCTCGCGGTCGGCGAGTCGGGCCCCGAGTACGCCTTCACGCGCGCCGACCGTACCGCGTACCGCAACACCCTCGCGGCCGACGAGTCGGCACTCGACGTCCCGGTCGGCGGGACCCTCACCGAGTATCAGCTTCTCGAGGGCATGCTGATCGGCTCGGCCGGCAACTACGCCGACAAGCTCGTTGACGGTCTCTACTCCTCCGACGCGGTCTACGCCCGAGCGGCGATGCAGTGGCTCACCCAGCACGGGCTGGCGGGCATCACCGTCGTCGACTCGTCGGGCATCAGCCCCCGCAACACCGCGACGCCCGCGGCGCTCGTGGCCCTCGCCCGCCGGGCTCTCGCAAACCCGGTCATCGCCGAGATCGTCGCCAAGCAGTCGGTCGAACTCCCCGGCGCCGGTCTCGTCGAGAACACGAACGCCCTCCTCGGCGAGCCCGGCATCGTGGGCATCAAGACCGGTCTGCTTTTCGGCGACTACAACCTGCTGGCCGCGCGCGACATCACCGTCGGCGAGACAACCGTTCGCGCCTATGCCTCGATTCTCGGTCAACCCGACAGCGAGACACGGTTCGCCGCAACGCGAGACCTGCTGAACGGTCTCGACGCGCAACTCGCCCCGACGATCGCTCTGCCCGCGGGTTCGATCGTCGGAACGATTTCCACCCTGTGGGCCGATCCGGTCGACATCGTGACGGCCACGGACGGATCGGTCATCCTGTGGAACGGGTCCGCGTCCGCTGCCGCCTCTAACCTGACGCTCGGTGACGACTGGGCGAGCGGCGCTTCAGCTGGCTCCGTGACCGTCAGCGGGCCGATCGACGAGGTCGAGGTCGAGGCGCTTCTCGCGGCGGAGGTGGCGGGTCCGAGCCCGTGGTGGCGGATCACGCACCCGCTCCAACTGATGGGGATCACCGACTGAGCCCCGGGCGACGGTTCAGACGAAACGCACGCTGTGCTGCAGCCGGGTGCGGACGTCGAAGACCTCGTTGCCGCCCATATCCCGCGCGCCCGGGATGCCACGGCGCAAAACCGTCGCAAGCGCGGCGCGAGCGCACACCACGACAGGCAGCCCGCGCACGCGGCCTGCGTCCAGGATCGCCTGCGGCAGATCGTCGTCCGGCAGCACGACGATCGCGCCGCTGAAGCGCACCCCCGCGGCGCGCGCGACCACACGCATCCGTGCGATCAGGTCGCCGATCGGCGATCCCTCGACGTCGTCTCCCTGCACTTCACCGCGGCGGAGCGTCACGGGTCCGCCGAAGTCCTCCGACAGCACCCCGTAGAGACCGCTCGGGCCGAGGACGATGTGGTCGAGCTTCGCGTTGGGATCATCGCCCCGACGACCGGAGGCGGCGACATCGTGCCAGACCGTGAAACCCATACCGAGGTCGGCGACGATGCGCGCGGTCGCCTCTTCGGCGAGTGCGTCGGCCAGTAGGCGACGGATCTCGTGGGGGGCGGATCGCACCAGAGCCGGGGCGTAGGGGTCCTCGAGAGGGATGCCACGGCCGACCCACTCGCGCATCAGCGTGAGGTAGCGCTCGCGCCGCCAGCCCCCCGGGTGACCGTGCGCACGCGCCCGCGGTCGGGTATCGGCGCTCGCTCGCGCCGGACGCCAACCGGACGGATCCGTGTTGGCGCCTGCATCGGCACCGCCATCCGCGCTGAACGTCACAAACCCGTGACCGCGGTCGTAGGCCTCGCGGGCCGCCGGCGTGCCGACCAGCTCCCAGGCACGCTGCACCCGACCGAACGAGGCCGCGTCGCCCCCGGTGTCGGGATGAGTCGCGCGAAGGCGTTGACGATACGCCTTCCGCAGCTGCTCATCGTCGACGTCCGGCTCGACGCCGAGCACACCGTAGGCAGACGTCGAGAGGGGACTGTCGAACACCGCACTGCCTCCTCCGCCGCCACCAGGGCGGACTCCAGGCTAACGCCCGCAGCCGGGGAGGGGCCTGTCAGCGCAGCTGACGACCCAAACGACCCTGTCAGCGCAGCCGGCTCGACCCAAAGAGACCTCTCAGCGCCGCTGTCGCCGACGCGAGTACGCCGCGGCTTGCCGGCTCGAGAGCGCGAGCAGCACGAGGATGTCGAGACTCAAGGTCACGAGAGTCGTTTCGATCCGGATGTCTTGGCCACCGACCCACCACGTCGTGAACGCCGCCGAGATCGACACGACGGCGTACAGCATGACGAGCACGCGTGCCCAGTTGTGTCCCCGGTAGATGAGCACCGCGAGCACCCCCTCGCCCAGGGTCGCGATTCCCCCGATCGTGAGGATCACCGCGAGTCCGAGCGCTTTTTCGTCGTCCGTCAGCGAGACGCCGTCGAGCGCGAGATCGAGGCTGCGGGCGATGTCGCCCCAGTTGAAGGCCAGGGCGACGAGCCACAGCAGGCCCGCGAGCACCCGCAGCATCACGAGGCCCGCGCCGGCGCTGATCGCGGCGGGACGGGACATGTCGGGGTCGTAACCGACCGGCCGGACGAGGTCGCCGGGGGATTCGAACGCGGGGCGTTTCGCGGGCGTCTTCATCGCGCACGCACCCCTTCCGACTCGGCGACCGGCACCGCCTGGGCGACCGCCACCGGCACCGGAACGCCCGAGACATCCACGATCGGCAGATCCCCGTCGGTACGGATGGTGTCGCCACCGCCGTTTCGCGCGTGATAGCCGCTCGAGAAGTCCTTGATGACGTCGATCCGGATCGCGGGCTCGGCCGCGACGAGCGTCTGGATGATGTGGTCGCGCTCGATGTCGGTATCCGCATCGATGCGGTGGGTGACCTGCAGGGTGAAGAGGGAGAGCCCCACGGCCGTGTCGAAGGTGCCCGCGGCGAGCCACTCGACCCGCGTGCCGCCCGGCAGCAGCCATCCGTCCGGGCATTTCCAGAAGCGCACATGATGGCGCTGTGCGGGGTTGCCGTCGACCTCCTGCTGGTAGGCGAAATCCTGCTGCCGGCTGAAGAGAAAAAGGGGGCTGACGGGGGCCTCGTCGTAGCTGCGGCGGCCGAGGGTCGATGTGATGATCCGCCACGACGACGCGAGGGTCACGGGATCGGCGCGTCGCCATCCCGCGGCCTCGAGCGCAGCCTCGATCTCTTCCGCCGTGCCACGGAAGGCCAGGTTGACCGGGTCGCCGAGCAGCCCGTCGCTCGTGCGGGTCCGGCCGATGAAGTAGTCGGGAACGTAGATCGTCGTGAGGATGCGATGGAGCCGCGGCAGCACGAGGTAGGCGAGCATGACCCAGAACACGATCGCGAACGGGATGCCCCACCATCCGACGCGGAACGTTTCTGTGAACCCGAGGTAGGCCAGCCAGATCGCCGCGAGCCCCGCGAAGACGAAGAAGAACCAGTCGAGCGCCACACCCACCGAGTAGCGGCGTCTGCGGTGCGGGGGATCCGACCGTTCCATAGGGTCACTCTAGAGATACCGCGCCCGGCCGTCAGCCCTGACGCCCGGTCACGCCCAGAGCGGCACGTCCGGACGGAACGCGAACGCCTGCTCGACGAGGTCGTCCGGCAGCTCGCCCAGCGACGCCGGTCGCCAGCGCGGCGCACCGTCTTTATCGATCAGACGCGCGCGAACACCTTCCGGCAGGTCCGGCTGGGTGTGAGCGAACCACATCGCCAACCCGTACTCGCGCTCGAGCGTGGTGCGCAGGGTCGCATCCGTGCGAGCCGCCCGAACGGAGGCCAGTGTCACGGTCATCGCAGTCGGAGAGAGCGTTGCGAGCAGGTCGGCGGTGGCGGATGCCTCGGGCTCGGGCCGTTCGCGGAGCCCCGCGATGATCGCCGCCACGTCGGGGGCCGCAAAGACCGAGTCGATCCATGGCCGGCGGCGGGCCAGCTCCGATGGCTCGGGCGACTCGTCGAACAGCATCGCGACCTCGGTGGCACCCCCCGGGTCGGCGCGCGATTCGAGGGCTTCGCGGACGCCGTCGAGCCGCTCTGATGGCACGAGCAGGTCGGCGAATCCGGCGTAGATCGCGTCGGCTGCCGACATGGTCCCGCCCGTCAGGGCGAGGTACTCCCCCGAATGGCCGGGGGCGCGGGCGAGAAGCCGGGTGCCCCCGACATCCGGGGTGAATCCGATTCGCGTCTCGGGCATCGCGAGCGCCGAGCGCTCGGTCACGATGCGCACGGCGGCGTGACCGGCGAGGCCGATGCCGCCGCCCATGGTGACGCCATCCGCGAGAGCCACGATCGGCTTCGGGTACTCCGCGATGGCCGCGTTCAGCGCGTACTCCTCGCGAAAGAACGTCCCGGCACCCTCGGCGTTGCCGGACATGATGCTCTCGGCCAGGCCCCGCACGTCGCCGCCGGCGCACAGCCCCCGGTCGCCCGCGCCCTCGAGCAGGATGCGTTCGACATCGGGTTCGTCGCGCCATGCCTCGAGCGCTTCGCGCAGGCCCCGCACCATCCCGAGGTCGAGCGCGTTGAGCGCTTCGGGACGCTCGAGCACGAGCCGACCGACACCGCGGGTGAAGCGAGCCGAGACGCGCGAGGACTCGAGGGGCTGCGTTCTCATGTCCCGACCGTACCGCCGGTTCCTCTGCGTGGATCCCGTCTCACGCCCGGAAATCGGTCAAGATGAGGGGTACGGCGTCCGAGAGAGAGGTACGGCATGCCCCAAGGCGAGGTTCTGGAGTTCAACGGAGTCACCAAACAATTCGGTGCGGTGGCAGCCGTCCAGGACTTTTCGGCGCGCGTCGAACCGGGAGTCGTGACCGGATTCCTCGGGCCCAACGGCGCCGGAAAGACCACGACGCTGCGCATCCTGCTCGGGCTCGTGCGCGCCACGAGCGGTCGCGCGACCATCGGCGGTACGGCCTATGCCGACCTTGCCTCACCGTTGCGCTCCGTCGGTGCCGCCCTCGAGGCGGCCAGCTTCCACCCCGGGCGCTCCGCCGCCAACCACCTGAAGCTCTACGCGCAAGCCGCGCGGCTCCCCCGCACGCGCGTCGACGAGGTGCTCACGACCGTGGGGCTCGCGGATGTCGCGGGTCGACGGGTCGGCGGATACTCCCTCGGAATGCGTCAACGTCTGGGACTCGCGTTCGCCCTGCTCGGCGATCCCGGGGTGCTCGTGCTGGACGAGCCGACGAACGGCCTCGATCCCGAGGGGATCATCTGGATGCGCGGGCTGCTCCGCGAACTCGCACGCCAGGGACGCACCGTGCTGGTGTCTTCGCACCTGCTCACCGAGGTGCAGCAGACCGCGGACCGGCTCCTGATCATCTCGAACGGGTCCCTCGTCTTCCAGGGGTCGGTCGAAGACCTCGCCGAGCCCGCCGAACAGGCCGTCGTCGTGGATTCGCCGGACCGGCAGGCGCTCGCCGAGGCTCTCACTGCCGCCGGTGTCGCCTACGAGAACCTGCGGACCGGGGTCTCGGTGCGTGGCGGCGACCCCGCCGACATCGGGGCGATCGCCCTCACCGCGGGTGTTGCCCTGTCGGGACTGCAGAAGAAGGGACCCTCGCTCGAAGAGGTCTTCCTGGAGCTGGTCAACGGATCGCGCGTTCACCCGAGCGCCGCGGCGTCGCACACCGCAGCTCCGACAGCCGCTGCTTTGCCCGCGGAACCGGTCGCGGAAGAAGACGTTCCTGGGGAAGTGGTTGCCGAAGAAGTGGTTGCCGAAGGAGCGGCACCCGAAGAAGCGGCACCCGAAGAATCCGTCTCCGACGAGCCCGTGGCGTCGGCCGCCGTCGCGACCGAGGCCCCTGACAGCGCGCCCGCAGAGGCGGGGCCGACTGCCCTGCCCACCACTCCGGACGCGGATGATGACGAGGACGAGGACGAGGCTCTGCCGACCTTTGCCCCCGTGTCGTCGTTCGCGGTCGCCGCGACGGGGGTCATCGAGGTCGTACCCCGCTCATCCGACGACGACGATCCGGACCGGAGTGACGGACGCACCGACACCGGCGCGCATGACGAAGTCCGCGAAAACGACGACAACGAGGAGCGATCATGAGCCTTGTCGCCGCAACCCGCTCCGAAACCACGAAGGTATTCTCGACCGTCGGATGGTGGATCCTCGCGATCGTCCTCGTGCTCTATGTCGGCAGCACGGCCGGCGGTCTTGCCTTCGTTTTCGCGGCCTCGGCATCCGGTGATCTGACGGGCGGCGCCGGTGCCCCGACCGTCCCCGCCGACGGTCTAGCGCCGGTGCTCTACAGCATCGGCGGATCGATCGGATACGTCTTCCCGCTCCTCATCGGCACGCTCATGGTGACGACGGAGTTCCGCCACCAGACGCTCACCCCGACCTTCCTCGCCACCCCGAAGCGCGGCATGGTGCTGTGGGCGAAGCTCGCGGCCGGCGTCGTCATCGGGGCGATGTACGGCCTGATCTCGGTTGTCTCGGCGGCGCTGCCGGCAGCCGGGGTCCTCGCGGGCTTCGGGCTGGACACCGAACTGGGCTCCAGCGACACCTGGGCGCTGTTCGCCCGCACCCTTCTCGCACTCGTGCTGTGGACACTCGTCGGCATCGGCGTCGGCACGCTGGTACGCAACCAGGTCGTCGCGATCGTCATCGTCCTCGCTTTCACGCAGTTCGTGGAGCCGCTCCTGCGTTTGGCGGGAGGGTTCGTCGACTGGCTCGCCGAGGTCACCCGTTTTCTGCCCGGTGCGGCCAGCGACGCCCTGGTCGGGGCGAGCATCTACAACGTGATGGGGGCGGGCGCAGGTGACGCCCTCGAGTGGTGGCACGGTGGCATCGTCCTGCTCGCCTACGCGCTCATCCTGCTGCTGATCGGGCACATCGCCAGCTGGACCCGCGACGTCACCTGACGCGCGAATCGGCGCGGCGCCTGGTTTCAGACGTCAGATTCGGCAACAGGTTCCCTGCCGGGTTCCGTGCCGGGTTCTTTGTCGTCCTCTTTGTCTAGGTCGGCGTCGAGGCGCAGAGCTCGGACGAGTTCGCGGCCGTGGCGCGTCGTGACGAGCAGTCGCTCGTAGTCCTCGTGACCCTCGAGGTCAATGACGACACTGGGACGGCGACCGCGTATGACCGCGAAGTCTCGTCCCGAGCCGGACTTCCACGTGCCGATCGCCACGACGCTCGGCACCGTCGTGGCGGGGCTCGGCACACCGCGGAGCCAGATCCACGCGTCGTCGGTGAGCATGACCTTGGCGATCTGCTCGCGTGCGACCTGAATATTCCCGCGGCGGAATCCGATGGCCCGCTCGATGGGCGACAGCACGACCTCGAGTCGTTCCGAGTCGAGGAGCAGCGTCACCATGCCTCTAGTCTGCCAGCGGCCGGCCGCATCCGCCGCTCGCTTCGCTCACAGTGCGGCAACGATCAGTGAGGCGCCGCGGGTCAGTGAGCAGGGGCGACGGCGGATGCTGCGGCGCGGGCGGCCGCGGGAAGCGCGTCTACAATCCGTCCGAGAGCGACGTCGTCATGCGCGGCGGTGAGGAACCAGGCCTCGTAAACGCTGGGCGGCGGGGCCACGCCGGCGTCGAGCATGGCATGGAAGAAGTTCGGGTACCGCCAGGCATCCTGAGCGTGCACCGTATCGTCGTCGTGGGGGGCCTGCGGTGCGAACGCGACACCGAACAGGCTTCCGGCGCGCGGGACGGAGTGCGCGACACCCGCATCGCTCAAGGCAGCGGTCAGAGCATCGGCGACGACGGATGCCGCGGCATCCACCCGCGCGTAGACCTCGGGCGTCGCTGCGCGCAGCGTCGCGAGCCCCGCCGCGACCGACAGCGGGTTACCCGACAGGGTGCCCGCCTGGTACACCGGCCCGGTGGGGGCGAGCATCTGCATGACATCGGCGCGACCGCCCAGCGCCGCGAGGGGCATGCCGCCGCCGACGACCTTGCCGAAGGTGAAGAGATCCGGCGTGTAGCTCTCGCCCGCATCGTGCTGCAGACCCCAGTAACCGGCGGGGTGGACGCGGAATCCGGTCAGCACCTCGTCGAGGATGAGCAGCGCGCCGTGGGCGTGAACGATGTTGCTGAGCTCGGCGTTGTAGCCGGGCAGAGGCGCGACGACGCCCA
This sequence comes from Pacificispira sp. HM-600, assembly GCF_977993705.1. Next base: position 1,557,541 of record NZ_OZ388079.1, read on the forward strand.
TGTTGGCGGCCGCGGCCTCGACGATGACGGCGGCGATGCGGTCGCCATGCACCGCGAAGACCTCGCGCACGGCGTCGAGGTCGTTGTAGGGAATGACGAGCGTCTGCGCGGCGATCGGCGCGGGCACCCCCGCGGATCCGGGCAGACCCAGGGTCGCAAGACCCGAGCCGGCAGATGCCAGCAACCCGTCGGAGTGACCGTGGTAGTGCCCGGCGAACTTGACCAGCAGATCGCGGCCCGTGGCGCCGCGGGCAAGACGGATAGCCGTCATCGTCGCCTCGGTACCTGTCGAGACCAGGCGCACGCGCTCGACCGGCCGGTGTTCGCCGACGCTCACGCGCGCGGCGATGAGCTCGGCCAACTCGACCTCGCCCTCGGTCGGCGCGCCGAACGACAGCCCGCGGCCCGCGGCATCCCGCACCGCCTCCACGACCTCGGGAGCGGCATGGCCGAGCAGCGCCGGACCCCACGATGCGACGAGATCGACGTACTCGCGACCGGTTGCATCGGTGATGTAGGCACCGCGCGCCGACGCCATGAACCGCGGCGCCCCGCCCACCGAACCATAGGCCCGAACCGGCGAGTTGACACCACCGGGAATCACCGAGCGGGCGCGGTCGAACAGAAGGGCATTGCGATCATCCATGATTCAATTCTCGTCGCTCACGAGACCCCGCCGCTCACGAGATGTCGTCGCGCAGCCACCCGGCCGCTTCGATGGCGGCGTACGTCAGGATCGCGCCCGCGCCGGCACGACGGATGGCGAGCAGCGCCTCCATCGTGGCCCCACGGCCGTCGATCCAGCCGTTGGCTGCCGCAGCCGCGATCATCGCGTACTCGCCCGACACCTGGTACGCCCAGACCGGAACGTCGACAGCCTCGCGAACCGATGCCAGCACGTCGAGGTAGGGCAGCGCGGGCTTGACCATGACGATGTCGGCGCCCTCTTCGACATCGATGACCGCCTCGCGCACGCCCTCGCGCGCATTGCCGGGATCGAGCTGGTAGGTACGGCGGTCGCCCTTCAGCTGGGAGTCCACGGCCTCGCGGAAGGGGCCATAGAACGACCCCGCGTACTTCGCGGCGTAGGCGAGCAGCGTCGTGTCGGAGAAGCCCGCCGCGTCCAGTCCGGCGCGAACGGCCGCGACCTGGCCGTCCATCATTCCCGACAGCCCGAGCATCTCGGACCCCGCGCGGGCCTGTGCGAGCGCCATCGAGACGTAGCGCTCGAGCGTGGCGTCATTGTCGACGCTTCCGCGGGCATCGAGCACACCGCAGTGACCGTGATCGGTGAACTCGTCGAGGCAGAGGTCGGTCTGCACGACGATGGCGTCGCCCACCTCTTCCACCACGGCGCGCGTCGCGACGTTCAGGATGCCGTTCTCATCGTCGGCGCCCGAGCCGACCGCATCGCGGGTCTCGGGAACACCGAACAGCATGATGCCACCGATTCCCGCCGACGCCGCGCCGACCGCGGCCGCGCGCAACGAATCGAGGGTGTGCTGAACGACCCCCGGCATGGACTCGATCGCCCGAGGCTCGGTGATGCCCTCGCGCACGAAGACCGGAAGGATCAGTTGCGCCGGGGCGAGGCGGGTCTCGCGAACGAGACGTCGCATCGCGGGCGATTGGCGGGTACGACGGGGGCGGCGTTCGGGAAAACTCACGGTGAGAACTCGTCGGCGGCGTGCGGCAGCGCAAGCCGCGAAACCGCGTCGATCAGGGCCGAGACGGTCTGCTGTTCGGCCACGACATCGACGTCGAGCCCTGCGCGCCGCGCGTCTTTCGCCGTGCGCGGACCGATCGCGGCGATAACCGTGCTCGCGGGGATCTCCGGAAACTGCAGGTGCACCTGCTCGGCCACCGACCCGCTCGTCACCAGGATCGCGTTGATGCGGCCGTTGGCGACATCGTGGGCGATGCGCTCGGTCACCGGCACACCGATCGTCCGATACGCGACGACGCTGCGGACGTGATGCCCCGCATCGCTCAGACGCCGGGTCAGGACGGGCTTCGCAATTTCGCTGCGGAGCGTCAGGATACGGCGAGGCTCGGGCTCGAGGGCGATCAACTGGTCGGCCATACCCGCGGCCGAGTTGTCTTGCGTGGGTACGAGGTCGACCCGATATCCCACGGCCTGCAGGGCGGCGGCTGTCGTCTCACCGACGGCAGCGACGCGCGTCGTCACCGGGATATTGACGCGGTGTGCGTAAAGCACGTCGACGGTGGTTGCGCTGGTGACCGTGAGCCAATCGAACCTGCCCGCAATCAGATCCTTGAGCGCCGCGTCGAGCGACGCCTGGTCACTGGTCGGAGCGAAGTTGATCAACGGCGCCACGACGGGAGTCGCCCCCTGCGAGCGCAAGCTCGCGGCAACACCATCACCCCAGGGGCCCCCGCGGGGGACGAGCACGCGCCACCCACTCAGGGGCTTCACCGCTTTCGCGGGACGCTCGGCTGCTGAATTCATGTAGAAGACCCTCGTGACACCAAGTCGGCTGCCCCACCATCAAGGAGTCGACGTGCGATCGCAGCCCCGATCAGCGCTGCTCGCACGGTCGGGTCCGCGCTGTCGGCGGCGTTCGCGCCATCGCCGCCGCCCGTCTGTCGAATATACCCCCTAGCCAGGGGCTCAGCGTGATCGAGCCCGACCCTGTGCGAACCGTCGACCGCGTAGACGACGGCGCGAACACGGACATCGTCATCGGTGACACTCGCGTGGACACCGACCGGAGCGTGACAGCCGGCCTCGATCCGCGCGAGGATTGCGCGCTCGATCGTCACCGCGAAACGGGTGGCGGGGTCTTCGAGCGGAGCGATGGCCGCGAGGATGTCTGGCGAAGCATCCGCTCGCACCTCGATCGCGAGGGCGCCCTGTCCCGCTGCCGTCGGCCATTCCGCCAGACCCAGCGGCTCCAACAGGAGGCCGTCGGCCGAACCGATGCCCCACACGGCCTCGCCGCCGTCCGACTCGATCAGTCCGAGACGCGTCAGCCCGGCTGCGGCCAGCACGACGCCGTCGAGCTCTCCGTCTCGCACCCGAGCGAGCCGCGAGTCCACGTTGCCGCGCAGCTCCGCGACCCGCACGCGCGGCGCACGCCGTCGCAACTGCGCCTGGCGCCGGGGCGATCCGGTACCGATCGTGGCCGCGACGTTCTCTCCCGTACCGAAGTCGGCGAGCAGCGTGCCACGGGTGACCGAAACATCGCGGGGGTCGGCGCGGCGCGGCGTCACCGCTATCCGCAGACCCGGCGCCTCGGCGGTCGGAAGGTCCTTGAGCGAATGGACGAGCAGGTCGCACTCACCGGCGAGGAGTGCCTCGCGAAGACGGGTCGCGAAGACGCCCGTGCCACCGAGCTGCGCCAGCGGCGCGCGCGTGACGTCTCCCTCGGAAACGATCGGGACGAGCTCCACGGGCACCCCGGTCGCCGCGGTGATCGCGTCGGCGACATGTCCGGACTGCGCGAGAGCCAGGGCGCTGCGGCGCGTTCCCAGTCGGAGCGTCCCGGTCGTCACGCTGCGGCCGTCTCTGCAGGACGCGTCACTGCAGAACCTCGGGCACCTCGCTGAGCAGCAGGCGACGGCCCGTGTAGAAGGGCACCTCTTCACGAACGTGCATGCGCGCCTCGGTCGAGCGGAGGTCACGCATCAGGTCCACGAGCTCGACGACATCGTCCGCCTCGAGCGGCAGCAGCCATTCGTAGTCACCGAGGGCGAACGACGCGACGGTGTTCGCCAGCACACCCGTGAACGCCGCGCCCTGACGACCGTGTTCGGCCAGCATCCGCCGCCGATCGGCTTCGGGCAGCAGGTACCACTCGTAGCTCCGGACGAACGGATACAGGCAGAGCCAGCCCTTCGGCTCGATGCCGCGCAGGAATCCGGGCACGTGCGCGCGATTGAACTCAGCGTCCCGGTGGACACCCATCGCGTTCCATGTCGGAAGTAGGTTACGCAACAGCTCGGTGCGGCGGAGGCGGCGGAGATCCCGCTGCAGCTCTTCGGCACTGTCACCGTGCAACCAGACCATCAGGTCGGCGTCGGCACGCATCCCACTGACGTCATAGAAGCCGCGCACAGTGACGCCGCCCTCTTCGATGAGCGAGACGATGTCTTCGAGTTCGGTCTCGTCGACAGCGGCGACGGGTCGATCGGGATCACGCCGCCAGACAGCCCACAGCGTGAAGCCCGAGGGGTGCTCGGTGTCTTCGGGGGCTGCTGTGTCTGGGGCGGTGGATGCGGACGAGTGCGCGTGACTCTCGGTCATACTCCCAGTCTCACCCAGCGCTTCGGATCGGCCAAACCTGGCCCCTCCCCATCGGGCATTTTGCTGTGCAGGTCGGCATCTCTGGCGAAGACGGGGAAAGTGAGATCCGTCCTACGGAACAGAAACGGCGGATGCCCTCGCCGATGCCACGACACGATAGGCCCACCGGTATTTCGAGTTGTCCTGCGGGAACCGGACAATCATGTCCGGACCATCCCGAAACATCAGCGCGAGATCTCAGCACCCGCTAAGCAGGTGAAACCAAGGCGCTCATAGAAGCGGCTCAGACCGCGTTCAGTGTCGTCGAAAGTCAACGCGACAATCGAGGCACCCGACCCGATTGCATCATCCACGCTCGCCCGCACGAGACTTCCACCCAGCCCCTGACGACGTCGGGCGGGCACGACCGCCATCTGGTGAATCATGAGCATTTCCCGGGAAATCGCACTGACTCCCTATGCGACGGATGGGAGGAACGTTAGCGAGCGACAATGCTGGGCTCCTCGGACGGTGAGGAGTCGCCAGCAATAGCGGCGATCGCCTTGCCCAGCACCTCAGCCAGCCGATCATTCTTGCCCGTGTCTTGGGACTCGAATCGTGCGTGCACGAACTCGTCGCGCAGCAGTGTGCCAGGGGCGAACTGGGCCGCATCGATTCGGTAGCCGGCCTGTTCCGCGAGCTGAGCGAAGAACACGAACTGCGTGCGGGTGTTGCCCTCTCCGAAGCCATGAACCACGTTTATCTCACCCCAGCTCTCCGCGAGCTCGTGAATGAACCTTTCCCGCTCGAGCCCGCGCAGATAGTTCTTGTCGGCGAGCTTGGCGTACTCGGCCTCCGCAGCAGCCGTGAGGTGAGGGCCTGCACCGTAGTAGCGGTGTCCGTCCTTCGTCATGAACTGCCCCACCGGTGCGACCCGTTCCTGGCCCGCCCAATCGTAGACGTCCTGGAACACGTAGCGGTGGATCGCCTTCATGTGGTCGTAGTCGAACCGACCCGGCAACGGGTTCTCGCTCAACTCTTGAATCCGCGTGTGAGTGAACGCCTCCTCCATCGCAGCGAGCTTGCCCGGATCAGGTTCGCCATTCGGCGCGCCAGGCGTCGTGAACCTGTTCCTCAACACAGAAGTACCTGGGATGAAATAGTCATCCCAGGTACGAAAGATAGTGCCGCGGGGCATTAGCCCTGCACGTGCCTGCGGATCTCCGCGCGCGCTTCATCCCCCGTCAACTCACGTCGAGCTGCCTGCTTGACGATTGCGCGCAACGCGGGGTCGGTGATCTCGTGGCCAGCCAGAGCGAGAGCTGCATCCGCGAGCGCTAGACGGTCCTCAGCTGCGGTTTGTACCGGCGATGCGGCGGTCAGCGTGCGAACCATGATTGCCCCTCTCGTGGCGTGCTTCGATTCTACCGGTTTCGGGCCAAGAACGGTCTGTTTCGGTTTCGGAACGTGCGGAGATCAGCGCCGCGGCGCGGTATAGAGACGCACGCCTCCCCAGACGGCCATACCGACGAGTGCCGCCGCTCCGACGGCGATCGCGGCCGCCTGCACGGGACGAGTCTGGGCGAAGGCGCGCGCGCGATGCACCGCCCGATCCGTCAGGCGCGCCGCGCGCTTGGGAAGGTTCGCCTTCTCCTCGATCGCCGCGAGTGCAGCCTTCAACTCGGCCCGTGCCTGGGCGACGGGATCGCCCAGCTGCGGCACGAGAGTCCGCGGCAGCGGCACGAGCAGGCTGTCGGGACGGGGCGAATGCGCCTTGTCCGAATTCGTCAGATCAGAACTCATCGCGTACCTCCCGGACGATGTCGAAATCCTCTTTCACGGCACCGATCGGACTCTGCCGCCGGGAAGCTCGCTTGAACCGAACAATGCCGAGCAACACCAGAATCGCGACCACGACGAGCAGACCAGCACCGATCACCAGCGCCGACAGCCACACGGGCCACACGGTCGCCAGCCCGGCGATTGCCGCGGTGCCGAAGACGGGGATCGTCCAGAACAGGACGGCCAGTGCAACCACGAGCCATCCCGCACCGATCCCGTAGTCCTTCGCGGTCTTGGCAAGCCAGGACTTCGCCTGGTCGACCTCAGCGATGACCAGGTTGCGGACGAGTTCGGGAACTTCGCCGACGAGCGTCAGAAGACTGTCGTCGGCGCGGTCTCGCATACCTCGGGGGGATGCCACGGTCAGCTCTTTTTGGCGCCGTCGGTGGACGCTGCGTCGTCGATCTTCTTCTCGATGTTCGAGACGGACCGCTCGGCGGCCTTGGCCACGTCTTCCGAGCCGTCTTTGCCGGCCTTGATCGCCGCGTCGAGTCGCTGACCCGGCGTGGTGTCCTTGCCCTGCACCGCGCGAGTCACCTTGACGGCACCGTTCCACACTGCGCCGGGGATCGCCATCGCGGTGGATGTCGTGAAGTCCTTGGCGCGGTCGACCTGCTTCTGCACGGGGTCGAGGTTCCACACCTTGAGGGCTTGTTCCTTGATCTGTTCGTACCGCTCACGCCCCGCGCGGGTTCCGAGGACGTACCCCGCCGCCAGGCCGATCACGAGTCCCACTTTGCCCCTCATAGGGATCTCCTCACACTCGTGCTACGCCGTTTAGATCTTCGGTCCGAGTCTTTAGGTTAGCCCCGTATGCCAATTTCGGCATCCGGGTTGACATCAGGGACGTCGGTCCCACAAAAGGGCGGTGCGCACGCGCTCGCTCTCCGTCAGAGCATCGGGGACGACCTGCGCCAGTCCCGTTCCCGAGACCCACGCGCCGACGACCCCGAGCCCGGGGACAGCTGCGATGTGGGCGCGAGCCGCCGCTGTCTGCGCCTCTCGACCGATGACCGACGCGGGCTGGCTCTGCGTGTAGCGCTCGCGGTGCGCGCCGACGAGCTGATTCGTGTCGAGCGGAACGCCGAGAAGAGCGGATGCCTCGTTCAGGGCAAGCGCGGCGGCCTCATCGTCTGTCATCCCGGCGGTCGCGGCGGGTTCGCCCTGGCTGCCGAACGACACGCGCGCGACGTGGCGGTGCGGCGCGAGCGCACGCGCTGATTCGGCCAGCCAGGCCCACTTCGCGGTCGCGTGGGTGAGGGCCTTGGCGGTGTACGAACCGGGCACGGTGAGCACGCCCGAACCGCGGGGTGCTGCGTCCAGTGCCGCTGCATCGAGAACGAGCGAGACGACTTCGATCTCGGGCGCGGCGCCCGAGGTTGCGCCGCTCGCGCCGGCCGCATCCGCGTCCGCGTCTGTTTCTGCGGCGGTCGGCGCCTCGCCCGCTCCGGCGTCCAGCGCCGGAACCGAGGGACGCAGCAGGGCCCGCGCCATCCGTTCCTCCGTCGCGACGATCACGGCGTTCGCCGCGAGGGTGCCCGTTTCACCGCCGAGGGTGCCCTCGATCTCGATCTGCCACCCGTCCGGGGTCTGCGTCAGCGCCGCCGCACGCGCCTCCGTGAGCACGGTCACTCCCAGCTCGTCGAGGCGGGCGAGCAGGGCGTCGACGATGCGCCCCATACCCCCGCGGATACCCTCGACCGCTCCCCCGGGCGCCTTGGTCGCCCGTTCGGCACCGAGTACCGAGACGGCGCCGCCGAGGGAGCCCGTGCGTGTGAGGGCGGCGTTCAGCCCGGGCGCTGCGACGTCGACGTCGATGTCGGCGGGGCGGGCCGAGTACACGCCCTGCACGACGGGGGCGACGAGGCGATCGAGCACGCGAGATCCCATCCGCGTCGATACCAAGGCACCGAGGCTGTGGGTGTGACCGATCGTCAGGACCGGCCGCAGGCGATCCAGATAGGCCCGCCAGGCTCCGGGCCAGCCGATGACACGGCGAACATCGGGGTCGAACGGGTTCGCCGGAATACCGAGTACTCCGCCCGCCGGGAGGGGTGCCGCGCCGCCCGGCACGCCAGGAATCCCGCCGAGCCACGCACGACCGCCGCTCGGCGCGACGATCTCTGCCCCGAGGCCCAGCTCGTCGATCAGGCGTCGCACGTGCCCGCCGCGCGTGGCATAACTTTCGGCCCCGACATCCAGAGTCAACCCGCCGACCTCGGCCGTGCGGATCGCCCCACCGACGCGGGGCGACGCCTCGAGCACCGTGACGTCCATCCCGATCCGTGCGCACTCCCAGGCCGCGACGAGCCCCGCGATCCCGCCGCCGACGACGACGACCCGGGTATCGCGGGCGCGTTCGATCAGTTCGGCCGAGAACGGCGCCGAGGCGTCTGGACTCATGTGTCCTCGCCGTCGACGACCGAGTGCGCGAGCTGCACGATGCGGGTCAGCACGTCGGGTTCGGTCTCGGGCGTGACACCGTGACCGAGGTTGAGAACATGGGCGCGGGCTGCGCGTCCACGCTCGAGCACGTCACGCACGTGGGCCTCGAGCACCGGCCACGGAGCCTGCAGCAGCGCGGGATCGATGTTGCCCTGCACGGTGACGTCGGGCCCGAGCACACGGGCGGCATCGTCGAGCGTCGTGCGCCAGTCCACGCCCACCGCATCCGCCAGGCCGTCGAGGCGCATGTCGTCGAGGATCGGACCCGTGCCGACGCCGAAGTGGATGGTCGGCACTCGGCCCGCAACCGCCGACAGGGCGGTGTGCGAGTGTGGCGCGGCGAAGGCCCGGTAATCAGCACGGGAGAGCGAGCCCGCCCACGAGTCGAACAGCTGCACGGCGGATGCGCCCGCCTTTACCTGCACGTCGAGGAACACCCCCGCGACCCGGCCGAGCCAGTCGGCGAGCGCGTGCCACGAGGCGGGATCGGCGTGCATCATCGCGCGCGCACGCAGGTGCTCCTTCGAGGGGCCACCCTCGACGAGGTAGGCGGCCAGGGTGAACGGCGCACCGGCGAAACCGATCAGCGGCGTCGTGCCCAGTTCATCCGTGACCCGTCCGATCGCCTCGGTGACCGAACCGGATGCCTCGGCCACCTCGGCCGGGTCGATCGCCGTCAGGCGGGCAACATCCGCGGCGCTGCGCACCGGGTTCGCGAACACCGGACCCCGGCCTGGTTCGATCTCGACCTCCACACCGGCGAGGCGCAGGGGTACGACGATGTCGCTGAAGAAGATCGCGGCGTCGACATGGTGGCGCCGGACGGGCTGCAGGGTGATCTCAGAGGCGAGTTCGGGGTCGAGGCAGGCATCCAGCATCCGTGTTCCCACGCGCAGTGCCCGATATTCGGGCAGGGAGCGACCCGCCTGACGCATGAACCAGACCGGGGTGCGGTCGGGGCGGTCGCCGCGGAGGGCGCGCAGGAGCGGGGCGTCGGAAAGGTGCATGGCTCCATCCTCCCCCTCCCCGCTGGGTGCGGGCTAACCGGGCGGTGGGGGTGCGCGCGGACGGTAGGCTGAACGGGTGCTGCTGTGTATCTCGGCGAGTCACAAGACCGCCGCCTTCGATCTTCTCGAACGGCTCAGCGTTCACACGACCGATATCGCTCCCCTCATCGCGGAGCACGACTCGTGCGTCCGCGGAGCCGTCGTGCTGGCGACGTGCAACCGCTTCGAGGCCTACGTCGACATGGACGAGCCCGTCACCGCGGCGGGTCCCGTCGGCGTCGAGGCCGTTCTGCTCGCAGCCGAGGCGGCCACGGGCGTCAGCGCTTCCGAGTTCGAGGGTTCGTACCGCGTGGTCACGGGTCCGGATGTTGCAGAGCACCTTTTCGCCGTTGCATCGGGCCTCGAGTCGGTCGTCGTCGGCGAAGGCGAGATCGCGGGTCAGGTGCGTCGGGCGCTGACCGACGCACGCCGGCAGGGCACCACCTCGGGTGAGCTCGAGCGGCTCTTCCAGCGCGCGAGCGAGGCACAGCGGGGTGTGAAGAACGCCACCGCGATCGGCCGCGCCGGGCGCTCACTCGTCCGACTCTCGCTCGAACTCGCCGACAGCCGCTTCACCGACTGGACCGACCTCGACGTCCTCCTCGTCGGCACCGGCGCTTACGCCGCTGCCACGCTCGCAGCGCTCCGCGACCACGGGGCCGAGCGCATCGCCGTCTACTCCCCCTCGGGGCGCGCGAAGGTCTTCGCCGCGAAGCACGGCATCGCATCGATCGACGATGCCGAGTACGCGCGCGCCGCGGCCTCGGCCGATCTCGTCATCACCTGCACCAGCGCCGACCATCACGTGCTCGACGCCGCCGTGCTGCAACGAGGATGCGCCGAACTTGTCGGCGAGCTGCGCCGCATCACCCCCGCAGAGGCTGCGGAATGCCCCGTCTCGCATAGCGCGGGCGCGCGTCGCCTCGTGATCGACCTCGGTCTTCCGCGCAACGTCGACCCGGATGTCGTGACCGTCCCGGGTGTCGACCTGCTTGATCTCGAGACCGTGCGACTGCACGCCCCGCTCGAAGAGCTGCAGGCGACCGCTGAAGCGCGCGAGATCGTGCGGGATGCCGCGCAGAAGTTCGCGCTCGCGGGTCGACGCCAGAGCCTCGCCCCCGCTGTCGTTGCACTCCGCGAACACGCGTTCGCTGTGCTGGAAGACGAGATCGCGCGCGTCCGGGCCCGCGGAGACGAAGACGGCCGCACCGAGCAGGCCATGCGCCATCTTGTGGGCCGTCTGCTCCACATCCCTACGGCTCGTGCGCAGGATCTGGCGGCCCGCGGTCAAGCCGACGACTATGTCGCCGCGCTCGGCACGCTGTTCGGCATCGACGTCACCGCACGGGTTTCGGCAGCGCGGGATGCCGCAGTAGCCGACGACGTCGCCTGATCCGCCCGTGGCACCCGATCCGGCCGCGGCGCCGGGCACCGGCCCATTGGCCCGCGACGTCTACTGGGTCGTCGGGGAGGACCGACAGCTGAACCCCGTCGCGCGTGGCGTGCGCTGGGTCGGCACCGTCGCCGCCGGGCTGCTCGATATCGGGGATGCTCCCGCCCTGAGCGATATCGTCATCCGCCTCGTCTCCGACGACAGCGAAGTCGGGCGAGTACGCCAGGGTTCTTTGGTCGACTTCGAAGGATCGATGCGCGCCCTAGCATCCGATCTCGAAACCATGACCCCCGAGGCGTTCGCCGAAACCTGGCTTCGACACTGACCCCGACCCCGCGTACTTCAGGTCGAAGCGCCGCACGGCGAGTGCAAAACTGAACGCATGACGCTGCACATCACGGGCGACGACGCCGCCGATCGCCTTCTGAGCGATGACCCCCTGGCCCTGCTGATCGGGATGCTGCTGGACCAGCAGGTCGCGATGGAGACGGCCTTCGCCGGGCCCCTGAAGATCCAGGAGCGGGTCGGGTCGGTCGATGCCGCGACCCTCGCGCACTACGATCCCGACCAGCTCGCCGAGGAGTTCAAGAAGTCGCCCGCTGTGCACCGCTACCCCGGATCGATGGCGGGTCGCGTGCAGTCGTTGTGCACCGCGATCGAGGACGATTGGGGAGGAGACGCCTCGGCCCTCTGGATCCGCGACGCCCCCGACGGGCGCGAGGTGCTGAAGCGCCTCAAGGCTCTCCCCGGGTTCGGTGAGCAGAAGGCGAAGATCTTCCTCGCCCTGCTCGGCAAGCAGTACGGGTACGCGGGGGACGGATGGCGCGAGGCATCCGCTCCCTACGGTGAGGACGGTTCGTTCCGAAGCGTCGCCGACATCGTCGGCCCCGAGTCGCTGCTGAAGGTGCGCGAGCACAAGCAAGCGATGAAGGCCGCTGCGAAGGCCTCCTAACGCCACGCGCGCGTTCGGCCGCGCATCCTCACGTCTCGCCGAGTGCGCCGGATGTTCGCGAGTCAGCCTGTTGTTCGCGGCTGCCACGCGGCGCACTCGCCGCTAACCGGCGCACTCGGCACGCGCTGGACCTCGATGCACGCGACGACCCGTGGACGATCGGACCGTGAGAGCACTCCTCGACACCAACATCCTGATCGCGCGATCATCACCGACCGAGCGAGCCGTCGACCTCTCGGGATTCAGCCGCACCTTCGTGAGCGCACTCACCTGGTCGGAGTTGACGAGAGGACTGCATGCGACTTCGAGTCTTGATCACTACAAGGAGCGACTGGCGCGGATCGACGCGGCGCGGCACACGTTCGGAAGTGGGCTCGCCTTCGACGACGAGTGCTTTGCCGCATACGACCGGATCCTGGCGCGCGTCAGCTCTCGAGGGGGCAACGTTCGAGCGCGCGTCCTCGACCGGATGATTGCAGCGACCGCGATCGTCCACGACATGACCGTCATCACCCGCGATCAGTCCGGGTTCGCCGGCTTAGAAGGACTGGTCGACGTCGAGGTGCGGTGACGCCGGGCCTCCCTTGTCGACCTAGGCGCCGCGCAGGCGCTCGCCGAGGTACGCGTGCACCTCGGCGAGCGGCACGCGCTCCTGCACCATCGTGTCGCGGTCGCGCACCGTCACGGCCTTGTCTTCGAGCGAGTCGAAGTCGACCGTGATGCAGAACGGCGTGCCGATCTCGTCCTGGCGGCGGTAGCGACGCCCGATGGCTCCGGCGTCGTCGAAGTCGATGTTCCAGTCGCCGCGCAGATCGGCGGCGAGCTCGCGGGCCATCGGCGAGAGCTGCTCGTTGCGCGAGAGCGGGAGCACCGCGACCTTGATCGGCGCGAGGCGGGGGTCGAGCCCGAGCACCGTGCGGGTGTCGGTGCCGCCCTTGGCGTTCGGCACCTGCTCTTCGCGGTACGCGTCGACGAGGAAAGCCATCATTGCGCGCGTCAGGCCGAACGAGGGCTCGATGACATACGGCGTGTAGCGCTCCCCCGTGGCCTGGTCGAAGTACGACAGGCTCTGACCGGATGCCTCGCTGTGACTCGTCAGGTCGTAATCGGTGCGGTTGGCCACACCCATCAGTTCGCCCCACTGCTTGCCCGGGAACCCGAAGGCGTACTCGACGTCGATCGTGCCCGCGGAGTAGTGCGCGCGGTCTTCCTTCGGCACGTCGTAGCGACGCATGTTGTCGGGGTCGATGCCGAGGTCGATGAACCAGTCCCAGCAGGCTTCGACCCAGTGCTCGAACCACTCCTGCGCCTCGGCGGGAGGCGTGAAGAACTCGATCTCCATCTGCTCGAACTCGCGCGTGCGGAAGATGAAGTTACCGGGCGTGATCTCGTTCCGGAACGACTTGCCGACCTGGCCGATGCCGAACGGCGGCTTCTTGCGCGAGGCCGTGAGCACGTTGGTGAAGTTCACGAAGATGCCCTGCGCCGTCTCGGGACGCAGGTAGTGCAGGCCGGTCTCGTCGTCAACGACCCCGAGGTACGCCTTGACCAGACCCGAGAATGCCTTCGGCTCGGTGTACTGGCCCTTCGTGCCACAGTTCGGGCAGGGGATGTCGGCGAGACCGTTCTCGGCCGCGCGACCCTTGCGGGCCTCGAAGTCCTCGATCAGGTTGTCGGCGCGGAACCGCTTGTGACAGTGCAGGCACTCCACGAGCGGGTCGGTGAACGTTGCGACGTGACCGGATGCCTCCCACACACGCTTGGGCAGGATGATCGACGAGTCGAGGCCGACCATGTCGCCCCGGCCGCGCACGAACGTCTGCCACCACTGGCGGCGGATGTTCTCTTTCAGCTCGGTACCGAGGGGGCCGTAGTCCCACGCCGAGCGAGAGCCGCCGTAGATCTCACCGGCTTGAAAGACGAAGCCGCGGTGGCGGGCGAGGGCGATGACCTTATCGAGGCGGGACTGTTCGGCCATGGTGGCTCCAATGGTCGGTGTGGCGGGGCGCGATTGCACGAGATCACGGGCGCGGCAGGGCTTGCAATATGGCCGCGGCATCCTTCCCCGATCTTAGTCGCGGCAATGTGCGAGGCGTCCGCAAGGGGGTTGCACGCCGCGCGCAGCGACCTAGCATCGGAACATGACTGAGCGCGAGTTCGATGTCGTGGTGATCGGTGCGGGACCCGTCGGCGAGAACGTCGCCGACCGAGCCGTGCAAGGCGGACTCACCGTCGCAATCGTCGAGGGTGAGTTGGTCGGCGGCGAGTGTTCGTACTGGGCGTGCATGCCGACGAAGGCTCTGCTGCGACCGGGTGCCGCGCTGCGTGCGGCGCGGAGCGTCCCGGGCGCGCGCGAGGCCTTCGGCGCTCCCCTCGACGTCGAGACGGCGCTGCAGTTCCGCGACACAGCGACGTCCGGGTGGGATGACGCGGGTCAGGTGTCGTGGCTCGACAGCGCGGGCATCACCCTCGTGCGCGGACACGGACGGATCGCCGGTGCGCGCCGCGTCGAGGTGACGACCCCGGATGGCTCTGTCGAGACGCTCATCGCACGTCACGCAGTCGCGGTCTGCACCGGGACATCCGCAATCATCCCCGATATTCCGGGCCTGGCCGAGGCATCCCCCTGGACCAATCGAGAGGCGGCGGCCGTGCAGGTCGTCCCCGAGCGCCTCGTGATCGTCGGGGGCGGGGTCGTCGCCTCGGAGTTCGCGACGGCATTCTCGAGCCTCGGCTCGCACGTGACGATGCTCGTCCGCGGCGATGCGCTGCTCACGGCGAACGAACCGTTCGCCGGCGAACTCGTGCTCGACGCGCTGCGCGAGGAAGGGGTCGACGTTCGCACCGAGACTTCTGCGGCGCGCATCGATCGGACAGCAGATGGCACACTCACCATCTCTCTCGGCGATTCCCCCGACGCCGAAACCCTGCACGCCGACGAGATCCTGATCGCCACGGGTCGCCACCCCCGCACGGACGACATCGGTCTCGACTCGATCGGTCTGGAGGCCGGGCGCTCGCTGGAGACCGACGACACCCTGCGTGTGCTGGGCGCGGACGGAAAGCCGATCGGTGCGGGCGGCGACGAGCCGGGCTGGCTGTATGCGGTGGGCGACGTCAACGGCCGAGTGCTGCTGACGCACCAGGGCAAGTACCAGGCGCGTGCGGCCGGAGACGTTATCGCGGCTCGCGCCCTCGAGCAGCCCATCGACGACGCCCCCTGGGGCCGCCACGTGGCAACCGCGGATCACGCCGCGGTTCCACAGGTCGTCTTCACCGAACCCGAGGTCGCGGCGGTGGGCATCACCGCGGCCGAGGCCGAGCGTGCCGGCCGCGAGGTCACGGTCGTCGACTACGACCTGCACAACATCGCCGGAGCCTCGGTCACGGCGCAGGGATACACGGGTCGCGCGCGCCTGATCGTGGATCCCGCCACCCGCACGGTGGTCGGCGCGACCTTCGTCGGGGCCGGTGTCGCCGATCTGCTGCACTCGGCGACCATCGCGGTTGTCGGCGAGGTACCGATCGAGCGACTCTGGCATGCCGTGCCGTCGTACCCGACGCTCAGCGAGGTGTGGCTGCGCCTGCTCGAAAGCCTCGGACGCGAGACCGCCTAACCACCGAAGCCGCACCAGTCGGCGACCCAGGCGAGGATCTCGCCCTTGATCTCGGCGGGCACCGCCACCTCGACCACACCCGCGGCGCCACCCGTCGCAACGGTGATATCGAAGATCGTGCCGCGCTTGTCCTCCATCACCGCGTGCGGGTCGCAACGCAACGGCACGAGAGGCACACGCACCCGCTGGGGTTCGCCCGAGCCGTCCACCTCGGCACCGACGACGAACGATGCCGCACCGGCCGTATCGAACATCAGCAGCGGCGTCGTCTCGACCGTCTCGATACGCGCCGACCCCGCCCCGTCTGCGGGGTCGATCTCGAGCGTCAGTGACGCTGGAGCCCCAACATCCGACGGCTCGAACGCAGCCCACGACAGCGCCACGACTTCGGCGAGGCGTTCGCGCAGGCACTCCTTCTGGTGCAGCAGCGGTATGAAGGCGAGGGAGTCGGGAACGGATGCCTCGGCCACCCCGGTACGACCGCCCAACTCGTACTCCAGCTCGAGGGTGGTCGACTCGGCGGCCCCATCCTTGTCGCACACGACCGGTGGAAGATCGACCCGCATGTCGAGGGTGCGCCCCGCGGACACCGGCGAGCGCTTGTCACGCACGATCGGCGTTTCGAACCGCGCGTCGGTGAGTGAGATGCGTGTGACCACCAGGTCGTCTTCGCCCGCATTCTTCAGCCGGAGTTCGGCCGCACGATCCACGACATCCGAACGCAGCTGGATCAGCTCGACACTCACGCCCGCGGGCAGCTCCCCCGGCTGCGGATCGGACGGGGCGCACGCCGTGATCGCGAGCCCGAACATGAGCAGGGCGACAACCGCCGCGATCCCGCGCGTCACGTCAGCCGTCCATCACTTCGAGCCGAGAGTCACGTCGACCCGTTCGTCGCGACGTGCTCGGCGAACAGCCCCGGCCAAGCCATGATGCCGTAGGGCGTTCGGGCGATGACGATGCGGCTGCGCGGGATGAGCTCGTGCAGCTTGTTGGCGGTCTTGACCGGATGCGTCCGGTCGCCCGTCCACGCCAGGATCAGCGTCGGAACGTCGATGCCGGCGATCGCCTTTCGGTCGGGCAGGTCCGTGGACGCCGCGCCCCGCATGATCGTCGGGAGCAGCTTCTCGCTGATCGACGGGCGGGTCTCGGGCATGTCCGCGAGCGCCGGCGGGACCGGCGCCGTGCTGCCCGCTTCGACGAATGCGCTGATGCCGTGCTTCTCGACCAGATCGGCGTTCTGCAGATACGTCGCCGCCTGCGCGCGACGACTGCCCCACGCGGTCGGCGGCACCACAAGGGTCAGGCTGGCGAACCGCTTGGGCTTGCGCACCGCGGCGTGCAGCAGGGTGCCCGTGCCCATCGAGGGTCCGATGCCGTGCACCTTCTCACCCGGGGCGACGTGGTCGAGCAGCGCGAGCAGATCCTTCGCCAGACGGTCCCACCGGTAGCTGGACGGATTCTTCTTGCCCGTGGACCCGCCGTGCCCGCGCGCGTCGTACCTCAGCACGCGGTGGTCGCGGAGTGCGCGACCCAGATCCAGCCCCAACTGAGCGTCCCGCACGCGGCTCGACGTCAGGCCGTGCAGTTGAACCACCAGGGGGCCGCTGTCGCCCGTGATGTCGTAGTCGAGCGTGGCACCCCTGACATCGAGTGTGGGCACGAAACCTCCGGTTCCAGGCGGGAGTCACAGGCACGAGATATTCGCCCCTTAGACTACGGCGCCATGCGCCTGACGAATGTCGCCCAGATGTCCCTGCCCCGGGGCACCCTGCAGAGCTTCGCGGCGCGCGCGCGCGAGCGACCCGGCAAGCGGCTGCCGATCTCGTTCGATCAGCGTCGGCACGTCGGTGAGGGCGCCCGCCCGGGCTCGTGGATGGCCGTGGCCTTCCGACTCCCGGTGGGCACGACGCTCGACGACGTAGCGGCGGCGTGGATGGCGGTGATCGGCCGTCATGGGACTCTCCGAAGCGCCTTTTCGTACGACGACGCAGGCGAGCTCGCACTGCATGAGATCGAGGTCGAGGGCGGCGAGTGGATCCAGCATCCCGTCGGCGACGACGAACTCACCCGCGACGTGCTGCGTGGGGTGCTCGACGCCGCCTGCTCTCCCTTCGAGCGGCCCTCGCACCGGGTGTGCGTCGTGGCCCCGGAGACCCCCGACCCGCTCGATCCCCGCCCCACGGCGGTTATCGGATCGGACCACGCCCACGTCGACATGTGGTCGCTCCTCGTGCTCGTGCGTGACATGGTGACTCACCTGTCGGGACATTCGGACGGGGACTCGGTGCCCGCGGCATCCTTCGCCGAACACTCCGACGTGCTCGAACGGATGCCTCCGGCTCCCGCCGATGTCAGACAGCGCTGGAGCGACATCCTGGAGATCGAGGGCGGCGCCATGCCCGCCTTCCCCCTCCCCCTCGGCGACCTCTCGTCCCCGCGGCTCGAGGTGGTCGAGGTGCGCGATGTCCTCGCCGCCGAAGAGACCCGCGTATTCGAGGCACGAGCGACCGACCGGGGCGTGCGGATGACCGCGCTCGCCCTGTCGGTGCTCGCCGAGACGACGGCGCGCATGAGTGGGGCGCCGCTCCGCGCCGTCTTCCCCGTGCACAGCCGGAACGAGCCGCGCTGGCACGACTCGGTCGGCTGGTTCATCACCAACTCCGTCATTCAGTTCACCGCGACCGACCCCGTCGCATCCGCCGCCGCCGTCAAAGACGCCCTCGCGCTCGGTTCGTATCCGCTCGCACCCATTTTCGCGCCGTACGGCGGCATGCCCGCGGGCCCCGGCATGTTCGCGATCTCCTGGCTCGACACTCGGCGCCTGCCTCCCGTCGAGGCGGCACTGGGCATCCAGTACGTCTCTGCCGTGATCGAGACGGACGGCGTCATGATCTGGTTCATCGTCAACGACGACGGCCTGCATCTGCGCTGCCGCTACCCCGATACTCCTGAGGCGCGCGCGAACGTGGGCGGGTGGCTCGACATGATCGAGAAGGGTCTGCGCGACGTCGTCGCGTGAGCGAAGGGCTCGGTCCTGTGAGCGTCGCGCACACCCCTTCGTGAGCGCGAGGCACACCCCGGCTCCCTCTCAGTGGGCACCGGCGACCCGCACCCCGTCGACCCGCCGATAACCTGGGTCGGTGGGTTCACGTGAAGCAGGCGACCGAAATCGCCTGACTCGTATCCCCCCGCAAGGCGCAATCGTCGCCGTGCTGGCCCTCGCCGGCCTCTGCGCGTCATTCATGTACACGCTCGTCGTGCCCATCCAGGCGAAGCTTCCCGAGCTGCTCGATGCCTCCCGCGAAGACACCGCATGGGTCGTCACCGCGACGCTGCTGACCGCCGCCGTGATCACCCCGATTGCCGGACGCCTCGGCGACATGTACGGCAAGCGGCGCATCGTCATCGCGCTTCTCGCGTGCCTGATCCTCGGCTCGGTCATCGCGGGACTCTCGACCAACATCGTCGGTGTGATCGTCGGGCGTGCGCTGCAGGGCGCCGTGACCGGCGTCGTCCCGCTCGGCATCTCGATCCTGCGAGACGTCGTCCATCGCGACCGGCTCGCCACATCCGTCGCCCTGATCAGCGCGACGATGGGCGTCGGCGGGGCACTCGGCCTGCCTCTCAGCGCCCTCGTGACCGAACGGACCGACTGGCACGTGCTCTTCTGGGTCGCCGCCGGGCTCGGCGCGGTCGTCCTGCTGCTCGTCGTCTGGATCATCCCGGTGAGCGTGCTGCGCACCCCCGGTCGATTCGACTACATCGGGGCGCTCGGGCTCGCTGTGGGCCTGACCGGCATCCTTCTCGCCATCTCACGCGGAAACGAGTGGGGCTGGGCGAGCGCGCCCACCCTCGCGTGCGGGCTGGGCGGCGTCGCCGTTCTGCTCGTGTGGGGCTGGTATCAGTTACGCGCCGCGGAACCGTTGTTGGATCTGCGGGTGGCTGCGCGGCGGCCCGTCCTGCTCACCAACCTCGCCTCAATAGGCATGGGCTTCGCGCTCTTCGGGTCGAACATCGTCTTCCCTCAGCTGCTCGAGCTGCCCGTCGGATCGGGTGCCGGCCTCGGGCTCTCGCTCATCGGTGCGGCCCTCGTGGTCATGCCCGCGGGACTCGTCATGATGCTGATCTCCCCGCTGGCCGGGCGTCTGGAGCGGACGATCGGGCCTCGCGCGCTCCTGACCGGCGGCGCCATCGCCCTCGTCATCGCCTACGCATTCGTGTACTTCTTCTCGAGCGAGGTCTGGCACATCCTGCTTGCGAACATCCTCGTCGGGGTGGGCATCGGGCTCGGATTCGCGGGGATGCCGATGCTGATCATGCGCGCCGTACCTGCGAACGAGACGGGGGCCTCGAACGGCCTGAACGCCCTCTTCCGCTCGGTGGGCACGAGCACGGCCGCCGCGGTGCTCGGCGCCGTGCTCGCGGCCATGTCGCAACCGTACGAGGGTGTCGCTGTGCCTACTGGCGCGGCGTTCCAGACGAGCTTCCTGCTCGCCGGTGGTGCCGCCGTCATCGCCCTCGTGCTGTCGCTTCTGATCCCCCGCCACGCGACGCCCATAGACCACGCGTCCATCCCCGACGGACGCTGAGGCGGTACGGGGTCTACTAACCTGGCGCCCATGAGCGACGAACACCGAGTCGAGTCGACGCAGACCGACGAAGCATCCGCCGAACCGCGCGGCGGTAGTCGCGACACCCGCTTCTTCGGTCAGCCCTGGGAGCTCGCCCACATCTTCGGCGTCGAGATGTGGGAACGCTTCAGCTTCTACGGCATGCAGGGAATCCTGCTGATCTACCTGTACTACTCGGTGGCCGAAGGCGGCCTGGCGATCCCCAAACCGATCGCGGCGGGAATCGTCGGGGCATACGGCGGCGCCGTCTACCTGTCCACGATCCTCGGAGCATGGATCGCCGACCGCCTGCTCGGTTCGGAGCGCGTGCTCTTCTCCAGCGCCATCGTGATCATGGCGGGACACATCGCGCTCGCGTTGCTCCCGGGCGTCACGGGGGTAGGCGTAGGGCTCGTGCTGGTCGCGGTCGGGTCGGGCGGGCTGAAGGCCAACGCGACCTCCGTCGTCGGCACGCTCTACTCGGCCGACGACCCGCGCCGCGATTCGGGGTTCTCGCTGTTCTACCTCGGCATCAACCTCGGCGCTTTCCTGGGCCCTCTGCTCACCGGCCTGCTGCAGATGACACTCGGGTTCCACTGGGGTTTCGGCCTGGCTGCGGTGGGCATGGCGTTCGGCCTGATCCAGTACTCGTTCGGACGCAAACAGCTTCCCGACGAGGCGCGCCGGGTGCCGAATCCCCTCCCTCGCGCGCGCCGTCCGCTCGTGATCGGCGTGGCCGTTGCGGGGCTCGCCGCGATAGCCCTCGCCGTCTTGGTCGGACTGATCCGAGTCGAGAATCTCTCGGTGATCGTGATCGGCGTGACCCTCGTCGCGGCGCTCGGCTACTACGCCGTCATCCTGTCGAGCCGCCGCATCACGGCGACCGAACGCTCACGGGTCCTCGGCTTCATCCCGCTCTGGATCACGAGCGTTGCGTTCTGGTCGCTGTACCAGCAGCAGTTCACCGTGCTGACCATCTACTCCGACCAGAAGCTCAACCGCGATCTGTTCGGATGGGAGATGCCCGTCTCGTGGGTCCAGTCCATCAACCCGGTGTTCATCATCATCCTGTCGGGCGTCTTCTCGGCTCTCTGGCTGAAGCTCGGGCGCCGCCAGCCGTCCACGCCGGTCAAGTTCGCGCTCGGTGTCGCGATCATGGGCGTCGCTTTCCTGCTGTTCCTGCCCTTCGCCGGCGGGGGCGCGAACTCTACCCCGCTGCTCGCGATCGTCGGGATCCTGTTCGTCTTCACCGTCGCCGAGCTGCTGCTGTCGCCGATCGGGCTCTCGGTCAGCACGAAGCTCGCGCCCGAGATGTTCCACACGCAGATGGTGGCGCTGTTCTTCCTCTCCGTCGCGCTCGGGACGGCGATCTCGGGGTGGCTTGCGCAGTTCTTCGACGTCGACAACGAGGTGCCCTATTTCTCGATCCTCGGCTGCATCGCCATCGTCGTCGGCATCGGCATGGTGCTGTCGGTCCGTCCGGTCCTGAAGCTGATGAGGGGCGTGCGCTGAGCTCAGGCCGCTCGCACACGGTTGCGTGGGCGCCGACGGGCCGGGGCCACATTCGGCGGGACGACGGACTCGGGAACTCCGCCGATGTCGTGGCGAACTCGAGCCTCCTAGACGGTGTCGTCGCGTCCTGCCAGCGGGCGAGCCTCATTCCCGGATCCTCGTCTCGACCAGCGCCAGGGCGTTGCCACCCAGGATGCGCCGCGTGATCTCTTCCGACAGACCCGCCTCGCGGATCTTCGCGACCGGCTCGTCGAGACCCATGTCGAAGGGGTAGTCGCTGCCCAGAACCGCACGGTCTTCGCCCGTAACCTCGACCAGGGCACGGAGCGTGCGCTCGTCGTGAACGACGGTGTCGAACCACAGCTTCCGCAGGTAGGTGGACGGCGGATGCTCACACCCTCGAGCATCCGGACGCACCCGCCACGCGTGGTCCGAACGGCCGATGACGGTCGGCAGGTATCCCCCACCGTGCGCGGCGACGATCTTCAGCCCCGGGTGGCGATCGAGCACCCCGGCGAAGATCAGATGCGAGAGCGCGACCGCGTTCTCGGTCGGCTGACCGACCGTGTTGGCGAGGTAGAACCTGTCGAGGCGCTCGTCGAGGCTGCACCCGAACGGGTGCAGGAAGATGACGATCCCGAGCTCCGCCGCGCGCGCCCAGAACGGCTCCAGGCGCTCGTCCGAGAGTTCCACATCTCCCGCGAACGACGAGATCTCGACGCCCGCGAGGCCGCGGCCCAGCACCGCATCGTCGAGGTACTCGACCATCCGCCCGGGGTGCTGCATCGGCACCAGACTGAGACCCGTGAGGCGGTCGGGGGCTTGAGCGACATACTCCGCGACCAGACGGTTCGCCTCGCCCGCGGCCCAGACCGCGAGGCCCTCGGGCGCCCACGGGTAGAAGTGGTTCGGTGACGCGCTGACCCACTGGCGCTCGACACCCTGGGCGTCCATGTCGGCGAGCCGCACGTTCACATCGGTCAGCTTCGGGATGCGCTGCCCGATCATCGGCCCCGACACGGCCTGACTCGCGGCACCGTTCCGACGAAAATCGAGCGCGGCGGCCTCGGCCACCAGGTCGGGTGCGCGGCGCTCGACCTCGGCATGCAGCGAGGGCAGCAGGACGTGCGCATGGACGTCGATGACGCCCGTCTCGTGGGCGCTCATGCGGGCTGCGCCATCTTCTGCGCGATACCGAAGATCAGGCCACCGGCGTCGATGACGAGGTCCCCCCAGCAACGCCCATAGACAGAGGCATCGAAGAAGTCGACGGATGCATCGAGGTCAGTCGAGGTGATGGGGACGTACGGCACATGGGAGCGCGGTGTGATCATCTTCGATCCTTCAGGAATCAGGCGGGCACGACTCTGACCCGCCTCTTCATCCTCGGCGGGACTTTCCACAGAGGGAAGTGGATCCCGCCGATGCGAACTATCGACCGGGTCGATACGCGTCCGGCATCTCCGCGCGGCTCAGGCCGGCCGCTCCGGAAGGCTCCTAGTGACCCTCCATCGGTCATGCGGCGATCAGACGAGGCGCAGCTCGGCATCGATCGCGGCCGCCGCGCGCAGCAACGGCGGCAGGTAGGCATCCCGCATGTGCTCGACCGAATCGCGCGTGGCACTCGTCGACACGTTGAGCGCCGCGACGACCCGGCCACCCCGATCGTGCAGCGGTACGGCTATCGAGCGCAACCCCGGCTCGAGTTCGCCATCCACGAGCGACCACCCCTGCTCGCGGACGGCCCGGACCTCGTCGGCGAGCGCGGACCGGTCGGTCAGGGTTCGGCCCGTGAAGTCGCGCAGGTCGGAGGCATCCAGTGCGGCCGCCAGCGCCGCATCCGGCAGACCCGCCAACAGAACGCGGCCCATGCTGGTCGCGTAGACGGGGAAACGGGTGCCGATGGTGATGCGAACGCTCATGATTCGTCTCGTCGGAACGCGCGCGACATAGACGATGTCGGTATCGTCCAGCACCGCGGCCGACACACTCTCATCCACCTCGCGCGAGAGAGCCTCGAGGTGCGGCTGCACGATCTCGGGCAACGACAGCGCCGAGAGGTAGCTGAACCCGAGTTCCAGCACACGTGGCGTGAGCGCAAACGTCCGTCCGTCGCCGCGGACGTAGCCGAGCGACTCAAGTGTGAGCAGAAACCTCCGGGCCGCGGCACGGGTCAACTCGGCACGACGTGCGACGTCGCTGAGCGAGAGTTCCGGATGCTCCGCATCGAACGCGCGGATCACCCCGAGCCCGCGAGCGAACGACTGCACGAACGTGCCGGATGCCGCGGCATCCGCACCCTCGTCCGTCACGTCGCCCTACCGCTCGAGGACGACCGCGAGGCCCTGACCGACGCCGATGCAGATCGCCGCGACCGCGACACCTCCGCCGCGCCGCTTGAGCTCGTGTGCCGCATGACCGATGATGCGGCCACCGGAGGCCCCGAGCGGGTGACCGATCGCGATCGCGCCGCCGTGGATGTTGAGCTTGTCGGGGTCGAGCTCGGGCCAGAGCTTCAGGCACGCCAGCGACTGAGAGGCGAACGCCTCGTTGAGTTCGACGAAGTCGACATCCGCCCAGGTGCGACCCGCGCGGGCGAGGGCCCGGTTCGCCGCCTCGACGGGGGCGATGCCGAACACATCGGGATCGTTGCCGAAGACCCCACGACCCGTGATGCGGGCGAGCGGGTCGATGTCGAGAGCGCCCTCGGCACCGAGTAGCACCGCCGAGGCACCGTCGTTGATCGAGGACGCGTTGCCTGCCGTGACGGAACTGTTCTTCGCGAACAACGGGCGCAGGCCCGCGAGCTTCTCGAGCGATGTGTCGGCGCGGATGCCCTCGTCCCGTGCAAGCTCGGCGCCAGGAACCTGCACGATCTCGCCGTCGTACACGCCGGCATCCCACGCGGCGGCCGCGAGCTGATGGCTGCGGAGCGTGAACGCGTCCTGCGCCTCGCGCGAGATCTCATAGATCTCGGCGAGCTTCTCGGCCGACGCCCCGTTGCTGATCGTCCAGTCTTCGCGCAGCGCCGGGTTGGTCATGCGCCACCCGATCGAGGTGTTCCACATCGTCTGGTTTCCCACGGCCGGCCACGGCTTGGGCGACTTCTCGACGACGAAGGGGGCCCGACTCATCGACTCGACCCCACCAGCGAGGATGATGTCGGCGTCGCCGGACTCGATCGCGCGCGATCCCTGGATCACGGCGTCGACGGCCGAGCCGCAGAGGCGGTTGACCGTCACACCCGAGACACTCGACGGGAAACCCGCGAGCAGGGCTCCGAACCGTGCGACATTGCGATTGTCCTCGCCCGCCTGGTTCGCGTCACCGAAGATCACATCGTCGATGCGCGCGGGGTCGAGACCCGTGCGCTCGGCGGCGGCCTTCATCACGACCGCGGCGAGATCGTCGGGGCGGATTCCCGAGAGCGCGCCCCCGGCTCGGCCGAACGGGGTGCGGACGGCGTCGTAGACGTAGGTGGCGGTCATATCAGTTGTCTCCGGTTCCTGAGCCAGTCGAAGGGCCGACGAGGGTGAGCCCGGTCAGCGCGGCGAGCGATTCGATCGTGTTATCGCCGAACGCCTCACGCACGGCGAAGCCCTCGGGGGTGATGTCGAAGATCGCGTGGTCGGTATAGACCCGACTGACGCAACCGACGCCGGTGAGCGGATAGGTGCAGGACTCCACGAGTTTGGACTCGCCCTGCTTCGTCAGCAGGTCGGTCATGACGTAGACGTCCTTGGCCCCGATCGCCAGGTCCATCGCTCCACCAACCGCGGGGATCGCGCCGGGAGCGCCCGTCGACCAGTTGGCGAGGTCGCCGTTCTGGCCAACCTGAAAAGCTCCGAGCACGCACACGTCGAGGTGCCCGCCGCGCATCATGCCGAACGAGTCGGCGTGATGGAAGTAGGCGGCACCCGGGAGCGCGGTGACGGGCTGCTTGCCCGCGTTGATGAGGTCGGGATCGATGCGGCCAGCCTCGGGCGCCTCGCCCATGCCGAGCAACCCGTTCTCGGTGTGCAGGATGATCTCGAGATCGGCGGGCAGGAAGTTCGCCACCAGGGTCGGTGCGCCGATGCCGAGGTTGACGTAGGCACCCTCGGGGATGTCTGCGGCGATGCGCTTCGCGAGATCGTCGCGACTGATGCGGGTGCTCACGCGGCATCCTCCCTCTCGGCGTTCGTGTCGGTGTCCGGGTCGAGGCGTCGACCTTCGATGTCGACCCCGCCGGTGAATTCACCATTGCGCAGCCAGGCCCGTTCTCCGACCGCGACGACACGGTTGACGAAGATGCCGGGCGTGACGACCGACTCGGGATCGAGCGATCCGAGCGCCACGATCTCGTCGACCTGCGCGATCGTCGTGGTTGCGGCCGATGCCATGATCGGGCCGAAGTTGCGAGCCGTCTCGCGGTACACGAGATTGCCCCAGCGGTCGGCGCGGAGCGCACCGATCAGGGCGAAGTCGGCCTTGATCGGATACTCCAGCACGTAGCGGCGTCCATCGATCTCGCGCTCTTCCTTGCCCGCGGCGAGTTCTGTGCCAACACCGGTGGGCGAGAAGAACGCGCCGATCCCGGCGCCGGCCGCGCGGATGCGCTCGGCGAGGTTCCCCTGCGGAACGAGTTCGAGCTCGAGCTCGCCCGCGCGGTAGAGGCCGTCGAACACCCACGAGTCGCTCTGCCGCGGGAACGAGCAGACGATCTTGCGGACCTGCTTGTTGGCGAGTAACGCGGCGAGACCTGTGTCGCCGTTTCCGGCGTTGTTGTTGACGATCGTGAGGTTCTGGGCACCGTGTGCGATGAGCGCGTCGATCAGCTCGACGGGCTGGCCGGCCCGCCCGAATCCGCCGATCATGACGGTCGCCCCGTCGGGGATGTCTCCGACCGCCTGTTCGACGGTGGGCACGGTTTTGTCGATCACGTCGCCTCCTCGCTTGTGTTCGCTCTGCGCACACACATTCGCAATACGTACATTATATCTCCATTTGCGTCTATTCTTCCGCTTACCGACGTGCCTCAGTTTCTTTGAGCGCGTGGGGTGTGTTGGTGCCTCACATACTTTGAGCGCGAAGCTTGCCTGTGTGGAAGGCAAGATTGAGATGGCCGCGAGGCGACAGGTGACGAACAAACTCCGTGACGCGTACCGGAAAGCATCGAAGCACGACAAGGCCCGGATCCTTGACGAGGTGATGAGCACGACGGGGATGGGCCGATCAACGGCGCGGCGGATGCTGACGGGGCCGGTGCTGCCGGATCCGGCGAAGCAGGTCGATAGACGCCAGTTGCGGGCCAAGACGTATAGCGATGATTCGAGGCGGCTGCTGGAGCATGTGTGGGCGCTGATGGGCATGCCGTGCGGGAAGTACCTCGTGGTGATGCTGGAGCTGTGGATGCCGCTGCTGCACGCTGCCGGCGACCTCGACAAGCCATTCGTGACACCGCAGACGATCGTCGAGCTTCAGACAATGAGTCCGGCAACGATCGACCGGTATCTGAGCCCGGCACGTCGGGCGATGCAGTTGCGGGGGATCTCTACGACGATCCCGTCACCGCTGCTGCGCAACTCGATCGGGTTGTCGAAGGTCGGGGATGCCCCGGTCACGGCACCCGGGGTGATCGAGGCGGACACCGTCGCGCATTGCGGACCCACGTTCGTCGGCGAGTTCGCACGCACGTTGACGATGACCGACATCGCCACCGGGTGGACCGAGAACGCCTCGATCCGCAACAACGCGGCCAAGTGGATCGTCGGCGCTGTCGGCGATCTGCAGAACATGTTCCCATTCGAGCTGCGCGTGTTCGACTCGGACAACGGATCGGAGTTCATCAACCATGATGTCGCGGACTGGCTCCAAGCCCGTGACATCGCCCAGACCCGGTCCCGCCCTTACAAGAAAAACGACCAAGCGACCGTCGAGTCGAAGAACAACCACGTCGTCCGCAAACACGCGTTCCATTGGCGCTACGACACCCCGGACGAGCTCGCGCTGCTGAACGAGCTCTGGCGGCTCGTCTCACTACGGTTGAATTTCTTCACCCCGACGAAGAAGCCCACCGCATACGCCACCGCGGCCAGCGGGCGCCGCACACGCCTCTACGACGCACCGAAGACACCCTGGCAGCGAGTGCGCGATTCTGGGGTCCTCACCGCCGAGCAAGCCGACGTCGTTCAGGCCCGGATCACCGGGATCAACCCCGCCGATCTGACCCGCCGGATCAACCAGATCCAGCTCCAACTCATCGAGCTATCACAAGCCAAAACCGAAGCCATGACCACCAGCCGACACCTCGACATGACATCCTTAGAAACGTCGATCCGTCGACTCCAAACAACCAAATGAACCGCAAGCCTCGCGCTCACCATACGTGAGGCACCGCATCACCCTTCGCGCTCACTTCTAGATGAGGCACCTCGCTTACTTCTACGTCTTGGTAAGGTGGGACACCGTTCGAAAGGATTCCTCCATGGCTACCGCGACGATGACGAGCAAGGGGCAAATCACCGTCCCCAAAGAGATCCGCGACGACCTCAACCTTGTTGCTGGGTCGAAGGTGATGTTCGTGAAGTTGCGCTCGGGCCAGTACCGGATCGTCGCGCGGACGGGCTCCGTGAACGACTTCATCGGAATGCTGCACGACCCCGACGCCCAGCCGATGACGATCGAAGAGATCAACGACGCCATCGCCGAGGGTGGCGCAGAGAGCGGGATGCGGGGCCTGATCTGATGCATCCGACGATGATCGGGATCGACACGAACGTCGTGCTGCGTGCGGTGCTTCGCGATGATCCTCTTCAATCGCCGGCGGCCGCCGAACTCTTTCGTGGCCTCACCCCCGAACGACGCGGTTTCATCACGCAGGTCACGCTCGCCGAAACCTACTGGGTCCTCTCGCGAAGCAAACGCCTATCGCGCGATACCTGCCTAGCGGTGATCCGGAGCCTCGTCGAAACCGAGGTTCTCGAGTTCGACGATGGTGAAAGCGTCGTGCGCGCCCTCACCCTGGCCGAGGAGGGCGCGGACTTCGCCGACGCGCTGATCGAGGCGACGATGGAGATGTTCGGCGTCGACGAAACGGTCACCTTCGACCGCGACGCCGCCGAGCGACTCGGGTGGCGGCTGCTCACCGACGCGTAGCAAGAGCGACGCCGGGCGCGATCAGGACTCGTTGAAGACCTCGGAGGCGATGCGGAACGCCGTGTTGGCCGCGGGAACGCCCGCGTAGATCGCCGACTGCAGGATGACCTCGCGGATTTCATCCACCGTCAACCCGTTGCGAAGAGCCGCCCGCAGGTGCATCGCGAACTCTTCGTGGTGACCGAGCGCGATGAGCGACGAGAGCACCGCAATCGATCGGTCGCGACGCTGCAGTCCCGGACGGGACCAGACATCCCCCCACGCGACGCGCGTGATGAAGTCCTGAAAGTCGGCGGTCAGCTCGGTGGTGTTCGTGATCGACCGGTCGACATGCTCGTCCGAGAGCACCGCGCGACGCGCGACCATGCCCTGCTCGTAGCGCTGCTCGTCGGTCAGGCCCTCGCCCGCGGGTCTGGTCATCGGCTCGTCCCCTCGAAGAACTCCAACAGCATTCGAGCCATGATCTCGGGCTGCTCGGCGGGCGGTAGGTGCGCCGCACCGTCAACGCGTGCCGCGCGACCGTCATGCACGCCGTCCGCGATCTCGACCGACTTGGACTCGGGCGCGACCGTGTCGAACTCGCCCCACGCGGCGAGCACGGGCAGGTCGATCGCGGATAGCTGCGCCCGCACGTCGTACTCGGCGAGCGCCTCGCAGCAGCGCGCATAGCTGTCGTCGTCCGCGTCCTGTAACGAGTGCAGCAGGCGGCCGGTCAGCTCGGGGCGTCGCGCGATCGAGTCGGGAGCGAACCAGCGTTGCGCGGACCCCACGATCAGGCTCGAGGTCGACTGGCTCCGAGCTTGCTCGGCACGCTCGGCCCAGGCAGCAGCGTCTCCGAGCTGCGCGCCCGAGGCGACGATCGCGGCGCGATCCACGAGCTCCGGATGCCGAAGGCACAGCTCGAGTCCGCCGGCACCGCCGAGCGACACCCCCGCATAGCGGACGGGCCCACCGCCCAGTTCGCGGATGGCCGCGGCGACCGCGTCGGCCACCTCGCCGACCGCGAACGGTGCGTCGGCCGCGGGCGAGGCGCCGTGGCCCGGCAGGTCCCACGCGACGACGCGGTAGTCGGCGGCGAGCGTGGGGATGACGTCTTCCCACAGAATCGTCGACGTCCCGAGCGAGGGACCCAAGACGACGAGCGGCGCGCCCTCCGCGCCGACCGGCTCCGTCACGGCGATGCGGGGGACGGTCATGAGAGAACCTCCGGTGTTTCGTGGCTCGGTGGCGCATCACGCGGGCCGCGCTCGCTGAGCGCCCCATCGAGGTAGGCGGCGGCGAGACCCAGGTACTGGGCCGGGTCGACGAGCGCGTCGACGTCGAGGCCGGCCGCTTCGGGCAGCGCCCGAACGAGGTCGGCAAAGTCGGCACCCGCGGATGCTTCGGCCACTAGGGTATCGAAGCGCGCCCGCCCGATCAGGGGCACGAGCGTGAGAGAGAGGCGCTCGCTGACGATCAGCGCACCGGTCAACGTGAGGTTGCGGGTGACCGCCGCACTATCGACGGAAAGTCCGGCCACGACACGAGCCGAGGTCGCCGTGGCCCCGAGCGCCAGCCGCAGTAGTTCACGCAGCGTCGGCCATTCGGCGTGCCACGAGCCATCCGGACGTTCGTCCGCCGCGAGCGCGGCCGCGAGGTGCAGCGTCGCGCCGAGCTGAGGTGCACGTAGCGCAGCCGAGCGGATCAGCACGGACCCAGACGGATTGCGCTTCTGCGGCATCGCCGACGATCCGCCCGCCGCGCCCTCGGCGAGTTCACCGATCTCGGTCCGCGAGAGCGTGGCGATGTCGGTCGCGATCTTGCCGACAGCGTCGATCGCCTGCACGAGCGCGTCGCCGAGTTCGGTGACGGGCCATCTGTTGGTATGCCAGGGAGCATCGGGCACGGCAAGTCCCAGCGCGCCCGCGAAGGGCGCGGACAGCCGAGCCGCCGCATCCGCTCCGGCGATCTCGACGATGGCGGCAAGCGTGCCGCCGGCGCCCCCGAGCTGGGCGGGCAGCTCCGTCACCGCCGCCTCGAGACGGTCGGTCGCCCGGCGCACACCGCGCAGCCAGACGGCGGCGCGCAGACCCACGGTCGTCGGCACGGCATGTTGCGTGAGCGTGCGGGCGGCTCCGACAGCCTGGGCATGCGTCCGAGCGAACGTCGCAAGCTCGACCGCGACGTTACGCAGGTGCGTGAGGATCGCGCGACCCGCGCGGTCCGACACGAGCATCAGAGCAGAATCAAGGATGTCCTGGCTCGTCGCGCCGCGATGGACCCAGCGCCGAGCGGACTCGGGCACCCGCTCCTTCAGCTCGCCGACGAGCGGGATGACCGGGTTGCCGCCCGAGACGGATGCCTCGGCCAGCACGACCGCATCGAGCCCGTGCCCGAAGCATCCGTGTCCATCGGCCTGCCAGCCGAGCGCGGACGAGACGTCTTCGACGACTGCCGCAGTGGCGACGCCGACCGCTCCGTACGCACGAACGAGCGCGACCTCGGCGGCCACGAGTGCGTCCAGAACCGCCTCGTCCCCGACCAGGGCGTCGTGACCGACACTCACGGGCGAGAGCAACCCCACATCGAACGCGGGCGACGACTCGCGCGCGCCGGATCGATCGGGGGTTGCATCAGAAGGCAAGGAAGACGGTCTCCTTCTCGCCCTGCAGCCGGATGTCGTGCCGCAGGTAGCCGTCGGGCGTGCGTGTTGCCACGAGCGTAGCGCGCTCCTCCGCCGAGAGGTCGGCCAGCAGCGGGTCGGCCGCGAGCAACGCCTCGTCCTCGGGGAGGTAGATGCGCGTGTGCAGCTTGTTCGGGAGCCCGCGCGCGAAGACGACCGCGGCGAAGAACGGTGCCTTGCCATCGACCGCTCCGGGGTTGCGGGTCCAGAACTCGTAGTGCCCGTCGTCGGTCGTCGCCGCGCGTCCGAAACCCGTGAAGGTGTGGTCGTCACGACGACGCGCGCCGCGCTCGCGCGACACGGTTCCGTCGCTGTCGGCACTCCAGATCTCGACGATGGCGTCCGGGATCGGCGCACCGGCTCCGTCATAGACCGTGCCGCCGAGCACGATCGCGCCGGGCGAGTGCGGAAAGGCGACCTCGTGCATGTTGGCGTAATTGAGGCCGAAGGCGAAGAAGGGGCCGATCGTCTGACCGGGGGTGCCTTCCAGGCGCGTTTCAGTGGTCATCAGTGCTCTCCCTCGGGCTCGAACCAGGTCGCGGACGGGCCGTCGACGACGATGTCCCACGTGTAGCCCATCGAGAACTCGGGCACCGTCAGGTCGTGGTCGTAGGTCCCGACCAGGCGGTCGCGGGCCTTCTGGTCACGGATGGTGTTGTAGATCGGGTCGAGCGCGAAGAGCGGGTCGCCCGGGAAGTACATCTGCGTGATGATGCGCTGCGTGAAGCCCGTGCCGAAGAGCGAGAAGTGGATGTGCGCCGGGCGCCACGCGTTGACGTGGTTCTTCCACGGGTACGGGCCCGGCTTGATCGTGGTGAAGAAGTACTCGCCGTTGTCGTTCGTGATCGTGCGCCCTGCTCCGGTGAAGTTCGGATCGAGCGGCGCGGGATGCTGGTCGCGCTGATGGATGTAACGACCCGCGGAATTCGCCTGCCAGACCTCGACGAGCTGGTTCGCGAGGGGGCGGCCCCAGCTGTCGAGCACGCGGCCCGACACCGTGATGCGCTCACCCAGGGGCTCACCCGTGTGCTGCAGCGTCAGGTCGGTCTCGATCGCCGCGACGTCGCGCTGGCCGAACGCCGGCGACCACAGCTCGATCGTCTCGGGGTCAACGAGCCGAGGGTTCTTGGTGGGGTGGCGCAGAACACTCGAGCGGTACGGAGCGAAGTCGTACAGCGTCGTGGGCGCGGGCGCCTCACCGCGGGCTTCGCGGGCCGCGTGGTCGGCGTGGATCTCGGCGATCTCCGCGTTGATCTCGCGCTGCGAGGGCATGTCCGGCGAGGCGAGCAAAGACTCGGGTGCCGCCGCCTGCGGGGATGTGTCTGTCATGGTGTCTCCTTCGACAAAGAGCTATCGAAAGGGTGACAGGCGCACCCCGGGCATCCGAGACTCATTCTCACTGAGTGGGATGCTCGTCGCGCAGGATTCGGGTCAGATCCGCCGCGGCCTGCGTCACGAGCGCCGCGAGCCGCCGCTCGTCGGCTCTTTCCAGCCGCACGACCATGCCGATGGCCGCGGGCGGAAGCCCCGCGACCTTGCCGAGCGGGGCCGCGACCGAAATGTTGCCGAGGGTCATCTCTTCCCGCGTCGTGGCATACCCGCGCCGTCGCGCCACTGCCAACTCGCTGCGCAGCACGTCTTCCGTCGTGATGGAGTGCGTCGTCTCGCGTACGAGCGGCGTCGAGAAGTACTCCGCAAGCCAGTCCTCGTCGCGCGTGGCCAGCAGCGCTTTGCCGACCCCGGTCGTGTGGAGCGGGTGCCGGCCGCCCATCCGGCTGAGCGTGGGAATGGATGTCTGACCCGTCACCCGACCCACGTACAACGCCGTGGCGCGCTCGGGGGTCGGCGCATCCAGTACCGCCAGGTGGACGTTCTCGGCCGTCGCCTCGTACAGGCGCACCATGAGCGGCAGCGCCGTCTCACGCAGGCGCACCGAAAGCGGCGAGAGCTCGCCGAGCTCCCACAGACGCACGCCGATCGTGTAGCGAT
Source organism: Pacificispira sp. HM-600 (assembly GCF_977993705.1). The sequence continues at coordinate 1,590,995 of NZ_OZ388079.1, forward strand.
GACCCGGGGCGCGGGCGAGCAGTCCGAGCGTCGTCAACCGGGTGAGTAGACGGTGCAGCGTCGACGTAGCCAGGCCCGTGCGCTCGGCGATAACGGCGGCGGAGAGGGCCGGCTCGTCATCCGAAAAACACTGCAACACGTCGAGGGCACGCTCGAGGACGCCCTCGCCCCCTTCATCGCTGCGCATCGTCGCTTCCCCTCCCTCACCGAGGCTATCCCGCCCCTCCGTGGCCCGCTCCCCTGGCAGTAGTCGGGGTTGAGCCCCGTCTGAGGCCCCGACAACTGCCAGGCGAGCAGCCCTGATCGGCCCGTGAGAGGGTGAGGGCATGGCGAACTCGCCGACGGGCGACACGATGGCGGAGCGCATCGTGCGCGTGCTCGACACCTTCAGCGCCGACCGCACGCTCCAGACCGCGGCGCAGATCGGTCGCCGTTCGGGGCTGCCGTCATCCACCGCGCATCGGATCGTGGACGAGCTGGTGCGCGCCGGCCTGCTCGAGCGTGACGACGAACACCGCGTCCGCCTCGGCATGCGGTTGTGGGAGCTCGCGCTGCGCGGATCGAGCGCGCTGCGGCTGCGTCAGGCGGCGCTCCCGTTCATGACGACCGTGCAGGCCCGCGTGCGCGAGCACACGCAGCTCGCGGTGCTGGAACAGGACGAGGCCCTGTTCGTCGAGCGCCTCTCACATCCCGAGGCGGGTGCCAACATCACGCGCATCGCCGGGCGACTGCCCCTGCACGCCTCGTCCTCCGGACTCGTCTTGCTCGCCTACGGACCCGACGAGCTACGTCGACGCGTGCTCGGCGGTCCGCTCGTTGCCGTCTCGACCGAGACCATCACGGATCGGGCCGTGCTGGCGCGGGTGCTCGACGACATTCGGCGCGTGGGCTACGTGGTCGCGCCCGGGTCGATCGAGAGCGTTTCCACGGGCATCGCCGTGCCGATCAGGGATGCCCGAGGCACGGTCGTCGCGGCCCTGTCGATGGTCCTCCCCCGCGATGCCCCGACGGTCGGCCCGCTCGACGAGCTCCGCCGGGCCTCCGCAGGCATCTCCGCAGCGCTGGCGGCTGACCGTCCCTAGTCCTGCCGCCTCCGCGCGAGACTTCAGCTCTGTCACCTTCCTGCCGCGATGGAGCGACACATGTGAAGTCTCGCGCCACGCCGCCGGAGAGCGGGCGCCCATTCAATGGGAAGATGGATGCGCGACGGACGAGGGGGCAGGATGCTGGGGCAACACCCCGTCGAAGGAGACGCCACCATGACCGAGACCGTCCGCACCCGAGTCGCGATCGTCGGAGCAGGACCCGCCGGCCTCCTCCTCTCCCACCTCCTCGCCGCCGCGGGCATCGAGTCGGTCGTGATCGACCAGCGCACCCGCGACGAGATCGAGAGCACGATCCGTGCGGGAATCCTCGAGAACGGGACGGTCGACGTACTCACCTCGTCGGGCGCCTCCGATCGGGTCCTGACGGTCGGGCACCGCCACGACGGCATCGAGTTGCGCTTCGACGGCGAGGGCCACCGCATCGACTTCCCCTCATTGACGGGACGCAGCGTTTGGCTCTACCCCCAGCACGAGGTGCTGAAGGACCTGATCGCCGCGCGTCTCACCGGCGGCCAGGACCTGCGCTTCGGCGTCACGGCGCTCCGCGTCGAGGGTGCCAACGCCGATCGCCCACGGGTGTTCGCCGAGGATGCCGAGGGCACGGCTTTCGAGATCGACGCTGAGTTCGTGGTCGGCGCCGACGGCTCCCGCAGCGTCGCCCGCGCGGCCGTCACCGGCTCGTCGACCGGCGGATACTTCCGCGAATACCCCTTCGCCTGGTTCGGCATCCTCTGCGAGGCGCCGCCGAGCTCGGAAGAACTCATCTACAGCAGCTCCGCCGAGGGATTCGCGCTCATCAGCCAGCGCAGCGCGACCGTGCAGCGCATGTACTTCCAGTGCGACCCGAACGCCGACACCGAGGCGCTGAGCGAAGACGAGATCTGGGAACAGCTGCAGATCCGCGTGCCCGGCACGACCCTGCAGCAGGGGCCGATCTTCCAACGCGACGTGCTGCGCTTCCGGAGTTTCGTGGCACATGAGCTGCGCGCGGGCCGTGTCGCCCTCGTCGGCGATGCCGCCCACACGGTGCCGCCCACGGGCGCGAAGGGCATGAACCTGGCCGTGGCCGACGTGCTCCTTCTCGAACGCGCCCTCCGAGCGCTGTTGCTCGAGAACGACGAGCGCTTGATCGACAGCTACGCCGAGACGGCCCTGCAGCGCATCTGGAAGGCGCAGCACTTCTCGTGGTGGATGACGAGCATGCTGCACGTCGCGCCGGATGCCTCGGACTTCGACCGTCTGCGCCAGGTCGGCGAGCTGCGGAGCGTCGTGGAGTCCGAGGCGGGTCGGACGTACCTGGCCGAGGCGTACACGGGCTGGCCGCTCGCTTTCGCCGGCCTCTGAGCGGACGTCTTTTTCGACTCGTTGCGCCCACTCAACGAACGGGAGCAGACACGCGCACGCCGCGACGCGTCGACTAGAGTCCGGTGATCATGAGCTCCGACGACGTCCACACCGACCCGTCGGGCACGGCGAGGAAAGCTGACCCGGGCGCGCCCGGCGTGAGCAGGCCCGCCGCGGGCCTCACGCTCCTCGTCGCCGTCTGTCTCGTCGCGGCGAATATGCGCCTGAGCATCACCGCGGTCGGGCCGCTGCTCGATCAGATCGGCACGGACACCGGGCTCTCGGTCGGCACGCTCGGCCTGATCGCCGCCGTGCCGCTCATCGCCTGGGCGGCCGTTTCGCCGTTCGCGCTGGGGCTCAGCCTTCGATTCGGGATGTCCCGCGTCGTGCTCGGCTCGCTCGTCGTGCTCTTGGTCGGCACGATCGTGCGCTCGCTGCCCGGCCCGCTCATCAGCCTGTGGCTCGGCACTGTACTCATCGGCCTCGCTCTCGCGATCGCCAATGTCCTGATGCCCGCCGTCATCAAGCGAGACTTTCCCGCCCGCGTGCCCCTCGTGATGGCGGCCTACACGGGCCTGCTCGGTGGCGTCGGGGCCATCTCGTCGGGCGTCGCGGTACCCCTGTCTTTCCTCGGCGACGAGCAGTCGGGCTGGCGTATCGCACTGCTGATCACCGGCGCCGGCCTCCTGATCCCGGCGATCGGGGTGTGGGCGTGGGCCACGCGTGGCCACCACGCCGTGCACCTCGCCCGTCCCCTCACCACACGCTCCCGTACGGGAATCTGGCGCGACACGCTCGCCTGGCACGTCGCGGCGTACATGGGCTTCCAGGCGGCGACGTTCTACATGATGCTGACCTGGCTGGCCGCGATCTCGACCTCGATCGGACGATCCGAGGTCGTCGCCGGCTTCGACGTCATGATCTACCAGCTGACGACGATCGTCGGCTCGATCATCGTTCCGCTCCTGCTGCGTGGACCCGCCGAGCGCTTCGTCCCCGCCGCGATTCCCGTCGTCGGCATGGCGGGGATCGCGGGCCTGATGATCGCTCCCGAGGGCATAGTCGTCTGGGTCCTGATCGCCGGCCTCTCCTCGGGCGCGTCGCTGAGCATGGCCCTGACCCTCATGGCGCAGCGAGCGCGGACATCGGATGCATCGGCCGCCCTCTCGGGAATGGCGCAATCCGTCGGCTATCTGATCGCCGCCACCGGGCCGGTGCTGTTCGGTTGGCTGCACGCGGGGCTCGGCGGCTGGAACTTCTCGCTCGCGCTGCTCATTCTCGTGCTCGTCGCACAGTCGGTGACGGGCATGTTCGCCGGGCGGCCGAGGTTCGTTCTCGAGTCACGAGCCACGTCGACGCAGAGCTGATCGACCAACCGATCAGGCCACGCGCTCGCCGCACATCCCACACACACCGGTGGGCGGCACCTCGACGAAACACGTCGGGCAGACGGGTGCGATCCGCTCGGGCACGGCCGGCCGGCGGGGCGCTGCGGCCCGTGCCGCGCGTGCGGTCGAACGTCGCAGACGGGCATCGGGCTCGGACTCGACGGGGGCTGGCGGGGGCGGCAGATGCAGCGCGCAGTGGAAGCGCACGACACCGGCGTGACTCTTCGGATTGCGGCGCTTGACGGCCCACAGCTCGGTGCGATCACGAGGCTCGGAGGCGATTCCGCACTCGGAGCAGCGGGTGGGCTCTCCCGGGATGAGGTCCGCGACGAGCACGGGAACGTCGAAGGGGAGGTCTTCGCGCCAGTCCGACGATCCGGTGATCTTCACCTCTCCACGGTACGCGTACGGCGGGTGCGCCGACTACCGCCTAGAACACGGGCCGTCGGTGGCTTCTACCGTCGTGCGCTACTACCGTCATGCGGTGCCGCGCCATGGGATGCTCGCATGCAATGAAACACGTCGATGCTTCGTCAGCGCCGCTCGGTGGACCGCCGCCGCTCGCTTCGGTGTGCGGCCACCTTCTGCGGCGCGCCCAACAGGTGCACAACGCCCTGTGGTTGGCCCACGTCGGAGCGGATCCGACGAGCCCCCAGTATGCCGTGCTCGAGGCGATCGCCGCAGCCCCCGGCCTGGATCAACGGCGTATCGGCGAACTGGCCTCACTCGACAAGTCATCGATGATGGACATTGTCGACCGGCTCGTGCGACACGATTGGATAGAGCGTCGCCGCGACCCGTCCGACGGACGCCGGGACGTGCTCCTCCCCACGTCCGAGACGATCACCGCCCTGCGGCGACTCCGCCCCCGAGTCAGCGTGGTGCAAGAGTTGCTCGTCCGTCCACTGGATGAGTCACCCGCCGCGGGCTCGCGCACCGACTTCCTGCGCGGTCTCGCGCGTGTGGCCCGTGTTTCGCCCGCGCAGGACCCGTCCGCGCCGCTCCACATCCCCGGCCACCTTCTGCGCCGCGCACAGCAGGTACACACGGCGCTTTTCGCCGACGAGTTCGACCGTGAGCTGACGGGTCCGCAGTACGCCGCACTGCAGACGATCGCCGAGCACCCGGGACTGAGTCAGGCCGAACTCGGCGCGCACGCCGCTCTCGACAAGTCCACCGCTGCGGACCTCGTGCAGCGCCTCGCGCGGCGGGGGCAGATCGTCTTGGGCGTCGACACGGAAGATCGGCGGCGCCGCACTCTGACAGTCGCGCCAGACACCGAGCGAACGCTGGCCGAGCTCGCGATGCGCGTCGCGCGGGTGCAGCACACCCTCCTCGGGCCTTTGCCAGAGTCCGACCGCACCGCTTTTCTTGCCGCGCTCAGGCCGATCGCCTACCGGGCCGATACGCCCGACGAGTTGGCGTAGCGCCCGTCACACGCCGGGCGGGACGGATCCGTCGGTCACCGCCGTTTCTCACCCGACCGACGGTTGCGCAAACTCACCGCCGTGCCATACGCTCCGTATACGTACTAATTCCGAGGGCCAAACCCCTCTGCGTACGAAGCCACACCCTCACGAGGAGCGACGATGCAGTCCTACCTGAACGGTTTCCACACCGGAGACCCCGAGATCCCCCCAACCGACCCTGCCTCCGCGAACCCACGGGAGCTGCCCGAGACGGTGGATGTGCTCATCGTCGGCACCGGCCCCGCGGGGTGCGTGCTCGGCGCCCAGCTATCGGCGTTTCCGGGCATCAGCACCCGGATCATCGAACGACGCGGTGGAGCGCTCGAGCTCGGACAGGCCGACGGAATCGCGTGCCGCTCGATGGAGATGTTCGAAGCCTTCGGGATCGCGGATCAGATTCTGCGGGAAGCCTGCTGGGTGAACGAGACGGTTTTCTGGCGTCCCGACACCGGCGACCGCTCGCGCATCGTGCGGAGTGGACGTGTTCAGGATGTCGAGGATGGGCTCTCGGAGTTTCCGCACGTGATCCTCAACCAGGCGCGCGTGCAGCATTTTCTGCTCGATCGGATGGAGCGCTCACCCCGGCGACTGGTGCCCGATTACGGTGTGGAGTTCGTCGGATTGATGGTCGATGACTCCGCGGAGCACCCGGTTGCGGTGCGCCTGCGCGACGCCGACGGAACGGAGCGCGTGATCCGCGCCCGATATGTCGTCGGATGCGACGGAGCGCGCAGTGGGGTGCGCGAGGCCATCGGACGGACGCTCCGCGGAGATTCCGCCAACCAGGCCTGGGGTGTCATGGACATCTTGGCGGATACCGACTACCCAGACATCCGGTTCAAGTCGGTCATCCAATCCGCCGATGCAGGAAACATGATCATCATCCCCCGGGAGGGCGGATATCTCGCCCGGCTGTATATCGAGATGGACGAGCTCGACCCGGGAGAGCGCGTGCGCGGGCGTTCGATCACGTCGGACGATCTCGTCGCGGCGGCGCAGCGCATCTTCCACCCGCACACCCTCGATGTACGAGAGATCGCCTGGTGGTCGGTCTACGAGATCGGTCAACGGCTCACCGACAAGTTCGACGATGTTCCGGACGGCGCCGTCGATACGCGCGACCCGCGGGTCTTCATCGCCGGCGACGCGTGCCACACGCACAGCCCCAAGGCGGGCCAGGGAATGAACGTGTCAATGCAAGACGCGTTCAATCTCGGCTGGAAGCTCGCCGCGGTTCTCGAGGGGCGAGCGCGCGCCGAACTGCTGCACACATACTCCGCCGAGCGCCAGGCGGTTGCCGCGCGCCTGATCGCGTTCGATCGCGAGTGGGCGGCGATGATGAGCGCGAAGGCCACCGATGACGATTCGCAGACCGGCGTCGATCCCGCGACGCTCCAGCGCCACTTTCAGCAAGCCGGTCGCTTCACCGCCGGTATGGCCACGCACTACGAGCCCGCACTTCTCACGGCCGAGCCGACCTGGCAGTCGCTGGCCACCGGATTCCCGATCGGCGAACGTTTCCACTCCGCCCCCGTCACCCGCCTGGCCGATGCGCGGCCGCTCCAACTCGGCCACGTCGCCCGTGCGGACGGGGCCTGGCGCCTGTATGCCTTCGGTGACGCGCTCCCGATCGACCACCCCGACTCGGCGCTCCGGGCGCTGTGCGACGCGCTCATCGCACCCGGCGGCGCGGTGACCCGTTTCACCCCACCGGGCGCCGACCCCGACTCGGTCTTGGACGTCCGGGGCATCCTTCAACAGGACCACAGCACGGTCGACGTCGGGGCGCTCCCCGAACTCCTGCGACCACGCAAGGGCCGATACGGACTCCTGGACTACGAGAAGGCCTTCACACCCGCGCGCACCGACGACGACATCTTCGACGACCGCGGCATCGACCGCGAGACCGGATGTCTCGTGCTCGTCCGTCCGGATCAGTACGTTGCCCACGTGCTGCCGCTGGATGCCGACGCGCTCGGCGAGTTTCTCGCGCGCTTCATGGTAGCCGCGGATAGCGCCCTGGTGACGCCGTCACCCGTCCGCGGATAGGCCGGAAACTCCAGGGAACGCGCGGAATCCGACCCGGCGGTCACGCTTCCGGCGGCACCGCCGTCGCGAGGGCATTCAACGCCTCGGCGAGCGCGGCGATCTCCGTCGAGTCCAGAAGGGCGAGCATATCGAGCTCGCTCTTCTGGGCCACCACGCGGGCTGCGGCGAACTTCTCCCGGCCCTCCGGTGTCACGACCACCACGTTCACCCGACGGTCGTTCGGGTCCGGCTCGCGGCGCACAAGGCCCCGTGTTTCCAGCTCGTCGATGATGGAGACGATCTGGCTCGGATCGAGGCGCAGGAACTCGGAGAGTTCACGCTGCGTGGGGCGGGCATCACTCGCCGCCACCCCCAGCACCGAGTAGGACCTCACCTTGAGCCCGTGCATCGCGAGGGCTTCGTTCGTCGTCGCCAGAGAGATGGCGTTCGCACGCGCAAGAAGGAACGATATGTCGCCCCCGACGGTCGTCTCCCACAGCCGCTCCGGCCCCGGCGACGTCGATGGCGCGGCCGTACCGCGTAGCGCTGGCATGACCGAATGCTAACTCACCTAATGCCGGAAGAGAATCATTGACAATGTCAATCATTAAGGATTCAATGGATCCGACGACAAGGGAGTCCGCATGTCACTAGCAGGTAAAGTCGCCATCGTCACGGGCTCGGGACGGGGCCTGGGGTTGGCCTACGCACAAGAACTTGCTCGTCAAGGCGCTACGGTCGTCGTCAACGATGTGGACGCAGATGTCGCCGCCGAAGCCGTCGCCTCGATCGAAGCCGAAGGCGGTCGCGCGGTCGCGGTCGTCGCACCGGTCGGGTCGACCGAAACGGCTGATCGACTCGTGCAGGTCGCTGTCGATACGTTCGGTGGCCTCGACATCCTCGTGACCAACGCCGGCGTCCTGCGCGACACCGTGCTGTGGAAGATGAGCGACGAAGACTTCGATCTGGTCATCAACGTGCATCTCCGTGGCACCTTCACCTGCGTGCGCGCCGCCGCGACCTACATGCGCGAGAACAGCGTCGCCGGGCGGATCATCTGCATCGGATCCCCCACCGGACAGCGCGGAAACTTCGGTCAGACCAACTACGCCGCCGCCAAGGCCGGCATCGTGGGCATGGTGCGAACGTGGGCGCTCGAACTCAAGCGCGCGGGAATCACGGCAAACACGGTCATCCCCGTGGCCGCGACGGCCATGACCGCGACGATCCCGTATTTCGCCGCCGCCGTCGAGGCATCAGATCGCGGCGAGGCGATGCCCGCATTCTTCCGCCACGACCTCGGTTTCGGCACCGCCGACGACGTCGCCGGACTCATCGCGTACCTCGCCTCGGATGCAGCGGCCGACGTAACTGGTCAGGCAATCGGCGTCGGCGGGGACCGCCCCCAGCTCTGGTCGCACCCCGAGCCCGTGGCGACCGAGTACCGCGAGGGCGGTTGGACGTACGACAGTCTCGTGGAGCAGTTCCCGGCACTGATCGGAGGCCAGCTGCAGAGCGTGGGCGAGACGTTCCCACCCCTACCTGAGGACCTCCAACCCACAACCACGCCGTAAGCGCCCACGGTTCTTTCCGCTGACACGGACCCTCGCGATGGAGCGAACATGACCCGGTACGAATCCACCATCGACCTCGATGCGATCGAGGCGATCGACGTGCACGTTCACGTCGAGATCGACGGCCACGGCCACACCTCGCTGCCGAACGACCTCGCCGAAGCCGCCGCGAAGTACTTCAGCTCCGACGGTCCGCGGCCGGACATCGACGGCATCGCCGCGCACTACCGCGAACGCAAGATGGCAGCCGTCGTCTTCACCGTCGACTCCGAAACGAACCTCGGGCATCCGCCGATCTCGAGTGTCGAAATCGCCGAAGGGGCGGCGCGCAACAACGACGTCCTCATCCCGTTCGGCTCGGTCGACCCAAACCGAGGACCGGAGGCGATCGATATTGCGCGGCGTCTGATCGACGAGAACGGCGTACGCGGGTTCAAGTTCCACCCGACGGTGCAGCGTTTCGATCCCAGCGATCCCGTTCATTTCCCGCTCTACGAAGCACTGCAGGAGGCGGGAGTCGTCGCGCTCTTCCACACGGGTCAGACCGGGATCGGGGCCGGCATGCCCGGCGGGCGCGGGCTGCGCCTCGGGCTGTCGAACCCGATGCTGCTGGATGACGTGGCGGCGGAGCATCCGGACCTACAGATCATCATGGCGCATCCTTCCGTGCCGTGGCAGGACGAGGCCCTGTCGGTCGCAACCCACAAACACAACACCTGGATCGACCTGTCGGGGTGGAGCCCGAAGTACTTCCCCGCCGAGCTTGTGCGCGCGGCGAACTCGTACCTGAAGAAGCGCGTGCTGTTCGGCTCCGACTTCCCGATGATCGCCCCCGACAGGTGGATCCGGGACGTGGAGCACACCACCCTCAAGCCCGAAGTCATGCACGGGATCATGAAAGACAACGCCGCCCGCCTGCTGGGACTCGGGAGCGCAGAATGAAGATCGAACCAACCCCGCTCGGCTACGACCCGTATGGGTTTGCCGAGACGCACCTGTCGCCCGCGGCGCGGGAAATGCTGGCGCGGCTGGCCGAGACGCTCCGCACGCAGGTTGCCCCGCTGATGAACGACGCATGGGAGACGGCGACCATGCCCGCGGGTGTGCTCGACACGCTCGTTCCGCTCGATCTGATGAACCCGGCGGGAGTCACCCCCGAGGAGGCGTCGACATCGATGTTCGCGGGTTTTCGCACGCTGGTGCTCGCGCGCACGGATGTCTCGGTCGTCACCGTCTACAACGCCCAGGCCGGGCTCTTCCGTGCGGCCGTCGCCCTCGGAGGTTCGCCCGAGCAGGCGGAGCATCTCGAGGCCGACGTGCGCTCCTTCGCACTGAAGGGCGTGTTCGCGCTGACTGAGCCCGAACACGGCTCGGACATCGCGGGCGGCCTCGCCACCACGGCCCGGCGCGAGGGCGACGAGTGGGTCATCGACGGCACCAAGAAGTGGATCGGCGGGGCAATTAGCGCTGATGTCATCGCGGTGTTCGCGCGCGATGTCACCGACGGCCAGGTCAAGGCCTTCTTGGTCCCTCGGACCACGCCCGGGGTCCGCATCGAGACGATCACCGGCAAGATCTCGCTCCGTCCCATGCAGAACGCCCTCATCCACCTCGACGGCGTGCGCGTCACCGACGCGGACCGCCTGCAGTCCGTGAACTCCTGGAAGGATGTCGCGCGCATCCTCGGGTCCATGCGCGCCGACGTCGCCTGGATCGCGGCGGGATTGCAGTCCGGGGCGCTCGAGGCCGTCGTACGGTACACCCGCGAGCGCGAGCAGTTCGGCCGTCCCATCGGGGGCTTCCAACTCGTACAGGAAAAGCTCGCCCGGATGCTCGGCAACACGGTCGCCTCTCTCGCCATGGCGGTGCAGCTCTCGGCGCGCCAGGACGCCGGAGCGGCCGACGACGAGAACTCCGCCCTCGCCAAGATGCAGACGGCCCTCATGGCCCGCGAGACCGTGGCCCTCGGACGCGAAGTACTCGGCGGCAACGGCATTCTGCTCGAGAACGACGCGGCCCGCTTCTTCGCGGACGCCGAAGCGGTGTACTCGTACGAGGGCACCCACGAGATCAACGCACTCATCGTCGGGCGCGGCCTCACTGGCCTGTCCGCATTCGTCTGACCATCAAGGAGAACCACGTCATGACCCTCATCGCTTCGTACACCGAACTCGCCGGGCTCGCCGGCGCCGAGATCGGCCCGTCGGACTGGCTCGAAGTCACGCAAGAGCGCGTGGACACGTTCGCGGATGCCACGGACGACCACCAGTGGATTCACGTCGACCCGGATCGCGCAGCCGAAGGACCGTTCGGTGGGGCCATCGCGCACGGCTTCCTGAGCCTGTCGCTCATCATCCCCCTGCAGACCCAGGTCTTCGACGTCGAAGGCGTCTCGACCAAGGTCAACTACGGCCTCGACAAGGTGCGATTCGTCTCTCCCGTCAAGGTCGGCGCACGCATCCGGTTGACGGGCACCATCGCCGAGGTCATCGAGGTCGCGGGCGGGTACCAGCTCGTCGTCGACATCGTTATCGAAACCGAGGGCGGCACCAAGCCCGCGGTCGTCGCGCGGAGTCTGCAGCGCTTCTACGCCTGAGCGGCGTCATCACAACTGAATACCTCGCGCCACCAACAGTCACAAAGGAGTTACTGAAATGCGAAAGTCACACCTCTCCGCACTCGCAGCGATTGCCGCAGCGGGTCTCATGCTGGCCGGATGTTCATCCGGAAATCTCTCCGGCGAATCCGCGGCTCCGTCCGACGACACCATGTCGGAAGAACTCATCCCGATCACCGTCGGACTGCTGCAGATCGCCCCGGCTGCCGCCGTGCAGCTCGCCATCGACGAGGGGATCTTCGAGGAACACGGGCTCGACGTCACCATCCAGCTGGGACAGGGCGGCGCCGCCCTCCTGCCCGCCGTGTCGAGCGGATCGATCCAGTTCGCCGTCGGCAACCCGCTGTCGGTGCTCGTCGCCGCCAGTCAGGGCCTCGAGATGCAGATCGTCGCGGGCTACTCGCACCAAGACCTGGGCGTACCCGCCTCGGGCCTGGTCGTGCGCTCCGACTCGGGGATCGCGAGCTGGAAGGACCTCGAAGGCAAGACCGTGGCTGTCAACGCGGTCAACACCCTCGGAGACCTCGGCACGATGGGACTCGTCGAGCAGGACGGCGGCGACCCCGAAGCCGTCCAGTTCACCGAGATCGCCTTCCCCGACCAGCTCGCGCAACTCGAGCAGGGCAACATCGACGCCGCCTGGATTCCCGAACCGTTCATCAGCGGGGCGCTCGCCATGGAGGGCATGGAGTACCTCGGCAACACGTTCGATGTGATCCCCGGCCTGTACTCGACGGTCACGTTCACGTCAGCCGCCTATGCCGAGGCGAACCCCGAGATCGTAAAGGCGTTTGCGGCCGGAATCGCCGACGCGACCGCGTTCGCGATGGAGAACGATGACCTCAACCGCGAGGCGATCGTCGCGTACACCGGCATGCCCGCCGAGGTCGTGGGCGACCTGGAGCTCGAGGTTCTCTCGGGTGACCTCGACCGGGGAATCCTCGAAGAGCTCACCGCCCTCGCGCTCTCATACGGGTTCCTCGAGAGCGAGCCGGACCTCGACGCAGTCATCGCGGTTCCGTAGTCGACTGTCCGGCGCCGTGCTGTCCCGGCGGCGCCGGACGTCCACCCCATCCACACACTCGAGGAAGAGCAGTCGTGCAGAATCAGGGAATCGGCCCATGGGTGTCGCGTCGGCGTGAACGCTCGAAAGGCGATATCGCGATCACCTTCCGCGGTGAGCAGATCCGGTACGAAGAGCTCGCCGACCGGATCACCCAGCTCGCGAACGCGCTCGCGGATCGCGGCGTCCGCAGCGGCGACCGGGTCGCATACCTCGGGAACAACCACCCGTCATTCCTCGAGACGCTTTTCGCGACGGCAACCCTGGGTGCGATCTTCGTGCCCCTGAACACCCGCCTCGCGGCACCCGAGATCGAGTTCGCACTCGAGGACTCCGGTGCCACCACACTCATCCTGCGAGAAGAGCTCCGCGACCTCGCGCGAGCCGGAAGCTGGCCTACCGGGGTGGTCCGCCGCATCGTCGTGGGCGGCCCCGCCGACTCGGCGGTCGAAGAGTACGACGCGGTCCTCGCATCCGGCGACCTCACCGCGCGCGACGAGCCGGTCACGCTCGACGATCCCGCGATCATCCTCTACACCTCCGGCACCACCGGCCACCCGAAGGGTGCCGTCCTCACACACGGCAACATCACCTGGAACTGCTTCAACGCGCTCGTGGATTACGGGATCACCGGCGACGAGCGCGTGCTGCTGATCTCTCCCCTCTTCCACGTCGCAGCCCTCAGCATGGGGGCGTTGCCCGTGCTGCTGCAGGGCGGAGCCGTCATCATCCACGAGAAGTTCGATCCGGGCGCGGTGCTAGCCACGATCGAGAGTGAGCAGATCACGATGCTTTCGGGCGTGCCGACGACGTTCCAGATGCTGCAGGAGCACGCGGCGTGGGACAGCACCGACATCAGCACCCTCCGACACTTGACGTGCGGCGGTTCGACGATGCCCGAACGGATGCTGCGGGCATACGAAGAGCGCGGGCTGGCTTTCTCGTGCGGCTACGGCATGACTGAGACCGCACCGGGTGCGACCGCCATGCCGCCACGCGCGAGTCTGGCCAAGATGGGCTCCTCGGGGGTCTCGCACTTCTTCACAGACGTCAAGATCGTCGACGAGAACGGTCGCACCGTCGCCCCGGGCGAGGTCGGTGAGATCTGGGTCAAGGGCCCGAACGTGATCACGGAGTACTGGCGCCGCCCCGAGGCGACGGCTGCCGCTTTCGTCGACGGCTGGTTCCGCTCCGGCGACCTCGGCTATGTGGACGAGGACGGATACATCTTCATCTCCGACCGGCTCAAAGACATGATCATCTCGGGTGGCGAGAACATCTACTCTGCCGAGGTCGAGGGTCGCATCATGGAGCTCCCCTCGATCGCCGCGGTGGCGATCATCGGGGTACCCGATCCGAAGTGGGGCGAAGTCCCTGTCGCGATCGTCGCCCTCAAGCCAGGCGAGTCGCTCGAGTCGGGCGCAATCGCCGAGCACCTGTCGGGCCGCCTCGCGCGCTACAAGATCCCCAAGCGGGTCGTCTTCGTCGACGAACTGCCGCGCACGGCGAGCGGCAAGGTGCGCAAGGCCGACCTCCGCGCCCGCTTCGCCGCCGAACTCGACACGGAACTCGCGGGACGCTGAGAGAGGGACGCCGATGACCATCGCACCGCCCGACGACGGCCAGACCGTCACCACGACCGTCGCGATAGCGCGTGCCCGCACCCGAAAGCGCAGCTACCGCTCGCGCCGCGCGATCTTGGGCGGAACAGGCATCCTGATCGTCCTTCTGCTGTGGGAAGGTGCCTCACGGTTCGGGCTGGCGGATCCCCGCTACCTGCCCCCACCGACCGAGGTGATTCCCCGGCTCGTCCAGGTGCTCACGCTGGGCGACTTCTGGGTCGCCGTGGGACAGACCCTTTTCGCCTGGGGCCTGGGCCTCGGCATCGCCCTCGTGCTGGCTACCGTGCTCGGCATCGTCATCGGGCTGTCGCCGTTCCTGCGGCGATTCACTAACTCCACGGTCGAGTTCCTCCGCCCCGTCCCCTCCGTCGCACTGATCCCGCTCGCGGTGCTGCTGTTCGGCCTGCGGATCGAGGCCAGCCTGCTGCTGATCGTTTACGCCGCGTTCTGGCAGATCTTCATCCAGGTGCTCTACGGCGTCGCCGATGTCGACACCGTCGCGATGTCTACGGGCCGGAGCTACGGCTTCTCGAAGTGGCAGCGCGTGCGCGACATCGTCTTCCCGACTACCCTCCCCTATCTCATGACCGGTATCCGCCTGGCGGCGGCGGTGGCACTGATCCTCGCGATCACCGCACAGCTGATCATCGGCACGCGGGACTCGGGGCCGAGATTCTGAAGGCGCAGAACGGCGGACAGTACTCCACCATGTATGCCCTGCTGCTCGCGACCGGCTTTCTCGGCATTCTCATCAACACGGGCGCTCGCATCCTCGAGCGCGCGACGCTGTCGTGGCATCAGTCGGTCCGAGGGGAGGCGGCGGAATGAGAAAGCCACTCGTCTGGATCGGGTTCACCTTCGGCCTACCAGTCATCCTGATCAGCCTGTGGTGGCTCGCCACGGCGATCTCGCCGAACTTCTTCTTCCCGAGCCCGGGCGAGATCCTCGTCACGTTCTTCGAGACGTGGTTCGGTCCACGACTCTGGCTGGACGTGCTGCCGAGCATCATGCGCTTCGGTATCGGTGTCGTCATCGCCATCGTTCTCGGTGTGCTGGTGGGCGTCGTCGTCGGCCTCAACCGGGACCTGCGCTCGCTCACCGAGCCGACGTTCGAGTTCTTCCGTGCCCTTCCCGCGCCCGTGCTGATCCCGCCGCTGCTGCTGCTGATCGGCCCGAACGACGCGATGAAGATCTTCATCATCGCCTTGGCATCGATCTGGCCCGTTCTGCTCAACACGGTCGAGGGCGTGCGCGCAGCCGACTCGGTGCAGAACGAAACGAGCCGCTCGTACGGCATCCAGGGTTTCCGACGGGTGCGCTTCCAGGTGTTGCCCGGCGCAGCGCCGCAGATCATGGCCGGGGTACGACAGTGCCTGCCGATCGGACTGATCCTCATGGTCATCTCCGAGATGTTCAACACGACCGCGGGCCTTGGCTTCACGATCATCCAGTTTCAGCGCACCTTCGCGATTCCCGAGATGTGGTCGGGCATCCTCGTGCTGGGACTTCTGGGCTACGGCGTCGCCGTCGTCTTCCGAATCTTCGAGCGACGCATCCTGCGTTGGTACCACGGACTGAAGGACCTCGAAAATGCTTCCTGACACCTCCGCTCCCCTCAACACCGTCTCGCACGGCCGGACCCTCCCGCCGGAGGAAACGCTGCTGTCGGTGCGCGGGCTGCAGAAGATCTACGAAACCGACGGCGGGCCGATCGAGGCCGTCCGCGACCTGACTTTCGATCTGGGCAAAAACGAGCTCACGTGCCTCGTCGGTCCGTCGGGCTCGGGCAAGACCACGCTGCTGAAATGCATCGCTGGCCTGCTCTCGCCCACGAGCGGCGACGTCGTGCTGGACGGGAAGAGGGTGACCTCACCCCCGAAGAAGATGGCCGTGGTCTTCCAGGAGTACGGCCGCTCGCTCTTCCCCTGGCTGCGTGTCGCCGAGAACGTCGAGCTGCCGCTCAAGAATGCGGGTATGCCGAAGGAGGAGCGCTCACGCCTCGTCGCCGAGGCCCTCGACAACGTCGGGCTCTCTCACGTGCCGAAGTCCTATCCGTGGCAGCTCTCGGGTGGAATGCAGCAGCGCGTCGCGATCGCCCGGGCGATCGCGTACCAGCCCGAGGTTCTCCTGATGGACGAGCCCTTCGCAGCCGTCGACGCGCAGACCCGTGCCGACCTCGAAGACCTCGTGCGCAAGGTCCGTAAGGAGCTCGGGATCTCGGTGCTCTTCGTCACGCACGACATCGACGAATCCGTCTACCTCGGCAACCGCGTGATCATGCTCTCGAGCTCGCCCACAATCGTCCAGGAAGACCTCATCGTCGACCTCCCCGACGAGCGGGATCAACTCGAGACCCGGTCGATGCAGCGGTTTACCGAGCTCCGCCACCACGTGTACGAGCAGATCCAGTTGGCCAAAAAGGGATTCCGCCCGGACGACGCCGTGGCGCAGTCACGGGGGTGACATCCGCCGCAGCACCGACCCCCCGGGGCATCCGGCCGGGACTCATGGTCGTGCTCGGCTACGTCGCGATGGCCGGGTCGCTCTCGACCGACCTCTACCTGCCGTCGTTCCCCGGAATCATGGAGGACCTCGGGGTCGGGGCCTCGGCCGTGCAGCTGACTCTCACCGCTTTCCTGCTGGGCGCCGCCATCGGGCAGCTGCTGATCGGGTCGGTATCGGACGCGCTCGGTCGGCGGCGCACCCTCACCGTCGCGCTCGCCGTCTTCACCCTGTGCTGCTACGTGGCCTCGATGAGCCCGACGCTCGAGGTGCTCGTCGCGGTGCGGGCAGTACAGGGGGCGGCGGGGGCGGCGGGGGTCGTGCTGGCGCGCGCGATCGTCTCCGATCTGGCGGACCGCGCTGCGGCCGTCCGCGCCTTCGGCACCCTGTTCGTCTTCATCGCTCTGGGTCCCGCGATCGCCAGTCCGCTCGGCGCCTTGCTCACGCAGTGGGGTGGGTGGCGCACGGCGCTGCTGGGGCTCGCGATCATCGCGACCGGGATGCTGCTGGCCGCGATGCTGAAGATCCCGGAGACCCTCCCGCGAGCGTCGCGGCATCCCCTGACGATCCGCGCTCTGGTGACGAACGTGAGCCGACTGCTGCGTGACAGCGGCTACCTCGGGTACGCCATCGCCTTCGCGGCGGGGTACGGGGCCCTGATGGCGTACATCAGTTCGTCCTCGTTCCTCGCACAGGAGGTCTTCGGCGTCTCGCCGCTCGGTTATTCGCTGATCTTCTCGCTGAGTTCGGTCGCCATCATGTTCGGGGCGGCGATCACCGCACATGTGGGCGACCGGATCGGTGCGGCATCGACGCTGCGCTACGCCCAGCTGCTGGTGTTGCTCGCCGCAGGATCCGCGGCCGCCATCGCCACGGTGGGTGTCTTGACACTGCCGGTCTACATCGTGCTCGTCTGCGTCTTCGCGGTGGGCTGCGGCGCCGTCATGTCGACCGCGTCGGCGCTCGCGGTCGGCGCGGCCGTCGGGATCGCGGGCGCGGGATCGGCGGTGCTCGGCTTCACGCAGTTCGTGTTCGGCGCGGGCGCGTCACCGTTGGGTGGAATCCTCGGAACCCAGACGCCCGTTCCCGCGCTCGCCGCGATGGCCGGGTTCGCCGTGATCGGCCTGATCAGCGGCGAGGTCGGGCGCCGACGCACCCACGGTTCCGCTTATCCCGAAATCCCGGAATCGTCGACATTCGGGCGAACGCGGGACCGCGCGGACGGCGCGGACGGCGCGGTCCGCGCGGGATAATGGCGAGACCGAAGCAAAGGTGCCGGAAACTCGATGATCACAGAGCCTCGCAGCGAGTTCGTGGGTCGCCACCGTGAGCTGGACATGCTGGCCGCGCTCCTGGATACCTCGCGCCTGGTCACCCTGACGGGCGTCGGCGGCGCGGGCAAAACACGCCTGGCGACGCGCGCCGCGAACGCCCATGCGGAGCACGCGGGGATCGACTGCTGGTTCGTGCCGCTCGACACCGTGCACGACGCGCGTCTGCTGCCCCTCGCCGTCGCGCGTGCCCTCCCCCTCGGTGACCAGTCGGCGCGCGACCCGCTGGACTTCATCATCGACGTGCTCGGCGACGGACCCGCCCTGCTCGTGCTCGACAACTGCGAGCATCTGATCGACGCCGTCGCCGCTCTCGTGGATGACCTGCTGGATGCCATGCCCCAGCTATCCATCCTCGCCACCAGCCGACGCCGTCTGGAACTGGACGGCGAGCAGGCCTTCGCCGTCCCTCCCCTCTCGATCGGCCCGCCGCTCTCGACGGACAGGTCGACGACGGGACAGCCCTCGGAAGCGGTCGCACTGCTCGTTGCGCGTGCGCGCGCCGCGGATGTCTCGTTCAGCCTCGGCGCCGACGACCAAGAGGCCGCGGTGGAACTCTGCCGCGCGCTCGACGGGCTGCCGTTGGCGATCGAACTCGCGGCGTCTCGACTGCGCACACTCACCATTCCCGATCTCGCCGGGCGGCTGTCTTCGCGGTTCACGCTGTTGCGCGGCGCCTCGCGCTCGGCCGTCGCTCGCCAGCGAACCCTCCGCGCTGTCGTGGACTGGAGCCACGAACTGTGTACGCCGTCGCAGCGGACCCTGTGGGCATCGCTCAGCGTCTTCACGGGACCGTTCGACCTCGCCGCGGCGGTCGCCGTCGCAGGCAGGAGCGAGTCCGAGGTCGTTGACGCCCTCGACGAACTCGTCAGCCAGTCGGTCGTCGAGGCGGACCGCGAGGGTGGGCGCTTCCACCTTCTCGAGACGATTCGGGAGTACGGCAAGGAGCGCGCCGAAGAGGCCGGACTCTGGCCCCAGTTGCTGCGCCGCCACCTCGAGCACTTCCAGCGTGTCGCGGAAGACGCATGCCGACGCTGGTACGGTCCCGGCCAGGCACAGACCATCGCGACGCAGCGCGTCCAGCACGCGGAACTGCAGACCGCGCTCTCCACTGCTGTCGGACGGAGCGCTGACGCGGCCCTCCAATTGTTCTCGGACCTGCGCTACCACTGGGGCGTGGGCGGCTTTCTGCCCGAGGGCCGGGCGTGGGCGACCCGCGTACTCGCCCTTCCGGGAGCGAGTGCCGAACGTCGGATTCCGGCGCTGATCACGGCTACCTGGCTGTGCCTGCTGCAGGGCGATCTCGTCGAGGGTGATCAGCATCTGCGGGAAGGGCGGGCTCTCGCCGACCAGACCCCCGACCTGCCGAATTCGGCGCTGTTCGAGATCGAATTTCACCGCTGGAGGGGAACCCATGCGCTGTTCTCGGGCGAACCGGAACACGCGCGTGCCGAATTCGAGGACTCCATCCGGCTCGCGCAGGCGGCCGGACGTCCAGATGAGGCGATGATGGCGCAGTTCCAGTTGGCGACCGCCCTCAGCCACCTGCACGAGAGCAACGCGTCCGTCGCGGCGGAGGTCGCGCTGCGCCATGCCGAGTCGATCGGCGAGCGATGGATGCGTTCCCTCGCACTGTGGTCCCTTGCGTTGTCCTCTTTCATCGAGGACGACCTGGACGGTGCCGAGCAGATGGCCCGTCAAGCCCTGACGGCCGAGAAGGGCATCGACGATCCCGTCGGCGACTGTCTCATGCTCGAGCTGCTCAGCTGGGTCGACGCGGCACGGTCGCCGACCGAGCGATCGGCGATCCTGCTCGGAGCGGCCCAGAGTCGCTGGCGGCGCATCGGCTCTGATATCTCCGTGCACGGGCCTCAAATGGCAGCTCACCACGACCGATGCGTCGCCGTGGTCGTGGAGCGTCTCGGAGAGCGAGCATTCGAACGATTGATGACGGCGGGTGGACGACTCGATCCGAGCGAGGCTGTCTCATTCGCCGTATCGACACGCCGCCCCTCGACCGGCCTCAGCGCGCGCGAGACCGAGGTGGCAGCGGACATCCGCGCGGGGCTCAGCAACCGGGCTATCGCCGAGCGGCTCGTGCTTTCGGTTCGCACGATCGACACCCACGTGCAACGGATCCTCGTGAAGCTCGGCTTCACCTCCCGCGCGCAGATCGCGGCCTGGTACGAGTCGACCATCGCGGATGCGGGTGATCAGCAGATGTGAGAACTCTCATCTCTGCGGTGGCGATTTCGGCGTGATTCTGGGGCTTTTCGGGCTTCGGATGTCGGAGGCTATCCGTAGCATTTAGAACATGTATTCGAATCTCTGTGACGTCGACACCGAAGCGCGAGACCTCGCGGTCCGGTTCGCGGAGGCGTCGAGGGCGGTCGCGCGGGCGCAGGCTGCGCAGGCGCGGGTGCTGGCGGATGCCGCGGATCTCGGGATGCGGCGGGTGGCCGATTTGGGGTCTGTCTCGTCGCGTGAGGCGGAGCTGCCCGTGCGTGCTTTGGCGGCGGAGCTGGCGGTCGCGGCGTGCATGTCGGATCGAACGGTGCAGCGCCGGATGAACGATGCCGCGGTGCTGGCGGAGTCGTTCCCCGCGACGTTCGAAGCGTGGGATGACGGCCGGATCGGTTCGGGGCATGTTGGGGTGATCATGGAACACGGGTTGCCGCTCACCGACGCCGACGCACGTGCTGTGTTTGAGCGCGAGGCGCTGGTCCGGGCCGAGGGAACAACGCCCGGACGGCTCGGGCCGGCGCTCGCGCGGCTCGCCGAATCTTTGCAGCCCCGGACACTGACCGAACGCCACCAGAAGGCACGGGCGTCGCGGGGTGTGGGTGTGCGGGACATCGGGGACGGGATGGCAGAGTTCATGTCGGTTCAACCCGCTGTGTTGGCGCATGCGATGCACGACCGTGTCACGCAGCAGGCGAAGGCGATCAAGAACGCCGACCCCACCGATGCGCGTACGATCGATCAGATTCGTGCGGACCTGGTCGCGGACATGCTCCTCACCACCACCCCCGATGCGCAGACAGGTGCGGGAATGTCGGACGGATTCGGTGGACTCGGATCGATCAAGGCGATCGTGAATGTGACTGTTCCCGCCCTCGCGTTGGCCGGGGTCACGGACGAGCCGGCGGAACTCGTGGGGCGTTGCCCGGTCGACCCCGCGATGGCCCGCGAACTTGCGGGGCACGCGACGGGTTGGGACCGGGTGCTTGCTGACCCCATCACCGGGTGCGTCCTTGCGGTGGACCGCTACACACCCTCCGCAGACATGAAACGGTTCTTACGGGCGCGGGATCAGCACTGCCGATTCCCCGGATGTCGGCAACCTGCCCACCGGTGCGACCGCGACCACACCCTCGACTACGCACTCGGCGGTGCGACGGATGTCGGCAACTTGGCGTGCCTCTGCAAACGACACCACACCTTGAAAGGTGAAACGGGCTGGACGGTCCGACAACTCGGCGGCGGCATCCTCGAATGGACATCCCCGGGCGGTCACGTCTACATCGACAAACCACCCCCGGCGGTCCACTTCAGCCCGAACACCGACCCACCCCCGTTCTAGGGACGCGTTGCGCGCGCCCGTCCCCGGTCATTGAGCGAGGCCCGAAGGGCCGAGACGAAATGACGAGACCGCGCCACGGCGTCCGTCACGGGAGAGCGTTTCGACTCGCTCCGCTCGCTCAACGACCGCGCGCATACCGATCAGCAACCGATTCGGTAGTTCTACGGATACCCGCCGCCGCCGCATGCGCGCATGCTGGTCGCGCGGCACCGACGCCGTACGCACGTCCGATGCGAAAGAAGTCAACGATGACGCACTGCTCCGGCCCCCGCCTGATCCTCGTTCACGGAGCCTGGGTCGGCCCGTGGGAATTCGGCCCGCTGCTCGCCATCCTGCGCGAGCGCGGTTGGCCCGTCACCGCCGTCGCCCTCCCCTCCACCGCGTCACAGCGCGGAATCGAGGATGACGCGGCCGCCGTGACCGCCGCGATCGAGGCCGAACCCGGCCCCGTCATCCTCGTGGGGCACTCCTACGGCGGAGTCCCCATCACGCTCGCCGGCGATCACCCGCGGGTGGAGCACCTCGTGTACGTCTGCGCTTTCGCGCTGGACATCGGCGAGAGCCTGCAGGGATCGATGGGTGGCGCGCTGCCGGAGTGGTGGGGCATCCAGGACGGCCAGGTCACGATGGGCCGTTCGCGCGAGGAGCGCGTCGCCATGATCGCGGCCGATCTTCCCCCCGAAGCAGCACCCGCCGCCGAAGGAATGGCGGACCTGTTCCTACCCCAGTCGTACCGTTCGCTCACGGAACCCGTGACCCGCGCCGCGTGGCGCGTGCGGCCGACGACGTATGTCCTCGGCGAGAACGACGGTGTCGTCCCGCCCGCGTTCCAAGAGCATCTCGCCGCGCGCACCGGCGGCGAGGTTCTGCGCCTGCCGAGCGGCCACGCGCCCTTCCAAGAAGACCCCCCAGGCTTCGCCGATCTGCTCGAGCGTGTCGCGCTCGGCACGACCGCGGCGCACTGAACCCACATCTGAGGAATGAGAAATCATGACCATCATCGACAACCCGTCCGTCGTCGCACCGACCGTCCCCGCGGGACGCCTATTCATCGACGGGGAGTGGCGCGACTCCTCGGACGGACGCCGCACGACCATCGTCAACCCGGCGACGGGTGCCGCCCTGCGCGAGGTCGCGGCCGCGACCGTCTCCGACGTCGACGACGCCGTCGACGCGGCCCGCGCCGCCTTCGACTCCGGCGTCTGGTCGGGGCTGTCATCCCGCGAGCGGGCACGCATCCTGCAGCGTGCGTACCAGATCATGCGCGAACGCACGGAAGAACTGGCCGCGGCCGAGAGCGCGAACGTCGGCAAGCCGATCACGTTTGCGCGATTCGTGGACGTCAACAACGCCGCCGAGCTCTACGAGTACTACGCGAGCCTCGGTCACCACCTCGACGGATCGGTGCGCGAGACGACCGGCAACACGCACGCGTACGTCAAACGCGAGCCGCTGGGCGTCGTCGTGGCGATCACGCCCTTCAACTTCCCGCTCATCCTGTCGAGTTCGAAGATCGCCCCGGCCCTCATCGCGGGCAACACCATCGTCCACAAGCCGGCCGGCGACACCCCGCTGTCGGCGCTGATCATGGCCGAGATCCTCACCGAAGCCGGCGTGCCGGCGGGCGTCTTCAACGTCGTCACGGGGTCGGGGGCGACGCTCGGCGATCACCTCGTCGGCCACCCCGACGTCGACAAGGTGGCCTTCACCGGGTCGACGGATGTCGGGGCCCACGCGGCCGCGCTCGCGGCCCGGACCCTGAAGCCCTTCACGGCAGAACTCGGCGGCAACGCCGCGAACATCGTCTTCGCGGACGCCGACCTCGACCAGGCGATCGGCACGATCATCTCGGCATTCGTGTTCAACTCCGGGCAGTTCTGCATGGCCGGTCCCCGCCTGCTCGTCGAGCGTCCGATCTACGAGACGGTGCTCGGAATCCTCGGTCAGGCCGTTCCCCAGGTGCCCTTCGGCAGCCCGAACGATCCCGCAACAGTGATCGGCCCGCTCGCCTCGAAGTCCCAGCTCGACAAGGTCTCGGCCATCGTCGAGCGCGCCCGCGCTGCCGGCGCCCAGGTGATCACCGGCGGGTCCGCGGTCGACCTCGACGGCGGCTTCTACTACGCACCGACCGTGCTCGCGGGCCTGCCGAGCAGCGCCGAGATCGTGGCGGAAGAGGTCTTCGGACCGGTGCTCACCGTCGAACCGTTCGACACGGAAGACGAGGCCATCGCGCTCGCGAACGGCACTGCGTATGGGCTGGCCTCGGGTGTGCAGACGAGCGATCTCGCCAAGGCCCACCGGGTCGCCGCGAAGCTGCAGGCCGGCATCACCTGGGTCAACGGCTGGGCACTGCTCGACCCCTCCGTGCCGTTCGGCGGGGTCAAGGCATCCGGGTGGGGACGCGAGGGTGGCCCCGAGGCGATGGAGTCGTACCAGCGCGCACACTCGATCGTGTTCAACCTCGAACAGGGCGCGGCACAGTGACCGCGGGCCGCGCGGCTGTGCTGGATGCCCCGGGCTCGCTGGTCGTCTCGGACGTCGAGTTCGGCGATCCCGGTCCCGGCGAGGTGCTCGTCAAGCTCGTGGCCTCGGGACTCTGTCACACCGACCTCGGCGTGATCGCGGGCGGCATCCCGTTCCCCTCACCGGGGATCATCGGGCACGAAGGAGCGGGGGTCGTCGTCGCCGTAGGCGCGGGCGTCTTGTCGGTCGACGTCGGCGACAAGGTGCTGCTGAGCTTCACCTCCTGTGGCGAATGCGCGGCCTGCACGTCGACCCACCCCGCATATTGCGAAACGTGGCTGCCTCGCAACCTGCTGGGCATGCTGCGCGATCCCGCCTCCGGTCAGGTCACGCGGGCGGGCGAGCCCCTGACGACACACTTCTTCGGCCAGTCATCCTTTGGACAGTTCTCGATCGCCGACGAACGGTCGATCGTCAAGGTCGACGCGGATGCCGATCTCGTCGCGCTCGCCCCCCTCGGGTGCGGCGTGCTCACGGGGTTCGGGTCGGTGTGGAACGTGCTCGACCCGGGCGCGGCCGACACCGTCGCCATCTACGGAACCGGCGCGGTGGGACTCTCGGGTCTGATCGCCGCCGCCCTCCGCAGCCCCGCCCTGCTGATCGCGATCGACATCGTCGACGAACGCCTCGAACTCGCCCGCGAACTCGGCGCAACGCACACGATCAATGCGCGGACAGAGGATGTCGCAGCCCGCCTGACCGAGATCACCGGTGGGCGCGGAGTGACGCTGAGCTTCGACACGACCGGAAATCCGACCGTCGCACGAGGCGCGCTCGACGCGGCATCCGTGCGCGGAACGGTGCTGGTCTGCGGCGCACCGCCGCCCGGCACCGAGATTCCCGTCGACATCCAGGGCATCCTGACCGGCAAGATCCTGCGCGGCGTGACGATGGGCGACACGGATCCGCGGACGCTGATCCCCGAGCTCGTGGCGCTGCACGCGGCGGGAAATCTGCCCCTCGAAAAGCTCGAACGCACGTACACGCTCGACCAGATAGCGGATGCCGCAGCTGACATGCACCGCGGTGCGACCGTCAAGCCGGTCATCGTCTACTGACGTACGGGAGTTTCTACAGCGGGTACTGACCCGGCTCGCGGCGCATGGTGATCCAGCGCGTCTCGGTGAAGGCGTCGATGCTCGCCTGCGCACCACCGTGGCGGGATCCGGTTCCCGACGATCCCACACCGCCGAAGGGCGAATTGGCCTCATCGTTCACGGTCTGGTCATTGATGTGCACGATTCCCGTGGGGATGCGCTGCGCCATCGCGAGGCCACCGAAAACGTCGCGCGTGACGATACCCAGCGACAGACCGTAATCGGTGTCCGAGGCCAGAGCCACGGCCTCGTCGTCGGTCGAGTACGAGACGACGGATGCCACCGGCCCGAAGACCTCGTCGCAATACGCCGCGGCATCCTTCGGCGTGTTCGCGAGCACCGTGGGCCGATAGAACAGGTCCTCGAAGGTGCCACCCGCGCGCAGTTCGGCGCCCTGCGCGACGGCATCCTGCACCAGAGTGTGGACACGATCGCGCTGAACCTCGTCGATGAGCGGCCCGAGGTGAACCTGCCCCGCCGCCGGGTCTCCGACGTGCATGGAGTCGGCCTTCTCGGCGAGCGCCGTGACGTAGGCCTCGAAGATCGACTCGTGCACGATGTGACGGCCCACGGTCATGCAGATCTGTCCCTGGTGCAGGAACGATCCCCAGGTCGCGAGGTTCACGGCCTGCGCGACGTCGGCGTCCTCGCGGATGATGAAGGCCGAGTTTCCGCCGAGCTCGAGGTGCGCGCGCTTGAGGTGACGCCCGGCGAGCTCGCCGACGATCTTGCCCGCTCGCGTGGAGCCGGTGAACGCGATGACGCGCACGCGGGGGTCGGCGACCATCGCCTCTCCGACGTCCGCGCCACCCGGGACGAGCTGCAGGAGTCCGGCGGGAAGCCCCGCCTCTTCGAAGATGCGCACCATCGACACGCCACCCGTGACGATCGTGCGCGGGTCGGGCTTGAGGATCACGGCGTTGCCGAGGGCGAGGGCCGGAGCCACGGCCCGGATCCCGAGGATCAGCGGAACGTTGAACGGCGAGATGACCCCGACAACGCCCACGGGCACCTGCTGCGCCAGCGACAGGCGTGGCTCTTCGCTCGACAGGATCGACCCGAGCGGAGCCGAGGGCAGAGCGGATGCCTCGTAGCATTCGGACGCGGTGACGTGCAGGGCGAATCCGGCGAGGGGCGGGATCGCGCCGACCTCGCGGGTGTTCCAGCCGCCGATCTCGTCCGCGTACTGCTCCCACAGTTGGCCCGCCCGCCGCAGCACGGCGGCACGCACGGGGTGCGGCGTCGCCGCCCACTCCTTCTGGGCCCGCGCGGCGCCTTCCGCGGCGCGGGCGACGTCGCCCGGGCCCGCGATACCGACGGTCGCGAGGGTTGCTCCGGTGGCGGGTTCGATGGATGCTGTCGTGCCGCCTTCGCCGTCGACCCATTCGCCGTCGATGAAGATCTTGCCGCCGAACACCGCCTCATCGATGAGGGTGCCGGTAGAGGTGATCGTGCTGGACATGTCGTTCTCCTCGGTTGATGCCCGGACATCGCCCGGGCCGTCGGTGATCTATTCGTGCGAGAGCCGCGCGAGCCGCGCCGCTCGACGACCCTCGGTACTGAGGCCGAAGCCACGTCGGATGACGCGCATCGCCTCCTGCGCGAGCCCCACGCCATCGAGGTAAGGGGTTCGCCAGATCGCGAGCATGTCGCCCGCCTCGGGTGAGATTACCCCGCGTGAGAAGGCCTCAACACCCATGCGACCCGTGTATCCGCTGTCGATCGCGTGGCGCACGAGGTCGGCCACGTCCACCGCTCCGCTGCCGAGGCCCCCGCGACCGGACTGCCCGAGTTCGAGGTAGCCGAGCTTCGGCAGCGCGTGCGTGATCGCCGCGGCGAGGTCGCCCTCTTCGACAGCCATGTGGAAGGTGTCGAGATGGATGCGCAGGTGCTCCGATCCGCTCGCCTCGACGTACTCCATCGCCTGTGTCGCGGTGTTGATCGCCGCGGTTTCGTAGCGATTGAGGACCTCGAACGTCATCGCGACGCCGCGCTCATGTGCGTAGTCGGCGACGCGGCCGACCTCGAGAGCGGACCGTTCGAACGCAGCGCGTGACGTCGGTCCGCTGGCGCGGCCGAACAGGCCGTAGGGCACGCCGTTCATCTGGTCGCCACCGAGCGCGACGGTCAGATCGACCGTCGCTCGCAGCGCCGCTGCTCCCGCTGCACGTTCGTCGGCGTCGTCGGCCGAGACATCCGCACCGGGCGCCTGCCCCGCGATCGTGATCGGTGTAATGCCCCGCGCCGCAAAGGTCCTCCGCAGGTCCGCGATGTCTACCGTCGTCGGGTCCAGGGGCGACAGAACAACCCGTCGATAGCCCGCCTCCACCAGTGCGTCGAGCGCCGCGGGCATCAGATCCGACGCGACGTCCGCGAGCAGGACGTTCAGCAGACAGGCGACATCGAGCCCAGTGGGAGGGGTCTCGGTAGCTTCAGTCATGCGCGCACCTCAGAAGGTCGGCAGGTCGAGCCGCTGCTTGAAGACCGAGTACCCGTCGTCCACGCTCACGACGGTGCCGTTGATGACATTGGCCTCGTCGGACGCAAGGAACGCCACGACGTTCGCGATCTCTTCGGGCTCGGTCATCTTGTTGCGCAGCTGCTCGGCCGCGAACGTCGCCTTCAACTCGTCGCTGAACTGGTTGATGATCGCCGTGCCCACGCGGCCCGGGGTGATCGCGACGGCACGCACGCCGAACTCGGCGAGTTCGTAGGCGGCGGAGCGCGTGAACGAGATGACGGCCGCCTTCGCCGCGCTGTAGGTGAACGACAGTTCGGCGGCCTGCTCGCCGTAGATCGAAGACGTGCTGATGATCACGCCGCCCGTACCCTGATCGCGGAACTGCCGACCGGCGGCGAGGATGCCGTAGTAGACACCGTCCTGGTCGACGCGGATCATGGGCGCGTAGTCGACCGCCGGGTCATGGTCCAGAAGCGGCTTGCCGCCCGCAATGCCTGCGTTATTGAAGATCACGTCGAGCTTGCCGAACACCGAGACCGCGTGCGCCACGGCCGCCTCCACCTCGGCGTAGACCGAGACATCCACCCCGATAGAGGTCGCGCTGCCCGGGGTCTGTGCTTCGATCCGCGTCGCGACCTCGGCTGCGCGATCGGCGTTGATGTCGGCGATCACAACCCTCGCACCCTCGGCGACGAACTTCTCGACGGTCGCGAGACCGATCCCGCTTGCGCCGCCCGTGATCAGGGCGACCTTGTCTGTCAGACGCATCTGCGTTCTCTCCATTGCCTGCATATGGGTGGTAGGGAAGGGCCCGTCGGGGCGGTGCGCACACGCGCCCCGACGGACCGAGGTCGTGCTAGCCCAGCTGGTCGGACGGCGTGATGGTCGCCGCATTCGCCTTGTTGACGAGTGTCGTGCTGACCGTCTCGAAATTCGAGTCCGGCATGCTGCCACTCGTCAGGAACTCCACGATCGCGGCGATGACGTCGTCGTTGATCGAGGGCCAGGGCTGCTCGACCGTCGCGAGCATCGCCCCGCCGGCTTCGATCGAGGCGATGGACTCGCTGACGGCGTCGACTCCGGTGACGACCGTGTCGGCGCCGGCCTCGGTGACGGCCTGCACCGCGCCGAGCGCGGCGTCATCCCATCCGACCCATACGGCGTCGAGGCCGCCCGGGTTGGCGGTCAGGTAGTCCGCAACGATAGCGAGCGCTTCCGTGCGACCCGTCGCCGGCGAGACGACCTGCTGGATCTCGCCACCGGCCAGCGTTGCGCCGGCGGCTTCGAGATCAGCCGCCGCGAGGTCCGCGCGCATCCGGATACCGGCGTGCGGGTCATGGCCGATGACCATGATGTTCTTGCCCTCGAGGCCACCGATCTGCTCGGAGATCGCGTCCAGCGTCTGGTCGACGATCCCCTGCTGGTCGGTCGTGATGTTGAGCGCGTACGCGTCGGTGGGTTCGGTGCCCGCATCGATCGCGAACATTGGGATGCCCGCGTCCTTCGCCGCCGTGACGATGGAGCTGATCGAGGCCACGTCCGTGTAGCCGTTGTAGATCACGTCGGCGCCCTGACCGATTGCGCTCTCCACCGCGGGGTTCATCTTCTGGAAGTCGAAGTCGCCCTGGATCATCGTGAGATCCCAGTCGAGCTCTTCGGCCTGCGCCTCGACGGCCTTGACCCACCAGGCGCCGATCGGGGTCTGGTTGCCCGAGGTGAACGCGATGACCTTGAGCTGGTCGTCGCCGCCCCCGCCTCCGTCGCTGCTGCCGCCGCCGCTTGCGCAGCCGGTCAGTGCCAATGCTGCGGCGGCGGCTATCGCCGTCATCGCCTTGATTGTGGTTCGCACAATTCACTCCTTTGTTGTAATTGCGTTGTTGGTGCCCGAGCAGATCGGGATCCGCCCAGATCGGGGAAGTCCGAGCTAGCGTTCTCGACTCTTGAGCGACGAAAGGGTCACGGCCGCGATGATGATGAGGCCCGTCACCACCTGCTGCACATAGGCGTTTACGCCGAGGATGTTCAGGCCGTTGCTCATGACGCCGATGATCGCAACGCCTACCATCGTGCCGACGATGTTCGCAGCTCCCGAGCGGACGACGGTCATGCCGAGGAAGACCGCGGCGACCGAGAACAGCAGGTTGTCCTCGCCCTGCACGGCGCTGGCGCTTCCGAGCCGCGCGGCGAGCAGGATGCCTCCGATGGCAGCCACCATGCCTGCGACGGTGAAGGCGGTGAGCCGGGCGAATCGCACGTTCACGCCCGAGAGCCGGGAAACTTCGACGTTGCCGCCTGTGGCGTACCAGCGACGACCCAGGGTCGTGTACTTCAGCACGAACCACAGGATGATCGAGATAGCGATAGCGATGAAGACCGGAAGCGGGATGTCCAGGAATCGACCCTGCCCCAGAGCGTTGAACTCAGCCGGCAGGTTGAAGAGCGTGGTGCCGCTGGTCACGATGAACGCGAGTCCCGTGACCGAGGTCAGGGTGGCCAACGTCGCCACGAACGCCGACAGGTTCAGATAGGCGACCAGCAGACCGTTCGCGAGCCCGATGAGCGTGCCGACGATGATGGCGATGAGAATCGCCAGGGGCACCGGCGTACCACTGAGCATGAGGGACGCCGCAACCGCTCCAGCGAGCGCTGCCGTGGCCGCGACAGACAGATCGAAGTCACCGACGACCATAACGAGCGTCTGCGCGCCCGCGATGATCGCGAGGATCGCGATCTGGTACAGGATGTTGCGCACATTGGTGAAGGACAAGAACACGTCCGGGCGCATCGCGAAGAAGAAGATCACCAGGACCACGAGAGCCAGTACCGTTCCGCCCGCGAGCAAACGCTGGCCGATGGAACGGCTCGGCACGGTCCGGATATCCGTGGTCTCCTCGAGCCCGGGGTTTCGTGTGGGGGTAGTCATCGGTCGGCCTTTCCATAGCAGTAGGACAACAGCAGTTCTTCGTCCGCGTCTTCGGCACGAACCTCGCCCGAGATCCGACCCTCGTGCATGATCAGGATCCGGTCGCTCATGCCCATGAGCTCCGGCAACTCCGAACTCACGGCGATCACGGTGGTGCCTTGGGCGACGAGTTGGCGGATCAGGCGGTAGATCTCCGCCTTCGTCCCGACATCGATCCCGCGGGTCGGTTCGTCGAGCAGAAGCACGCGGGGATTGCGCGCGAGCATCTTGGCCAGCACGACCTTCTGCTGGTTTCCGCCAGAGAGCTCCGAGACGTACTGGCTCCCGCCTCGCGCCTTGATCCGCAGATCGGACATTCCGCGGTTCACGATGTCGGTGATCTTCGCGCCCGAGACGATTCCCGCCGAGCTGACCGCGGCGATGTTGGCGAGAGCGATGTTGTCGCGGATCGTGGCACCGAGGATCACCCCCTGCGTCCGTCGCTCTTCCGGCACGAGGGCAATCCCCGCCTCCAGGGCCTTTCCGACGCCCGGGGAGTGCGGTAGGACCTTGCCGCCGACCGTGATCGTGCCACCGACGTGCTTCTGCGCCCCGGACAGAATTCGCAGAAGTTCACTGCGTCCGGCGCCCGCGAGGCCGCCGATACCGAGCACCTCGCCCTTGTACGCAGAGAACGAAACATCCTTCACGCGTCTGCCGTCGAGACCCTCGACGACGAGAGCCACGTCGGTGGTCGCCGTCGCGCGTTCCGGGTAGAGCGCTCCGCTCTCGCGCCCCACCATGGTGGAGATCACCTCGTCGATGTGCGAGTCGGCGACACTCTTAGTGACGATGGTCTCGCCATTACGCATGATGGTGAGGCGGTCGCACAGCTCGAACACCTCTTCCAGACGGTGGGACACATAGAGAATCGCCACGCCCTCGTCTCGTAGTCTCCGCAAGACCCCGAACAATTCGATGATCTCGAGGTCTGTCAGGGACGCCGTGGGCTCGTCGAGAATGAGGACCCGCGCATCGGTCGCCAGCGCGCGGGCGAACGCGACCATGGTCTGCTGCACGGGTGAGAGGTCGCCAGCGAGCTTTCCGAGCGGGATGTTCTGACGGATGCGCTGGAGTTGCTCGCGAGCCTGCTTGCGGAGCGCTCCCCACTGCACGATTCCCGCACGGCGCGGTGTCTGCTCGCCGAGCAGGATGTTCTCCGCGACCGTGAGGGACGGGATGATCGACAGCTCCTGGTAGAGCGCGACGACGCCGGCGCGGTTCGCAGCACGGACATTGGCGAAGGCGACCTCTTCGCCATCGCGCCAGATCGTTCCCGCGTCCGAGTCGTACAGGCCCGTCAGCACCTTGATCATCGTCGATTTGCCGGCGCCGTTCTCACCGAGAAGGGCATGGATCTCGCCCGAGCGCACATCCAGGCGGGCGCCCTTCAACGCGTGCACACCATCGAACCGCTTGTCGATGCCGCGCGCCTCGATGGCCGGCACCGGCTGAACCGTCGCACTCATGCGAGTTCCTCGACATTCTCGGCGTGGTCGATCGCGGCTTGTGACAGGTCGTTGCAGCGGATGACGACCTTGGGATGCGCGCCGCTCATGTGCGCTTCGAACGCGGCTGGTGCGTCATCGAGATCGAATACCGCGGCGGTGAGTTCGTCGACATCGAGGTGCGGCAGGACCTGCAGCGCCCGCGGGAACGCGTACGGCGAGACGAAGACGCCCGTGAGCGTCAGCTCCTTCAGGTACAGGTAGTCCGAGAGGTTCAGCGGCATCGCGAACTCCGCGGGATACATCGCGCCGTAGATAACGGTGCCGCCCTTGGCCGCGATGTCGAGCAACCCCTGCACGGCGCGCGGCGACCCGGAAGCATCGATCACGATGTCGTATCCGCGGCCGGACGTGTAGGCATCGGCGCGCTCGAACTGGTTCTCGCCGACCGGGTCGATGACGTGCTCGGCGCCGTGTCGGAGGGCCATCTCGCGACGGCCTTCGATCGGTTCGATCATCGTGAGCGACGTGGCTCCGTACATCTTCATGACCTGGAGCGTGAGCTGCCCGATCGGCCCGCCGCCGCAGATCGCCACGCGATCACCGACGCGGATCCGGGTCTTGTCCGCGATGCGCACGGCGACCGATGTGGGCTCGAGGATGCACCCCTGCAGGAGGGACACGTCGTCGGGCAGTCGGTAGACCTGCGACTCGTGCCATGTCACCGTCTCAGCCATGCCGGGTCGGTTGTACTCCTGGATGTTCTCGCAGAACTGCTGGCGTCCCTCCTGGCAGGGCCGGCAGGTGCCGCAGAACCGCAGGAAGTTGCCGGCGACCCGGTCGCCGACCTGCAGGCCGTTGCGGTGAGCGGCATCTCCGAGCGCCTCGACGACGCCCGAGATCTCGTGCCCCAGTCCGATCGGCACATCGGTGCCGAAGAATCCTTCGGCCAGGTGCGGGTCCGATCCGCAGATCGCCGCGTAGGCGATGCGGATGCGGACGTCCTCGGGTCCGAGCGGTTGCTCGGGGAAGTCAACGACGCCGATGACGCCGCGGGAATCCTCGTCGGGGTCCCGCAGGCTTCCGACCTTGGTGACGGCTACTGTTCTCATGGCTCTCCGTTGAGTACGTTCGGTGAAATCGACCGGGGGTGCCCGTTGAAGGTCAGCCCTGGGCGGCGATGACCCTTCGCGTTGCCGCGATCGTGGCCTCGAGGCCATACCCGTGCTTGTCGCGCAGCTGCTCGTCTTCCCCGAAACCGGCGTAGACCTGCGGGATGCCGAGGCGTTCGAACGCCTTCAGATGCACGCCGTTGTCGATGACGACATCCGCGACACGCGTCGCGAGGCCGCCGTAGGCCAGGTGATCCTCGAGCACGATGAACCGGCCATCGGTCTCGGCGGCGGAGCGGATGATGAGCTCCTCGTCGATCGGCTTCAGCGTCCACATATCCACGACGCGGATCGAGCGACCGTCCTTGGCGAGTTCGTCCGCGGCATCGAGGGCCTGGGCAACCGTGGTGCCGTGGGTGAAGATCGTCGCGTCGGTGCCCTCGCGGGCGATGATCCCCTTGCCGATACGGATGTCCTGGGTGCCGGGTTCGTACAGGACCTTGTCCTTCTTGCCGACCGCGAGGCGGATGTAGATCGGCCCCGTCATCGTCATGGACTGGCGCAGCACCTCACCCACCATGAGCGGGTCGCCGATGGATGTCACGGTCATGTTGGTCAGCGCGCCCATCAGGGTGAGGTCTTCGACCGCGTAGTGGGTCGAGCCACCGTTGCCGACGAGACCACCGTGGGTGCCGATGATCTTCACGGGCAGGTTCGGGTAGCAGACATCCGTACGGATCTGCTCCAGCGCGCGCATCGAGAGGAACGGAAGCATGCCCGACACGACGGGGATGTTGCCGTCGTAGGCGAGCCCGGCCGCGATGCCGACACAGGCCTGTTCCGAGAGTCCGACGTCGAGGAAGCGCTCGGGGAACTTGTCGCGGAACTCCACGAGCGTGGCCCCGATGTCGGGGGTCAGCACCCAGAGGTTCGGGTATTCGTCGCCCAGCTCTGCGAGCGTCGTGCCGATGACGGAACGGGCGCCGAGAAATTCTCCGAAGGTGAAGGTGACGGGCATCAGACGGACTCCTTGACACGGGTGGCGGAAAGCGCGGCCATCGCGCGTTCGAGGTCGGCAGCGCCGAGGGATCCGGCGTGCCAGGCGAGGTTGCGCTCCATGAAGTCGACGCCCTTGCCCTTGACCGTCTCGCAGATCACGACGGTGGGCTT
Source organism: Pacificispira sp. HM-600 (assembly GCF_977993705.1). Next base: position 1,625,395 of record NZ_OZ388079.1, read on the forward strand.
GTCGCTGTCGGTCGCGGGCAGCTGGTCGATCGCGCCCACCAGAGCGCTCATGTCATGACCGTCGACGTGAATCACGTTCCATCCGAATGCCGCCCACTTGTCGGGGTAGGGCTCGAGGACGACGCGCTCCTCGTCGAAGCTCGTCATGAGCTGGTGGTTGCGGTCGATGAAGGCGACGAGATTGCCGAGCTTGTTCGAGTTGGCCACGAGAGCCGCCTCCCAGACGGAGCCTTCGCCGGTCTCGCCGTCGCCCATGAGGGTGATGACGCGGTGGGTCTCGCCGCGGCCGCGGGCGCTGAGGGCCATCCCGACCGCGAGCGGCAGTCCATGTCCGAGCGAACCCGTGGATGCTTCGACGCCCGGCAGCTGGACCTTGCAGGGGTGCATGCCGTACGCGCTGTCGAGCTGGCCGTACGTGTCAACGATGCCGTCGTAGGAGAAGAACCCGCGGATCGCCATGGCGATGTACATCGCGACGGCGGCGTGGCCCTTGCTCAGCACGAAGCGGTCGCGAGAAGGGTTGGTGATGTCGGTCGGGTCGACCACGAGGCCGTACTCGAACAGCGCGGTGAAGATGTCGGCCGACGACAGGTCGCCGCCGATGTGCACCGCGCCCTCGTAGGTTCCGCACAGGTGCAGAAGCTTCTGCCGCAGCTCGAACGCGAGATCTTCCAACTGCGCGACATCGGGCCTTTCGGCCTGTGCGACAAGGCTCTCTCGAACCATCCTCTGCCTCCTCTTTGATGACATGGATGTCGATGCGCGCAGCACCTCTGCGTCTCCATCGACCGTGTCAGCCGGGCCCGAGGGGGCTGACCTGGGAGACGTTAGCACGAACTCATTTACAGGTAAACAAGAATGTAGGTAAACTTCAGGAAGGTCGAAGATGACTTCACGAAACCCGAGACCGACGCCCGAAACCCGTGCCATCATGGCGCAGGTGAAGGCAGCATGCTTTTGTTCGACAAACACACAGAGAGGTGGGTGGTCGGCTTGTCCGACACGTTGAGTACTGAAGCCCCCGTTCGTACGGGATTGTTCATCGGTGGCCAGGAACGGCAGACGGCGGAGACGCTTTCGGTCGCCGACCCGGCCAAGCCCGGAGTCGTCGTGGGCGAGGCTGCCGCAGCCTCCGCCGCTGACGTCGCCGACGCCGTGGCCGCCGCAAAGGCCGCCTACCCGGCCTGGTCTGCCCTATCGACACCCGAACGCGCGCGCCAGATGGCCGACGCGATCGTCGGAATCGCGGACGAACGCGACAACGACGCCGCCATCCTGTCGCAGGAGAACGGCAAGGTCCGCATGGAGTCCTGGGTCGACGCCCTGGTGTTCGAGATCCGCTGGAATCTCGCGCTCATGATCGCCGACGAGGTCGACACCGGCAAGACCCTCCCGGTCATGCCCGGCATCCCGGTCAACACCGAGGTGTCGTACCAGTCGCTCGGGGTCGTGACGATCATCGTCCCGTTCAACTGGCCGATCGCGATTCTCGCCGCGTCGCTCCCGCACGCGCTGCTTGCCGGAAACACCGTCATCGTCAAGCCGCCGCCCTCGGCGCCGCTCGCGACGACTCGCCTCGTTCAGCGCGTGGCCGAGAAGCTGCCCGCGGGCGTGCTGAACGTCGTCACGGGTAAGGACGAGAACATGGGTGCCCTGATCCAGAACCCCGACATCGCCAAGGTGTGCTTCACGGGGTCCGTCAACGGCGGCAAGCGGATCATGGAGATGGCAGCGAAAACGCTGACGCGGGTGACCCTCGAGCTGGGCGGCAACGACGCGGCGATCTTCGCCGAGGACGCCATCATCGACGACGTGCACCTCGACCGCCTCTACGCGGCGATCTTCGACTCCACGGGACAGATCTGCATGAACGCGAAGCGCGTTTACGTGCATCGTTCGCGGATGCAGGAGGTCGTCGACGGGCTGTCGGCACGGCTCGAGAAGGTCGTCATCGGCTACGGGCTCGACGCGGACACGACGATGGGCCCCCTGCACTCCCCCGTGCAGAAGGCGTTCGTCGCCGAGATCATCGAAGAGGCCAAGGATTCGGGCGCGACCGTGCTCGAATTCGGCGAGCTGCCCGGCGGCGACCTCGCCGGCGGCAACTTCCTGCGCCCGGCGATCGTCGTCGACCCGGACCCGTCACTGCGCGTCGTGACGCAGGAGCAGTTCGGCCCGGTCATCCCGATCCTCCCGTTCGACACCGAAGAGGAGGCCGTGCGCGTCGCCAACGACACGTGGGGCGGACTCTGCGGAAGCGTCTGGACCGCGAACCCCGAGACCGCGACCCGTATCGGCAGCCAGCTCGTCTGCGGATACGTCTGGCTCAACGACCACGGCGCCACGCGCCTCGACCTGCGGGCTCCGTTCGGCGGCATGAAGCAGTCGGGCATGGGCCGCGAACAGGGCATCGAGGGCATCCGGGCGTTCCAGGACACCCGGTCGATCGGGGTCATCGACCCCGAGGCCCTCGCACAGATGGCGCACTGATCGACTTTGCTCGACGCGGCGCCCGGATCCATCAGGAGCCGGGCGCCGCGTCATACAAACCCCGATCGCAGGCCTGTGGCCACGAGGCGACAATATGGAAGGACTGGGAATGGACACCACCGGGGCGGATGGCGTAGATCGCCATCCCGATGTCATCACCGAGCCGCTCGGGAACGCCATCGATCCCGATCACTTCACGCCCCGACTGCTCGCCCTGTTGTCCAACGCCCTCGTCTGGCGCGAATCGCACGAGCTACGTCGACGATTCGGGCTCGGCACGAACGATTGGAGGGTGATCTCGTCCCTCGGCGTGCGTCCCGGGATGGCGGCTACCGACATCGCGGAGTACACGTCCATGAACAAGGCCGTCGTCTCGAAGAGCGTCAGCGTCCTCACCGACCGTCGGCTGATCGTGTTGCTCGAGGGGCCCCGTGGTTCGCGCCCCATGTTCCTCACTCGCGCCGGCGCCGAGATGCACGACATGATGTTGCCGATCTCGCTGCGCGGGCAGGAGATCGTCCTCTCGCACCTCGCTGCGGAACAGATCACGCAGCTGAACGACCTCTTGCTCGCGATGCTCAAAGAAACCCGCGCGCTCATGACCCTCGAGAGCGAGGCCGGCGTCGCATCGGCCGCACGGAACGAACGCGCCTGAGCCGACGCATCCGATTTCCCTCTGGACATTCCCTATGTAGATAGGTAATCTCGGAACCAGGAGCTGCGAGGACGCACTCCGTACTGAGAGCGGAAAGGACCTCGATCAGTGTCACGTTCTACTCAGCCGGTCAATAAGGCCGCAGCTTTGGAATTGGTCAGCAATTACTCCCTCGAGATGACCGGTAAGGACGTCCCGGGCCTGACCGAGGCGAAGGATTCGATCCCTGCCGGAACGAAGATCAACGTCACGTTCCTCGGCAACGAAGACCTCGACATGCGCGTCACCGCCTCGAAGGCCGTGCGTGACATGGGCTTCATCCCGGTCCCGCACATCTCGGCCCGCCGACTGTCATCTCAAGACCAGCTCGAAGAGTTCCTCGGGCGGCTGCAAGAGGTCGGCGCGACGGAGAGCGTTTTCGCCGTGGGTGGAGACCCCGCCGAGCCCGAGGGCCCGTACCCCGACTCGCTGTCGGTCATCCAGACCGGCCTGCTCCAGAAGTACGGTGTCAAGGAAGTCTCGATCGCCGGCTACCCCGAGGGCCACCCCGACATCGCCAAGGACGTGCTCTGGCGACACCTCGAGGACAAGTCGGCCGCGCTCAAGGAACAGGGCCTCGACGCCACGATCCTCACCCAGTTCGCTTTCGACACCGACCCGGTGATCGAGTGGGTGCAGGGTGTTCGCGGCCGCGGCATCGAATCCACGATTCGCATCGGCACGCCCGGCCCCGCCGGAATCAAGCGCCTGATCAACTTCGCGCGTCGCTTCGGTGTCGGCGCCAACGCGATGATCGTCAAGAAGTACGGCTTCTCGCTCACCAACCTGATGGGCACCGCGGGCCCCGACAAGTTCGTGACCGACCTCTCTGCCCTGCTGGCCGAGGACCCGGCGTCGGGCGAGGTGAAGCTGCATTTCTACACCTTCGGTGGACTCAAGGCCACGGCAGACTGGGCACACCAGTACGTCGACGGAATGAGCTAGGAGCCCAGCGTGAGTGTGCACATCGCATCCCGAATCGATCAGGCATGCCTGATCGTCTACGGCCCGGACCACCCGGGCATCGTCTCGGCCGTCTCGGCCCTGATCACCCGCAACAAGGGCAACATCGTCGCGCTGGATCAGTACTCCGACGACGCGGACGGGGGCGCGTTCTTCCAGCGTGTCGTCTTCCATCGCCCGAACCTGACGGCGGCGTTCGATGAGATCGAGGCGGACCTGACCGAGACGATCTCCTCGCTCGGCCTGGAGTGGAAACTCACCGATCGTTCGGTGCCGAAGCGGATGGCGATACTCGCCTCGACCTCCGACCACTGCCTGCTCGAGCTGCTGTGGCGCCACCGCCGCGGCGAGTTGAACGTCACCATCCCGATGGTGATCTCCAACCACACCAACACGGCGGACGACGTTCGCTCCTTCGGTATTCCGTTCTTCCACGTTCCCTCACAGGGACCGGACAAGTCCGCCGCCGAAGCCGAGATCATCCGCCTGCTCGCCGGCAACGTGGACTTCGTGGTGCTGGCGCGGTACATGCAGATCCTGTCGGACGACTTCATCACCGACGTCGGAGTCCCGGTGATCAACATCCACCACTCGTTCCTGCCCGCCTTCATCGGCGCAGGTCCCTACAAGAAGGCCAAGGAACGCGGGGTCAAACTCATCGGCGCGACGAGCCACTATGTGACGAAAGACCTCGACGAGGGCCCGATCATCGAGCAGGACGTCGCCCGGGTCACCCACGTCCACACGGCCGCGGACCTGCAGGCCCGTGGCGCCTACGTCGAGCGTGCCGTGCTCTCGCGCGCCGTCGAATGGCACGCCGACGACCGTGTCATCCGGCACGGCAACCACACCATCGTCTTTTAACCCAACCCCGCGGGCACCAGCCCGCATCCCAGAAAAGAGAGGTCCAACGTGGCACCTAAGAATCTGCAGGAAGTCATCGACGCGGCAGGAAGCCCCGTCGAACTCCTGCGTAACTCGCAGATCGGCTCGTACATCTACCCGGTCGTTCCGGCCGACTTCCAGAACTGGATCAAGGAGCAGAAGGCCTGGCGCGACACGGCCGTCCTCTACGACCAGTCGCACCACATGGACAACGTGTTCCTCAAGGGATCCGATGCCATCAAGTTGATCTCGGACACCGCGATCAACTCGGTCGCGAACTTCGCCGTCAACAAGGCCAAGCAGTACGTCCCGACCACGGCCTCGGGCCACGTCATCGGTGACGGCATCCTCTTCCGCGAGGCCGAGGACGAGTACGTCTACGTCGGCCGCGCGCCCGCGTCGAACTGGCTGATGTTCCACGCTGAGACGGGCGACTACCCGAACCTCGAGATCGAGGTCGACCGCCGCTCCCCCTCGCGCCCGTACGGCGACGCCGTCTCGCGCAAGTACTACCGTTTCCAGATCCAGGGCCCGAACGCCTGGGCCGTCATCGAGAAGCTCAACGGCGGACCGCTCGAGAAGCTCGGCTTCTTCAACATGTCGACGATGAAGATCGACGGCATGGACGTGCGTACCCTCCGCCACGGCATGGCCGGTGCGCCCGGTCTCGAGATCTGGGGCCCCTACGCCGAGCACCACCAGATCCGCGACGCCATCGTCGAGGCCGGCGCCGAGTTCGGCCTGGTGCCCGTCGGTTCGCGCGCTTACCCGTCGAACACGCTCGAGTCGGGCTGGATTCCCTCGCCCCTCCCCGCGATCTACACCGGCGCCGAAGAGCAGGCATACCGCGAATGGCTGCCGGCCGACAGCTACGAGGCCACCGGCACGCTCGCCGGCTCGTTCGTCTCCGACAACATCGAGGACTACTACCTCACGCCGTACGAGCTCGGCTACGGCTCGTTCGTGAAGTTCGACCACGACTTCATCGGCCGCGAGGCGCTCGAGAAGATGGACCAGTCCGCGCAGCGCAAGAAGGTCACGCTGGCGTGGGACGCCGACGACCTCGGCAAGGTCTGGACGTCGCTGCTGAACGTCGACGGCCCGAACTACAAGTTCTTCGATCTGCCGCTGGCCAACTACGGCTCGGCGAACTACGACTCGGTCGTGGACGCCGATGGCACGGTCGTCGGATACTCGATGTTCACCGGCTACTCCTCCAACGAGCGCCGCGGCCTCTCGCTCGCGACGATCGACCCGTCCGTGCCCGAGGGCACCGAGATCAAGGTCGTCTGGGGCGAGCCGAACGGCGGCACCAAGAAGGCCTCCGTCGAGCCGCACGAGCAGACCGAGGTTCGCGCCGTGGTCAGCCCGATCCCCTACTCCACCGTCGCCCGCGCGACGTACCAGGGCGGTTGGCGCACGGGCTACTCGAACTGAGTAGCTGATTGACTCGAGGGGGTCCGGGCATGAGCTCGGGCCCCCTCGCACCATTCCCGCTCCCCGGGATTGCTAACCTCGGGTGACCGTCGAAGAGGAGGATAGATGAGCCTGCGTTACGCACTGCTCGCCCTCCTGCGCGTGGGGCCGCAATCGGGTTACGACCTGCAGAAGCAGTTCTCGCTCTCGGTCGGCCATGTCTGGCATGCCCCCGACTCGCAGATCTACCCCGAACTGCGCAAGATGGAGTCCGAGGGACTCGTCGAGGGTGAGGATCAGCTGCGCGGCGAGCGCGGTACCCGCCGGCTCTACCATGTGACTCCCGCGGGCGATGCGGCGTTCGTTGCGTGGATGGTAGCGCCGCTCGACTACCAGCGCGTCCGGGACCCCGCACACCTGCGCGCCGCCTACCTCGAGGTCGCGGCACCCGACGATGCCCGCGCGTTCCTACGGGCACATATCGCGCAATGGGAGAGCGAGCTCGAGCAGTGGGAGGGGGAGCTCCGCCGCATCGACGCGCGCGACAACCCCATGCTGATGCGCCGCCTCGCGATCACCCCCGAGTCCGAGCGCGGGCGCGTTGTCGCATACAAGCGCTTTGCCTATGAGGGGCTGGTCGAGCGCGCCCGTGGCGAGATCGAGTGGGCCCGGCGGGGCCTCACCCTGGTCGACTCGCTCGAGGCCTAGGCATCCGCTCGCCCGCCTCGCCTCACCTCGTCGCCGAACACCGCGCCACGAAATACCCACGCCGCGCCACGACAGCGCGCAGAGCGGCATCTGAGGCATCCGTTCGCGTTTCTTTCACTCGCCGCAAATTGCGCGTGCGCGGCGATCACATCCACCACTCGCGACGACTGAACTCGTGCCGCTCACGTTCAACCGTCGCAGATGGTGGGTCTTTAGCGACAACGCCCACCATCTGCGTCGAGCGAATGTGATGCACGCGCGAAGACAGATCTCGCGGAGAAGGACGCACGGGGCCGAGCCATCAGCCCGGCGCGGCCCGGCGCGGCGCGGCGGGTCAGTACACGTATTCCATGAGGTCGACGCCCAGCGTGCGGAACGCGTCGTGCGCACGCAGGCGATGCGCGATCGAGAGGTCATCGAAGCAGACGATCAGCGCGTAGGCGACGCCCGCGCGGGGGCCGGCCAGCACACCCGCCTCGGCACGCACCCCGGCATCCCGTCCCGTCTTGTTCACGAAGAGCAGCCCGTGATCGTCCTCGTGCGCGAACGGATCGAGACCCGTGGCGGATGCGACCAGGCTGAGATCCTGGTTCAGGCTCAACCACTCCGACACCTGCGCGCTCACGGCCGCGTTGACGAGGCTGGTGTTGACCATGGCGGCGAAGAGCCCGGCCAGCTCGCGCGCCGAACCCAGTGCGAAATGCGGCGCGTGATCCGGACCCCGTCGATCACGCAGACGGTCGAGGAGCGCGACACGTTCCAGCCCGAGTGAATCGATCCGCGTGTGCACGCTATCCATGCCCACTCGGTCCAGCAGCAGGTTCACCGCGAGCGAGTCGCCCGTCGCGGCGGCCAGCACCGCGAGGTCGCAGAGCGGCAGGGCGGGCGCGCGCAGGTGCCGCCACACACCGGCCCCCTCGACCTGCTCGATGCGGGCGCGCTCGACGATCTCGAGCGGATCGAGCGATCCGTCATCGAAGCGGGCGGCGACCTCGATGAGGAGGGGCAGGATGCCGAGGCCACCGATCGGGCTCGTCAGGAAGTCGTCCCCGGCCAGCACGATCTTGTCGGTGTCGAGGTCCGCCACGTGCACCGACACCCGGGCGCCCGAGACAGCGAGCGCGTCGAGCGCCTTCAGCGATGACGCGAAGGAGCGGCGGCCGGCGGCGTCGCGGCGCTTCGTGCGATGCCCGCCGCGGCGCGACCCAGGGCGGGACGATGCGTCCCGGACGGGCTCAGGGGGCGTACCCACGAGGGGCGTCCTTCCGATGCGGGTTATGAGAAGGGTGTCACCAGATCGTGACACGTTCCGCCGGATCAAGCCAGAGCGCGTCGTCGGGGGTGACCTCGAAAGCATCGTAGAACGCATCGATGTTCCGGACGATCTGGTTGCAGCGGAACTCGTTGGGCGAGTGCGGGTCGATCGTCAGCAGACGGATGGTTTCGGCATCGCGACCCTTCTGCTGCCAGACCTGCGCCCATGACAGCAGCAGGCGTTGCGTTCCCGTGCAGCCCTCGATGACCGGCGACTCCTCGCCACCGAGCGACAGCTCGTACGCTTTCAGCGCGATGCCGAGGCCACCCAGGTCGCCGATGTTCTCGCCGATCGTCAGCGCACCGTTGACGTGATGATCCGGCAATCCCACGGGCGAAAGAGCGTCGTACTGGGCGATCAGGCTCGAGGTGCGCTCTTCGAAGGCAACGCGGTCGGCATCCGTCCACCAGTCGTGCAGGCGACCGTCTCCATCGAAACGGCTGCCCTGGTCGTCGAAGCCGTGCCCGATCTCGTGACCGATGACGGCGCCGATCCCCCCGTAGTTCGCGGCGGCGTCGCGGTCGGCGTCGAAGAACGGATACTGCAAGATCGCGGCGGGAAACACGATCTCGTTCATCAGCGGGTTGTAGTACGCGTTGACGGTCTGCGGAGTCATGTGCCATTCGTCACGGTCGATCGGGCCGCCGACCTTGGTGAGCTGGCGGTCGTGTTCGGCGACGTGAGCGCGGCGGATGTTGCCGACGAGGTCGGTGGCGTCGATCTCGAGCGCGTCGTAGTCGCGCCACACGTCGGGGTAGCCGATCTTGGGCGTGAACTTGTCGAGCTTGTCGAGAGCGCGCTCCCGCGTCTCGGGGCTCATCCATTCGAGGTCGGTGATGCTCTGGCGATAGGCCTCGATGAGGTTGGCGACGAGTTCATCCATCGCCTCTTTCGCCGTCGGCGGGAAGTGGCGCTCGACATAGACCTTGCCGATGGCCTCGCCGAGAGCGGCCTGCGTCAGGCTCACGCCGCGCTTCCAACGCTCGCGGTTCACGGGAACACCCGTCATCTGCGTCCCGAAGAAGGCGAAGTTCTCAGCGACGAAGTCGTCCGACAGGAACGCGGCGGCGGCGTGGATGACCTTGTATGCCAGCCAGGCACGCCAGTCCTCGAGCCGTTCTTCGGTGAGGAGCGGTCCGAGCCCCTCCACGAAGCTCGGCTGAGACACGACGACCTCGGCGAAGGCCTCCTCGTGACCCGGGGCGACGGCCGAGAGCCAGGGCGCGAGATCGACACCGGCGAGTGTCGCGAAGTCGTCCCACGACATCAGGTTGTAGGTCGCGACCGCGTCGCGACTCTTCACGTTGTCCCAGTGGTGCGTGGCGAGCTCGGTCTCGAGCGCGAAGATCCGGTCCGCGGCGGCGGGGGCATCCGCGACTCCAGCGAGCTCCAGCATCCGCTCGATGTGTGCGCGGTACGCGAGGCGCAGTTCTGCGAAGTTCGGCAGACGGTAGTAGCTCTCGTCGGGGAGCGTGATGCCGCCCTGCAAGAAGAACGGGACGTAGCGGTCCGGCGAGCCCGGGTCGGGCTCCACATACAGGCCGAGCAGTCCCCCGACGCCCTCGCGCTCGAGGTCGCCGACGACCGTCAGCAGGCCGGTGAGATCCTCGATCGCGCCGACGCGCTCGAGCTGCGGGGCGATCGGGCTCGCACCCAGCTCGGTGATCCGCTCGGTATCCATGAAGCTCGTGAACAGGTCACCGATCTTGCGGGTCTCGGTGCCCGGTTCGGCCAGCTGCGACTGCTCGATGATCTCGCGGACATGCTCTTCGGCCTGCTCGGCAAGGGCGTGGAACGATCCCCAGCGCGCCTTGTCGTCGGGGATCTCGGTTCTCTCCAGCCACGCGCCATTTACGTGGCGGAAAAGGTCATCCTGGGGGCGGATCTCGGGACTCAAATCATCGAGCGCGAGACCGGAGCGCAGAGCGTCGGCCATACGTTCCAGAATAGGGCGCGACGACACCCGTGGTATCCCCTTGACCGGGCGCGCCGAATAGGGGTAGCCCCTCCTAGGCTCGAGGAGTGACCGATCCCGAGCGCTTCGCCGAACGCGTGCCGAGCGCGGGGCCGACGAGCGCGGGGCTGAATAGAGACATTTTGCGCCTCGCGGTTCCGGCCCTCGGGGCGCTGGTCGCCGAACCGGCGTTCCTCATCGTCGACGCGGCCCTGGTCGGCCACCTGGGAGTGGACCCCTTGGCAGGACTCGGGATCGCGTCGGCCGTGCTGCAGACGATCGTCGGACTGATGATCTTCCTTGCCTACTCCACGACGCCCGCCGTGGCTCGACGATTCGGCGCGGGTGATCCGTCGCGCGCGGTCTCGGTCGGGATCGACGGGATGTGGCTGGCGCTGGGCGTCGGCGCCGTTCTGGCTCTCGGGGGATGGCTCGCCACCCCCGCGCTCGTCGGTGTCTTCGGCCCGACGCCCGAGGTAGCCGAGCAGGCGCGCATCTACCTGGGGCTGTCGATGGGCGGGCTGCCCGCCATGTTGATCGTGTTCGCCGCGACGGGGCTGCTGCGCGGGATGCAGGACACCGTCACGCCGCTCTGGATCGCCGGCCTCGGGTTCGCCGCGAACGCGGGACTCAACTTCCTGCTGATCTACGGTTTCGGCTGGGGGATCGCGGGCTCCGCGATCGGCACCGTGATCGCGCAGTGGGCAATGGTCGCGGCGTACGTCGTCGTGATCGGACGCCTCGCGTCTCGACACTCGGCCCGCCTGCGTCCCCAACGCGAGGGAATCGGCGGGTCGGCACGATCGGGCGGCTGGCTGTTCTTGCGCACGGTGAGTCTGCGGGTCGCCCTGCTCTCGACCGTTGTCGTCGCGACCGCAATGGGCCCGGAAGAGCTCGCCGGGTACCAGGTGGTGTTCACGATCTTCTCGGCCGCCGCGTTCGCCCTCGACGCACTCGCGATCGCCGCACAGGCCCTCGTCGGCAAAGGCCTGGGCGCGGGCGATGCCGCCGGCGTGCGCCGCGTGCTCGGCCGGACGGTGGCCTGGGGCGTGTGGTTCGGCGTGATCGTGGGCGCCGTGATCGCGGTGTTCTCGGGCGCGATCGGGCTCGTGTTCACGGGATCACCCGCCCTCGCCGCGCTCATCTTGCCGGCTCTGCTCGTCCTCGCCATCGCGCAGCCCGTCGCCGGCGTGGTGTTCGTGCTCGACGGCGTGCTGATCGGCGCGGGCGACGCCGCGTATCTGGCTCTCGCGGGCGTTGTGAACCTCGTCGTCTTCCTACCGGTGCTGGTCATCGTCTCGGTGACCGCGGTCACGGGCGCGGGCGGGCTCGCGTGGCTCGCGGCATCCTTTTTCGGCGTGTATCTGTGCGCGCGCTTGCTGACGCTCGGCTGGCGCGTGCGCGGCACGGCCTGGCAGCGCATCGGCGCCCACTAGGAGCACTGTCCAGTAGCGGTCAGGATGGGGCGTAGCGGCGGGCCCAGTCGTACATCACGACGGCGGCCGCGGCGCTGGCGTTGAGCGAGCGGGTCGAGCCGTACTGCGTGATCTCGACGACGGAGGATGCGGCGGCGAGCGCCTCGGGCGAGAGCCCGGGACCCTCCTGCCCGAAGATCAGGATGCAACGCTCGGGCAGGTCGGATCGATCGAGCGCGACGGATCCCTCGACGTTGTCGATCGCGACGATCGGCAGCTGCCGCTCCGCCGCCCAGGCCGCAAAGGCCGCCACATCCTCGTGGTGAATGACGTGCTGGTAGCGGTCGGTCACCATTGCGCCGCGGCGGTTCCAGCGACGGCGACCGATGATGTGCACGGCCTCGGCGAGGAACGCGTTGGCGGTGCGAACGATTGATCCGATGTTCATGTCGTGCTGCCAGTTCTCGATCGCGACATGGAACGGATGCCGGCGCTCATCCAGGTCCGCGATGATCGCGTCCATCGACCAGTAGCGGTACTGATCGACAACGTTTCGCCGATCACCCTCGGCGAGAAGAACCGGGTCGAAGCGCGGGTCGTCGGGCCAGGCATCCGGTCCGCCCGGCCACGGCCCGACGCCGACGGCCGCCTCCGCCTCGGGCCCGGTCTCGGTCGCGTCCGTCACCGGGCCAGCGTATCCGTGGTCGCATCTCCTCTTCCTCTGCGCGCTTCGCGGCCCCGCCGAGCCCGGCCCGATGCACGCGAATGCGCCCGGTAGCACCGAGACCGCCGGTTCTGCACCGCGGACAAGGGGTGGTCTCGACGCGAACGGGCGCACTCGGCGCCAGACGCTCTTTTCGGGCACCCGAAATATGGCTAGGGTTTCGGTGTGCCGAAAAATTCGACCGCGCAACAAGGCGCGACGCATGAGGTCGGCGGGGCCGTCAGCACGCCGAAGATCGCGTGGCTGATCGGTCCCGCCCTCGTCGCGGGCGTCGCCTACCTCGATCCCGGCAATGTCGCGAGCAACATGACCGCGGGCGCCCAGTACGGGTACCTGCTCGTCTGGGTCGTCGTGATCGGCAACGTCATGGCGTGGCTGGTCCAATATCTCTCGGCCAAGCTCGGCATCGTCACGGGCGAGAGCCTGCCCGAGGTGCTCGGTCGACGCCTGCGCAACCGATGGGCCCGCCGCGCCTACTGGCTCCAGGCCGAACTCGTGGCGATGGCCACCGATGTGGCCGAGGTGATCGGCGGCGCCGTAGCGCTCAACCTGCTCTTCGGAATCCCCCTGCTGTGGGGCGGCGTGATCACCGGCGTCGTCTCGATCGGCCTGCTGCTCGTGCAGTCCAAGCGCGGTGCCCGCCCGTTCGAGAACGCGGTCATCGCCCTGATGGTCATCATCGCGGTCGGCTTCACCGCGGGGGTCTTCGTCGGCCCTCCTGACCCCGCCGGGATCGTCGGGGGCTTGGTCCCGCGCTTCGAGGATGCGGGTTCGGTGCTACTTGCCGCATCCATCCTCGGCGCAACGATCATGCCCCACGCGATCTATGCCCACTCGGCGCTCTCTCGCGACCGGTTCGCCCCGCCCCGCTCCACGACAACCCACCCCACGACAGGGGGAGCCCTCGCTCCGGCCCCGACGCGTCACGCGGGCGATGAGCTCGCGACGCTTCGCGGGGTCAGCACGGAGCGCCTGCTGCGGGCGACGCGGTGGGATGTCTCGATCGCCATGATCATCGCGGGCACGGTGAATCTCTGCATCCTTCTGCTCGCGGCGGCGAATCTCGAGGGCGTACCCGGCACCGACAGCCTCGAGGGCGCCTACGCGGCGCTCCGCGACGGACTGGGACCGCTCGTCGCGACCCTGTTCGCGGTGGGACTACTCGCGTCGGGGCTCGCGTCCACGTCGGTCGGCGCATACGCGGGCGCCGAGATCATGAGCGGCCTGCTGCGGGTACGCGTGCCCCTGCTCGTCCGCCGCCTCGTCACGCTGATCCCCGCGCTCCTGATACTCGGCGCGGGGTTCGATCCGACCTTCGCGCTCGTGCTCAGCCAGGTCGTGCTCTCGTTCGGCATCCCGTTCGCCCTCATCCCACTGGTGGTGCTGACCGCCCAGCAGCGCACGCTCGGGGAGTACCGCAACCGGCCCCTCACGACGATCGGGGGCATCCTCGCGAGCGTCTTCCTGGTCACGCTCAACGCGGTACTGCTGTTCCTCGTGTTCACCGGCGCCTGACGTTACTGACCCACACAGCGCCGTGATCAAACATCGCCGTAATCCTCGGACGGTACCCTGAGGCAATGGCACCCCCGAGCGCCGTGGTCGACGACTACCTCAAGGCGATCTACCACCACACCGAGTGGCAAGATCGCCAGATCACCCCGTCGCAGCTCGCGGGCGAACTCGGTCTCGCACCCTCGAGCGTCACCGAGATGGTCCAGAAGCTCGCCGCGCAGGGGCTCGTCACCCACCGCCCCTACGGCCCGGTGACGCTCACGGATGAGGGCCGCCGCCGCGCCAGCGGAATCATCCGCAGGCACCGCCTGATCGAAACCTGGCTCGTACGCGAGTTCGGGTATGGCTGGGACGAAGTGCACGATGAAGCCGAGGTCCTCGAGCACACGATCAGCGACCGGCTGCTCGAGGGAATCGACGAGCGTCTCGGTCGCCCCCGCTTCGATCCGCACGGCGACGCCATTCCGGATGCCGAGGGTCGGGTCGAGCGCGTGAGGTTCGTCTTGCTCGCCCATGCCGCCCCGGGGCACGAGGGCCGCGTTCTGCGCGTGAGCGACCGGGACGCCCCGCTGTTGCGTCACCTCGAAGAGCGGGGTGTCGAGGTCGGGGCGAGCGTCCGGGTGATCTCACGCGAGATCCTCGAAGGAGACAGCGGGCCGATTGCGCTCCCCGAGGGTGCGGCCGCGGCCGTGTGGCTATCGGCCTGACCGACGGCGCCAGCGCCTCCGGCCGGAAGACCCCTGATCCGAGGGCCACTGCACCGCCGCGACTTCTTCGCAGAACGCCCACAGCCTCTCGCCACGCGCGGGATCTGCGGTCAGCGCAGCCGGACGCGCTATTCGCGGCATGCCCCTGAGTCCACCCTTCGGGCCCCAGAACGTGCCGCCCTCGGCATCCGGGTCGATGAGCGCACGCACCGGCGCCCACGCCCCGCGCTCTTTGGACTGCGTCACCGCTGCCTGCAGGTTGTCGAAGAAGCGCGCGCCACGCGTGGGCTCGTTGACTCCACGGATGCCGGTGGTGCGTCCACTCACCGAATATCCGGGATGGGCGACCAGGCTGCGCACCGCGAGGCCGTGGGCACGCAGCCGGCGATCGGCTTCGAAACCCAGCGCCTGCGCGATGACCTTCGACTGCACGTATGCCCGCCAGGGCGAGTAGTCCGTCTCCAGCTGGGGGTCGACCGGATCGTATGAGCCCATGGCCGTCGACAAGCTGCCGAGCCAGACCATTCGCGCGGGCAGCTCGGCGCGCTCTAGCACGGGCAACAGCGCCCCGGCGAGCGCGAAGTGGCCGAGCACGTTCGTCGCAAGGACGAGTTCGTCGCCATCCGCCGTCACCTCGCGCGTGCGGGGCGGGTGCACGATGCCGGCGTTCAGCAGCACCCCGTCGAGGCGATCGCGACCGCCGACGGATGCCGCGGCAGCACGCACCGAACCCAGGTTGCTGGTGTCGAGCAGCATCGTCTCGACCGAGGCATCCGGTATTCGCCGACCGATCGCGGCACGGGCCGCGGCGAGTCGATTCGGGTTTCGCCCCGACATGATCACGTGCGCCCCGGCGCGAGCCAGCTGCTCGCTCGCGAAATAGCCGAGACCCGCATTCGAGCCGGTCACGAGGAAGACGCGTCCGGCCTGAGGCGGGAGTGACGTCGGGTTCCACTGATCGCGTCGGGCGCTCATGTCTCGACAGTACGGCCAGACGCCGACGACGCGCCGCACCTCGGCGTCGAACCCGCTCTGGGACAGCGCGCAATCCGACCCATCCGGCCTAGGCTGGCGGCATGGCCGCAGACCGCTCCCTCACGCGCACGAGGGCCGACATCGAGTGTTGGTTGACCGACATGGACGGCGTGCTCGTGCACGATAACCGCCCGGTCCCGGGTGCGGCCGAGTTGCTCGAACAGTGGCGCCACCAGGGCACCCCGTTTCTCGTGCTGACGAACAATCCGATCTTCACGCCGCGCGACCTGAGCGCACGCCTCCGCGCCTCCGGCCTGGACGTGCCCGAGGACCGTATCTGGACCTCGGCCCTGGCGACGGCGGACTTCCTCGCCTCACAGCTGCCCGGCGGCACGGCGTTCGTGATCGGCGAGGCCGGGCTGACGACCGCGCTGCATGAGGCCGGCTACATCATCACCGAGTCCCAGCCCGACTACGTCGTCGTCGGCGAGACCCGCCAGTACTCGTTCGAGGCCATCACCCAGGCCATTCGCTTCATCAACGCGGGCGCGCGGTTCATCGTGACGAACCCGGATGCCACGGGCCCGACGCCCTCGGGTGTCGTTCCCGCAACCGGCTCCTTCGCGGCCCTCATCACGAGGGCCACGGGCAAGGAACCGTATGTCGTCGGCAAGCCCAATCCGATGATGTTCCGCTCGGCCATGAACAGAATCGGCGCACACTCCGAGAACACCGGGATGATCGGCGACCGGATGGACACCGACATCGTGGCCGGCATCGAGGCCGGCCTGCACACCGTGCTCGTCCTCACGGGCATCAGCGACGCCGCCGAGATCGAGCGCTACCCGTTCCGGCCCGACGAGGTGCTCGACTCGGTCGCCGACCTGGTCGCTGCGGAGCCCGCCGAGACCGAGCTGCCCGAGGTCATCTGACCCGCTCTCAGGCGCGGGCCACCGTTACGGATGTCTGACCCCCGCGGTATCGTCGCGGCATGGGTGTGTTGGACGACGGCGAGCGGGTGCGGGCAGCGGATGCCGCAACCTGGCGCGCGTGGCTCGCCGAGAACCACGCGGACTCCAAGGGCGCGTGGCTGGTGCGTGGCCGCAAGGGCTTCACCCACCTCCACATCCCGTACGAAGACGCGATCCGGCAGGCCCTGTGCTTTGGGTGGATCGACGGTCCGGTCCGCGTGTTCGACGACGAGACATCCGGGCTCTGGTTCGCCCCGCGGCGAGCGAACAGCGGGTGGGCGGGCACCAACAAGGCCCGCGTCGAGATCCTGGAGGCGGCGGGGCAGCTCGAGGCCGCCGGCATCCGCGCCATCGAGATCGCGAAGGCGAACGGCACGTGGACGATGCTCGATGGCCCCGAGGCGCTGATCGAGCCGCCCGAGTTCGCCGCGGCACTCGACGCCGTGCCCGAGGCGCGCGCGGCGTGGGACGGCTTCCCGCCGTCCGTCCGGACCTACGGCCTCACGCAGATCGCGAGCGCAAAGCGCCCCGAGACGCGAGCGGCGCGTATCGCCCGCATCGTGGCCGAGGCTGCGGCGGGGCGCCGACCCTAGGAACACTCATGTCAGATCGAGACCTGATCTTCGCCGTGTCGACGCTCATCGTCGGGGGCACGCTCGTGGCGTTCGTCGTCGCGTGGTGGCGTGGTCGTGGCCGCGACGACTGATCTCGGCTAGGCCGGGGGCGACCTCACGGTCGCTGAGTTTGTCGAGGCGACCAGCCCGGCCCCACAAGACGGCTTACTGCGGCTCGAGACCCAGGTCGGCCAGCCCGATCGCCGCGCGCCACTCGAGCCCGGCGGCCTCGACGGCCGCCTGAGCCCCGGTCGCCCGATCCACGATCACGGCGACCGCAACGACCTCGGCACCCTCGCGACGCAGCGCCTCGACGGCTTTCAGCGCCGACTGACCCGTGGTCGACGTGTCTTCGACAACGACGACACGCTTGCCCGCGACATCCGCGCCCTCGATCTGACGACCGCGACCGTGGTCCTTCGGTTCTTTGCGCACCACGAAAGCATCGAGCGGGCGACCCGCGTGCACCGACTCGTGCATGATCGAGTTCGCGATCGGGTCGGCGCCGAGGGTCAGGCCTCCCACCGATGCGACGTCGGGGATGTCGGCGATCAGATCGAGCATGATGCGGCCGATCGCGGGCGCGGCGCGGTGGTCGAGCGTGAGCTTGCGCATATCGACGTAGTAGTTCGCCTGCTTGCCGCTCGAGAGGGTGAAGTCCCCGTGGAACACGGCCTCGTCAGAGATGAGGGCAATGAGCCGCTGGCGGTCGGCTTCGATTTCGGGTGTCGACGCGGTCATGGGCTCGAGTCTAGGGCGCGGGGGCGGGCTTCACCGCCGCCTCGAGGAGGGAGCGAGATACCCCTCGCGCGAGCTCGAACGGCTGCGTGAACGTCTCCATCCCGACGGTGACGATCGCGCCCTCGTAGAGCAGCATGAGGTGACACGCCATCTGGTCGGCCTGCGGCACGCCCGCCTCGCGGCAGAGCGCGCTGAACTGCTCGAGCAGCCACGTTTTCTGCCGTGCCACCTCGGGGAAGACCGGGCTGCCGTCGTGTCCGTCGCCGATCTCGGCGCGGGCGTTGATTGCGCTGCATCCCTTCGGACTGTTGGCGCCCGACCACGAGATGGCCGCGTCGAAGATCGCGAGAATGCGGTCGGTTCCAGGGTCCGGAACGCGCGCGAGGTGGTCGGCGACGTGAGTCCGCCACCGCTCGTCTCGATGCTGTAGGTACGACACGACGAGCGCCTCTTTCGAACCGAACCGGTCGTACAGAGTCTTCTTCGTCACGCCCGCGGCGTCGGCGATCGTGTCGACCCCGACGGCATGGATTCCGCGCTCGTAGAACAGCTCGGATGCCGCGTCCAGGACTCGTCGAGCGCCCGGGGTGAGAGGAGGCAGAACCGGAACGGGGGACGTCATGACGAAAGTATACCAACCTGTATAGTCAATGCCGTGAGTAAACAGGTCGGTATACTTTCGATGACGCTGACGACCATCGCGGCCGCTGCCTTCGTACTGACGTGGAGCTCGGGCTTTCTCGTCGCCGCCATTGCCACGGTGGATGTCGCGCCGACCACCCTGCTGGTCTGGCGCTTCGTTCCGCTCGCCGCGGTGCTACTCGTCATCGTCCGGGTCTCGGGCGCGGCTCGAGGTGTCACGCGCGGGACGATCCGGCGGCAAGCGACGATCGGGGTCTTCGCGCAGTTCGGCTACTGCGTGAGCGTGTACGGGTCGATCGCCGTCGGCATCACGACCGGTACGACCGCGCTCATCGACGCGGTGCAGCCCCTCGTCGTGGCGACACTCGTCGGCCCACTGCTGGGCCTGCGGGTGCGGGGCGCGCAGTGGGCGGGCCTCGGGACGGGTGCGGCCGGTGTCGCGCTGGTCGTGCAGACGCAGATCGGCGGTTCGGATGCTCCTTCGGTCGCGTACCTCCTGCCGGCCCTCGCGATGGCCTGCTTGATCGTCGGAACCTTCATCGAGCGGCGCACACGCGCCCAACCGCCGGTGCTCGTCACACTCACGGTGCACGTCACCGTGACCGCTCTCGCGATGATCCTGCTTGCAGCGGCGACCGGGACCCTCGCGCCACCGGCATCCGCGTCGTTTTGGATGGCGACGGCCTTCGCGGCACTCTCACCCACGCTCGCCGCCTACGGACTGTACTGGCGGCTGCTACGCAGGGTGGGTGTCACGGCACTCAATGCGCTGCTCTTCCTCATCGCGCCGACGACGGCGATCGCCGGGGCGATCCTGCTCGGCGAGCCGCTGACGCCGCTCACCCTCGCCGGGTTCGTCCTCTGCGGCGCGGGGGTCGCGATCGTCCTGCTCAACGGGAGTCGCGCCACCGACGTTCAGCCGATGCCGGCCGATACCGACCAGCACCGGACCGTCACCGCCACCTCCTAGGCTGGAGAAATGCGGCTCGCCACCTGGAACGTCAACTCCATCCGTGCACGCGTCGAGCGCACGGTCGCCTTCGCGGTCCGCGAAGACATCGACGTGTTGGCGATGCAAGAGATCAAATGCCGCCCCGATCAGTTCCCGTACGCGCAGTTCGAAGAGGCGGGCTACACGGTCGAGGCCCACGGCCTCAACCAGTGGAACGGTGTCGCCATTGCGAGCCGTCTGCCCCTGTCCGACATCGAACATTCCTTTCCGGGCATGCCGGGATTCGCCAAGGGACACGAGGGGCCGGATGCGCCGCTCGAAGCGCGGGCGATCGGCGCGACGATCGACGGGGTGCGCGTCTGGAGCCTCTACGTTCCCAACGGCCGCGCGCTCGATGACCCGCACTACGTCTACAAGCTCGACTGGCTGGGTGCGCTGACCGACCACGTGCGCACCACCCTGCAGCGCGACCCCGACTCGGCACTCGCCCTGGTGGGCGACTTCAACATCGTGCCGACGGATGCCGACAACGGCGACCCGTCGCTCGTGCCGGGCGTGTCGACGCACATCTCGGAGCCCGAGCGCGCCGCCTTCCGAGCGCTGGAAGAGGCGGGCCTGGCGGATGTCGTGCGTCCGCTCGTGCCGACCGGCTTCACCTACTGGGACTACAAGCAGCTGCGATTCCCCCGCAACGAGGGTCTGCGCATCGACTTCATCCTCGGCTCGCATGCCGTGTCCGACGCAGTCCGTGGCGCAGCCATTCATCGTAACGAGCGCAAGGGCGAAATTCCCAGCGACCACGTTCCGGTCGTGGCCGACCTCGAGCTTCTCGGCACGGCGGACGACGACGACGTGCCGATGATCTTCGGCTGACGCGTCGCCTTCTCCCCCGTCCGACGGATGTCCCGGCGCGCTCGTCGTCGTAGCGTGGAGGAATGAGCGACAACCTGACGATGCCCGGTCGTCGATCGCCCACGACCGCGTACCTCCGCAGCGACACTCTGCTGGCCGCGGTACTGCTCGTGGGTGGGGTCTTGAGCGCCGCCCTCACGTCGGTCGCGGGGTTGTACGGCGACGAGCAAGCCTCCCTCGCATGGGGTCTCGTCTACGCCGCGATCGTCACGGCTCCCCTCGCCCTGCGCCGCCGCTTTCCGGCAACCGTGGCCGTTGTGGTGTGCGCCGCCTACTTCGTGGCCGTCAGCCTGCGGGTTCCCGAGATCTACGTCGGGAACATCGCGATGTTTATCGCGATCTACACCGTGGGCGCCTGGGTAGACGACCGTCGCCGCGCGGCGATCGTGCGCGGCGTGATCATCGCGGGCATGTTTGTGTGGCTGCTGGTGACGACGTTCCAGGATGCGACCGCCCCGACCGAAGAGGGATTCTCGCGCGTGGGCGTCTTCTCGCCGTACGTCGCGTTCATGCTGATCCAGTTCTTCATCAACGCCCTCTACTTCGGTGGCGCCTACTACTTCGGCAACCGCGCCTACGCGGCGGCCCGCGAACGATCAGAGCTCGAAGAACGAACCGCGCAGCTCGCGCGCGAGCGCGAGGTGACCGCTCGGCAGGCGGTTGCTCTCGACCGACTCCGCATCGCCCGCGAGCTGCACGACGTCGTTGCCCACCATGTCTCAGCGATGGGAGTGCAGGCGGGCGCCGCTCGTGCGGTGCTCGACACCGATCCGGCCGCGACGCGGCGAGCGCTGTCGGGCATCGAGACATCCGCTCGGGACGCGCTCGACGAACTCCGCCACCTGCTGGGCACCTTGCGCACGCCCGATGAGCCCACCATCGAGGGGGCCGACGATGCCGCGTCCACCGTCAGACTCACGGGGTTGCCAGGACTCGTCGAGCACGCCGTCGGCGCGGGTCTGCCGACGACACTGACCGAGCTCGGCGAACCCTGGAGCGTTCCGGACGTCGTCCAGGTGAACCTGTACCGCATCGTGCAAGAGGCCCTGACGAACGCCCGTCGACACGGTGGACCCGACGCCCGCGCAGATGTGCGCCTGCGCTACAGCCCCGACGCGGTCGAGATCGAAGTCACGAACACCGGCCGCACCGGCGTGCCGACCGGCGGAGGCCTGGGACTCGTCGGCATGCGCGAGCGCGCGAGCGCCTCGGGCGGAACGATCGACGCCGGACCGCGCTCGCGCGGCGGATACCTCGTTCGTGTGCGAGTACCCCGCCAACCCGCCGCGGAGCTCTTGTGAACGCCGAAGGAACGGCGGAGCGACCCATCCGCGTCCTCCTCGCCGACGACCATGCCGTCATGCGGACGGGGTTTCGGATGATCCTCGAGGCGGCGGGAGGCATCACCGTCGTCGGCGAGGCCGAGAATGGCGCGGCAGCGGTCGAGCAAGCGAGCTCACTACGTCCCGACGTCATCTGCATGGATGTCCAGATGCCCGTACTCGACGGGCTCGAGGCGACGCGACGGATCGTGGCGGATCCCGACAGCGCGGCGGCCGTCCTGATCGTCACCACGTTCGATCGCGACGACTACCTCTTCCAAGCTCTCGCCGCCGGAGCGAGCGGATTTCTGCTGAAGAACGCGGGACCCGAAGACCTCGTCGCGGCGGTGCGCGTCGTGGCATCCGGTGACGCCCTGCTCGCGCCCGAAGTCACGCGGCGGGTCATCGCCCGGTTCGCGGGCGAATCGGAACACGCCCAGCCCGCTGCCGTTCAGTCGGCCGCGCCCGGTGGTGGCGCGCCGCCCTTCACCGAGCGCGAGGTCGACGTCCTCCGCCTGCTGGCCCAGGCCCTCAGCAACGCCGAGATCGCCGCACGACTCGTGATCGGCGAGGCGACGGTCAAGACCCACGTGTCGAACGTTCTGCAGAAGCTCGGTGCCCGCGACCGTGTCGCTGCGGTCGTCTGGGCCCACCGCAACGGCTTCGCCTGATCCCTCCTCCCCCGCGCGCCGGAGGACGAAGACCCCCCACCAGGGGGATGTCCCGCCGCCGCGCCCTCCGTAGCGTGGAATCACACTTACGGAAAGGACGACGGATGCTGCGATTGACCGGTATCACGAAGAGCTACGGGGGACGTCGAGTGCTCGACGATGTCTCGTTCGATGTCCTACCGGGTCGCCTGACGGGATTCGTCGGCGGCAACGGCGCAGGCAAGACGACGACCATGCGCATCGTCCTGGGCGTCCTCGGTAAGGACGCCGGACAGGTCGCCATCGATGGCGCCGCTGTGTCATCGTCCGACCGACGCCGGTTCGGCTACATGCCCGAGGAGCGCGGCCTGTACCCGAAGATGAAGGTGCTCGAGCACATCGTCTACCTGGCCCGCCTGCATGGCTATTCGAAGGCCGAGGCGACCACGCGGGCTCAGAGCCTGCTCAAGCAGCTCGGACTCGGCGAGCGCCTCGGCGACAACGTCGAGACCCTCTCTCTCGGCAACCAGCAGCGCGCTCAGATCGCCGCGGCGCTGGTGCACGACCCCGAGGTCCTGATCCTCGATGAACCCTTCTCGGGTCTCGACCCCCTCGCCGTCGACGTCGTCGCGGGCGTCCTGCAGGCGCGTGCAGCCGAGGGCACCGCGGTGTTGTTCTCGTCCCATCAGCTCGACGTCGTCGAGCGCCTCTGCGACGACCTCGTCATCATCGCCAACGGCACGATCCGCGCCGCGGGAAGCCGCGATAGCCTCCGCGCCCAGCACTCCGCCCAGCGCTTCGAGCTCGTCTCCGCGGCCGACGCCGGCTGGGTACGCGAGGTTCCCGGAGTCACCGTGCTCGAGTTCGACGGGGGCTATGCCCTGTTCGACACCGACACCGAAGAGACTGCGCAGGCCGTTCTGCGCCGCGCCGTCGACCGCGGTGATGTGACGAGCTTCGCGCCCCAGCATCCGACTCTCGCCCAGATCTTCAAGGAGGTCATCCAGTGAGCACCTCCACGACATCCCCCGCCAGCCTTCCGGCGCCGTCGACGGCGCAGAGCGTCTACCTGGTCGCCGAGCGCGAGATCGGGTCGAAGCTCCGCTCGAAGGCCTTCTTGATCTCGACGGCGATCCTGTTCGCGCTCGCCCTCGCCGGCGTGGTGTGGGGAGGGTTCACCGCGAGCGACAGCTCGGGCATCCCTGTCGCGGTCACCCCGGACGCGTCGTCACAGGTGCAGGGCATCGACGGTCTCGACATCACCGAGGCCGGCGATCGCGCGGCAGCCGAGATCCTCGTTCGCGACGGAGAGGTGGACGCGGCGATCGTCGGCGACTCCTCGTCGCCCGTCGGCATCACACTGATCGCGGAGTCGTCCGCGCCCACCACACTGCTGTTGCTGCTTGCTCAGACCCCCACCGTCGAACTGCTCGACCGGGACGAGACCGGCGGCGCGCTCCGCTACCTGGTCGCCATCGGGTTCGGGGCCGTCTTCCTGCTCGCGGCCTCGCTGTTCGGCGGCACGATCGCGCAGAGCGTCGTCGAAGAGAAGCAGACCCGCGTGGTAGAAATCCTGATCTCGGCCGTTCCCACTCGCGCGCTGCTCGCCGGCAAAGTGATCGGCAACACGATCCTCGCGATGGCCCAGATTCTGGGACTCGCCGCCATCGCGGTCGTCGGCCTATCCGTAACAGGCCAGACGGCGCTTCTGCAGGGTCTCGGCGGTCCCATCGCGTGGTTCGCGGTGTTCTTCTTCTTCGGCTTCATCCTGCTCGCGTCGCTGTTCGCCGCCGCGGCCGCGATGGTCTCGCGTCAGGAAGACATCGGTTCGACGACGACGCCCCTCACCATGCTGATCATGGCGCCGTACTTCCTGGTGATCTTCTTCAACGACAACCCGCTCGTGGTCGGCATCATGTCGTACGTGCCGTTCTCGGCCCCCGTGGGAATGCCGCTGCGGCTGTTCCTCGGCGACGCACAGTGGTGGGAGCCGCTGCTGTCGCTCGCGATCCTGATGGCAACCTGCATCGCGGCCATCTTCGTCGCCGCGAAGATCTACGAGAACTCGTTGCTGCGCATGGGCGGTCGGGTCAAACTCGTCGAGGCGCTGCGGGGCTGACCACGAGCTTCGGCTCCTCTTCGCGGCATCCGCGCCATCGATCGGTGGAGCGGATGCCGCGAACTGTCGCCCTCCGGGGCGCGGAGTTACGCGGGCCCGTCGGGCAGCACGAACCAGAAACTGGCACCACCCAGGTCCGAATCCTCGATGCCGATCAGGCCACCGTGCGCCTCGACGATGCGCCGGCACGTTGCGAGGCCCAGTCCGATACCGGGCGTCGAGTGATTGCCGCGCTCCATGGCGACGAACACGCGCTCGCGGTCCTCGACGGGGACTCCCGGGCCGTTGTCGTCCACGGTCACGCGCCAGCCCCCGGACACCCGCAAAGCGCGCACCTCGACGAACGGCTCCTCGCCCTCGGCCGCGGCGAACTTCACCGCGTTCGCGATGAGGTTCTGCAACAACGCCCGCAGCAGAGTCGGGTCGCCCGTGACGCGCACCGGCGCGTCGTAGACGATCCGGGCCCGCGTCTCCCGCAGCGAAGCATCCAGATCATCCGCGACGGCGCGGACGATTCTCTCCAGATCGATATCGGAGCGACTCGCGATCGCGCCGCCGGTCCGGGCGTAATCGAGCAGATCAACGATCATCGAGTCCATCCGCGAGACCGCCGACTCCGCGCGTTCGAGCGCGCGGACCGCGTGGGGCGCGTGGGCGAGCTCGGGGTCGTCGGCGGCGATCTCGATGAAACCCGAGACGGCGTTCAGCGGGTTCCGCAGATCGTGGCTCACCTGTCCCGCGAAGTGGGCGAGTTCGGCGTTCGTGCGCAGCAGGATGCGGGCGGCACGCCGCAGCTCGAGCACCTCGACGACCTGGTGTGCGAGCAACTCGAGTGCGTGGCTCGCCTCGGGCGAAAGATCGCCCACCTCATCGTCAAAGACGCACAGCGTCCCGATCGGCACCCCCGAGGGAGTGACGAGCGGACTGGACGCGTAGAAACGCACGTTCGCCACCAGCCCGGTGACGAACGGGTTGGCGGAAAAACGGGGATCTTCGCGCGCATCGGGCACCACCACATGCCCGGGATTCTCGAAGACGACGGCGCACATCGAGTCGTCGCGAGAGCACACCATCGGGTCGACACCGACGCCCGCCACCGAGTGCTGGTACCGCTCGTCGATGATGTTCACGACCGCCCGAGGCACCCCACACACGGTCGCCGCGACCTGGGCGATGCCATCGAGATCCAGCGCCGCGGGCTGCCCGATCAGCTCGTAGCCGGCGATCGCGGCCCGACGTGTCAGCTCTTGCGGTGAAGCCATGCGCGCTCTCCTTGCGGAACGAACGGGAGCGATCAGGATACGCGTGTTCAGGGGCGAACGATGGGTGACGTGACGGAAGAAGGATGCTTCAGCGCGGACGCCGCCGCTCGCCCATAGTGACCGGCGAGCGCGTCGGCGGCACCGACCAGCGCGAGATGCGACAGCGCCTGAGGGGTGTTGCCCGCGTGGCGGCGTCCACCGACGTCGTACTCCTCCGCGAGCAGACCGACGTCGTTCGCAAGTCCGCAGAGCCGGTCCATCAAGCGCGCGGCATCCTCACCCCGTCCCGACGCGGCGTACTGCTGGACGAGCCAGAACGAACAGGCCAGGAACGGATGCTCGTCGCCCGCCAGCCCGTCGACACCACTTTCCGTGCGGTACCGCAGCAGCAACCCGTCGGGCATGAGCGTCCGCTCCATCTCGGCGACGGTCGCGAGCATCCGGGGGTCATCCGGTGCGCAGTATCCGACCTGCGGAAGGATGAGCAGCGAGGCATCCACCTCGCGTGTGCCGTAGAACTGCACAAAGAACCCGCCGTCGGGGTCGACGCCGCTCGCGTCGATCTCGTCACGCATGCGGTCGCGTAGTTGCTCCCAATGCTCCGCGGGTCCCTCCAGCCCCTCCTCGCGCACTGCGCGGATACCGCGATCGAGCGCCGCCCAGATCATCACGCGCGAGTGGGTGAACATCCGCGGCTCGGCGCGAATCTCCCAGATGCCGTTGTCGAGCCGGTCCATGTTCGCCTCGACATACGTCAACAATGCGCGCTGCATGGGCCAGGACGCCTCGGACTCGGGCAATCCCGCCCTGCGGGCCTCATCGAGCGCAACCATGACCTCGCCGATCACATCGCCCTGGAACTGGTTCGCGGCACCGTTGCCGACGCGGACAGGCCCCACGCCGTCATAGCCCGGGAGGCTGTCGAGCTCGCGCTCGAACAGGTCCCGTTCGCCGCCGAGTCCGTACATGATCTGCAGCTCGGCGGGATCGCCGGCGATAGCTCGGATGAGCCATGCTCGCCAGCGATCGGCGACGCCGAGGAATCCGTGACTGATCAGCGCCTCGAGCGTGAGTGCCGCATCGCGCAGCCAAACGTAGCGATAGTCCCAGTTGCGGGTTCCGCCGAACTCTTCGGGCAACGAGGTCGTCGCGGCCGCCACGATCCCCCCGGTGTCGTGGTGGGACAGGGCACGCAACACCAGCAACGAGCGCACCACGGCGTCATGGTGCGGGCCGTCGTGGTCGATCCGCGCCGCCCAGTCCTGCCACCACTCGATCGTCGCGGCGAGCGCCCGATCGACGTCGACCACCGGGGGCGCCTCCTCATACGACTGGAACCAGGAGAGCGTGAGGTCCTCGTGCTCCCCCGCCTCCACCGTCAGCTTTCCGGCGTGCGCGTGATCGGTCGGCGCCAAGCGGGGCCCACGCACGATGACCGCGTCCGGCCCGGCGACGGCGAGCAGAGCGGGCGCTTCGTCGGTGCCGACCTGACGCACCCACGGAACGGCCCGCGCGTAGTCGAAGCGCAGCGTGAGGTGCTGCGTGAAATCCATCATCCCGCTGACCCCGACGACGCGACGGACGAGGGCCACCCCGGCGCCTCCGGTGGGCATCGTGTCCCCGCCGTGGGGCATGAAGTCCCAGACTTCCGCCACACCGCTCGCACCCTCCCAGCGCGTCACGAGCACGAAGGTGTCGTGCTCATAGCGCCGGGTGGAGATCGCGGATTCATCCGTCGGTCGCAGACTCCAGCATCCGTGCCGCCTATCACCGAGAAGCGCACCGAAGACGGATGCCGAATCGTAGCGGGGAAGACAGAGCCAATCGACACTGCCCTCGCGCGACACGAGGGCAGCCGTGCGGGTGTCGCTGAGCATGGCGTAGTCCGCGATAGGGGAAGTCATCTTCCCGATGATGTCAGCCGGGCCTGGGAGAAGCCCGCCGCCGGAGCCTGTCGGGCTCCGTCTCGGCCTTCGCGGATAGGGTGGGCGCATGACGGCCCCGACCACGCTTCTGATCCTGGGCGCCTCGGGCGACCTGACCTCGCGCCTGCTGCTGCCGGCACTCGGCGAGCTACTCACCCGTGAAAGTTGGCGGCTCGTGCACCTGCGTGGTGCCGGGATGGACGACTGGAGCGACGACCACTGGCGTGATGTCGTGCGGGCCTCGTTCGCTGCCGGCGGCGCACAGGTCGCGAACGAGGTCATCGCCTCCACGAGCTACACGCGAGCGGACATCACGAACCCCGACGACCTGCGCGCACTCGTCACCTCGACACCCGGCCGGCTCGCGCTCTACTTCGCGGTACCCCCGGCGGTCGCCGCCCGAGCGTGCGAGGCCCTCGCCGACGTCGAGCTACCGGAGGGAACCATCCTCGCCCTCGAAAAGCCGTTCGGCGTCGATGAAGAAAGCGCACGGACCCTCAACGCCACCCTGCAAGGTCTCGTCCCCGAGCAGCAGGTCTTCCGCGTCGACCACTTCCTCGGGCGGTCGACGGTGCTGAATCTGCTGGGCGTTCGTTTCGCGAACCGGGTGCTCGAGCCGGTGTGGTCTGCCGAGAACGTCGAATCCGTCGTCATCCGATACGACGAATCCCTCGCGCTCGAGGGCCGCGCCGGCTACTACGACCATGCCGGTGCGCTGACGGACATGATCCAAAGCCACCTGTTGCAGGTGCTCGCCTTTGTCGCGATGGAGCCGCCCGCGACCCTCGACGAGGTCGACCTGCGGGACGCGACATCCGCGGCCCTGCGGGCCACCGCACTGTGGGACGACGATCCCGTGCACGCGTCCCGCCGCGCCATCTACACGGCGGGAACGATCGCGGGCCGGCCGGTACCGTCGTACGTCGATGAGGATGGCGTCGATCCCGCCCGCCATACCGAGACCCTGGCGGAGCTGACCTGCGAGGTACGCAACGCCCGCTGGCAGGGCGTGCCGTTCACGCTCCGTTCGGGCAAAGCGCTTGCCGCGCGCGACGCCGAGATCATCGTGCGATTCCGCCCGGTCCGGCACCTGCCCGCGGGCTTCACGGGCGATGCCGACGGTTCGGTGCTGCGATTCACGCTCGGTCCCGACCGGATGTCGCTCGAGCTCAACGTCAACGGTGCGGATGACCCGTTCCGGCTCGAGAAAACGGTACTCACGGCCGACCTGGGCGACGGGGCACTGAAGGCCTACGGCGAGGTGCTGTCGGGCATCCTCGACGGCGACGCCACGCTCTCGGTGCGGGCCGACGCCGCGGAACAGTGCTGGCACATCGTGCAGCCCGCGATCGACGCCTGGCGTGCGGGCACCGTGCCGCTCGACGAATACGCCGCCGGGTCGAGCGGACCGACCGGGTGGGCGAGCCTGGACTGAGACGGCCCGCCCGGGCTCAGTCGACCTTGAGCACCGACAGGACGTTGCCCGCCGGGTCGCGGAACCAGGCGATATCAGGGCCCATCCCCCGCGAAATGCCACTGTCGTTCGTGCCGTAGTCGGGGTCCGTATAGATCTTGGTGACCACGCCACGGGCGTTCAGGTCATCCACCGCGGCCTCGACGTCATCGACGGGAAAGTTCAGGATCGTGAAGCTCGCGGGCTGATGAACCTGCTTGCTATAGATCAAGATGGGAGGACCCGAGGAAAGCCGTAGGCGGAGGAATCCCATCGGATCGTCCTCCACCGTCAACCCGAGCTGCTCACCGTAGAAGTGCCGCGCCGCGTCGATGTCGTCCACCGAAAACCCGCTGAAGGCGTGCTCACCCGTGAACATGTGTCCTCCTCATACCCGCGCGCACCCGTCGGTGCGCATCAGCATCCAGGCTCCTCCCGATCACCTCCGCTGTCCAGACCCGCTCGCATCACCGGACTCAGGTGTCGCCCCCGGGCCCTCGGCATCCCGGGGCTGGTTACTCTGAGACATGCCCGCCCACATCCTCGGCATCGGCACGGCCGTTCCGACCCCAGTTCTGACGCAATCTGCGGTGCGCGACCTCTTCCTCGCCCAGCCCGGCGTCGAGAAACTGACGGCACGACTGATCGGCGCGGCGTTCGATCAGTCGGCCATCGACACCCGGCACACGGTGCTTGCCGAGCTCGCGGCGCACACCGCCGAACCCTCCGCATTCCTCGACGCGGACACCCGGCAGGTGCTGTCGCCGCTGACGGGAACGCGCAATGACGTCTATCGCCACGAGGCCCCGCCACTCTTCGAGCGGGCGGCGCGGGATGCTCTGTCGCGGGCGGATGTCGAGGCATCCGCCATCACGCACGTCGTGACCGCGTCGTGCACCGGCTTCTATGCCCCGGGTCCCGACTATCGGCTCGTGCGGGACCTCGGGCTGCGCACCACCGTCGAGCGTGATCACCTGGGGTTCGTCGGCTGCGCCGCGGCGTTCCCGGCGCTCCGCCAGGCGGCACGCATATGCGCCGCCGACCCGAACGCCATGGTCCTGGTCGTGTGCGGTGAAATCTGCAGCATCCACCTGCGCGCATCGTTCGATCCCGAGCAGATCGTCGCGTCCGCGGTCTTCGCCGACGGCGCGGCCGCGGCGGTGGTGTCAGCAGAGCCTTCGCCCGTCGCCCCGAGCCTCGAGCTCGACGGTTTCGCCACCGCGCTGACGAGCGAGGGGGAGGACGACATGCGGTGGATCATCGGCGACCATGGCTTCGAGATGACGCTCACTGCGGAGGTTCCGCGCATCGTCGGACGTGAGGTGCGCGACGCGCTGGCTCCCGTCCTCAACCGCGCGGGGCAGGTCGACCTGTGGCTCGTGCACCCGGGCGGCCGAAGCATCCTGGACCGATTCGAGGCTGCGCTGGACCTGCCCGCGGACGCCCTGGAACTCTCGCGCGATGTCTTGCGCCGCTTCGGCAATATGTCGTCCGCGACGGTGCTGTTCATCATGGCGTGGATGCTCGAGGACCCTGCTCTGGCCGATGGCTCGCGCGCAATCGGCGTGGCCTTCGGGCCCGGGCTCACCGTCGAGTCGGCGCTGCTCACCGCACGCGTGCCCTCGGCACCCGTGATAGACGCGGCTGCACGGGTGGACGCGAGCGGTGCTGATGGTCCGGTCGAGCTCGACCGGAAACCCGAGCCGGTCGCCGCGGGATGACGGCCCAGACGGCGCGGCGCGACCGGACGACCCTCGCCACGCGCGCGGAGGACCTGCGCGAGCTCATGGACGATCCGGACTGCGACCCCGTGCGGCTGCGCAGAACTCTGGAGCGATTCACCCTCGTGAACCGACTGGTCGCCGCCTGGGGCACCGTCTACCGCACGAGAGTGCGCCCCGCCCTTGCCGCGACGCCGGGGCCCGTGCGGCTTCTCGACATCGGATGCGGCGGGGGCGATGTGCTGCGCGAGCTCGTTTTGCGTGCGCGAGCGGACGGGTTCGATGTGAGCGGCGTGGGGATCGACCCCGACGATCGAAGCCTGGCCGTCGCCCGCGCCGCAGGTCCGCTGCGGGGCGTCGCGTACCGACTGATCGACAGCACGGGCCTGGCCGATTCTGGCGAGCGTTTCGATGTCGTGCTTTCGAGTCACGTCATGCATCACCTCACTCCGGGTCAGTTGCGAACGGTGCTGGAGGACTCGGGGCGCCTCGCCACACGGCTGGCCGTGCACTCAGACATCGCCCGCTCGCGCCTCGCGTACGCGGCCTACGCCGTCGGCATCACGCCGCTCGCGCCGGGGAGCTTTTTGCGCACCGACGGCCTGCGCTCGATCCGGCGCAGCTGGACCCGCGCCGAGCTGACCGAGCTGGTGCCGGACGGATGGCGCGTCGAGCGCCCTGCCCCGTTCCGTCTGCTCGCCGTGCGGGACCTCACGACATGAGCGATGTGATCGTGGTCGGCGCCGGCCCGGTGGGCGTGATGGTCGCGGCCGAACTGGCCCGCCTCGGGGTCGACGTCTCGGTGATCGATGGTCGCGAGAACCCCTCGGCGGGGACGCGAGCGGTCGGACTGCACGCCGCTGCGCTCAGTGCCCTCGAGGACTCGGGGGCGACCGAGCGGCTGCTCGCCGACGCCCGACGAGTCCGGACCGGCATTGCGACGGCACAGGGTCGCCGGCTCGGGAGCGTCCACTTCGATCGGCTGCGCTCGAAGCATCCGTATGTCGCCACCCTCCCCCAGCACGCGACCGAGGCCGCGCTCGCCGCGACGGCAGCGTTCTGGGGTGCACCCGACGTGCGCCGCGGGTTGACGGCAACGCGTGTTGCTTCCGACGGCGGGTCCGGGGTCGAGCTGGAACTCCGCGACGACCACGGCGCCGCGGTGGTCGAGCGGGCACCGATCGTCGTGATCGCAACGGGGTCCCGAGGCCGTGCGGTCAGTCCGCTGACGGCAGCGGTCCGCACACGAAACTATCCCGACCGCTATCTGATGACGGATGCTCCGGACACGAGCAATGACGGCGACTCCGCGGTCGTCCGGCTCGAGGCCGACGGGGTGCTCGAGTCTTTTCCGTTACCCGACGGGATGCGCCGGTACGTCGCGTGGGTTGAATCGGGCGGGGTGGAGGCGGGGGATGCCGCGGCCGACCGCCTGCGCTCGATCGTCACTCGACGGATGGGCTACGCCGGTGGCGCGGAGGCGATCACGTGGGCCACAGCCTTCGGGGTACGCCGAGCTCTCGTCCCGGCGATGCGCGCGGGCCGGGTCTTCGCGATCGGCGACGCGGCGCACGAGGTGAGCCCCATCGGCGGCCAGGGCATGAATCTCGGACTGGTCGACGCCGCGACGCTCGCGCCCCTGCTCGCCCAGTGGGTCCGAGAGGGCGCCGCACCCGAGCCCGAGCTCGCGCGGTGGGAACAACGTCGCCTGGCGGCCGCTGTGCTCTCGGGTCGCATCGCGGCAGCCAACACGGTGTTGGGGCGTGCATTGACGCGTGTTCCCGATCGCGCGCGCGGGGCAGCGGTTCGCGTGGCCCTCGGCGGGATATCCGGAGGCATCCTGGCGCGGGCGTACGCTATGGGCTTCGATCCCGTGGCGCGGACCTCGGGGTCGCGCCACCAGCCTTCACCCGGTTAATCCACCGCCCGAGAGGACGAGCTGCAGGGCCAGGATGAGTGCCGCCGACATCACCAGCCGGAACAGCACGCGACCCGGTGCCCGATTGACGGCGAGGACGACGGTTGCGACCGCCGCGGCCACGACGAGGGCCGCGGACACCCAGGTCAGCACGCCGACACGGCCGATGTCTCCGTTCACGGATCCCCAGACGACGGCAACGGCTCCGGCGACGATTCCTCCCGCTGCGAGCACCGCTGACCAGCGTGCCCCGATCCGGTGCGGGAAGCCGCGGACCCCGGTGGCTCGATCATCGTCCAGGTCGGGCAGCACGTTCGTCAGATGTACGGCCGCACCGAGGACCGCCCCCGCAAGGCTCGCCCACCACGCGGCGATCTCGGGCTCGGATGACGCGAGAGTCGCGAGCGAAGGCAGGAGGCCGAAGCTCACGAGGAACGGCACGATCGAGATCGCGGTGGACTTCAGCCCCGCGTTGTAGGCCCAGGCAGAGGCCAGGAACACGGCGTGTGCCCCCAACATCCCGAGTCCGAGAACTGCCGAAAGCGCGAGCGCGACGACAACGGTGGTGATCGCCGCGAGCCAGGCCGTGCGGAGCGAAACATCGCCGCGCGCAATGGGCTTGTCGGTGCGCCCGACTCGACGATCACGGTCACTGTCGATCACATCGTTCGAGAGCCCGATCGAGAGCTGCCCGAAGAAGACCGAGCTCACGAGTACGGCGACCCGCCAGGCATCCAGGCCCGCCGCAATGCCCAAGCCGAGCGAGAGGGCGGTGACGACGAGCGTCGGACCGGGATGGGTCGAGCGCCAGAGGGCGAAGACGGCGCGCATGCCCGAAACCCTATCCGGCGCCCGACCGATCAGTCCTCGAGCAGCTCGGCCTCGACGATGTCATCGTCGGACGCGGCGGGCGTTGTCGGGCCGGCGCTCGTCAGCGCGAGTGACGAACCGTCGGCCGCGACATCCACCCGCACCGTGTCGCCGTCGCGGACCCCGCCCGCGAGAATCGCCATGGCGAGGCGGTCCTGGATCTCGGACTGGATGAGGCGGCGCAGCGGCCGCGCCCCGAAAGCGGGGTCGTACCCACGCTCGGCCAGCCAGGCCCGGGCATCGGGTGTGACCGCCAGGGTCAGCCGGCGCTCGTGCAGACGGCGCTGCAGGGCATCGACCGAGAGTTCGACGATCTGCGCCAGGTCGTCTTGCGTGAGCGCCTGGAAGATCACGATGTCATCGAGACGGTTGATGAACTCCGGTTTGAACGCCTGGCGCACGAGTCCCTGCACCGCGTCGCGCTTCTGCTCGATCGACAGCGTCGGGTCGATCAGGATCGGCGAACCGAGGTTCGACGTCAGGATCAAGATGACGTTCTTGAAGTCGACCGTGCGACCCTGGCCATCCGTCAGGCGTCCGTCATCCATCACCTGCAGCAAGACGTCGAAGACCTCGGGATGCGCCTTCTCGACCTCGTCGAGCAGCACAACGGAATAGGGGCGGCGACGCACCGCCTCGGTCAGCTGGCCGCCCTGCTCGTAGCCGATGTACCCCGGAGGGGCCCCGACCAGCCGCGAGACCGAGTGCTTCTCGCCGTACTCCGACATGTCGATACGCACCATGGCGTGCTCGTCGTCGAAGAGGAACGCGGCGAGCGCTTTCGCCAGCTCGGTCTTACCGACGCCGGTAGGACCGAGGAAGAGGAAGGATCCGGTGGGCCGGGCGGGGTCGCTGATGCCCGCGCGCGAGCGGCGCACGGCATCCGAGACGGCTTTGACCGCGTCCTTCTGCCCGATCAGGCGCTTGCCGAGCTCGGACTCGAGGTGCAGCAGCTTCTCGGTCTCTCCCTGAAGCAGGCGACCGACGGGGATCCCGGTCCACGCCGCGATGACCGATGCGATGTCCTCGTCGGTCACCTGATCCCCCACCATGCGCTCCTCGGTCGACTCGGCGCGCTCTGCCTCCATCAACTGGCGCTCGAGCGCCGGAATGTCGGCGTAGAGCAGGCGGGATGCGCGTTCGAGGTTGCCCTCGCGCTGAGCCCGCTCGGCCTCGACCCGCGCGGCGTCGAGCCGCGTCTTGAGGTCACCCACTCGGTTGAGCGAGGCGCGCTCGCGCTCCCACCGCCCCTGTAGCTCGCCGAGGCGCTCCTCCTGCGATGCCAGGTCGGTGCGGAGCTTGCCGAGACGCTCTTTGGATGCCTCGTCCTTCTCCTTCTTCAGGGCCATCTCTTCGAGCTTCAGTCGATCGACGTGCCGGCGCAGCTCGTCGATCTCGAGCGGCGCCGAGTCGATCTCCATGCGCAGGCGTGAGGCGGCCTCGTCGATCAGGTCGATCGCCTTGTCGGGCAACTGACGACTCGGAATGTACCGATTCGACAGGCTCGCGGCGGCGACGAGCGCGGCGTCCGCGATGGCAACCTTGTGGTGCGCCTCGTAACGCTCCTTGAGGCCGCGCAGGATCGCGATCGTGTCTTCGACCGTGGGCTCGCCGACGTATACCTGCTGGAAGCGCCGTTCGAGCGCGGCATCCTTCTCGATGAACTCGCGGTATTCGTTGAGCGTCGTCGCGCCGATCATGCGCAGCTCACCGCGCGCCAGCATGGGCTTGAGCATGTTGGATGCCGCAACCGAGCCCTCGCCGCCGCCCGCACCCATGAGCACGTGCAGCTCGTCGATGAACGTGATGATCCGGCCATCCGACTCGGTGATCTCTTTCAGGACGCTCTTCAGGCGCTCCTCGAACTGACCGCGATACATCGCGCCGGCGACGAGGGCCGAGATGTCGAGGCTCACGAGTTCTTTGTCGCGGAGCGAGTCGGCGACGTCGCCCGCGACGATGCGCTGGGCGAGACCTTCGACGACGGCGGTCTTTCCGACGCCGGGCTCGCCGATGAGGACGGGGTTGTTCTTGGTGCGGCGCGTGAGCACCTGGCTGACGCGCCGGATCTCGGCGTCACGGCCGATGACAGGGTCGAGCTTGCCCTGGCGGGCACGGTCGGTGAGGTTGATGCCGAACTGTTCGAGGGGGCTTTGTTGCTCCTCCTGTCCGGGCTGTTGCGTGGCGTTCATGTGTCTCCTGAAATCTGCGACTCTAAAGTTGAGCCTTATTGACTCAACTTTAGCACCCCGCTAGTCGTTGAGCAATGGACTGGCGGCGTGGCGGCTCGCAGGCGGTGCGCACCCCTTTTTGTCATACTGGAAGGCAGTATTGCAGTATTCGAATTACTGGTGACGCTTGCGATTGTTCTCAGTACGCATCCACAGCTACTCTGATGTCATGGAATTACGCGACATCTGCAGCATTCGCTCAGGGCTCACCCTGCGCGAAAGGCTCAGCGACGTCCGCCAGGGCGGAACTCTGGCGGTGCAGCAGGGTGATCTGACGGCCGCAGGTGAGTTCGTCGCGACAAAAGCGATCCGCATTGCCGCCCCCAATCGATCGTCACACCGGATCTCTTCCGAGGAGCTCGTCTTCCGATCGCGGGGACCCTTTTGGAGCGCCTGGGCACCGGGCGACTACCGAGAACCGCTCGTTGCTATCGCGCCCCTGTTCATCCTGACGCCTGTCACCGACATCGATGCGGCGTACGTGGCGTGGTACATCGGTCGTCCCGACGCTCAGAACTACCTGGCCTCCGAGGCCGTGGGGACAGGGGTCAAGATGATCTCTCGAGGCGTGCTCGAACGGCTACCGATCGTTGCTCCACCGCTGGCGACGCAGCGCGCGATCGCCGCTGCCGCAATGATCGCCGACCGGGAGCGCCGGCTCGCGCAACGCTTGGCCGATCTGAAACACTCCCTCGTCTCGACCGGTCTCGATGCCGCTACCCGACAGCCCGCCCAGATACCTACCAGCAGGAGCGCCCGATGAGCCCGACCGTCACCCAGCAGCAGGTCAACAATGCCGCGTGGGCCGCCTGCGACACCTTCCGAGGCGTCGTGGATGCGACGCAGTACAAGGACTACGTGCTCGTGATGCTGTTTCTGAAGTACATCTCCGATATCTGGATCGAAGATCGTGAGCGCTTCGACGCACAGTTCGCGGGCGATCCCCGTCGCGACGAGAAGATCGAACGTCTCCTTCAGCGCGAGCGCTTCATCCTGCCCGAGAGCAGCAGCTTCTATGCGCTGTACGAGCAGCGGAAGGCCGCCAACATCGGCGAGCTCATCAATATCGCACTCGACGACATCGAGGAGAAGAACAAGGTCAAACTCGATGGCGTCTTCCGGAACATCGACTTCAACTCCGAGTCAAATCTCGGCGAGACGAAAGAGCGCAACCGCCGCCTCGTGCACCTGCTCGAAGACTTCCACAAGCCCGCCCTCGATCTGCGCCCCTCGCGGGTCAGCGACGACATCATCGGCGAGACGTACATCTATCTGATCTCGCGCTTCGCTTCGGATGCGGGCAAGAAGGCGGGCGAGTTTTACACACCACGCTCGGTGTCGACATTGCTCGCCAAGCTCGCCGCTCCGCGGCCCGGCGACACGATCTTCGACCCGGCCTGTGGATCGGGGTCCCTTCTCGTCGAGGCCGCACGCGAAGTCGGTTCGAAGAACTACGCGCTCTACGGCCAAGAGGTCAACGGCGCGACCTCCGCCCTGGCCCGCATGAACA
Organism: Pacificispira sp. HM-600; assembly: GCF_977993705.1. The sequence continues at coordinate 1,662,969 of NZ_OZ388079.1, forward strand.
TGTTCATGCACGCGAACGACTCGGCGACGATCGAGTGGGGCAACACGCTCACCGACCCGAAGCTGCTCGAGGGTGCCCATCTCCGTCAGTTCGACATCGTGGTCGCAAACCCGCCCTTCTCTCTTGACAAGTGGGGTGCCGACGACGCTTCTGCCGACCCCTACAAGCGGTACTGGCGCGGTGTCCCCCCGAAGAGCAAGGGCGACTACGCATTCATCACTCACATGATCGAGGTGGCGAAGCGGCAGACCGGCCGGGTCGCCGTCATCGTCCCCCACGGCGTGCTCTTTCGCGGAGCGGCTGAGGGCCGCATCCGCAAGGCGCTCATCGAAGAGAATCTGCTGGATGCCGTCATCGGGCTCCCGTCGAACCTGTTCACGACGACAGGCATTCCGGTCGCCATCCTCATCTTCGACCGATCACGTGAGGCAGGTGGGGCGAACGCCGACCGCGAGGATGTACTCTTCATCGACGCGAGCCGCGAGTTCACCCCGGCCAAATCGCAGAGCCTGCTCGAGCCGCTTCACATCGACAAGATCGTCGAGACGTTCCGCGACCGTGCCGAAATCGAGCGCTACTCGCGCCGGGCGCGTATAGAAGAGATCGCAGAGAACGACTTCAACCTCAACATCCCTCGCTACGTCGACACCTTCGAACCGGAGGCCGAGGTCGACATCGCCGCCGTGCAACGCGAGATCGAGCAGGTTGAGGCCGAGCTTGTCGAGGTGCGCGTACGCATGGCCGGCTACCTGAAGGAGCTGGGCATCGATGGCTGAGTCCGAGCCCGCGGGCGAGATCGTCCTCTACACGACAGAGGACGGCTTGGCGAACGTCCAACTGCGTGCGATCGACGGCACGGCGTGGCTGTCGCAGCGCGACATCGCGGGACTGTTCCAGGTGACTCCACAGGCGATCACGCAACACGTCCAAACCATCTACGGCGACGGTGAATTGACCGAGGCCGCAACTTGTAACGATTACTTACAAGTTCGAACCGAGGGTGCGCGCGAAGTGACCCGCTCGGTGCGGCACTACAACCTCGACATGATCCTTGCCATCGGTTACCGCGTGCGATCGCCGCGGGGCACGCAATTTAGGCGGTGGGCGACGACTGTGCTCGCCGAGTACCTCGTCAAGGGGTTCGCGATGGATGACGCGAAGCTCAAAGACGCGCCGCAGTGGGACTACTTCGACGAGTGGCTCGAGCGCGATGTGAGCGTCGGCAAGAACTACCTGAACGAGAACGAACTCTCAGAACTCAACCGTGTGGTGACGATGTACCTCGACTTCGCTGAGGACCAGGCCCGCCGCCGCCAGGTCGTGACGATGGCGGAGTGGGCCGACAAGCTCGACGCGTTCCTCCAGTTCAACGGCCGAGACCTGCTCACGAACGCCGGTGGAATGCAGGCTGCGGTCGCAAAGCGTCTGGCCGAGACTCGCTACGACGAGTTCGACGCCCAGCGTCGCAATATCGAGTCTGTCGAAGCGGATGTCGCAGACTTCGCCACGATCGAGAAGCTCGGGAGGGATGCCGAGTGAGCAACGAGGGATGGACCGATGGAACCGTCGCGGACGCAGTCACACGCATTAGAGCGGGTTTTAGCGCGTCGGGCAACGATCGTCCCGCGAGAGAAGGTGAACTGGGCGTACTCAAGACGGGTGCTGTCCTCGGCAGCAGGTTCAGAGCGCAAGAACATAAGGCAGTCACGGACAAGCCGGAGCTGCTTCGAGTGCCCGTCAGGCGGAACACAGTCCTGTTGGGGCGCAAGAACTCTGCGGAGATGGTGGGCGCCGCTGTTCACATCGATAGTGACCATCCCTCGCTCTATCTTTCCGACCTGATTTGGGAGCTCACCCCCGCGCTTGATGTCAGCTCACACTGGCTTGCGTACGCTCTCCAGTCAGACCATATGCGGCAACGCATTCGGTTGAGTGCTAGCGGCACACAATCGACGATGAAGAACCTCAATCGCGAGGTCTTCCTGTCCCTCCCTCTGAGATTCCCCTCGCTCCCTGAGCAGCGAAGAATCGCCGATATTCTCCGCGCATGGGATAGCGCGATCGCCGCGGTCGAAAGACTGATCGTTTCTGCACAGTCAAGGTACGCCGTGACCGTCAACGTCCTAGCGGGCGTTCGATCCGACTCCCACCGCCTCGGCGACGCGACCCATGAGTTGACCGCGCGCAACGCCACCGATCGTTTCGAACGCTCCGATGTCATGGGAGTCTCGAACAAGAACGGCATCGTGCCCATGCGAGCACAGACGATCGCTCTCGACCTTTCGCGATACCAGATTCTTCCCCCTCGCTCCTTCGCCTATAACCCGATGCGTATCGACGTGGGCTCGATCGCGATGTCACGCCTCGATCGAGACGTGATCGTCAGCCCCGACTACGTGCTCTTCGCCTGCGACGCCGACCTGTTGCCCGAGTACCTCGATCACGTTCTCGAGACGCAGCGCTGGCGACATGACGTCGGCGCTGGAGCGTCCGGGAGCGTGAGGACCCGCACCTACTACGACGATTTGGCCGCGATCCGCATCCATCTGCCAGGGATCGACGAGCAGCGGCGCATCGCCGGCGCTCTCGACGCGATGCGCGACGAGGTCGCGCTCCTCGACCGTAAGGTCGCGCTCCTCCGCGAGCAGAAGCGCGGACTCGCGCAAAAACTCCTCTCCGGCGAGATCCGCGTCACTGCGGAGGCACCCGATGACTAGTGCGACCGAAGCGGCATTCTCGGACTACATCGTCTACGTCGACGAGAGCGGCGACCACAGCCTGACGCCGATCAACGCGGACTTTCCGATGTTCACGCTCGCTTTCTGCGTCTTCAAAAAGGAGAACTACATCGATGGCGTGGTGCCCACCCTCGAACGACTGAAGTTTGATTTCTGGGGCCATGACGCTGTGGTTCTTCACGAGGCCGACATCTGCAAGCAGACGGGCGCGTTCAGCATCCTGCGTAGCGACCCCGCGCTTCGCGCTCGCTTTTTCGAACGACTCAACAGCGCGATAGAAGGCGCCGCATTCGACGTGATCGCGTCCACAATCGACAAACGGCGATTGGTCGACCGCTACCCGGCACCGATGAGCCCGTACGAAATCGCGCTGCTTTTCTGCATGGAACGGCTGCTCGAGCTGCTCATCAACCGGTTTCAGCGCGGACGACGCGTTCAGATCGTCTTCGAGAGCCGCGGACGCAATGAAGACCGCGATCTAAAACTCGAGTTCCGGCGCATCAGCGCCAACCGTTCCGGCTGGGGGTATCGGCGAATGGATTTCGGTCTGATCGATTTCGAGTGTCTGATCGTCCCGAAGGCCGCCAACTCAAGCGGGCTGCAACTCGCCGATCTCGTCGCTCGACCCATCGCCCTGCGTGCACTGCGGCCAGACCAGCCGAATCGCGCCTACGACCTGATCGACCCGAAGCTCCGCTACGGGAAGGTGTTCCCATGATCCGGCAGGAAAACGAAAGGACCCGGGCATTCCCAGGTCCTTGTCGCCGATCGGGAGATGCCCAATCCGCCTCCAAGCTACTTCAGTGCACCGACACCGTCAACGAACGGGGACCACGATGACCGAACCGCTCCGTGATGCGCGGGAGCGCGCGCAGTCGCAACTCCCCGCCGTACAGGTGCTCGTGGCCACCGGCTTCCAGCCCCTCTCCCCCGCCGAGTCCCTCGCCATGCGCGGAGGCAAGCGCCGCAACGTCGTGCTCGACGAGGTGCTCGAAGAACGCGTGCTCGCCCTCAACTCCGTGCGTCATCGCGGGCGCGACTATCCGCTCGACCCTTCCGGTGCCCGCGAAGCCATCCGCAAGCTCACCGACCCCGGCAACCTCTCCGACCTCAAGAAGGTCAACCAGAAGGTGTACGACGACCTCGTGCGGGGGGTCGCGATTTCACAGACCATCGACGGCGTCTCGGTCAGCCCGCAGGTCGCCTTCATCGACTGGACCGATCCGAGCCGAAACAGCTACCACGTCACCGTCGAGTACGCCGTCGAGCGCACAGGATCGACCACCACCGACCGACTCGACGTGGTCGCCTTCGTCAACGGCATCCCCTTCGTGGCCATCGAATGCAAGAAGCCCGACGAGGCGATCGCGACGGCCGACCGGCAGCTACTGCGCTACCAGCTGCCGAAAGAGATCCCCGGGTTCTTCCACTTCGCGCAGCTGCTCCTCGCGGGTAATGGCAGCGCGGCCCGATACGCCACGGTCGGAACTCCGAAAAAGTTCTGGACAACGTGGCGGCACCCCGACGCCGAGCCCGATACCGCCACAGAACAGGCCGCCCTCGAAGAGGCGACCAGCACGGCGCTCGACCCCGCAACGATGACCGCGCTTTTCGGCACCGCCGCACTCGAACTCGAGGGTCTCGCTGCCCGCACTCCCAGCGAGCAGGACGCGACGATCTTCGCTCTCGCCCGCCCCGAGCGTCTGCTCGAACTGGTACGCACGTTCACCGTGTTCGACGGCGGAACCCGCAAGGTCGCGCGACATCAGCAGTACTTCGCCGTGACCCGCGCGATCGAACAGGTCACCTCGGGCGCACCCGGCGCACGCCGACCCGGAGGTCTGATCTGGCACACCCAGGGCTCGGGCAAATCGCTCACCATGGTCATGCTCGCCAAGGCGCTCGAATATGAGTACACCCGCATCCCAAATGCCCGTGTGATTCTCGTGACCGACCGCGACGATCTCGACGTGCAGATTCGCGACACGTTCCGCTCGTGCGGACTCGACCCCGTCCGCGCCCGCAGCGGGCGTCACCTTGCTGAGCTGATCCGCGACCGCGCACCGCTCGTGACCACGATCGTCAACAAGTTCGAGAACGCCGCCAAGACGCTCGAGACGCTCGAAATCGAACCCGACCCCAACGTCTTCGTTCTCGTCGACGAGGGCCATCGCGGCCATTCAGCGCGCGCCGGCGACTTCGGTCAGTTCGCCAAAAAGATGCGACGTTCACTGCCCTCGGCAAATTTCATCGCCTTCACCGGCACCCCGTTGATGACAAGGGAGCGCAGCAGCTTCCGCACGTTCGGCGATCTCATTCATCGCTACACGATCGCGGACGCGAACGCCGACAAGGCGGTAGTCCCCCTGCTTTACGAAGGCCGCTACGTCGAGAAGCGCATCTCTGAGGCCGGCCTCGACTCATGGTTCGATCTGGTCAGCCGAGACCTGACAGCCGAGCAACGCCGCGACCTCAAGCGTCGCTTCTCGACCGAGAAGGCGCTCACCGCGACCGGGCAGGTGATCAGGGCCAAGGCCTTCGACATCTCGGAGCACTACCGCCGGCACTGGCAAGGCACGGGGCTCAAGGCGCAGCTGATCGCCCCCGACAAGGCAGCCGCCATCCGGTTCAAAGAAGTGCTGGACGAGATCGGTGACGTCAGCAGCGAAGTCGTCATCTCGGCACCCGGGAACGATACGGATGCCGAAGCGGGCGACCGCGAATCCCGCGAACTCGTCCAGCGATTCTGGGACGACACGATGGGCCGCTACGGCACCGAAACCGCCTACAACCAGCAGGTGATCGAGGCATTCAAGGGACCGGGGGAACCCGAGATCCTCATCGTCGTGTCGAAGCTCCTCACCGGCTTCGACGCCCCCCGCAATACCGTGCTTTACATCTGCCGGGCGCTGCGCGACCACACCCTGCTGCAAGCGATCGCGCGGGTGAATCGTCTCTACGACCCTCCGTCGTCCGACGCCCCGACGAAGGACTTCGGCGTCGTCATCGACTACGAAGGGCTGCTGCAAGAGCTTGATCAGGCGCTCGACAAGTACAGCGCGCTCGGCGACTTCGACCCGGCCGACATCGCGGGAGCGGTGGCAAGCGTGCGCGAAGAGATCGGCCGACTCGACGGGCGCTGGTCGGCGGTGTGGGCGATCTTCGATGGCACGCGTCGCGACGACCGAGAAGCACAGGAACAGCGCGTCGCCCCTGATGACATCCGTGACGAGTTCTACGCTCGGCTCAGCGCGTTCACCCGCACCCTACACATCGCTCTCTCGAGCGAGCTCATCGATGAGGTCGTTCCGGCAGAACGACTCGAGCGATACAAGACCGACTGGGCCTGGTTCGTCTCACTTCGCCGCGCTGCGCAGCATCGCTACAACGAACGCGTCGACCTCCGTGACTATGAACCCAAGATTCGCAAGCTGCTCGACGATCACGTCACCGCGCTCCCCCCGGTGGAGCACATCCCTCCGCTCGATCTGAGCGACCCCGCCGCGGTGAGCGCTGCCGCAGAAGAGGCGGGAGTATCGCCCGCAGCTCGCGCCGACCGGATAGCCCATGCAACGCGTCGCCGGATCTCTGAACAGATGGACGAAGACCCTGCCTTCTACGAACGTTTTTCGCGCATGCTGCAGGAGGCGATCGATGCGCACCGAGCTCATCGCCTCGATGAGCTCGCGTACCTCGCACATGTGCGTCAGGTGGCCGAGAGCGTCGCACGGGGGCGGGGGAACGAAAAGGCAGATCTGCCCGAGGCCGTGCGCGGCGACCCGCACGCGGCATCGGTCTTCGAAGCGATCGGCGGTCGGTTCGCGGAGGCCGTTGGCGGCCAGGCGCCTGCACCAGATGCCGTTGCCGCCGTCGCATCTGGCCTGATCGATATCGTCCAGTCACATCTTGTCGTCGGAATCTGGGATGGGAACTCCACCGCGCGTAACGATCTCGAAACCGCCATAGACATGTACCTGTGGGACGTCGTCGAAGCCGACATGGGGATGACGCTTACGGCTGACGATGAAGAAGCGATCCGGACAGACGTACTCCGGATCGCTCGCGCACGGTTCCCGTGAACTCGCTAACCGTCGTCTACGGCGACCAAGTCCTCACCGTCGAGGTCCGCAGGGCGGATCGCGCGACGCTCGACATCTCGGTATCGCCGGATGGGGATGTTCTCGTCATCGCACCGCTGGCCGCGGAGCTCGAGGCGATAGGAGCGCGGGTTCGCACACGCGCTCGGTGGATTCTGGAACAGCAACGCTACTTCGCTCAATTCCGGCCACGCACCCCAGCCCGACGATGGGTACCGGGCGAGACACACCGGTACCTCGGCCGCCAGTACCGCCTGCGCATCGGTGTTGGCGCGACATCAACTCAGCAAGTGCGTCGCGTCGGCGACTTTCTGCTCATGGACGGAATCGAATACGACGACACTGTCGGGATCGAACGCGTCGTGCGAGCGTGGTACCGCGCTCGCACTCGCGAGGTGATCACCCGCCGACTGCCCGACTGCGTCGCGTTGTTCCGTGCGCCAGTGGCGCCCGGAGAAGTGACAGTGCGCTCGATGACATCACGCTGGGCATCCATGTCATCGGCCGGACGGCTGACGGTGAATCCCGATCTCGTGCGCGCTCCGACGGACGCTATCGACTATGTCCTCGTTCATGAACTCGCTCATCGAATTGCGCCCGACCACGGCCCTCGCTTTGCGGCGTTGCTCGACGATGTCATGCCGGACCATCGCCTACGAAAGAACCGCCTCGAGCGCGCGGCCTCTTAGAGACGGGGTCAGGCGACGGAGCCCTCGAGGACTCGATCGTCCGAGACATCCGAAACACAGGTGAACGTCGCCCGATACGCGGTCGGGGTCGTCCCGAGCACCCGCGCGAAGTTCTGCCGCAGCACGGCGGCCGAACCGAAGCCGCACTCGTACGCGATGCGGTCGAGCGCGAGGTCTGTCGTCTCGAGCAGGCGCTGCGCATGGATGATGCGCTGCCGCGCGAGCCAGGCCGCGGGGGTGGTCCCCAGGTCGGCCTTGAACCGTCGCGCGAACGTCCGCGGCGACATGTGCGCGCGTGCCGCCAGGTCCTCGACCGCGAGGTCGCGCTGCAGGTTTGCGAGCATCCAGTCGGTCACCGGCGACAGCGAGAGAGAGGATGCCTCGGGCAGGGGCTGCGCGATGAACTGCGCCTGCCCGCCGTCGCGCTGCGGGGGCACGACCATTCGTCGGGCGATGATGTTCGTCAGTTCGGCGCCGAGTTCGATCCGCAAGAGGTGCAGACAGGCGTCCAGGCCCGCCGCGGTGCCTGCGCTCGTGATGATCCGGCCATCCTGCACGTAGAGCACGTCCGGATCGACCTCGATACGGGGGTACATCTCTGCCATCGTGTCGGCGTAGCGCCAATGAGTCGTGGCGCGGCCCCCATCGAGGACGCCGGACGCCGCAAGGACGAACGATCCGCTGCACACACTGAGCAGCCAGACGCCCCGACCGGCCGCACGACGCACGGTGTCTAGGACGCGCGGATCGATGCTGCCCCACGTCCGGCGTGGGACGGGGCACACGATGACGAGATCCGCCTCGTCCGCGAACGACAGGTCGGCTTCGACGTTGATCGTGAATCCGATGCTGGATGCGACCGCGCCCGGCTCGGGCGTCACCACGCGGAAGTCGAAGTTCGGCACTCCGTCGTCGGAACGATCGAGCCCGAAGGCTTCGCACGCGACGCCGAATTCGAACGGTGCGAATCCGTCTTGGACGATCACGGCAACTGTCTTCATGCGTGCTCCTCGATGAACCGGACCCGCTGGCAGGATTCATACGGTACACGGCTTTCCTGCCACTCGTGGCACTATCTCGACCGCCGTAGCTTTTCTGCCATGATCCTGTTCCTGGTTGTCGCAGCCCTATCCACCCTCGGCGTCACGGCGACGATCGTCGTCGTGCTCCGCGACGGCTACCGCCGAGTACCTGTCGACAGCTCGCGCCTGCCGTGACGCGCCAACCGCGCGACGCCGCGCCCGCGCGTCAGAGCGGCGGGGTCGCCGAGTACGCGTCGGTGATGCGCGCGACGTGGAGCACCGGGTTGAACTCGCGGGCCGCTTCGCGTGCGCGAGCGGATGCCTCGACCACCGGGCGGGGGTCGCGCACCAGTGTCGTCAGTAGCTGCGACATCGCTCGAACGTCGGGACCGGCCGCACGGATACCCGACAGCTCCGTACCCTCGGTCAGCGCGGGGTCGACGTAGAAGATCCCGCGCCTGGCCTCGAGCGCCTCGACGATGGTGACGGGCTGGTTGTCGAATCCGAACGACGTCAGGGCGATGAGATGGGCCGCACGCATCCGCTCCTGCGCCGCCTCTCGGGACAGGCGCCCGAGGAATCGCACCGGCGCGTCACCGACGCGCTGCTCCGCGGCTGCGCGCAACGGACCCTCGCCCACGATCTCGACCTCGAAGCTGCCGGGATTCACCACGGCGGCGGTCTGAACCACGGCGTCGATCCACTCGATCAGGCGCTTCTCAGGAACCAAGCGGCCGACCCAGAGGATGCGCAGCGGCGGGCCGGCCTCGGTCAGCGGCTCGCCCACGGGTCCGGGGGCAACGGCGTTCGGCACGACCCGCACCGCCCGGACCCCTGCGGCACGAAGCCGTTCGGCCTGGTGAGCTGAGGGCGAGACCACGATGTCCACCCGCAGGGCGAGCGACAGGGTCAGGTTGCGGAGCGCCGAATCGACGGGCGCCGGTGCGAGTTCGGCACGCGTTGTGGGAAATCCGCGCAGCCAGCGCCCGAAGGCACCGACCGTGGCAGCCAGGGCCCCTCCGAACCCGTCGGGCATATCCGCGCGCCAGAAGAACGTGTGCACGGTCTGGACGGTACGGATGCCTCGAGCCCGCGCAACCGAGACGGCGCCGGCCGACAGCCCGAACTCGGAGTGGACGTGCACGACATCGATGTCACGTTCCGCGAATCCATCCGCCAACCGCTCCCGCAGGCGTTGGGTGTTGCGGATCACGGGAAGCTGGACACCCGGCAGCGTCACCCGAGCTCGCACGGCGATCACGTCACCGCCCTCGTCCTGCCAGCGGCGAAGCGCTCCCCCGTCCGCCCGGCGCGATGCAGGAGCGACGATGACCACCTCGTGCCCTCGGTCACGCAGCAGCCGCGCCTCGTCCAGGAAAGCGCTCTGGGCGCCGCCGAGGTAATCGAGCGAATAGTCGCACACCAGCGCCACCCGACGCACCCCAACGGCCACGGGCTCGCCCTAGTCCTCGACCGGCTGGCCCCGGTACAGAGCCTCGAAGGTGCGCAGCGTCCGGTCGATGTCGTGGATGCGAACGCCCGCGAGCGAGGCCTCCTGCATCCGGCGCCGCTCCTCGGGTGCGGCCGTCAGCACCGTCGTGAGCTTCGCGGCCAGATCGGCGGACGACGCCGGGTCGAAGAGGTACCCGTTCTCGCCGTCGTGCACTAGGTGGGGCAGCGCCATGGCGTTGGCGGCGACGACGGGCAGACCCGAAGCCATCGCTTCCATCGTGGCGATCGACTGCAGCTCGGCCACCGAAGGCATGGCGAACACACTCGCGCGCGAGTACAGCGCCCGCAGCTCGTCTTCCTCGACGCGACCATGGAACGTCACGCGATCGGCGAGCCCGAGCCGTTCGGCGAGCTGCTCCAGATGCTTGCGCTGATCCCCGCCGCCGACGATGTCGACCTGCACATCGAGCGCGGGATCGAGGCCGACGACCGCCTCGAGAAGCAGATCGATCTGCTTCTCGCGGGTCAGCCGCCCGACGAACAGCACGCGGTTCCGTTCGCGCGGGGTGAGGTCGGGCCGATAGTTGGACGCGGCGATGCCACAGCTGATCGGCACGACCCCCGTGATGTCGATCGCAGCCTCGAGAAAGTTCGCGGCGTTGCGCGTCGGCGTCGTCACCGCCCGGGTCATCCGGAACGTGCGGTTGGCGTCCGCCCACGCCCACTTCACCAGCAACCGGTCCATCCACGCCGGCAGGGTCGTGTGGTCGAGGATGTTCTCGGGCATGACGTGGTTCGTCGCGACGACGGGGATGTCTCTCGCAACCGCTTCGCGGGTCAGGCCGCGGCCGATCAGGATGTGCGACTGGATGTGCACGACGTCCGGGCGCACGGAATCGAGGATCCGGCGCGAGTAGGGGCGCACGCGCCACGGCCAGACGAAACGCAGCCAGTCGTGCGGGGGCCAACGGACCGACGGTAGCCGGTGGACCGTCATGGGCTCACCCTCGATGATCTCGATCCCGGGTGCCTTGCGTCGATACGCCTGATTGGGGGCCACGATATGCACGTCATGGCCGCGCTGGACAAGACCCGCGGCGAGGCGTTCGCTGAAGCGGGCCGCCCCGTTGACGTCGGGGAAGAACGTGTCGCAACCCATCACGATGGTCAACGGACGCGCAGAAGCGTTCGCATCCCGGGCGGGCGCCGCTGAGGCGGACTCGCGAGGGCCGCCGTGGGTCTCGGGGGAGCTCACGGGATGCTGGGTGCCAATCTGTGCGGCGGAACGGGGTCGCACGGTCGGGTGCTGCGCGCGGCCCACTCTACCCGAGCGCCCTCGCAGACTCGGGGGCCACGCGCCGCGCCCGCGATCGTGCAGATGATCAGGCATCCGCCCTACTGTGGAGACATGGCAAGACTGCAGGCCGATGCCGATCCGAGCCGCTGGGTGGCGGTGACGGGATCGCTCGGCTGGCGTGGCCGCAGACACCGCAAAGCCGCGATCGGGATGCTCTTGTCACAGGCGAATCGCGCGATGGGCGCGGCCGAGCGCCCCGCGTCCGGCTTCGCGGCGTGGGCGATGAGCCAGGCCGCCCCGCTGCTGATGCGCCGCGCCGAGGGCCGGGTGCTCGTGTGGGTCTGGAAGACCGATCCCGAGCTCGTCGTCCTGTTGGCGCAGGTGCAGGAGGCGACGCCGCAACTACGTACGGCCCGCGCCATGATGCCGATGGAGTACGACGACACCGAATCGTTCCGCGGCACCTATCTCGGCATCGGCGAGAAGCTCGTGATGGATCTGCCGCCCGACGAGCGCACACCACCCTTCGCGACCTACACGTGGGACACCGGGACGCATTTCGTGACGGTCAACGCCGTGTGCAGCGACCGCACGCGATTCGGGACCGTGTTGCCCGCGGTCGACGAGGTGGCTCGAAGCATCCGGCTCGTCGATGACATGACGGTCGGTGAGGGCGCGCAGACGCTCCGGATCGATCCCGCCTGACCCCGCGCGACCGTTCTTCCTCGGGACGGATCATGGCGGAATCGCCCCCACCCCCTCCGACCGGTGGCACCCTGAGAGCATGGCGATCATGCCGATGTTTCCGCTCGAGTCGGTGCTCATGCCGGGTATGCCGCTGCCCCTGCGCCTCTTCGAGCCGCGCTATCTGACGATGTTCGCCGACATCATGGGCAGGGACATCGCGGGCGGGGATGCGGAGTTCGGTGTGGTGCTGATCGAGCGCGGAACCGAGGTCGGCGGCGGCGACCAGCGTTTCTCTATCGGGACGGTCGCGCACGTGCGGGCGTACTACGCCCTCGAGAGCTCGACCATGGTCGTCGCCGGCGGGGGTCGGCGCATCGAGGTCGTCCGCTGGCTCGATCACGACTACCCGCTGGCGGAGGTGCGGGATCTGCCGCCCCTGGAGTGGACGCCGGACCTCGCAGAGAGACACCGGCAGACCGAGCGCTGCGTCCGGAGATTGCTCGCGACGGCCTCCGAATACGTCGATGTGCCGTGGTCCGTCGACGAGGAACTGGCCGACGATCCCGTGACCGCGGCCTGGCAGCTTGCCGGGATGGCCCCGATCCAGACGATCGACCGGTACGCGCTGCTCGGATCGACGTCGCTGACCCAGCTCTTCGATCGGATCGAGGATGTCTGTGCCGAGGCGGAGGAACTGATCCGAATGACGGCGTCGCCACTCGAACTCGACGATTGAGCGTCCACCGGCTGCGCGCTCCCTGACGGCATGATGGGCTCATGAGCGCTGCCGATTCGACAAACGGTGCCCGCTGGGCCCCGCCCCCCTCGCGCGACAGGCAGGCTCAGGCGGGTCGGTCCGCACGTTCGCGCATCCCCCGCGCCGCACTTTCGACGCTCACGACGACGGGTCGCGATCCGCTCGGCATCCTGTCGGAGCAGAACGAACCCCGCGTTCCCGAACTGGTGCCGATTCGACGCGAACGGATGGCGGCGAGCCCCTTCGCCTTCTACCGGGGCGCGGCGGCGGTCATGGCGGCGGACCTGGCGCGCGACCCGCACTCGGGGATCCTGGTCGGCTCCTCGGGTGACGCACACGTGGCCAACTTCGGCTTCTACGCGAGCCCCCTCCGCACCCTCGTCTTCGACCTGAACGACTTCGACGAGGCCGCCTGGGCACCCTGGGAATGGGACGTCAAGCGGCTGGTCGCAAGCATCATCATCGCGGGGCAGGACACGGGCCGCGACGAAGCGGTCGTGCGGGCGACGGCTCTCGCGACCGTGAAGAGGTACGCCAAGTCCCTCTCGTCCGGGCGTCGGCACAGCCCCCTGCACCGCTACTACGAGCACTTCGATGCGTCCGCAGGGATCGACGCGATGGATCCCGTGTCGGCCAACGCCCTGCGTGCCGCCATCCGCGACGCCCAGAGGCGCACGTCCGAGCGCGCCGCCCGGCGCCTGACCGAGGTCATCGACGGGCGAGTGACCTTCGTCGAACAGACCCCGACGATGACGCACGTTTCGGACGAAATCGAAGAAGGACTGCACCGGGTCATCGCCGACTACCTGGCGTCCGCGAACGTCGATGTGCGCATGGTCGTGCAGCAGTACGTGGCATCCGACATGGCCCGCCGTGTCGTGGGCGTCGGCAGCGTCGGCACGCGGTGCTACCTGACGGCGTTCCAGGACGGCGACGGCAACGTCCTGCTCCTGCAGGCGAAGCAGGCCGGGCCGAGCGTCCTGGCCCAGTACGGCGGCATCCACCAGCCGACGAGCCTGACCCAGCACATCGACCTGAACGGCGAGGGCGCGCGCGTCGTGGCCATGCAACGCATCCTGCAGGCGGTGTCCGACCCGTTCCTCGGTCACCTGCGGGCGAACGGCAACGACTATTACGTGCGTCAGTTCCACGACATGAAGGGCGGCATCGACATCGAGACTCTCGAGGATCGCCCGTTCCGTCGCTACGCGCAGGCGTGCGCGATCGTGCTGGCCCGCGCGCACAGCCAGTCGCCCGCCGCTCCCGAGGTCGCCGGGTACATCGGCGGGGGCCGGGCCGTCGCCGAGGCGATCGTCGACTGGTCGTACGCCTACGCGGAGCTGTCCCGTAATGACCACGCGACCTTCGCCGCCCAGTCCTGAGGCCCGCCCAGCGCGCGAAACTTCAGCTATGTACTGAAAACCGCCACCAGCAAAGGTGACATAGGTGAAGTCTCGCGCCGCCCGCCAGGAGTCTTACGAGCCCAAGGGGGCGCGAGACCCGCGAAACTTCGGGTACCTCCGCTCCATGGGCCCCGTCTGGGCGCGCTCGCCTGAACGTGCGCGCGGCCGCCGTTGGCTCACCCCGCGACGATCTCGCGGATCTCCGCGCGGGTCGGAGCCGCATCAGCCGCACCCGGTCGCCCGACTGCCAGGGAGGCCGCGGCCGCGGCGGCGCTCAGCGCTTCGGATAGGTCGGCGCCGGCTGCGAGCCACGCGACGAGGGCTCCCGTGAACGTGTCGCCGGCTCCCGTCGTGTCGACGACCGTGGCGGGGTAGGCCGCCACGGTGTGGATGACCCGTCCCGCACGGGCGACGACCGCCCCGCGCGAACCGCGCGTGACGACGACCGTCCCTCCGGCTTGACTCAGCGCGATCGCGGCATCCTCTGCATCCGGCTCCCCGGACAGGAGGATAGCTTCACCCTCGTTGGGAACGAGGATGTCGGCCAGGGCGACCAGGTCAGCTAGGCCGGTGCGAGCTGGTGCCGGGGTCAGCACGGTCGTGATCCCTCGTTCGCGCGCGTAGGCGAGCGCCTCTCGAAGCAGCGCCGCCGGCCGCTCGAACTGGACGACGAGGTGCGACGAACCCGCGATCACTGCGCGATCCCGATCGTCGAAATCGTGCTGCGCGTTGGCTCCCGAGACGACGACGATGGCGTTCTCGCCGTCGTCGGTCACGGTGATCGCCGCGATACCGGTGGGATCCGCGATCGTCCGAAGCGCGACCGTATCGACGCCGTCACCCGCGAGGCGTGCGCGCAGGAGCTCTCCGAACGAGTCGTCCCCGACCGCGCCCACGAAAGCCACCTCGGCCCCGGCTCGCACTGCGGCGATCGCCTGGTTCAGCCCCTTCCCTCCGGCCCCTGCCTCGAAGGAGGTGCCGAAGATGGTCTCGCCCGGTCTGACGGCCCGCGGCTGACGGACGACGAGGTCCATGTTCGCGCTGCCGAGTACGGCGATTCTGCCCATTCCCTCAACCTCTCCGTGCGTCAGATGCGGACCGAGCCCAAGAGGCTCACCGTGATCCCGATCCGGTCGAACATCGCGGCCTTCGCGATCAGTGCCCTGTCCGCCGTGTCGGCGTCGGGGGCGTACACGACTTGCACGTGGTTGGCCTTATGACGGGCCATGAACTGATCGCGGGTGATGTCGTGCAGCACGACGTGCGCAATCGGCCATTCCGGATTCGTTGCGTACTTGCGGCGCTTCGTCTCATCCGCGGGCAGCTCGACCACGGTACCGCGGAAGATATCCACCTGCAGGATGCCGTCGGCGATGAATACTCTCGACAGGACGACCTCGCCAGGCTTGCTCACACCGTTGATCGTGGCCCCGCCTGCGGGGAAGAACACGTGACCCTGCCTCCAGCCCTCGGCCCTATCCCAGCCCCCCAGGTGCGAAGCCGGAACTGATCCCGATATCTCGTACACCCAGACGAACTGGCCATCGAAGTCCTCACCCCAGCGCACGTCGTGGAGCGTATTGTCGGGCACAAGTCCCATCGCCGTCCACACACGGTCAGTGATGAGCGCGTCGACAGCCACCCCCTCGTCAGCCTCGTTGAAGTGCGGGAACGCGCGACCGGCAAACAGTTCACGCTGACCGTCGCGCGAGAACACCGGCGGTCGTTCGGTCGAGTTCAGGATCCCCTCCGCCAGGTCAGAGGCCGGCGTCAGGTCCTTGAGCCCCTGCTGATACTGGATCCCGACGGCGTCAAGGCCGAAGTCGTCTGCGATGCGCAGCGCCCCGATGTACATCTTCAGCTGCCACTGCACCTGCTCGCGCACGAGCTCAGTCGCGGGGTCCTCGCCGAACATGAAGGTCATGCCGGCCGCGATCAGCCAGTCATATGCAGCATCCGCCTCGGCGTCCGTCACGGTCAGCATCTCGGCGTACAGCGCCGACTGTGAGAGCCGCTCTTTGTAGATGCCCGTCGAGTTCAGGATCTCGTCGTCGAAGATCGCGTTGTACATGCCCATACACCCCTCATCGAACACGCCGATGATGGCCTTGTCTGCGAGCAACTGATCGGCGAGCGCCTCGCCCAACGCCTTTTCGGGGCTCCCCGGGAGCACGGGCAGGTCGCGGACGTGCGAGGCGTCGTGGGTGATCGCACCGGTCTCTGTCCACTCGCGGATGCCTGACACGGACCACTCGTCCGAGAAGTCGACCGACCATATCGTCGAGTAGGGTTTGCCCATCTTGGTGAGTCCCGCGTTGAGGCCGAGCAAGCCCACGAGACCCGGCCATTCGCCCGAGAAATTCGCGACCGTCAGGATGGGACCGGCGTGCGTGCGCAGCCCCGCCAGGACGTGATGCGAGTACTGCCACACCGCCTCGGCAACGACGAGCGGCGCATCGGTCGGGATCTTCTTGAAGACCTCGAGCCCCATGCGCTGGCTCGAGATGAATCCGTGGCCCGTCTTCGGGTCGACCTCGTTTGCCCGGATGACGGTCCACCCGAGCCGCTCGAGCACGCCGGTCACGCCCGCTTCGAGCTCTACCTGCGTCGGCCATCCCGCCGTGTTCGCCGATTCTCGCAGGTCGCCGGACGAAATCAGGTACGCCGTCTTCGGCACGGATGCGGGGCGGGGCGCAGTCATGGGAAGTGCATAAGTCATGGGGGGCTCCTTCGAGAGATCGGGTCATTGCTGTCGGGCTGCAAGTGCATGGGCGACGTCTTTCGTCCCGGCATAGAGACAGAGATAGAGTGCGAAGAGCTCATCGTGCGACGCGGTGGTCCGGGTATCCGGGATGATCGCCTCCGCGACGGGGTTCCAGTTTTCGATTCGGATGGTGTCGGCTTCGGCAAGGGCGCAGGCGGCGAGGAAAGCGGCGCCTGAGCTTGCACCCACGGTCGTTCGCGACACTTCCTGGATGAGTCCGGCCATGTCCGATACCAGCTGCAACCAGAATCGCCTCTGGGTGCCCCCACCGACCGCGACAATGCGACGTATATCGGCATTCTCCGTCACCTTTCGCGCAATGTCCCCCGCCCAGAGGAGTTCGGGCCGCTCGATTCCCCGCGCGAACCGATCCCACCAGGATTCGTGCCACGCCCCGCGTTCGACGTCGTGCAGGGGCGAGCATTGCGACGCCGACTGATGGTCGAGCACGTAGTTCCCAGTGAGGCGAAACGCCCGCCACGAGGCCGGCATGAAGAACTGCCGAGCGCGCGCGTACGCCTCGGGCTCTTCTTCGCAGACCCACACGATCTTGGGGCCCGCTGCCTGTGTCGTGAGTGTCAAGCCTCCGACACGGCTGACCTCATCCACCCCCAGCTCCGCGGTCATCCGCCTTATCTGAGCCGTAGCGCGGGTGTCGACGCCGTAGAGAGCAGCAGGACGCACCGGCTCACCCGTCAGATCGGCGAGGAGAACACAGGAACCCATGCCACTCACTCCGACTGCGACGATCCCGACATCCCGTGGGTCCGTCAGCAACTGCCGTGACAGCTCGACGAATTCGTCCCACCAAATCCCGCCGTCCATCTCGACGTGCCCGGCGCGCGGACGCTCGACCGAATGCGCGACCGTTGCCGACGCAACGGTCCGCCCGCTCGAGTAGTCGACAAGAACTCCTTTGCTGCTCGACGTGCCGATGTCGAGCCCGAGCGTGCAGCGAGTGGCCATCGCTCAGACGTACGCAGTCAGCACGCGATCAAGCTCGGAGATGGCGGCTTGATCGGGCGCCGTGAGAGCCATGCGGCACGTGCCGTCGGCCACACCGAGAATGCGGTAAGCCGCCTTCATGCGGGCCATGTCACCGCCGATGACGGTACAGACATCGTCGACGTCCGCCTGGGCCCGCGCGAGCGCCTCTGGATCACCGGAGGCGGCGGCTGCCACGAGTGCGCGAAACGGAGCGGGGGTAACCGACGAAACGCCGGAGACGACTCCCTGAGCGCCAACCTGACCCGCGGCGACGAGATCCTTGTCGGCTCCCGTGTAAATCACGAAGTCCGCGGGCACTGCCGCGCGGTAGGCGGCGATGTCATCGAGTGAGAGCTCGCTGATCTTGGCGCCGACGACGGCCGGGAGGTCGGCAAGCCTGCGAAGCAGATCGGGGCTGACGGTATTGCCGCTGCGCGCAGGATAGATGTAGATATACAGCTGCCCGTTCCCCACGGCATCCGCGACCTGGCGGAAGTACTCGAACTGTGCCTCATCTGTCGAGGGCAGATAGTACGGCGTCAGCGCCGCGAACTCTCGAGCGCCGAGCGCCTGGGAAATCCGGACGCGGCGCACGGCCTCGAACGCACTCGGCTGGCCGACGTGCACGATGACACGCATCGATCCGCTGAGCTCGTCCAGTGCGAGGCCGATGATCGTTTCGAACTCGGCATCATCGATGGCGGGGAACTCCCCCGTCGTCCCGAGCACCAGCGCACCCTCGTTTCCCGAGCGCGCGACGTACCGGAATATGGAGCGGGTTCCATCTACGTCCAGCACGCCATCGGCGTGGAAGCTGGTAGGAACGGCGGTCACGATGTCTCGGCGGGTCACTTTTCGTCCTTCGGGGCGTCTGCCGGGTTCTCGACGGTCGAGGTCGGCGTGCGGTTGGGTCGGCGCATGAGCTCATCGAGCTCGGCCTGGGTGCGGATCGTGTCGGTGCGGGGGTCCGGCAGGTATTGGAGCGCTGCGTGCTTCTGCTCGATATCGTCGACGACCTCGTCTTCCAGAATCGAATCAGCGAGTGACGCGCGGCTTCCGGCGGGCCGGCGGGCGTTGCGGATGGCGGGAACCGCGATCGACAGCACGGCGAGCGCGAGCAGGACGAGCGCGATCGGGCTGAACACCTCGAAGAACGGACGCGTGGGCAGGATCGCGAGGGTTCTGGCGAAGTTCTCCTCCGCGAGGGGCCCGAGGAGAAGTCCGAGGACGACGGGTCCGGCGGGGACGGCCATCCGCTTCATGAGCAGCCCGATCACGCCGAAGACGAGCATGGTGACGACCGTCGACAGGCTGTTCGACGTCGCGAAGGTTCCGATGATGCAGAAGATCAGGATGCCGCTCCAGAGGTACGGGTGCGGCACGTCCAGAAGCTTCACCATGCCGCGCATGCGCACAAGGCTCAGCGCGAGCGAGAGCAGGGTCGCGATGAGCATGATCCCGGTGATCGAGACGACCAGGTCCGGCCGGTTGGCGAAGAGGTTCGGCCCCGGGGCGATGCCCCAGATGATCATCGACCCGATCATGACGGCCATCACGGAGTCGCCGGGGATCCCCAGCGCCATGGTCGTGGTCAGCGACCCGCCGAGGGTGGCACTCGAGGCCGTGTCGGACGCCGTGATGCCCTCGATCGATCCCTTGCCGAACATCTCGGGGTGCTTCGAGACCTTGCGGGCCCGTTCCCATCCGATGAGCCCGGCGATATCGCCGCCGGCCGCCGGCACGAGCCCGACCCCCAGGCCGACCGCGCCGCCGACGCCGAGCGCACGCCGGGTCTGCTTCAGCTCGGCGCGATTGGGCCACCAGCGGCCCAGACTCGAAACCGGCTTGATCTTGTTCTGGTGGTAGGTGAGCATCTGGTCGAACAGCTCGGCGATTCCGAACAGTCCGATGATGACGGCGATGAAGTTGAGACCTTCGACCAATTCGAGGATGCCGAAGGTGAAGCGCTGATCGGCCGTCGCCGAGTACGTGCCGACGGTGCCGAGCATGAGGCCGAACGCGCCGGCCAGGATTCCCTTGATCATCGACTTCGACGAGATGCCGATCATGATCGCGATGCCGAAGACGACGAGCGCGAACAGCTCAGGCGAGCGGAAGTAGTCGCGGGCGAAATTCGCGACGGGCACGGCTACCAGGGCGAAGAGCACGAGGGATGCCAGGATGCCGATCGCCGACACGATCGCCGAGATCGTCAGGGCGAGCCCTGCGCGGCCCTGCTTGGCCATCGGGTATCCGTCGAGCGTGGTGGCGATGGATGCGGGCGTGCCCGGCGTATTGATCAGGATGGACGGCACGCGGTCGCCGAAGTTCGCGGCGACATAGATCGTCAGCAGCACCGCCAAGCCCTGCACGGGCTCGAGCGTCAAGGTGAAGCCGGCCGCCAGCGCTATCGCCATCGTGGCCGTGATGCCCGGGAAGGCACCGACCATGAAGCCCAGCAGAAGACCGACGAGCATGTACAAGAGGACGGAGATGTCCAGCAGCGCGCTGATCCCATCGACCAAGGGGTTCATAGGGGGATCCTCAGGAGCATGCCGAACAGCACGTAGATGAACGCGGTGAGTGCGAGCGGATAGATGACCAGGCCGAGCCGCTTGCGCTGCCCGTAGACGAGCATGAGCACGAACAGGTAGACAGCGGTCACGATCGGGAAGAGCTCGAACCGGTAGCCGAAGGCGACGATGGATGACAAGGACCACACGAAGACGAACGCCGCGGTGATGGCGAAGGTGACGATGACGCGGACGACGCCGCCCGGGCGCCGGACCTCGAGGTCCTCCCGCGATGGCGCGGGGCGGGCGATCGCGATCACGAGCAGCACGACCGACATCGCCACGCCGAGGGTGCCGAGAAGAAGTGGCCAGGAGCGCGCATCGAGCTGGCCCGGGGCAGCCTCCAGGCGAAGCTCGATCCGCGTAGACAGGAACAGGTATGTCGCCGTGAACGCGAGGGCCACGATCGCCAGGGCGATCTCGAGCGAACGCGCGGGCCGTGCCCCGTCGTGGGTGATGGGCACGTCGGTGCCGTCAGTCGTGGACATCATCGTCTTCTCCGTGAAGGAACGGGGCGGGAAGGATGCCTTCCCGCCCCGTTCGGATCAACCCAGCAGGTCCTGGAACAGGGCGAACTGCTCGTCGACGAAGGACGTGAACTCGGCCGAGTCGCGGTAGACGACGAGGTTGCCGGCGCTGGCCTGGAACTCCTGGTAGCCCTCGCTCTCGACCGCCTCGGCGATTGCGGCTTCGAGGGTCTCGCGCACATCATCGGGCAGGCCCGCGGGTGCGTAGATTCCGCCCCATCCACCGAACTCGACCTCTTCGCCGATGGCTTCCTCGACCGTCGGAACGTCCTCGACGCTCGGGTGCCGCTCATCGTTCATCACGGCGAGGATGCGCACGGCACCCTGCTGCGCGAGGGCCTCGCCGAGGCCCGAGACCGCTGCCACGACTTCTCCCGACGCTGCTGCGGCGACGGCGGTGGCACCGCCGTCATAGGCCACGGGCGTGAACTCGGCGCCGGTCTGGGCGCCGAGACCGAGCGTCGCCGCCTCCCAGATCGAGCCGGCTCCCGAGTTGGCAACGGTGACCGCACCGCTCTCGGCCTGTGCGATCAGGTCTTCGAGCGTCTCGATCCCGCTGTTGGCACCGACCGAGATGACGCCCGGCGCCAGCATGATCTGGCCCAGCAGGTCGTAGTTCTCGGGAAGCACGTCGGCGCCCTGCGTCGTGTTGAGCATGGCGATCTCGACCGGCCCGAAACCGATGGTGTAGCCGTCGGCGGGCTGTGCCGCCACGTACTCCATCGCGAGCGCGCCGGATGCGCCGGGCATGTTCTCGGGGATCACGCTGACCCCGAGGATGGACTCCAGCTCGGTGGCCAGCGCGCGGGACGACAGGTCGGACCCACCACCCGGGTTGGCCTGGATGATGAGGCGGATGTCGCCTTCGGGGTATGTCGACTCGACGGTCTCGCCGGACTCTGCGGCGTCGGGCTCATCGGCCACGGGCGTGCAGGCGGCAAGGCTTGCGGCTCCGAGGGCGAGGGCGACGAAACCTGCTGCGGTTCGGATGATGCGCGGACGGGGCATCTTTGCTCCTCTGGTGCGGGATCGACGTTGTTGTCGACTCGCCAAACCTACATCGTTGACTGTTAACAGTCAACGATGCTCACGAAGCTGTGACCTCCACCGCCGGGCGACGGGCCGCGAGTTCGAGCGACATCCGCTCCTCTGCGCCGGCGAGATGCGCCTCCAGCACCCGCGCTGCCGCCTCGATGTCTCCCGAGCGCATCACGTCGTAGAGCAGCACGTGATCCTCAGCGGACTCGTGAAGATCCTCGTCGTGGTTGATCGTCACCTCGAGCAGCGCCGCGAACGTGGGGAGGTACTGCTGCCAAGCCGCCTGCAGCCGGGGGTGGGCGGAGAGCTCGTATATATAGGAGTGGAACTCGAGGTCGGCGCGCGCGAATTCCGGTGCATCGCGGTCATCCGCGGCGCCCTTCATGCGGGCCACGCAGTCCCTCGACTGTTGCCATAGCGCATCGTCCTCCACGCGCATGGCCCGACGCAGGGCCAGCTGCTCCAGCGCGGCGCGCAGGCTGTAGAGCTGTTCGACATCCTCTTCCGTCAATCCGACGATGTAGACGCCGCGTGGGCGTTGAACCTCGACCAGCTTCTCGAAACTCAGTTGCGTGATGGCGTCGCGTATCGGCCCCCGGCTGACATCGAACTCTTCCGCGAGCGCTTCTTCCGTCAAACGTTCACCCGGCTTGAGCTCGCCGCGCACGATCCGCTGCCGCAGGATGTCGGCCACCTGCGTCCCGAGCGATACCGCACGCTCCACCCGTCTCGACACGCGGGCACCTCCTCGTTGACAGTCAACAGATTACGGTCAGGATAGTCCCGGGCCCCTGCCGTCCGCCGCCCCCGCCCCGCGAAACGTCGTATACGTCTTGAAACTGCCACCCTCAAAGGTGACATAGGTGGAGTTTCGCGGCGCACGTCAGGAGCCGGAGTCCGGGAGATGCCGGGGACGCCAGAGGACGATGTCGGTGGCTCGGCGGACCCGCTTGCCGTGACGGAGCGTGACGACGGCGCCCTCGGTTCCGGCGGCGAAAACCCTGGCCCCAGGGCGGTTGTCGCGCTCGGCACGAACCCGCTGCTCGAGCTCCCGTACGTGACGCCGGAGCGCCCGCACCTCGTTCTCCAGCTGCAAGATGCGGGCGATCGCCGGCAGGCTCATGCCTTCGGCCGACAACCGGGCCACCTCACGAAGCTCCCGCACGTGTCGAATGGAGTAGCGCCGCGAACCGCCCTGCGTACGGGCGGGCACGACCAATCCGAGCCGATCGTACTGGCGGAGGGTTTGCGGATGCATGGCAGAGAGCTCGGCTGCGACGGCGATGGCAAAGATCGGCGCATCCTCGTCGACCTCGTCGCCCTGCATTCCGCTCACCACCCCATCACCGAGCCTCTCAGCCCCGCGCCTTGGACATCAGGTCGGCACGCGGGTTCTCTTTCGGCTCCAGCTCGTGGAACCGCTCGAGTGCCTCGCGAGCCGCGTCGTCCAGATGCGCGGGAACAGCCACCTGCACCTCGGCGAGCAGATCGCCCGTGCCCTTCTGCGTCTGCACGCCACGCCCCTTGACGCGTAGCACGCGACCCGAGGGCGTTCCGGGGGCAACCCGCAGCTTGACGGGGTCGCCACCGAGCGTCGGAACTTCGATCGTTGCGCCGAGCGCCGCCTCGGTGAATGTCACCGGCACGGTCACGCGCAGGTTCAGGCCATCGCGCGTGAAGACGGGGTGCGGGCGGACCGTGACCTGCACGACGATGTCGCCGGTCTCGCCGCCATCCGGCGAGGGCCGTCCACGTCCGCGCAGACGGATCTTCTGCCCGTCTGCGACGCCCGCGGGGATCTTGACCTTGAAGGGGCTGCCGTCCTCACCCTGGAGCGTGATGGTCTCGCCCTTGGTCGCCGTGACGAAGTCGACCGTCGTCCGCGCCGTCATGTCCGCGCCACGCGTCGGTCCGCCGTAGCCACGGAAACCGCCGGATGTCTGACCGAACCGGCCGGATCCGAACGACCCGCCCGCGCCCTGCTGGTTGAACATCGAGAAGATGTCGTCGAAGTCGGGCTGGGGTCCGCCGCGGCCCTGGCCGAAGCGGCTGAAGACATCCTCGAAGCCTTGGTTGCCGCCACCGCCAGCGGTGAAACGTGCCCCCGAGCCCATAGCGCGGATCTGGTCGTACTCCTCGCGTTGACCGGCATCCGAGAGCACCGAGTACGCCTCGCTGATCTCTTTGAACTTCGACTCGGCCTTGACATCACCCTGGTTGGAGTCGGGGTGATACGTGCGCGCAAGCTTGCGGTAGGCCTTCTTGAGGTCGGCGGGCGTGACGTCCTTTTGGACGCCCAGCACGCTGTAGAAGTCCTTGTCGAACCAGTCCTGGCTAGCCATCGCTGCCTCCGTCTACTCTGCGGGCACGGCGACGACGACCTTGGCAGGCCGAAGTTCAACCGAGCCGAGACGGTAGCCCACCTCGACGACCTCGAGCACCGTCGGCGCCTCCGTTCCCGCGATGGGCTGCTGGAAGATCGCCTCGTGCACCTGCGGGTCGAAAGCCTCGCCGGCGACACCGAACGAGGTCACGCCGAGCCGCTCAGCGACCGTGCGGATCTTCTCGCCGATCGCCGAGAACGGTGTGCCCTCTTGCAGGTCGCCATGTTTGGCGGCGCGGTCGAGATCATCGAGCACCGGGAGAAGGCCCTTTGCGGCCTCGCCCTTCGCACGCTCGATCTCGCGCTCGCGCTGTTCTTCCGTGCGGCGGCGGTAGTTGGCGTACTCCGCCTGCAGGCGCTTGAGATCACCCAATAGGGCCGATTCGAGATCGGCCAGCACGGCTTCTTGAGCTGCGGCATCCGCGTTCTGCGGCGCACCGAGGATGTCGTCGAGCGTCAGCTCGTCACCCTGGGCGTCCGAGCCATCCTGCGACACCCCGTCCTGCGACACCCCGTCCTGCGACACGGGGCCGGAGGACTGCTCCTCCGGCCCCTGCGTGCCATCAGGACCGGCGCCCTGCCCCTCGGGGCGTTCGTCGTCCTTGTTTGTCATGTCCTACTGCTTCTTCTCGTCTTCGTCGTCCACGACCTCGGCGTCAATGACGTCCTCTTCCGGGTTCGGCGTCTCGCCGTTACCCGGTTCGGTCGCGTCAGGGTCGGTCCCTGCGCCCGCCGAATCGCCCGCCGCCTGCGACGAGGCGTAGATCGCTTCGCCGAGCTTGCCCTGGCTGGCGTTGAGGGTGTCGAACGCGGCCTTCACAGCCTCGTCGTCGTCGCCCGCAAGAGCCGTCTTCAGCGCGTCGACGTCGGCCTGCACCGACGACTTGACGTCCTCGGGCAGCTTGTCGGCGTTGTCCTGGATGAGCTTCTCGATCGAGTACGAGAGGGTCTCGGCCTGGTTGCGGACCTCGGCGAACTCGCGGCGCTTCTTGTCTTCCGCGGCGTGCTCTTCGGCCTCGCGCACCATGCGCTCGATGTCCTCCTTGGGCAGCGACGAGCCACCCGTGATGGTCATCGACTGCTCCTTGCCGGTGCCCTTGTCCTTGGCAGACACGTGCACGATTCCGTTGGCGTCCAGGTCGAAGGTGACCTCGACCTGCGGGATGCCGCGGGGAGCCGGAGCGATGCCGGTGAGCTCGAACGTTCCGAGCGGCTTGTTGTCGCGTGTGAATTCACGCTCGCCCTGGAAGACCTGGATCGCCACGGACGGCTGGTTGTCGTCGGCCGTCGTGAAGGTCTCGCTGCGCTTGGTCGGGATGGCCGTGTTGCGCTCGATGAGCTTCGTCATGATGCCGCCCTTGGTCTCGATGCCGAGGCTCAGGGGGGTCACGTCGATGAGCAGAACGTCCTTGCGCTCACCCTTCAGCACACCGGCCTGGAGGGCCGCGCCGACGGCGACGACCTCGTCCGGGTTGACGCCCTTGTTGGCTTCCTTGCCGGCCTCGCGCTTGACGAGTTCGGCAACGGCGGGCATACGGGTCGAGCCACCGACGAGCACGACGTGGTCGATGTCCGCAACCTTGATGCCGGCCTCGCGGATGACATCCTCGAACGGCTTCTTGGTGCGGTCGAGCAGGTCCTTCGTCAGGTCCTCGAACTTGGCGCGTGTCAGCGTCTCGGAGAGCGACACGGGGCCGTTCTCGGTCAGCGACAGGTAGGGCAGGTTGATGCTCGTCGAGCTCGAGCTCGAGAGCTCCTTCTTCGCCTGCTCCGCGGCCTCCTTGAGGCGCTGCAGGGCGATCTTGTCGCCCGCGACATCCACGCCCGTGGTGTCCTTGAACTGCTTGATCAGGTGATCGACGACCCGCTGGTCCCAGTCGTCTCCACCGAGGCGGTTGTCGCCGGCGGTCGAGCGGACCTGAATCGTGGAGAAGTCGTCGTCCTTGCCCACCTCGAGCAGCGAGACGTCGAACGTGCCGCCACCGAGGTCGAAGACGAGGATGAGCTCGTCTTCCTTGCCGCGGTCGAGGCCGTAGGCCAGGGCAGCAGCGGTGGGCTCGTTGATGATGCGCAGGACGTTGAGACCCGCGATCTCGCCGGCCTCCTTCGTCGCCTGGCGCTCGGCATCGTTGAAGTACGCGGGAACGGTGATGACGGCGTCGGTGACGCTGTCGCCCAGGTATTCCTCGGCGTCGCGCTTGAGCTTGCCGAGGATGCGCGCCGAGATCTCCTGCGGCGTCCACTTCTTGCCGTCGACGTCGAACGTCCAGTCGGTGCCCATGTGGCGCTTGACGGACGAGATCGTGCGGTCGACGTTGGTGACGGCCTGGCGCTTGGCGGTCTCGCCGACGAGCACCTCGCCGTCCTTCGTGAATGCGACGACTGAGGGGGTCGTGCGGAAGCCCTCGGCGTTTGCGATGACCTTGGGCTCGCCGCCCTCGAGGACGCTGACGACCGAGTTGGTCGTGCCGAGGTCGATTCCAACTGCACGTGGCATGTGTGTCTCTCTCTTCTTCGTGTGAGGCCGGGCGGATGCCGCGGCCTGAAGTCTGGTGCGTCTCGACGTCGTCCGGTTCGGGGTGAATCAGACGGGTTGAGCCGTTATGACTCAAGGGTATCCCTCACCCGCGAGAACGTCAAATGAACTTGATATGAACCGGCTCAACTTTGCTCGAACGCCGTTGCCGCGGCACCCGCAATGTCATAGCGGCGACCCGGGTATAGCCTGAGCGCGCCGCACCGTCGCGGCCCCGGGTCACCCGCCGTTCACCGAAGGGCCATAACTTGCCGCACATGAGCGACCCCGACCACCCGAACGCTGAGGCCCGCACGCCCGAGAACCTCGCCCGGGTGGCACCCGCGACATCCACCGATGCCCTGGCCGCCCTCGGCGCCACCGGCGACGGACCTGCGAGCACCAGCCGCAAGCGCGTCATCGCCTGGGGTCTCTGGGACTGGGGCTCGGCATCGTTCAATGCGGTCGTGACGACCTTCGTCTTCGCCGTCTATCTGACGAGTTCGAGCTTCGGCCCGGAGGGCACCGTCGAGGCGCAGCTCGGGTGGGCCCTCGCTGCCGCGGGCCTGCTGATCGCGCTTCTCGCGCCCGTGACCGGCCAGCGCTCCGACACCTCGGGACGCCGCAAGCTCTGGCTCGCGGTCAACACCTACATCGTCGTGGGCATCACCCTCGCCCTGTTTTTCGTGCAGCCGGACCCCTCGTTCCTGTGGCTCGGCCTCCTGCTCCTGGCCGCGGGCAACGTCTTCTTCGAATTCGCGGGTGTCAACTACAACGCGATGCTCACGCAGGTCTCGACTCCCCGCTCGATCGGACGCGTCAGCGGCTTCGGCTGGGGCATGGGCTACATCGGCGGGATCGTCCTGCTGTTGATCGTGTACTTCGGCTTCATTCAGGGCCTCTTCGGGCTACCGAGCGAGAACGGTCTCGACGTGCGCTTGTCGATGATCGTCGGGGCGGTGTGGTTCGGCCTCTTCGCGCTCCCCGTCCTGTTCGTGGTACCCGAGTACAAAGGCGCGGGCACGCGCCGCGAGAAGGTCGGATTCTTCACCTCCTACGCGCGACTCGGGCGCGACATCGCGCACCTCTGGCGCGACAGCCGCCAGACGGTCTGGTTCCTGCTCGCCAGCGCGGTGTTCCGGGACGGGCTGGCCGGGGTGTTCACGTTCGGCGGGGTGCTCGCGGCATCCGTCTTCGGCTTTTCGCCCGGCGAGGTCATCATCTTCGCGATCGCCGCGAACATCGTCGCGGGAATCTCGACGATCGCCGTCGGATCGCTCGACGACCGCATCGGCGCGAAGCCCGTGATTGTCATCGCCCTGATCGGTCTCATCGTTTCGGGATCGCTCGTCTTCTTCCTCCACGACGGCGGGCAGATCGTGTTCTGGACGGCCGGCCTCGCGCTGACCCTCTTCGTCGGGCCCGCCCAATCCGCGTCGCGAACCTTTCTCGCGCGCTCGATCCCGCCGGGACGCGAGGGCGAGGTCTTCGGGCTCTACGCGACAACGGGACGCGCTGTCTCGTTCCTCGCGCCGACGATGTTCGCGATCTTCGTGGGGGTCTCGGGCGAGGCCTACTTCGGCATCCTCGGCATCGTGCTCGTGCTGCTGGTCGGCCTGTTGCTTCTGGTGCCGGTCAAAACCGGGCAGCGCATCGCCGACCGCGCCTGACCGCCGCTCCCCCTACCCGTGCGGCGCGGATGACGGCCGACGGATGCCTAGCCTCGACCTTTCATGGTCGTTGTGAGCGGGGTCGAATGAGCGTGGGTGCGCTCGCTTGAACCTGATTCTGTCGCCTGGG
Organism: Pacificispira sp. HM-600; assembly: GCF_977993705.1. The sequence continues at coordinate 1,691,698 of NZ_OZ388079.1, forward strand.
TACGACAATGAGTCGCGTGTCGCTGCGTGGGCGGGGTTCCGGTCCGGGGCGGTGCTGTCGTGGGTGGACTGAAGGCTGCCGGCGTCAGCCGGGCGCCCGCGCGTGAGCGCGCAGCCCGGTGATCGCCGCGAGGGCCGTGGCGACCCAGGTTGCCCGGTCGGAGAGGTGCAGGGTCGTGCGCCGGCCGTGCCGCGCGATCGCTGCCGGGATGGAGAACAGCCGCAGCCGTAACCGTTTCGGTTCCCACCGGCGGGCGGCATCGGTGGGGTGCGCGAGCATTCCCATCCAGGCCATCAGTTCGGACGCGAGGGCCACGAGGTGGCACCAAATGCGGTTCTGATCGAACGCTTTCAGGGGCAGGTTGCGCAGTCCGGTGTCTTTCGCGATACGGATGCGGTCCTCGCAGCGCGCCCGCCGACGGTGCCGCAGCTCGAGGGCGGCGAGTTGCCCGCGGGCCGTGTTCGTGGCGAACGCGGTCAGGCGGTAACCGTCGACGTCATCGAACCGCAGTTGCGCGCCGGGGTGTGGTCGTTCGCGGCGCACGATGACACGCATCCCTGGCGGCCATTTCGTGAGGTCGAGGATCCCGGTGAACTCGGCGACATCCGCACCCGGGCGGCCTTCTTCGGCCGCGTTGTAGGCCGGTGCCCACACCTTCTCGGGGATCTTCCGATACAGCTCCGGGGTGAACTGAGGGAGCGTGAACCCCACCGAATACGCCAACCGGCGCCCGCTGAGCCACTTCACGAACTCGTGCGTTCCACCGGCACCGTCGGCGCGGATCAGCACGCTCTTCCCCGGCCGGGCCGAACCTCCGGGCAACTGCGCGAGCGCTTGTTTCACGACGTCGATGTGGTCCGCGGCGGTGTTCGAGCCGGCGTTGCCCGGGCGGAGCTTGATCGCGAGCGCCTCACCCGCCCCGGGTTTCCCGTGGTCGAGAAACGCGCACAACGGATGAAAGCCGAAGCCGCGCTTGTATGTCGGTGCGGCGTGTTCTTTCTCGGAGTGCGCGGTGATCAACGTCGCATCCAGATCGATGATCAGCGGGTCCTTCACCGTCGCGGCGTGACCGGGCGCGTGCTCACCGGCCAGCGACCACGCCCGCTCCCGAGCAGTGGCTCTCGCGGTGTTGATCGCAGCGATCGCGCGGTCCGGGTCAGCAGCGAGGGCCGCGATCGTGCGGGACACCGTCGGGTCTGATGCGACCGGCCCGAACACCCCTGGCTCGCCGCGGAGCACCCCGATGTCAGCGAGAGCGTCACCACCCAACGTGAGCGCGATCGCAAGATCCACGACAACTTTCCCGGGATCATGGATCGCAAACGGCTTCCGCCACGGCCCGAGAGCCTCGGACAGCGCCCGGTCAAGACCAGTGGCGCGTGCGGTTTCGGTCAGCAGCACACCGCCCGCTTGACCGATCGCGGACACCCTCGCGGTGTCAACATTCACGCGGGGATACGCTCCGGTATTCTTCACCCTGAAGGTGCTCCTTCTTGCGGATCAATACGACTCTCGACAAGCCTTATTCTCCCAGGTCAGGAGCACTTTCCCTATCCAACACGCACGGTCGCCGGACCACAAGCGTGAAAGCCCGAGGCTAGGGCTCAGGCGCTCGGCCATCCGTCCGCGAGCTTGTTCAACAGGCGCGCAAGATCCGCGCGCTCCTGGTCGGTGAAGGTCGACAGAGCGCGATCCACAGCCTCGCGACGGTCGCCGCGGAAGCCGCGCACAAGGGCAGATCCGGCATCCGTCAGTGCGACGCGGGTTCGACGCGCATCGTCGGGGTCGGCCTCCCGACGCACGACACCGAGGTCGACGCCCTGCTGCACCAGGCGGGATGCCCGGGGCTGATCGACGCCGATCGCGTCGGCGATCTCGCCAACGGACAGGGGACCGGATGCCTGAGCAAGGGTCTCGAGCAACCGCATTCGCGCAGGTCCACCCAGGCGCGGCGGCACCCATGGAGGTGAGCCCGCGTGCGGATGTCCGCCACGGTGCGGGCCGCCGCGCATCCACGGGGGTCCGCCGTGCATGCCGGCGCTGCGCGGGGGTCCGTCCTCGCTCCAGGGTGGTCGGGGCATCCGTCGGCCGCGGAGTCGGGCGAGAGCCGCGGCGATCGCGTCGGCATCGTCGGGCTGATGCGCGCCCGCAGCTCCGGAATCTTCGTCGGCCATGCCACCAATTTACATGCGACTTGACATAGACCGATTTACATGTGACAGTACATGCACATGCAATATGACATGCAATTGTGTCCGGCTGTTCATCCGGACACCTGAAAGGACTTTTCATGACTGACACACAGAACACCCCGAACGGCGGCCCCGACGAGGATCGCCCCACCCCTGCCCTCCCTCTCAGCTACTGGCTGCGCGCCGTGGAAGCGATGATCGGTCGCGAGTTCGCGACGGCTCTCGCCGCGGAGGACGTCGAACGACGCGATCGGATGCTGCTGAACGCGGTGTCCGGCGACATTGACGTGCCCGGCTGGCTCGCTTCCCGCGTGCACGGACGCGGCGGCAAACGTCTGCGCGCCCTGGCCGAACGCGGTTGGGTCGCTCGCACGGATGACGCCTGGGCACTCACCGACGAAGGACGCGCCGCGAAAGAACGCCTCGGCGGGATCGTCGACGGCATCCGCGAGCGCGTCTCGGGCGCCGTGAGCCCCGAGGACTACGCGACCCTGACCGCCTCGCTCGAGGCCATCGCCCGCGAACTGGGCTGGGATGGGAGCGAGCGGATGCCTCGCGGCGAGCGCGGACGCCCGGGCTTCGGTCCCGGTCGGGGCTTCGGTCCCGGTCGGGGCTTCGGCCCCGGCCGCGGGTTCGACCCGGGCTTCCGGCCCGGCTTTGGCCCGGGCTTCAGTCCGGGCTTCGGTCCGGGTCGTGCGTTCGGTGCTCGCTTCGCTCCGGGCGCCGACGCCGGATTCGGCCCTGGCTTCGGACACCGCGGCTCCCCCGAGCACTGCGGCCCCGAGGGTCACGGCGCGAAGGGCCACCACCACGGGCACCGCGGCGAGCGCCACGGCGAGCGCGCGTTCGAGCGCGGCTTCGACGCAGGCTTCCGCGCCGCGAAGGAGCGCGCCGAGGCATCCTGATGCCTCGGCCGGCGCGCGAGTGCGCCCGTTGCGCTCGAAAGAGCCGGTCATTGCCCGCGACTAAACGCACATCTCGGCAATAACCGGCGCACTCGCCGCGCAGACATCGATCCTCGCATCCGACCGAACAGGTTGGGCGCGAGGATCGTTTCGTGTCAGCCTCCGGCGGCACCCGAGTCGGTGACGCCGACGTCGGTGCGGTGGAAGTTCTGGAACGATCGGGACGCGGTAGGCCCGCGCTGCCCCTGATATCGGTTGCCGTAGGGACCCGAGCCGTACGGGTTCTCGGTCGGCGAAGACAGCCGGAAGAAGCACAGCTGTCCGATCTTCATGCCGGGCCACAGCTTGATCGGCAGGGTCGCGACGTTCGAGAGCTCGAGCGTGACGTGGCCCGAGAATCCCGGGTCGATGAACCCGGCGGTCGAGTGCGTGAGCAGGCCGAGGCGTCCGAGCGACGACTTGCCCTCGAGCCGGGCCGCCACGTCGTCGGGCAACGTGATCAGTTCGAAGGTGCTGCCCAGCACGAACTCCCCCGGATGCAGGATGAACGGCTCGTGCGGTGCGGTCTCGATCAGGTGGGTCAGCTCGGGCTGATCCTCGGCCGGGTCGATGAAGGGGTACTTGTGGTTGTCGAAGAGCCGGAAGTACCGGTCGAGCCGCACGTCGACGCTGGATGGCTGCACCATCTGCGGGTCGTAGGGCTCGAGCCCGATCCGCCGCGCGTCGAGTTCGAGCTTGATGTCACGGTCCGAGAGCAGCACGGCCTCAGCCTACCGAGCCCGTCGTGTTCGCAATTCAGTCTCCGCGAACCCGACCGCGCTGTGACCACCCGAAAACACGGGGGCGCAGGGCCCGCAGCCGCCGAGCCCGCCCCGCCGAGACTGAATTGCGAACCGCGCGACGCGTCCGAATCCGGTCACCCTTCGAGGGGGGACAGCCAGGCCCGCAGCAGCGGCTCGAGCTGCGCGCGCTGGCCGGGAGTGAGCGACTCCACCAGACGAGCCTCATTGCTCATGTGCGCGGCGAAGGCCTCGTCAATTGTGCGACGGCCCGCTTCCGTCAGCGCGACGACTCGGCCACGGCCATCCGCGTCGCTCTCGCGTCGATGCACGAGACCCGCGGCTTCGAGTCGGTCCAGGCGCTTCGACACCGCGCCCGTCGTGACCATCGTGTGGCGCGCGAGCTCGCCGGGCGCTGCCTCGAAGGGCGCCCCCGCGCGGCGCAGCGTCGCGAGCAGGTCGAACTCGCCCTCGTTCAGCCCGAAGCGGCGGTAGACGATCAGCAGTTCGTCCCGCAGGCGATCGCCCAGGCGATGGATGCGCCCAATCAGCGCCATCGGAGATACATCCAGGTCGGGCCGCTCCCTGCGCCACTCCGATTGGATCTGATCGACACGATCGAGAACACTCATCCGCCCACTATATCTTCCATAGAAGCTATAGTGTCTTCCATGGAAGTTAAATGGCGCTGGTTTCTGATCACGGCCGTCGCCCCCGTCGCGTGGGGCGCGACATATTTTGTGACACGCCAGTTTCTGCCCGCGGACTCGCCGCTCTGGGGCGCCGCGCTCCGCGCTCTGCCAGCGGGTCTGCTGCTGTTGCTCATAACGCGACGCCTGCCGCGCGGCTCATGGTGGTGGCGCTCGCTCATCCTCGGAACGCTCAACTTCGGCGGGTTCTTCGTCCTGGTCTACGTCTCGGCCCAGCTCTTGCCAACCTCCATTGCGGCGTCCGTCATGGCTCTCGCACCCCTGGCGCTCGCGGGCATGGCGTGGCCCCTGCTGGGCGAACGCCCGACGCTCCGCCTCGCGCTGGGCGCGGCGCTGGGGATCGGAGGCGTCACACTCGTCGTCGGCCTCGGCGCGGCAGGCATGGATGCCTGGGGCATCGTGGCGTCAGTGGCCGCCCTGCTGCTGTCGTCGTTCGGCGCGATCCTCACGACCCGGTGGGTGGATTCCACCCCCCTGGTTGCCACGACATCCTGGCAGCTGCTCGCCGGCGGGCTCGTCCTCACGATCCTGGCCGTCACGGTGGAGGGCGCACCGCCTCGAGTGGATACCGCGGGGGTCGTTGCGTACGCGTTCGTCGCCGTGATCGCGACGGCGCTTGCCTTCTTGTGCTGGTTCGCGGGGCTGCGGCATCTGCCCGCGCCACGGCGAGTACCCCCTCCGCATCCCGAGCCGATCGCGTTCGTAACTCAGTCTCTGCGAAACGGCCCGCGCGACATTCCCTTGAGATCCCGCGGACTTCCGGCTCACCGGCGTCCGACTCGGGCCGTGGAGACTGAATTGTGAACCGCGCGAGCGCAACAGTGCCCGTTTGCTAGGCTGGCCGGGCACCGCAAGGTGCTCTGGGGCTGTAGTTCAATGGCAGAACTTCTGCTTCCCAAGCAGATAGCGCGGGTTCGATTCCCGTCAGCCCCTCCATCGCTCCGACGTTCGGCCGCAGGCCGAGCGGCGGGGCGATTGTCGTGTGGGCGGGAATCGAACCGACGGTGGGCCCACGCCGCCGGAGGCTCCGCGCGTCGCGCAGCGACGTGTGGAGAGGCGGTGGGGACGATTCCCGTCAGCCCCTCCACTGTCCCGACGTGTCGCCACGGGCCGCGCGGCGGGACTCTCGCGTAGACGCCGCCGGAACGAGCAGGGCTAGCAGTTCGGCGGAACGGGATTTCCGGTCGGCGGGACGCCCTGGATCTCGCCCCACGCGTATCCGCTCACGGCCTCGCCCCCGAGGGTGCCCGTGTAGGAGAAGAGGCCCTCGTACACCGCGCGGTTCAGGGCATTGAGTTCTTGATCGGACGCGGTGGCGCTGAAGACGAGGTCCGCCGCGGGGCGGGTCGATGATCCGTCGAGCTGCACGGTGTAGTCCAGGTGATAGACGTAGCAACTGTGCGGCGAGGTCCAGGTGTCGGCGGTCGGTGTGATGTGAATCGCATCCTGTGGCCAGTTGGCGGTCGGCTGCAGGGTGCCGTTGGCCGACTGCGAAGAGCCCGCACCGCCGATCATCGCGTAATGCAGCTGTCCGACCTCCTGCTGCCCGGTCGTCGCGATCAGCATGCCCTGCAGGCTGTCGGGGAGTTGCACCGAGAACTCGGTCCATTCATATCCGTTGCCCACGACGTACTGTGCCGCGTCGTTGTAGGTCTCGGTGAGGTTGTCGAAGAACAGCAGACCTTCGGTGCCGCTTGCCACGTACGTCGACCCGATCTGCACCGACCACTCCTCGACCTTCACCAGGGGCATCGAGTAGTAGTGCGATCCCTGACCGGTCATGGGGTCACCGGTCGCTTCGAGGTACGCGCCGATGTCGCCGCCGTACTGGTTCATGATCGGCGTGCGCTGGTCCGTGGTGGGGATCGGACCACCGGATGCGGGAAGGGGGGCGCCGTCGAACATCCACAGCGGGAAGAATCCGTTGGGGCCATACCCCCACTGGATGATGCCGGTGACGTCTTTCGCTCGCACCGAGAGCGTCGTCCACTCCCTCGCGTTGGACCCGGCCATTCCTGTCTCGACCGAAACGGTCAGCTGATACACCGACCCCACCGCGCCGATCGCGCCGGACACGACACGCATATCGACGATCTGCTCGGGATCGCCGGTGTTCTGCTGCTCGACGTGGATGTTCCACGGCTGGTAGCTGATCGTGGTGGGCACCGAGATGTCGGCGAGACCGTCGATGCCACCGAAGGTCGGACCCTGGTTGAGCGAAAGTCGGTTGAAGATCAGGCCCGATTCTTCCATCGTCAACCACGGCACCTGGAGCCCGGGGATCACGGTGTTGCCCTGCGACATCAGCGCGATGGAATTGGTCGCGCCCTGATCGTCGACGAGGTGACCGAAGAACTCGAACGACTGCGAGTCGTACTGCGGTAAACCGGTCGAGAGGAACGATCTGAAGCCCGTGCAGTCTTCGCCCTGAGCCAACGCGGTCGTCGAGAACGCGGCGATGGAACCGAAATCCAGGACGGGGATGACCGGATCGGTGCTGCTTGTCGGGCATGCCGGAGGCACGGTGGGCGTGGGCGTAGGGGTGGGTGCCGCAGTGGGATGTGTGGTCGGCTGGGGCTGCGGAGTGCCGCCGCCCCCCGAGTTGCCGCCGCCCGAGTTCCCCCCGCCGCCCGAGCGGCCGCCCCGAGAGCCGCCGCGGGACCCGCCCGGGTCCGTCGGAGATGCACTCGGTGACGGCGATACGGTCGGCAGGGGTGAGGACGTCGGCGCGGGGCTCGGCGTGGGCGCGGGCGTCGAACGCGGGGACGCCGAGGGCGATGCGGCGCTGTCGGCTTCGGGCGTCGGAGCACCGAACGTGCACGACGTCAGTCCCCCCAGGGCCAGGACGGTCAGGAGCAGAGCGGCGACGCGGGGTGTCCTCACGCGGTCAGTATTCCATAACGCCGCTGCCGCCTTGTGGCGCTCGTCAGGGAAGAGTCCGACCGCTCCCGGGGCTCAGAGCCCCACGAATCCTCGCGTGCGATGCCCCACCGCAATGGATTCACCCGACACCGTTCCCGAGAGCGGGGACAGCAGGAATGTGACGAGCCGCGCCGTGTCCGCGGGCGTCGACTGGCCGCTCGCGCCCACCGGCACATCCGGCGAGGGGTCGTCCGCGACGATCCCGGGATTCACGACGTTCACGGTCACGCCCGTTCCCGCCGCTTCATCCGCAAGGTGCTTTGCGGCAATGATGAGTGCCGCGTTCCGGATCGAACCCGCCATGTTGCCCGTGACGAAAGCGTTCTGACCGCTGATCCCGACGATGCGCCCGTAGCAGATGTCATGCATGTGCCGGAGGGCGGCGTTGGCGACGCGGACGAAGGTCAGCGCCTTCCCGTCGACGGCATCGCCCACCTGTGCGGGCTCGGAGTTCTTCGCGGGATCCAACGTTCGCGCGCTCGGGGCAGCGGCCACGACGACGCCGTCCAGGCGCCCGTGAGATTCGAGAATCCGAGCCATCCCCGCGGAAACGGATGCGTCGTCGGCGGCGTCCATCACGATGCCAGTGGCGCTCGTTCGCGACGCGGGAACGGCCACAGCTCCCTCTGCCGTCAGCTGCTCGACGATCGCACGGCCGAGAAGGCCATGACCACCGACGACGAGGATGACTCGGTCACGAAGCTGCAGATCCATCCGGCAACGGTAGCGCGCGGGTACAACGAATCGGCGGTGCCCGCGTGTCAGGCTGGCATCATGAGGAGCCATCACGTCAGCCGTGTCATCAACGCACCCGCCGAGGTCGTTTACGCATACGCGTTGAAGGTTGAGAACCTCCCCGCGTGGGCTGCTGGCCTGGCCCAGTCGGACGTGACCCGCGACGGCGACGACCTCGTGGTCGCGTCACCGATGGGTCCGGTGCGCGTCCGCTTCGTCGAGCGGAACCCATTCGGCGTGCTCGACCACGACGTAACCCTGCCTTCGGGCACGGTCGTGACCAACCCTCTTCGCGTCGTCGCGCACCCCGAGGGGTCCGAGGTGATCTTCACCGTTCGTCAGATCGAGCTGACCGACGACGAGTTCGCTCGGGATATCCGCATGGTCGAGGCAGATCTTGATCGATTGGCCGCGCGAGTGTCCCCTCCCACCGCCTGACCTTCGAGCACCGCAAGGGCTCCAGTTCGCGACATCCGCTACGTGAATCAGTGGTGCGGATGCGCGAGCCTGCAGCCGAAGCGTGAATCACTCAGGCGAGCGGGGCGTAGTCCGCGAGCGGCCGAAGCGGCGGTTGCGCCGACGGATGCCGCACCGCATCGGCCCCGACGGCGCAGGCGGCCGTCAGCGCAGCCTCGTCATCCCAGCCGGCATGCAGCGCCAGGGTCAGGGCGGCGCAGAATGCATCGCCCGCCCCGACCGAGCTGACGGCTTCGACGCGCGGCGAAGGGACCCGCGCCACCTCCACCCCGTCGCGGCGGAGCGCCGCGCCGTCCGCGCCGTAGGTCACGGCGACCGTCCGCGCTCCGGCGAGTTCGGGCAGCAGCGCGTACTCCGTCTCGTTCACGATGATCAGGTCGGCGCGCGCGACCACCGCCTCCGGCAGGGCAGTCGCGGGGGCCGCATTGATCGCGAGATACCCGGGCACCGATACGGCGAGCGCCGACACGATATCCATCGGAACCTCGAGCTGAACGAGCACCGCCTCTGCGGGCTCGAACGAGACACCGAGCAGCGAGACATCCGCATTCGCGCCCTGGCAGACGGCGATCTGGTTCTCGCCCTCCGCGTCGACCGTGATGAGCGCCGTGCCGGTTGCTTCATCGCCGAGCCACACGCCGCTGACATCGACGCCGGCGTTCGCGAGCCCCTCGAGCATCCACCGCCCGTCCGTGTCGTCACCGACGCAGCCGATCATGCGAACCGGTGCGCCGAGCCGCGCGGCCGCGGCGGCCTGGTTCGCCCCCTTGCCGCCGGGCTCACGGGCGAGCGTGCCGCCGAGCACGGTCTCGCCCGGTCCGGGTAGTCGCGCGACACTCGCGGTCAGGTCAACGTTGATGCTGCCGACGACGGCGAGGGGCGCGCGAGGGGGAAGAGCCATACCGGCCATTCCACCATCCCCGGGGCGTTTTGCCGTCTTAGCCCTCGCCGGGGTATAACCCAGTGAGCCCGTTCGTACCGCCGGGCGCTCGGACGACGATGGCGTCGCTCCCCCCACCGAAGGAGATCATCATCGCCGCCACGCCCCGCCCTCTCTACCTCGACTGCGACACGGGTGTCGACGACGCCGTCGCCCTCGGGTATCTGCTCGCATCCCCCGCCGTCCGCCTCGTCGGCATCGGGACCGTGAGCGGTAACCTCGCCTCTGCCCCCGCGGCGCGCAACACCCTCGACCTCCTGGCTCTCGCCGGGCAGCCGGATGTCCCGGTTGCGATCGGCGCTCACGACCACCTCAGCCACGGCTTCGGAGGCGGCGCACCCCACGTGCACGGCGCGAACGGCATCGGCGATGTCGAGCTGCCGCGCAGCACCCGCGAGCCGCGCGACGGCCACGCTGTCGACTTGCTGCTCGAGCTCTCGCACGAGTACGCGGGCGACCTCGAAATCGTCGCGATCGGCCCACTGACGAACCTCGCGCTGGCTTTGCAGGCCGACCCGACCCTGACCCAACGCATCCGGTCCGTCACGATCATGGGCGGCGCGGGGGTCGCCGCGGGCAACATCACCGCGGTCGCCGAGGCCAACATCGGCAACGACCCCGAGGCAGCGGCCGAGGTGTTCGCCGCGGACTGGGACGTCACCCTCGTGCCGCTCGATGTGACGATGGAGCACACCCTGGAAGAGGCCGACCGCGACGCCTTCCTCGCGGCGGCGGCACCCTTCCCCCGCGCCCTCGGTCAGATCCTCGACCACTATTTCGACTTCTACGAACCCACCTACGGGCGACGGATGTGCGCACTGCACGACCCGCTCGCTGCCGCACTCGCCGTGGGCGATGTCACGGCGACCCGTGCTCCGCTCGTGCCGATCACGGTCGACACGAGCGATGGCCCGGGCCGCGGGCAGACGATCGCCGACCTGCGTAATCAGCGCCTGGGCGATCTGCACCACGAGGGGCACCGCACGCGCTTCGTCCGTGAGATCGATCGGCCCCTCGGACCGCACCTGGTCGAGGTCCTGACGGGAATGGCCACGCCGTAAGCACTGCGGACCCCGCCATCGGACTCACTCCGAGAGGCTCACCTGGCAGTAGTTGCGCCCCGATAGCGCTGTAAACCCCGGGTACTGCCAGGTGAGTGGACCCGACGGGCTCAGCCGAGGGGCCGAGCCGCCGCATCCGCCGCCCGTGCGCTCGCGCGGACAGCGCCGATACTCGCGATGATCACGAGCGCGATGCCCGCCAGTTCGATTGCCGTGAGCATCTGCCCGAGCAGGATCCAGCCCGCAAGCGTCGCAATGGCGGGGGCGAGACTCATCAGGATGGCGAACCCGGATGCGGGCAGCCGACGCAACGCGGTGAGCTCCAGCGCATACGGAATGGCCGATGAGAGCACCGCGACGGCGGCCCCGAGTCCGAGCGTGACGGGACTGAGCAGGGCCGCGCCGGCGTCCGCGATCCCGAACGGAAGCGCGACGACCGCGCCGATTCCCATCGCGATGGCCAGCCCGTCGAGCTGCGAGAACTCGCGTCCGACTCGCGCCGACGACAGGATGTATCCGGCCCAGCATGCCGCCGCGGCAAGCGCGAACAACACACCGAGCAGGTCGAGGTCGTCCCAGCCACCGCCCGCTAAAAGCACGACGCCCGCGAGTGCCACGACCGCCCAGAGCCAGGCCGAAAGCCGGCGCGCGACGATGACCGACAGGGCAAGCGGGCCCAGCACCTCGATCGTCACCGTCACACCGAGCGGCAAGCGCTCGAGCGCCAGGTAGAAGAAGCCGTTCATCAGGGCGAGCACGAGCCCGAAGGCGACGACGGCTCGCCACGCCCCCGGACTCCGTCCCCGCAGCGACGGACGCGCGATCGCGAACAACAGGATCGCCGAGAAGACCAGGCGCAACATGACCATGCCGAGTGGTCCGGTCGAGGGGAACAGCAAGACGGCGAGCGACGCCCCCAACTCCTGGCACGCCAGGCCGCCGACGACGAGCGCCACGGCGCCGGGGCGGCCGAGGGGCGCCCGGCTCACCGGCAGATGTTCGTCTGGTTGATCGCGTCGTGGTACTGCTGTGCGGTCCAGGGCAGCCCGAACTCGGGTGCCGTCGCGCCGGAGGCGGCCGGGGCCTTGGAAGCGATCGCGGCCAGCTCGAAGGCGAGATCTCCGATCACCTGGGCCGGGGCGGTCGAGTTGTTGAGCACGACGACGACGGTCATTCCGGTCTCGGGATCGGCAAATGCGGCCGTGAGGTAGCCGGGCAGTCCACCGTACTGGCCGATGAGCGACCCCGCCTGGAGTGCTCCGCCCGTCGCCGTGAACCACGCCGGCGCTCCGGCGTACACGGGTAGCGGAGCGGACCAGCGTCCTTCGGCGGATTCCGGCGCGAGCGCTCCGACCGCCGCGGCCTGCACGTAGCGGCCGAGATCGGTCACGGTCGACACGACACCCGAGTCCGTGAAGCCGACGGACGAGGACAGGGTCGAGACATCCAACGGGGCATCACACGCGAGCGATCCGTCCGCGTTCGAGAGGATGCGATAGCCGTGCAGCGGAAGCGTACCGGGGAGGGCCGCCCGCGTGCCCGGCAGCGTGGTGTTGTCGAGGGCGAGAGGGGTGAAGATGTAGCGGTCGTAGAGCTCGGCCGCCGTCTCACCCGATGCCCGCTCGAGAGCCATACCGAGCAGTACATAGCCGGAGTCCGCGCCGCGGTACTCGGTACCGACCGCGGACCGCGGCTGGCCGACGCCGAACGATGCGATCTCCAGCGGATGCCACACCCGCTCCGGGTTGGTGACCCACGACGCGCCGACGACCGGCTCGTATGCCCCGATGCCGCCCGTGCCGTTGCACAGATCGAGCAGCGTCACGGCCTCGAGCGAGGGGACGCCCTGGACGTAATCGACGACCGAATCGTCGAGAGCGACGAGCTCGTCGTCGACCATTGCATAGAGCACGTCGCACGTCATCATGCGGGTCACATCGGCCGCACGGAAGGACATATCGGACGTGAGCGCGGATCCCGTCGCATCCGTCCCGATCGCCGAGACCCAACTGCCGCTCCACGGCGACCACACCCCGGCGATGGCGCCCGTGGACGCGGTGGCCGCCATCGCACTGCGGACGGCCTCGTCCAACTGAGCGACGACGTCATCCGCGAGGGCGGCGTCTGCCTGCGCCGGTAAGTCGACGTCCTGGGGACCGTCGGGGGCACATCCCGCGAGGCCCAGAGTCATGGCCAACAGCGCCGCTGTGGCACCGAGGGCACGCCGACGCGTCCATCGTGCGGCCATGCTCACCTCCGGCGTCGTCCTCAGAAGTTTATGGCTTCGATGTCACGGTTCCATCACGCCCGGCCGTCCTAAGCTGTGCGAATGCCGCATGCTTTCGACGACGCCACCGTTTCGGCGGTGCTGCACCACATGAACAGCGATCACAACAACGACAACCTTCTGATCGCGCGCGCCTTCGGTCACCCGGCAGCGGTGGGCGCCGTCATGACCGGGTTCGACGGCGATGGTGCCGAGTGGAGTGTCACGGATGCCGCGGGCACGTCTTCGGCGTTGCGTGTACCGTGGCCCGGCGCCCCGATCAGTGAACGTCCCGAGGTGCGCCGCGAGGTCGTCGCCCTCTACGACGCGGCCTGCGCTGAGCTCGGAATCGAACCTCGGCCCCACGCGTAAAATTTACTTAGGGCATCCTAAATTCGCCCGCTATGCTGTCTGCATGTCGAACGTCGTTCCGTTCTCCACCCTGCTCCGTCAGCGCTCGAGCGGCGCCCACTCCGCGAGCGAGGGCGAGGGTTTCATGTCCGGCCTGCTCAAGGGTGAGGGCACCCGCGACGACTACATCTCGCTCGTCGCGCAGCACTACTTCATCTATCGGGCCCTCGAGGCGGCCGCGGATCGGATGTCGAGCGATCCCGTCGCGGCTCCCTTCATCACCGAGCGACTGACCCGGTTGCCGGCGCTCGAGGCGGACCTGGAGTTCCTGATCGGACCCGACTGGGCCGACAGCATCCGTCCGCTCCCCACCACCGAGCGCTACGTCGCTCGCATCGAAGAGGTCGGATCGACGTGGCCGGGCGGTTTCATCGCGCACCACTACACACGCTACCTCGGCGACCTCTCCGGCGGCATCTTCATCGGACGCGTCATGCAGCGCCGTTTCGGGTTCGAAACGAACGGCGTCGGGTTCTACGTCTTCGACGACATCGCGGACCCCCGCGCGTTCAAGGACGTCTACCGCGAGCAGCTGGACGCCGTTCCGTGGGACGACGAAGAGCGTGAGCGCGTCGTCGACGAGGTGCTGCGGGCGTACCAGTTCAACACCGATCTGTTCCAGGACCTCGAGCGCGCGCGCACCGAAGCATCCGTCGCCTGAGGCATCGGTCGCCTGGGGCATCCGTCGCCTGAGACGTCGTCCGCCTGACGGGGCCCCCGCCGGATGTCAGCCGCGGACGGAGCGCATGAAGCGTTCGACGTCCGGATCGACGCGGATATCGCTCGGTCGAAGAGGACGCGAGAGGTAGAGGCCCTCGAGCGATGTCAGCCGACTGAGCGCGACGTACGTCTGCCCCGGCGCGAACGCCCCCTGACCCAGGTCGATCACGGCACGGTCGTACGTCTTGCCCTGAGATTTGTGGATCGTCACGGCCCACGCCAGTCGCAACGGAAACTGGTGGAACTCGGCGACGATCTCGCGCGAGATGCGCTTGGTCAGCGGCGAGTAGTTGTAGCGGTACTTCTCCCACACCGCGGGCTCGACATCGTGTTCGCGACCATCCACCTCGACCCGTACCGTTCCGCCCGTGATGCGCGTCACCGTGCCGATCGTGCCATTCACCCAGCGGGGCGCCTCACCGAACGAGGCGATGTCGTTGCGCAGGAACATGACCTGTGCGCCCACTTTGATCTGTAATTCGACGTCCGCGGGGTACGCGCCCTCGCCCCGCCCGAAGTCGCCCGTGATCTCGGCCATAGCGGTCTGCGATCGTCCGGGCAGAGCCTCGAGGTGCTTGCGATTGATCGCCGAAACGCGATCGTTGCGCGTTGCGAGCGTGATGGTGGGGGCCTCGGATGCCTCCGGCGCGGGGGGCGTTCGAGCGCCCATGCCGTTCAGCACGCCCGCGATGTCTGCCGTGACGCGTCCGTAACGCACCGCGTTGAGCATCGCCTTGAACGCCGCGTCGGACTGGCGATGGATGTCGACGAGTTCGTGCACGTTCAGCTCGGACCCGTAGCGACCGAGTTCCCCGAAGCCGGCGAGCGCGGTCCCGCCGTCATTACCGCTGCCGCCACCCGCGTCCGCACCGGCCCACACGTGCGCGTCGAAGAACCAGAACGAGCGGTAGTGGTCGCGGATGTAGGCGAGTTCGTCCCCCCGCGGAGGGACGGGGGCGAGCTGATACGGGTCACCGAACATGACGACCTGGACCCCGCCGAACGGTTCGGCGCGGCGCGCCCGAGCCTGGCGCAGGGAACGGTCGATGCCATCCATCACATCCGCGTTGACCATCGAGATCTCATCGATCACGAGGGTGTCGATCGCGCCCAGGATCTTGCGCGTCGCCTCCGGTTGTTCGAGCTCTTGATCGGCGATCAACCCGATGGGAAGGCGAAAAAGCGAGTGGATCGTCTGACCCTCGACGTTGAGCGCCGCCACACCTGTCGGGGCGCAGACCGCGATCTGCTTCGCCGTGTTCGCCGCGAAATGCTGCAGCAGCGTCGATTTGCCGGTTCCCGCCCGACCGGTGACGAAGATGTGGTCGTTGGTGTCTTCGATGCGCCGGAACAACGCGTCCTGTTCTGAGGACAGCAGCGGCGTGGTCACTGCAACATGCTATTCGCGCCACGGCGCTCGCCCGCCCGGGCCTGCCGGGTCCGTGAAGTCCGCCGCCTAAACTGGCCAGGTGGACGAGGGGGCTGTAAACACGCGCGCGCACGACGCGGCGACCGTCCGCGCGCCGGGTGCGGTGGACACGAGCTCGCGGCGCGGCGCGCAGCGTGCACCCCGGCGCTCCAGCCTCTCCCGGGATCTCACGATCCTCGCGATCGTCGGGGTTCTGCTGATCTCCGCCCTCGGCGCGGGCTGGGCGACCCTGTACCAACAGTTCTGGGGCCCGAGCGCCTTCGTCGAGCGCTACGTGGGCTTGATCGCGGCGGGCCGCGCCGCCGACGCCCTCGAAGTCCCCGGGGTCGCGGTCGATGCAACACATCTCGCCGACGCGGGCCTGCCCGAGACGGCGTCGGACGCCCTCCTGCGGCGGGATGCTCTCACCGCACTGAGCGATATCCGCGCCGTCGGCGAGCGTATCGTCGACGGCGCTGTCGAGGTGACGATCGGCTTCCGCGCCGGCGGCAACGAGGGCGCCTCGACATTCACCGTCGAGCAGGACGGATGGAGGGGCATCCTCCCCTCGTGGCGATTCACCGAGAGCCCACTCGCGGTGATCGACGTCACCGTTCGTGGGTCCATGGCGTTCGAGGTCAACGGATTCACGCTCGACAAAAGGCAGGTCTCGCCCCTCGGTGTGGACGCGCCCCCGCTCGACCCCGTCGCGCTCCTGGTGTTCTCACCCGGGCTCTACCGGGTCTCGGTCGACACCGCGATCGCCGAAACGACCGGCGCCGATGTGCTGGCGGATGAACCGCTTGCACGTGTTCCGCTCGAACTGCAGGCCGAGCCGACGGCAGAGTTCGTGAGCGTCGTGCAAGAACGCGTCGACTCGTTCCTCGACGACTGCGCGACGCAACAGGTGCTGCAGCCCACTGCATGCCCCTTCGGCTTCGTCGTGCAGAACCGCATCGCGAACCTACCCACGTGGTCGATCGTCGACTACCCGACCGTCACGCTCGTGCCGGACGGCGCCGGCTGGGCCATGCAGCCGGCGGAAGCCGTGGCCCACATCAGCGTCGACATCCGCTCGCTGTTCGACGGCTCGGTGCGAACGGTGGAAGAGGACGTCACCTTCGGTCTCGACGCCGAGATCACCGTCTTGCCCGACGGTTCGGCTTCTATTCTCGTGGGGTCGCCGGAGGGCTAGTGACCTTCGCGCCGCGGGTGGAATCCCCTCGCGCATCCTGGTCGGCGAGTGCGGCGAGACGCGCGTTGTAGGCGTCCAGTTCGTCGTCGCCGACCCGATCGACGTGGCGGTCGCGTCGGCGCTGTGCACGGTCGTCGTTGCGGCTCCATTGGATCGCAACGGCGATCGCGAGGATCAGGGTCGGGATCTCGCCGACCGACCAGGCGACGCCCCCGCCGATGTATTGATCCTCGAGCGGTGGCACGCCCCAGGTGCGCCCCATCGACCCGAACCAGTCGGCCAGCATCAGACCCGACTGCGACATGATCGAGATTCCGAAGAACGCGTGCATCGCCATGATGCCGATCAACAGAATCAGCCGGAACGGGTACGGCAGGCGGTACGGCACCGGATCGATCCCGATCAGCGACTGCACGAACAGGTACCCCGTGATGACGAAGTGGGCGATCATCCAGAGGTGCCCGAGGTGGTCGTTCAGCGCCCAGCGGAAGATGTCGGTGTAGTAGAACACCCAGAGCGAGCCGATGAAGAGCGCCGCCGCGATTAGAGGATTCGTGAGCACCCGCGCCACGGGCGTGTGCACCGTCCATAGGATCCACTCCCGGCCGCCGCGCGTTCCGTCATCCCTCTTGCGGATCGCCCGCGCCGCGAGCGTAACCGGCGCCCCCGGCACGAGCAGGAGGGGGATCGCCATGGTCAGCAGCATGTGCCCGACCATGTGGATGCTGAAGAGGTAGTTTTCGTAGGCGGCGACCGGGCCGCCGACGACCCAGAACAGCAGCAGGATGCCCGCGCACCAGCTGATCGTGCGGTAGATCGGCCACGCATCGCCGCGGCGGTGCAGACGGATGACGCCCGCGATGTAGAAGAAGATCGCGAAGCCGCACACCAAAACCCACAGGAGGTCGATGTCCCACACGGTAAACCACTGGGTCAGGCCGAGTTCGGGCGGAAGGCGTGAGCCCGTCAGGGTCTCTGCGGGGGTGGGATCGGTGATCGGGATGTCTCCGATCGGCGGTGCCGTTCGCGCGAGCGCCGCCGCGGCACCGCTCGCGATTCCCATGAAAGCCAGCTCGAGGGCGATCAGGCCCCAGAAGGTTCGTGCTGCGGCCGTCTCGCCCATCCGTGCGATGAGCCGGCGGCGGTAGCGGGCACCGAGCAGGCCGATGGCCAGCAGCGCCACGACCTTCACGACGATGATGACGCCATAGGCCGAGAGCAGCGCATCCCACGAGCCCAAGCCGAGTGCCGCGCGTGCGTAGCCGGAGAGGGCGACGACGACGAAGGCGACGAGCGCGATGGTCGAGTAGCGCGGCAGCACGTGCGCCATTCGTTGCGGCGTGGATGACGCCCGCAGCACGACCAGCAACACCAGTCCGCCGAGCCACACGGCGGCCCCGACGATGTGGAGCGCGAGGCTCGTCACCGCGGCGGTGTGGCTGGCCGCGGCCCCGTCGTGGCTGGTCGTCGCCATCGGCACGACAGCCGCGAGGCCGAGGATGCCCACGAGCAGCGTCGAGGTCCACGAGCGCACCGCGAACGCGAGAACCGTCATCACGGCTCCAGCCAGCGTCGTGATGAGCCACGCGCGGCCGACATCCAGGTCGAGCAGGAAGCGGCCTAGCTGTTGGCCGAAGACGGCGTCCGCGCTGGGTGTCGCGTTGAAGGCGTTGAGGAACGTCAGGTAGCCCGTCGCGCCGGCCGCGATCGTGAAGACGGCGGCGCCCACGGACGCCACATCGAGAGCGGTGTCGAATTCGGTGTCACCGGCGCGGAGCGCGAAGAGGGCGAGCACGAGCGACCCGGCCATCGCGGCGGCACCGAGGTTGACGCCGAGATTGGCGATCGGAAGACCCCAGCGCACGACGGGACCGGGATCCCCCACGAGAAGAGCATCCGCTCCCCCGCCGTAGGCGAGCGCCACGACGGCGGCGGTAAGGGCGGTGACCACGAGGATCATAGGCCCGGCTACGCGCAGGGTTCGGGGGCTCACCCACCCAGCCTAGGCGGACGGTGTGCACGCCCGGCCCCGCCCGGCAAAGACAGAGGGAGGATGCCGCGCGTGCGGCATCCTCCCTCTCGGAACCTCTGACTACTTCGCTGCAGCCTTGAGCTTCGAGCCCGCGGTGACCTTGACGCGCTTGCCAGCGGCGATCTTGATCTCGGCGCCCGTCTGCGGGTTACGGCCCGTGCGAGCGGCCGTGTCGACCTGCTCGAACGCGAGCCAGCCCGGGATCGAGACCTTGGTGCCCTTGGCAACGGCCTCGGCAACGGTCGTGAACAGACCGTCGACGACGCGCGAAACCGTGGCCTGGCTCTCACCGGTGGCGCTGGCGATGCTCGCAACGAGCTCGGTCTTGGTGATGGACTTGTCAGCCATGGGGTTACCCTCCAGCGGCGGCCGAAGCGCCGCCTCATGTAAACGTGACCGGACCGTTCAGCCCGGCTGGTCGATCGACCGCGTCGAATCTACCCCGCGAACCGCCGCCCGCCGCGTATTTCCGCGGCTTTCCGCGGGTTTCTGTCCAACTTCGAGGCATTTTCGGTGCTCGAGTGACGGATGTGACTCGTGTGGCGCCCTTCCCGCGCCCCTCGCGCACGGCCTGCGCACCGTCCGCTCTCCGTTTCGCTCGGCCCAATGGACCCGCTCGCCTGGCAGTAGGTGTCGGTGCTGAGCACCCAGGCCCGCATCTACTGCCAGGTGAGCCGTCCGGCCGGGGACGACGCGGGCGCACGCGAAAGGGCGGGGATTCCGAAGAATCCCCGCCCTTTCGGCGGATGCGGGTGGTTACCAGCTCGACTTGGTCACGCCGGGCAGCTCGCCACGGTGGGCCATGTCGCGGAAACGCACACGCGAGATGCCGAACTTCGTCAGCACACCACGGGGGCGGCCGTCGATGACGTCGCGCGAACGCACGCGCACGGGCGACGCGTTGCGGGGCAGCTTCTGCAGACCCAGGCGGGCCTCTTCGCGCTGCTCGTCGGTCGAGGTCGGGTCGACCAGGGCCTTCTTCAGCTCGGCGCGACGCGAGGCGTAGCGCTCGACGATGACCTTGCGCTGCTCGTTGCGAGCAATCTTGCTCTTCTTCGCCATGTTTAGCGCTCCTCGCGGAATTCGACGTGCTTGCGCACAACGGGGTCGTACTTCTTCAGCACGATGCGGTCGGGGTTGTTGCGGCGGTTCTTGCGCGTCACGTAGGTGTATCCCGTGCCGGCGGTCGAACGCAGCTTGATGATCGGACGTACGTCCTGAGCCTTCTTCGCCATTAGAGCTTCACACCCTTCGCGATGAGGTCCTTGACGACGGACTCAATGCCCCGCGCGTCGATGACCTTGATGCCCTTGGCCGAAACGTTGAGCTTGATGTTGCGGCCCAGCGACGGAACAAAGTACGTCTTCTTCTGCACGTTCGGGTCGAAGCGACGCTTCGTCCGGCGGTGCGAGTGGCTGATCGAGTGACCGAAGCCGGGAACGGCTCCTGTCACCTGGCACACTGCTGCCATAGTGATTTCTCCTTCAATACCGTGAGACCGGACGGTCTCACCCAAGATCCCTTGTCTGCGCCCACGCCCGAGGGAACCGTTTCCGGCTCGAAAGGGATGAATGGGCACGAACTGCGCACGGGAAAGCGCGCAGACAAACAATGATCCTAGCACGGCGTGTCTGCGGGCCCAGCCTGACGGGCGCGGTAGGCGTCAGGTCTCGACGGCGCCGCGCCCGGGACGGAACACCGAAACGGTCGGATCGCCGGTGATCCAGAACCGCCACGGGAAGACGCTCGTGCCCGCGACACCGGCCACGCCGACCCGGGGACCGCGCGACACGTCGCGCACCGGTTCGCGCGCCAGGTCGAGGCGGGCGACGGCCCCGGCCCGCTCGGGTGGCCAGGGCGCCACCCCGGCGATCGCGTCGATACCGTCATGGATCGGATGCCGGAGGCCCAGCGCCTGACCGAGACGCCCGGGTCCGCGTGCGAGATCCCGAGGGAGTCGGGCAGCCGGCCGGCGCACAGCCGCGACATCCGCTCCCTCGATGATCTCTCCCGCGCGCAACAGCAACCCGCCCGCCACGCCCGCGGGCCCGGCGACGACGTTGACACAGGAGTGGATGCCATGGCTGAGGTAGACGTAGAGGTGCCCGGGTTCGCCCCACATTGTGGCGTTCCGCGGGGTTTGTCCCATGCGCGCATGCGAACCGGGGTCGCTGACATCCCCGGTCCCGAGGCCGTGATAGGCCTCGACCTCGGTGATGCGGACGCAGACGCGCTGCCCGTCGACCAGCGTGGTGAGCCGGGCGCCGAGCAAGCGGGGCGCGACGACGAGGGCGGTCTCGAGCAGATCCTCCCGCGTCGCCGGGCGGTAGTCGGTCATCCGATCGTGACTCATCCGATCGTGACTCATCCGATCGTGACTCATCCGATCGTGACTCATCCGATCGTGACTCATCCGATCGTGACGGAGCACCACGAGATATCGGTGCCCTCGATGACCGTGACTTCCTCCCCCGTTCGCACGTCGACGATGTGCGTCTCGAGCCGTGACGGAAGCGGGCGGGCGTAGGTGTCGTACGGGTTGTCGGCGAGATCGGGCGAGACGATCACCGCGACGTGGCTCCCGCTCGGCGAGGCGCACGTCTGCATGACCGCGTCGCCGCCGTCCTCCAGCCCGAACACCGGCTCGAATATTCCGGCCTCATCGACCAGACCGACGGCCTGTGATTCCGGGTACCCGTCCTCGCCCATCTGGGTGAAGGTGCGCAGGCTCTTGCCCTGCACGGTGGGCACGACGGGTCCGGGGATTCCGAGCGCGTCGAGCTCGGCCGATTGCGGGAGGGGCGTTTCGCTCAGGTCGGTCAGATCGATCAGCACCGTGCCGTCGGACTGCTCCGCGATCACGCGGCCACTCCCCCGCTCGATGCCCGACAGCCCGAGGGCACCGCCCAACAGAACGGGCTCCGCGTCCGGCCGAGAGGTGTCGACGAGGCGCAACTGGCCATCGAAGGTCAGCACCACGAGCGACGAGGTCTGCGGCACGAACAGGAAGTCCACCACCCGCGGATCCGCGCCGACCTCGATGCGCTGCGGCTCGGCGTCGGGGTCACCGAGCCGCGAGACGTACAGCGCGGACTCGATCCCCGAGGTCGCCGAGATGTCCAGGTCGGTATAGGTGTACCCCACGAGCCCGTCGTGGTCGGCCATCTGCAGGCCCGCGATCGTGCCCTCGCCGGGCACGACCAACGGCGTGGGGTCGGACCCGTCGAGCGCCATGCCCGTGAGCGACGCCGCACCCGAACCATCCGTCGTCTCGACGACCAGGCCGTCGCGGGAAGCCCGGTAGTCCTCGATCTGCGGGTGCGTGAAAACGGGGACCGCCTGATCGCCGGTGAGGTTCGTGAGGAACACCGCATCGTCGTCGCCGTCGCGCCGCTGCAGCACGTAGATCGGCGGTGTGCCCGTCTCGAAGTCGTGCGAGATGGTCGCGGTGGGGCCCCCCGAGGCGCTTTCGACGCCCTCGACCGAAACCGTGTAATCGGTCGCGGCATCGAGCGGATAGGTGAACTGAACGGCGACGTTGCGGCCGGATGCCTCGATCGTGAACGGGGCGGCCGGTTCGATCGTGACCTGCGAAGGGTCGATCGGAGCCAAGGGCTGATTGGTGGTGAACACGAGTCGCTGCCCCGCGGCCTCGGCCACCGAGAGAGCGTCGATTGCGACCGTACTGACGCGAGGCCCCTGCGTCAGGCTGTAGGCCGCGCCGCCCGCGCCCACCACGACGAGCGCGGCGATCACGACGGCGAGCGAACGTGTGAACGAGGAGCGTGCGCGGCGGTGTTCACGATCCCGGCGAGCGGCACCCCGCGTCTGATCCCGTGTGGCGCGGACAGAACGGGGGGCGTCAGTACCCATACGGATCCCCGGGCTCATCGATCGCCGTCACGCTCGCGGGCTGCAGCACGAGCGCGCCCCCGTCGTCTCGCACGAATTCACCCTCGACCTCGACCCATTGGCCGGGAGACAGGTCCTCGCCGCCCGCGAGCTCCGCGACCGGAACGTTGGCGGCCTGCGCGTCGATCACGCAGTGCACGATGACGAGGCGGGTCAGGGCGAACCCGTCGCTGTCGCCATCGGGACCGACGAAGCCGGTGAGCGTGGCCTTCTCACCGACGAACCGTGCCGGGTCGGTCGTCGTCGACAGCAGCGACGCCCATTCGGCGATGCCGAAAGCGGAGGTGTCGTCGGATGTCGCGAGCGCGAGCGTCGCCGAGGTCGACAAGACGGGCGGTGCGCCGCTCGAGCGGGCGAGCGCGAGTTCGGCGGAGAGGGATGCCGGGGGCATGACGACGGCGAGCACCACGAGACCGGAGGCCAGCACCGCACCGACGCCGGTCGCGATGAGCGCGACCGGGCGCGCTCCGGCATCCTCGCCGGCGGAACGGGCACCCTGGCGGACGGAACGGGCACCCTCGCGGGTGGAAAGGACGGCACGGCGAGCCCAGGCGCGGCGAGGCATCCATCGCTCGATCAAACCCGGGGGCACCCATACCTGCACGACGACCGACAGCAGAACGCCCAGGATGATGAACGGCAGGGACTCGATCAGCACCGACAGGGCGAGCGTGAAGCCGTCCTGCGCGCGGCTTGGCAGGGCACTCGGGAAGAGCTGCGGCGCCCACGCGTCGATCGCGAACAACGCCGCGATCGTGGCCAGGCCGATCGCGGTCCCGATCAGGGCGGCGCGACGCGGTCGACCGACAGTCGGTACCCCCGCGAGGTGGGTGTGCCCGTGACCGCGCGTCTCGCTACTGCGCGTCACGCTCGCTCGCACGCGCGACCGTGCAGGCCGCGCACAAACCGAAGATGTCGACGATATGCGCCGCCTCCGTGAATCCGTTCTGTGCGGCGGTGCGATGCGCCCATTCTTCGACGTCGCTGCCCTCGATCTCGACCGTCAGGCCGCACGAACGACAGATCAGGTGATGGTGATGACCGGGCGATTGACAGGCACGGTAGAGGCTCTCGCCCTCGGGGCTCTGCAGGCTGTCGGCATCACCCTCGGCCGCGAGGTCGGCGAGCGCACGGTAGACCGTCGCGAGGCCGATGCCCGTGCCCTCGTCGCGCAGCAGTGCGTGCAGGGATTGCGCGCTGACGAAGCCCGGGGATTCGTCCAGGGCGTCGCGCACGCGTTCGCGCTGCCAGGTGTTGCGCTTGGCCATTCGAGAAGTCTAGGCGCGTGCCGGCTTGGAGGTTCCCGAACGCGGCGCCCGAGTGACCCTCTCCCGGCGACGTCCGACGAGTCGACAGACGACGTAGATCGCGAACGAGATCGTGGTGATGTACGGACTCACGGGGAGCGTTCCGGCGATCGCGAGAAGGATGCCGCCGACCGCCGAGACGAAACCGAAGGTCGCGGCCAGGAGGGGAACGGATAGAGGGCCCGACGCGATGCGCATGGCCGCGGCCGCGGGGGTCACGAGCAGGGCCATGACCAGCAGGGCACCGATGATGTGCACGCTGACGGCGACGATCAGGCCGAGCAGCAGCATGAACAGCAGCGAGACAGCGGTCGTCGGCACCCCGCGCGCCGCGGCCGACTGCGGGTCGAGCGAGTCGAAGCGCAGCGGACGCCAGATGAGCACGATTCCGGCGAGGACCACCAGGCTGATGCCGATCAACAGGCTCAGCTGCCCCGACTGCACGGAGACGATCTGACCCGTCAGCAGGCTGAACCTCGTCGCGCTCCGGCCGCTGTAGAGCGAGAGGAACAGGATGCCCAGCCCCAGCCCGAAGGGCATCAGCACCCCGATGATCGAGTTGCGGTCGCGTGCACGGGCGCCCAGCCATCCGATCAATCCCGCCGCGATGAGCGAACCGAAAATCGAGCCGAGCACGACGTCCGCACCGATCAGGAGAGCTGCGGCGGCCCCGGCGAAGGAGAGTTCGCTGATGCCGTGGACGGCGAAGGCCATGTCGCGCTGCATGATGAAGACGCCGGCCAGGCCACCGACGAGCCCCAGCACCGCGCCCGCGATGACCGAGTTCGATACGAGCGCGAGGATGTCGCCATAGTCCGCGAGGCCGCCGAACATGGCCTCCCAGACGTCTGTCCAGTTCACGACTCGTCCTCGTCGTGGTGGTGATGGTGGGAATCACCGGCATCGGGCGCGCCGACGACCACGACCCGATCCCCCGCCCGGAGGACATAGACCTCGGTGCCGTAGAGATCAGACAGAACGCCGGAGTCCATCACCTCTTCGGGGGTTCCCAGGGTGAAGCGCCCGCCGGCCAGGTAGAGGATGCGGTCGACGTGACGCAGCACCGGGTTGATGTCGTGGGTGACAAAGAGCACCGCCGCGCCCGTCTCGCGTCGATGCCGATCGATCAGCGACGTCACGGCCTGCTGATTCGCCAGGTCGAGGCTCGTCAGCGGTTCGTCGCAGAGCAACAGTTGGGGTTCGTCGGCGAGCGCCTGACCCGCCCGCAGACGCTGCTGCTCGCCACCGGAGAGCTCCCCGACGGGACGGTCCGCAAAACCCGTCGCACCGACCGCCCGGATCAGCTCGTCGACGCGTGCCCGGTCGGCTTTGCGCGGGACCGGGAGCCCGAACCGGTGCCCGTTGACGCCGAGCGCAACGAGGTCTCGGCCCCGCAACGCCGCGTCACGGGCGAGCGGACGCTGCTGAGGGATGTAGCCGATGCGCCGATTACCCGGTCGGCGCACGCGCTCACCCAGGGCGGTGATCGTGCCCTCGCTCAGACGATCGAGCCCGAGAATGGCGCGCAACAGGGTCGTCTTGCCCGAGCCACTCGGCCCCAGAACGGCGATGAACTCCCCCGCGTACACGTCGAGGTTCAGGCCTGACCACAGCTCTCGGTCGCCCCGTCGGAGCGCCGCATTCTCGATGAGGAGAGGAGGGGCAGCATTCACCCCGCGAGGCCGCCCGATAGGGCTTCGACGTTCTGCTGCATCCACGAGATGTAAGTCTGGCCCTCCGGGAGCGTTTCGGAGAACTCCAGGACGGGGATGCTCTGAGCTTCGGCAGCGTCGATGACCTGGGTGGTCTCCGCTCCGCCTGTCTGGGAGTTCGCGATCACGATGCGCACGCTGCCCGATTCGACCAGGTCGAGCGATTCGAGGAGTGTTGCGGGCGGGACGTCCTGGCCCTCTTCGACGGCCTCGCTGAAGGCCTCGGGCGTCACGTTCACGAGCCCGGCAGCGGTGACCAGGTACACGGGGACGGGCTCGGTGACGAAGACCTGGGCGCCGGCGCCGGATGCCTCGATCTCGCCGAGCGACGTCTCGAGACCGCCGATCTGCTCGACGAATGCGGCCGCGTTGATCTCGAACGTCGCGGCGCTCTCGGGGTCGAGTTCGCTCAGTTCTTCGGCGATCGCCTCGGCGACGTGCTCGATCGTGTGCGGGTCGTACCAGACGTGCTCGTTGAAGCCTACGATGTGGTCGTGCCCGGCGTGCTCCTCATCGGAGTGCTCGTCCTCGGCGTGCTCGTCCTCCGAGTGCTCGTCCTCGGCGTGCTCGTCCTCCGGCCAGTGGTGGGAGAACTCGGCGGCGGTGATCACGTGCGCCGAGGCATCGCTGGACTCGACGAGCGACTCCATGAACGAGTCGTACCCCCCACCGTTCTCGATGATCAGGTCGGCGCGCGAAACCGCGAGCTGGTCCCCCGCGGTCGCCTCGAACGAGTGCGGATCCTGGCCGGTGGAGGTGATGATCGACGTCACGTCGACCGCATCCCCCCCGATCTCCTCGACGATCTGGCCGTAGACGTTCGTCGACGCGACGACCTGAAGGCGGCCGTCCCCCGCGGACTCACCGCCGGGGGTCGCACCCGCGCATCCGGCAAGGACGAGCGCCGAGGCGGCCGAGAGGGCGATGATCGGAAGAAGACGACGTGTCGGGTTCACCCCGTCAGCGTAACCCGCATGATTATCATTATCAAAATGGCTCGATCGCCGTGACCTCTCACCGAAGCGCGGCGGCGTGCTCGGACGGCGACATCACCTCGACCAGCGCCTGGGCCGTGATCTCGTCCACCACCAGGTCCGTCACCGCCCGCGAACGGAGCGCGGCGAGCAGCGGGGCGGCCTTGTTGTCACCCGCCACGGCGCACACCCGCCGGGGCACCGCCTGCAGTTCCGCGGGCGTCGGCCCGGTCGCTCGTCTGTTGAGATCGAGATCCTCATAGGTGCCGTCGGCGCGCAGAAAAACGGTGCAGACGTCGCCGACGACGCCATCCCGGGTGAGTGCGCGGATATCGTCCTGCTCGAGATAGCCCGCGGAGTACACATGACTGGGAACCTCCCCGGTCAGGGCGCCCACGCCGAACAGAGCGATATCGGCGGTGCGCTGTAGATCCAGCACGCGGGCGACCGACCGCTCACGCCACATCGCCTGGCGCGTCTCGGCGTAATCGAAGAACGCGGGCACGGGAAAGAGGTGCAGACGCGCATCGAAAGCTTCCCCGAATCGCACCATCATCTCGCCCGCGAACTCCACGCCGTACGTCCGCGTGTTCGCCGACCCGTTCAGTTGCACCACCGCGCTCCCCCGCGTCGGCTTCTTCGCGAGATGCCGCGTGATGGCGGCCATCGTCGTTCCCCATGCCACGCCCATGGTCATGCCCGAGTCGAACCAGCCACCGATCAGTCGCGCGGATGTCAGGGCCACCTGCTCGAGCCGTTCGGTCGAACTCGCCGAGGCCCCCAGGGGAACGACATGGGTTGTGATGCCGAACGCATGCTGAATCCTTCGCCCTACCTCCGGGGCTGCCGTCGGGGGCGGGCGGAGCGTGATCTCGACCAGTCCACGAGCCCGCGCTTCCTTCAGCAGGCGCGAGACGCTCGAGCGCGAGAGGTGCAGCCGGGCCGCAATGGCCTCCATCTTGAGGTCCTGCAGGTAGTACATCGAGGCGGCCGCGAGCATGTGCTCCTGTTTCTCCATGACTCCAATGTGCACATATGTGCAAGTACGACGCAAGAAGGTTCATCGCTCACCGACAGCGCCGTACGGTGGCTCCGAGGCGTGACGGTTCGCGTCCACTCTATGAATCACCAGGACACGAGAGGGTGGCCCATCTGATGCGCGAAAACCGTATGGACGGCAACACTCGACAGGCCGCGCTCCGCGGCATGAAAAACGGCTCAGCGAACGACGAGCTGGACGTGCTCGTCATCGGCGGTGGCGTCACCGGGGCCGGAATCGCGCTCGACGCGGCCAGCCGGGGCCTGCGGACCGCCGTCATCGACGGACAGGACTGGGCGTCCGGCACCTCGAGCCGCTCCAGCAAGCTGATGCACGGCGGGCTGCGATACCTGCAGATGTTGGACTTCAAACTGGTCCGCGAGGCCCTCACCGAGCGGAACCTGCTGCTCACGCGGCTCGCACCGCACCTCGTGCGCCCCGCGGCGTTCCTGTATCCCCTGAAGCGCCCGATCTGGGATCGCCTCTTCATCGGGGCCGGCATCGGCCTATATGACGCGCTTGCCTCGCTGCAACGAGCTCCGCGCCCTCTCCCCTGGCATCGCCACCTCAGCCGCTCCGCGGTGTCCCGCGCGTTCCCGAGCTTCCGCCGCGATGCGGCCGTCGGCGCGATCCAGTACTGGGACGCCACGGTCGACGACGCCCGCCTCGTCGTCACGCTCCTGCGCACGGCGGCCGGGCACGGGGCCCTCGCCGCCTCTCGCGTGCAGGCGACGGCGATGCTCACAGACGAAACCGGGCGGGTCATCGGCGCGACCCTGAAAGACCTCGAAACCGGCGAGCACTTCGATGTTCACGCCAAGACAGTGATCAGCGCCACGGGGGTATGGACCGAACGCACCCAGTCCATGGCGACATCCAGCGGCCTCAAGGTGCTCGCTTCCAAGGGCATCCACATCGTCGTCCCGAGGGACCGCATCACGGGAGACCCGGGCCTCATCCTCCAGACGGCATCGAGTGTGCTGTTCGTTATCCCCTGGTCGCGTTACTGGGTGATCGGCACGACCGACACTCCGTGGACGGAGGACCTGACGCATCCGGTGCCGACGTCCCGAGACGTGGACTACGTCCTCGCCGAAGCGAACAAGGTGCTCGTGGAGCCCCTCAGCCGAGACGACATCATCGGCACGTGGGCGGGGCTTCGACCCCTGTTGCAGCCGGGGACGAAGGCCGGGACGGCGTCCGCCAAGGTCTCACGCGAGCACACGGTGGCCTCCCCTGTGCCCGGCCTGGTCGCGATCGCGGGCGGCAAGCTCACCACCTACCGGGTGATGGCGGAGGACGCCGTCGATTTTGCCCTGGGCGCCGCGGCGAAGTCCCGGCCCTCGCGCACGACCCGGGTTCCCCTCGCCGGCGCGGCCGACGCGCCCCACTCCGCCCACGCCGCCGCGCGCGTCGGGGCTGAGTTCGGTCTCAGCAGAGCGATGCATGATCACCTCGCGCACCGATACGGCACGGATGTCGAGGTCATTGCCGACATCTGCCGCGAGGTACCCGATGCCGCGACTCCCCTCGCGGAAGCGCCGGCCTACCTTCGCGCGGAGATCATCTTCGCGATCCGTTACGAGGGCGCTCTGCATCTCGACGACCTCCTCGATCGCCGCACGCGGATCAGCTACGAGTACGCCCACCTCGGCCTCGCCGCCACCGAAGAGGTCGCACAGGTCGCGCAGACCGAACTGGACTGGACCGACGCGGCCATGAGCCTCGAGCTCGAGGCGTACCGCGCCTCGGTCGAGGCGTACGAGTCCGCCGTGCTCGAGGCCGACGATGCGGCCGCATCGCGCACCCGCGCGGAGGCCAAGGATCTGCGTCCGCTTCCGAGCGCCTGACGCATCGGGACATTCGCGAACTGCAGCAGGGTTGCGGGGCGGCTCACATCAGTTATGAGGCGACCCTCAAGTTGCACCCGATGCCCTGTACTTGCTCCGCGGAAACACGGGGCTTAAGGCAGCCCGCCTCAACACCCATGAGTCATCCGACTTGCTCCAGTGCGGGACTGCTATCAGAAACCTGCCACTGAACCCCCGGTGCCCCCTCGCGGGCCCAGATCTGGTGAGCGCCGAGAAGCCTTCCGGATGCGGTCAGGCTACGATCTACGTGGGCGCTGGCCCACGTACACGGTCCGCTTGCCCGCGGACGGAGAGCCACTCCCTCAGGACTCCGCTCGCCAACGGCCCCTTGGTCGACGTCGTTCCTAACCTACGGCTCTCGTACTAGCCATTCCCTTGGCCGAAGACCGGGTCCAGGACGGCCGCGACGCGCACCATCTGATCGTCGAGATTCTCCTCACATACGCTCTCGAGTTGTTCCTTCTTCCGCCAGGCAGCCCACTTCGCCTGACCAACCGCACCGTACCCTTCCACGGCTGGTCCGATTGGGGCGAGCGACACGTCCCGGTAGTCTGCGACGGCTCGCGAAGCGTCGAGGAGCTGTCCGAAGTCCAATCCGGCTCCGTCGAGGGTGACGATGTCCACGTAATCGCGCCAGCGCGTGCTGCTGATGCCGCGCTCGAGGATCGTGACACCCTTCTCCGCCACCGTTGACTCCGGCGCGTATCCGACCAGGCTGATTGGGTCACCAATAACCCGGTCCAATAGGACTCGCCGTGGCGCTGGGACGATAGGGTCACCGGTGGACACGTCCCATACAACCTTCCCGACCCAGGTCGCGATCCGGACTGCGACGGTCACTCTCATCCCCGGATACTCGGCTCCGTCCCGGATCACCTGCACGTCGAGCGTGTCGAGATCGAAGGCGACCCCGTCATCGACGGACACGGCCACGATGTCAGCGACGACCACCGCGAGATGCTCGGGAGTGACGTTGGCGCCGACCGCATTGGAGTCCGCGTCCTTCGTGGGTCGCCGCACCCCGTACGCGCCCAGCAACAGTCCACCTTTCAGCACGAAGTCATCAGCGTGCGGGGTTCTGCTGAGGCGGAACAGGAAGGATTCCAGCGCGTGCCGCAGCAGATATGCGTGAACGTTCGGCGCGACACCTTTCTTGTCCGCTTCGGATCGCGCAGCGCGTTGCAGCTGTTTGTAGATGTCTGAGGCTGTCACGTCATCATGTCTAGCGCGTTCAAGATGGGCGCCTTGGCGCGTGGGAGTTGTGTCGCGATCTTTATGAGCTTCGAGGGCTTCCCACCGCGCCGCAGCCATTCCTTCAGTGCGTCGCGCGCGGTTTCGTAACCGAGCGCCCCACGCAAGCGGAACGCGTCCGCGATTGTGCGCTCAGCGCTGTACAGGCCAATCTTCTGCGTCGTTCCTGGAATCGACGTCTCGGCGCGACCGAGTTGAAATGTGCCTCGGTCGAACAGGTGCCATGTAATGGCGCCGCTGGTGGCCGGACGGCGTGAGCCGCTGGGGATAGCGACGTCCAGCGACCGGGGAATGGCATCCGTCAGTTCGTAGTGCGAGAGCGCCGAGATGAGACAGATGGTGGCGTCGGATCTGCGGGTTGCCGCTTCGATCTGGTCCCAGTCTGCGGGCGGCGCATCTGCAGGGATGTAGATGCCGCGCGCGATACGTTCCCAGCGTCCTGCTCTCGCCCCCCGGGACAGCTCGTTGCGCGCAGGACTGTCTGATGCACTGGGTGTAATCGCCTTCATCTCAAGCACCTCCGTGGTACAAAACGTATCACGGTAAGATTATCGAATAACGTTTTGTAATAACGGATGCCCGTCACAAGATCGCGCCGTTCCCGCGGGTCGCGTGCAGCGGCGCAAAGAGCAGCATGCACCCGTCCCCCGCACAGATGTCGCGCGGCCTATCCAACTCGACGGGCCGCCGACATCAGTCGAGCAGCAGCGCGGGCTCCTCGAGCACCGAAGCGATGTCGGCGATGAACCGCGACACGCCATCACCATCCACGACGCGGTGGTCGAAGGATCCCGAGACCGTCGTCACCCAGCGCGGGCGGACTTCGCCGTCGACGACCCACGGCTTCTGGCGGATCGCGCCGAGCGCGACGATCCCGACCTCACCGGGGTTGATGATCGGGGTTCCGGCGTCGACGCCGAAGACGCCGATGTTCGTGATCGTGACCGTTCCCCCGCGCTGATCTTCGGGCGTCGTCTTGCCCTCGCGCGCGGTCATCGTGAGCTTCTCGAGCGCACGTGCCAATTCGCGCATATTCAGGTCCTGGGCCTCCTTGATGTTCGGGACGAGCAATCCGCGCGGTGTCGCGGCCGCAATGCCCAGGTTCACGTAATGGTGCACGCGGATCTGCGCGCCCTCGTCCGTGTCGACCCATGCCGCGTTGACCATGGGTGTGCGACGAACGGCCCAGATGACGGCGCGCGCCATGATCAGGAGCGGTGAAACCTTGACGTCCGCGAAGTCGGGGGATGTCTTCAGGCGCTTGACGAGCTCCATCGTGCGCGAGGCGTCGACGTCGACCCACACCGATACATGCGGCGCGGTGTATGCGCTGCTCGTCATCGCCGTGGCTGTGGCCTTGCGCACGCCGCGTACGGGGATGGACTCCTCTCGGGAATCCGCCGGTGCTGCCTTCGGACTGGTCGGTGCGGCGGCTGCCTCGGGAACCGGAATCGTCTCTTCCCGCACGGCCCCCCACTCGGGGGTTTCGATGTTGCGGAAGACGCTCGCCTGCGACGCGTGCCGCACGACATCCTCGCGCGTCACCTCCCCCGCGTCCCCACTGGCCGCGACATCGCTCAAATTGACGCCCAGGTCGCGAGCGAGCTTGCGAATGGGCGGCTTGGCGACGACACCGACGGATGCGGCGACGGGACGTTCCGCCGGCTTGCGACGGCGCGACGTGACCGCGCCGCCCGTGCCATAACCGACGAGCACGGCGCCGCCCGTGGCCTCCCCCACCTCGGTGGGCGCGGTGCTCGGCCGTGGCGCATCGGCACCCGCCTCGCCGATCGTGATGATCGGGGCTCCGACGTTCACCGTGTCGCCCTCCCCCGCGAGCAGCTCACCCACGGTGCCGGCAAACGGCGAAGGCAGCTCGACGAGAGACTTCGCGGTCTCGATCTCGACCAGGACGTCGTTGACCTTCACCTCGTCGCCCGGCGCGACCCGCCAGCTCACGATCTCGGCCTCGGTCAAACCCTCACCGACATCGGGGAGGAGGAACGTCTGCGTGCTCATGCGGGATCCTTTCCGCGGGAACCAGGGCTCAGTATGCCAGGGCCCGGTCGACGGCCTCGAGGACGCGGTCGGCGTCGGGGAGGTATGAGCCCTCGAGCTTTGCCGGGGGGAACGGCGCGTCGAAGCCCGACACGCGCAGAACCGGCGCCTCGAGGGAGTAGAAGGCACGTTCGGTGACGGTTGCCGCGATCTCGCTGCCGAGGCTCGTGAATCCCGGCGCCTCTTGCGCATAGACCATGCGTCCCGTGGAACGCACCGAATCGAGGATCGGTGCGTAGTCCACCGGCGAGAGAGAACGCAGGTCGATCACTTCGCAGCTGACCCCCTCGGCCTCGGCGAGAGCCGCGGCCTGCAGGAGGGTCGTGACCATGGCGCCGTGCCCGACGAGGGTCACATCGGTCCCCCGCCGCACGAGACGGCTCTCGTGCAGGCCGACGGGACGCGAAGTCAGGTCGACCTCGCCCTTCTGCCAGTACTTGCTCTTCGGCTCGAGGAAGATCACGGGGTCGTCGGAGAAGATCGCGTCTTGAATCATCCAGTAGGCATCGTTCGGCGTCGACGGGCTCACCACGCGCAGGCCCGGGGTGTGCGTGAAGTATGCCTCGGGGCTCTCCTGGTGGTGTTCGATAGCGCCGATGTGTCCGCCGTAGGGGATCCTGATCACGATGGGCATGCTGACGGCACCCTGCAAGCGGTTCGTGATCTTCGCCAGTTGTGAGGTGATCTGATCGAATGCCGGGTAGACGAATCCGTCGAACTGGATCTCGCACACCGGACGAAAGCCGCCCATCGCCAGGCCGATCGCGGTTCCGACGATTCCGGACTCGGCGAGCGGGGTGTCGATCACGCGATTCGAGCCGAACTCGGCGTGGAGTCCTTCGGTGATCCGGAAGACGCCGCCCAGCGGCCCGATGTCCTCGCCCATCATGAGCACGCGGTCACTGCGCTCCATGGCTGCGCGCAGCCCGGCATTGAGGGCCTTGCTCAGCGGCATGTTCTGGGGCGCGTTCATGCGTCACCCTCCTCGAACGAGGCTTCGTACTGCTGAACCCAGGCGAGCTGCTCCTGCATCAATGGATGCGGCTCGGTGTATACGTGCTCGAATATCGACGCCACCGTCGGCAGCGGAAGCGTCGGTGTCCGCAAGCGCGTGTCTTCGGCAAGCGCGTGAGCCTGCTCTTCGACGTCGGCGAAAAAGGCGTCGGATGCTCCGCGACCCTCGAGATATGCCCGCATCCGCATGATGGGATCGCGTCCGGCCCACGTGGATTCTTCGTCGCCCGTGCGGTACTTCGTCGGATCATCGCTCGTCGTGTGGGCGCCCATCCGGTACGTCATCGCCTCGATCGCTCGGGGACCCAGCCCCGAGCGCGCCTCGTCCAGGGCAACACGGGTGACGGCGTAGCTGGCGAGCACATCGTTGCCATCCACCTGGATGCTCGGCATCCCGTACCCCGCGCCGCGATTCACCAGTGGCGTCCGTGACTGCGTCGCAACGGGCACCGAGATGGCCCACCGGTTGTTCTGCAGGAAGAAGACCTCGGGCGTCGCGTAACTCGCCGCGAAGACCATCGCCTCATGAACGTCGCCCTGACTCGACGCACCGTCACCGTAGTAGACGATGACGGCCTGGTCGCGCTCGGGGTCACCCGAGCCGCTCAGCCCGTCGAGTCCGAAGCCCATCGCGACGCCCGTCGCGTGCAGAGTCTGCGAACCGAGCACCAGCGTGTAGATATTCGTGTTGCCGTTGCGGGGATCCCGCGGGTTCCAGCCGCCGTGCGAGTGCCCGCGCATGACGCGGATGATGTCGACCAGGTCGACTCCGCGGATCATGCACACGGCGTGCTCCCGGTACGAGGGGAAGACGTGATCCTGCGGGCGGGTCGCGCGGGCGGATCCCACCTGCGCCGCTTCCTGGCCAAAGCTCGGCGGCCAGAGCGCGAGTTGGCCCTGACGCTGCAGGTTGGTCGCCTCGCGGTCGAACGCGCGGATGGCCACCATGTCGCGGTAGAAGCCCTGCAACTCTTCTTCGGAGAGAGAATCGATCACGGCCAGGTAGGGCTCGGCCGACTCGGTCGGGGAGAACGTTCCGTCTGCGGCGAGTACGCGCACGACGTCGGGTGCTTCGAGCGGATCCACCTGCCCTACGCTAACGTCCGCGCCGGATGGGCTTCCGGGAGGTTCTGCACAACGGATGCCGCGACCCGTAGGACCTTCTCGACAGATTCCTCTTCGCCGACCGAGATTCGCACGCCCTCGCCGACGAACGGCCGCACGATCAGACCGGCCTCTTCGAACGCCTCGGCCGTCCGAGCCGTCTCCGGTCCGGTTGCCAGCCAGACGAAGTTGCCCTGCGCTTCGGGCACGCGCCAGCCGAGACTTCGCAATCCATCGGCCAGGCGATCACGCCGCTCTACGAGCTCTGCAACACGACCGCGCAGAACCGGTTCGGCTTCGAGGCTGGCCAGGGCGGCGGCCTCGGCCTGCGCGGTAACGGACAGGGGGATGGCCGTGCTGCGCGCGGCGGAGAGGATCGACGCATCGCCCACCGCGTAGCCGATCCGCAGTCCCGCCAGGCCGTAGGCCTTGGAGAAGGTGCGGAGCACCACCACCTGCGGGCGGTCGAGGTATCCGGTGGCGCCGAGGCCATTCACCGCACCGGCGTCCGTCACAAATTCGGCATACGCCTCATCGAGCAAGACCAGCAGATCGCGGGGGAGTGCAGCCAGGAAGGTCTCGAACTCCTCCCGCTCGACAGTGGGCCCGGTGGGGTTGTTGGGCGTGCAGACGATCACGACACGGGTCCGCTCGGTAACCGCGGCGGCCATCGCCGGGAGGTCATGGCGCCCGTCGGCCGTCAGCGGCACGGTGATGCTCGTGGCGCCCGCAACCGTCACGAGGGAGGGATATGCCTCGAACGACCGCCAGGCGTAGAGCACCTCGTCGCCGGGTCCTGCGGCCGCAGCGATCAGCTGCGCGAGGATCGCCACGCTTCCCGCGGCCGCGTGCACGCGGTCTTCGTCGACCCCGAAACGTGCGGCGAGCGCGGCTCGGAGACGACCGGCCGTGGCGTCCGGGTACCGGTTGATGCCGGACGCTGCGGCTACGGCCTCGAGCACCCCCGGAAGTGGACCGAAGGGGTTCTCGTTGCTGGAGAGCTTGTGAGCCGAGCCATCCGCCTGCTTGCCCTGTCGGTACGCCGGCAACGCAGCGATTTCAGGGCGGAGTCGCACGGGAGCGGCGGGGGAGTCGGTCACCCGGTCGAGTCTACGAGGAGGTGGGGGAGGCGCGCGGATGCCCGCCGTGGGAGACTCGGGGACATGCGATTCATCGTCCGTGTCGTCATCAATGCGTTCGCGATCTGGGTCGTGACGCTGATTCCCGATCTGCAGGTAGGGGTCACCCCCTTTGCTCCAGGGGAGACGCTCCAGCTCGTGCTGACGCTGTTGCTGGTCGCCGCAATCTTCGCGGTCGTGAACACCGTGATCGGCACGGTGGTCAAGATCATCGCTTTCCCGCTCTACATCCTGACGCTCGGCCTTATTTCCCTGATCATCAACGGATTCCTGCTATGGCTGACGGCCTGGGTCACGTCGTGGTTCGGGTTCGGCCTGACCGTCGGTGACTTCTGGTGGGGCGTTCTGGCTGCCCTGATCATCGCCGTGATCAATGGCATCTTCGGCGTCATCCTGCGGCCCCAGCGCCAGCGTCGTCGCGACTGACGCGTCGCGCGCCGTACTCGGTCGCCTGCACGGAATCCGCCGTTCCCAGTCGATCCCACAGCTCGTCGATCGAGCGCGCGCGCGGATCAGCGGACGCGTCCAGTAATGCGCCCGTTTCGACGTATGCGCTGAGAGCGTGCGCGGGCATCGTGATGTCGCGCAAGCCCGGGAGCGGGTCCGCCACGCGCTCGGCAACGAAGCCGCCCTGCGCGCCGCGCTCCGCGGCGGGAATCGAGCCGGCAAGCGCGACCACGGGATCGTCGGTGTGGCGGATCGTGACGGCCATCACGTCCGCAGGGAGGGGGTCCGTCGTCGGGGCGCCGAAGGTCACGAGCGTGCGGACGTCATACTCACCCTGACGCGCGAGGAGTTCGGCCGCCATCGCACCCTGCGAGTGGGCAACCGCGTGCACCGGCTCTCCAGGGCCTACCCCGGCATCGGCCAACGCGGCGCGAACGGCCGCACTGGCCGCGGCATCCTGACCGGAGTACAGCCCCAGGTTCGATTGCATGTCGAACGGCTCGGGTCCATCGAGCGCAACGCTCTGGGTGCCCGTGACGTATACGACCCACTCGCGGCCGCCGCTCGGCATCGAGTAGCGCTCGACCCGGATACGCGCGCCCTCCGGACCCGAGAGGCGCTTCCCGGCGTCGGCGAATCCCGCGACGGGCGCGGCATCCATGCGGCGCAGGGGAGTGACGGTGACCCCCGCGCGCTCGGCAGTCGGCGGGGGAGCGGATGCGGCGGGCACCCGACCGGCATTTGCACGGACCTCGCTGGCGCGCGCCGCGCCGACCTGCACACCGGCGACGAGCGCGAACCCGAACGGCGCCGCCCACCATCCGCCGACCAGACCCGCGCCCAGGGCGGCCTGCATCCGGAGCGCTGCTCCGCCGTCGCCGCCCCTGAAGGCACCCGTTCGCACGAGCATGCCGAACGCGGCATCCGACCCCGAGACACCCCACAGCCGCGCGCCCAGCACCCCCGCGCGGGCTTCGAGTGCCGTGTGCTCGGCTTCGCCGTGCTGCGAGAGCTGCCACGCGGCATGCACCTCCACGAGCTCGTACAGGTCGGCCGCCTGGTCGAGGGCGATAGCGAGCCGCTCGGAGTCCTCGGCCAGCCCTTCGACTCGTCGCGCCTCGCGAGCCAGCTCGTGCTGTACCTCGCGAGCCGCACGCAGGCCCGGCACCGACGCGATGAATCCCGCGGCGAGATCGAGCGGTGCGTGCATGCAGCGCAGCCGGTTGGCCAGTGCGCGCCCGGCGTCGGCGGCGCTCCGCAAACTAGACGTGTCGATCGCGGCGGAACCGCTCGAGCGGATGTCGAGTTCATCAGCCATGGGGCGCCTCCTGCGTCAGCGTCCACACTCGACTGCGTAGCGCCCGAATGTCAGCGACGAGCGCGTCCAGCGCCGCCGCGCTGGCCAACCCGTCGGCGGAGAGGGCACCGGCGCGCCGCCGGAAGTCTCGGGCGGCCGGACCCTCCCACGACACCCGCCCCTCGAGTGCGAGCAGGGCGGCAGCGACCGATTCCGACTCCACCGCGACGGCCCGGACGAGCGTGAGCGCCGCCGTCGCGAGATCGGCGAGCCACGCATCGGACGCGTCGTACTCGCGATCGGGCGGCGGGGAGCGGGAGAAGACGGCGGCGGGCACCCGTTCAGCGTGGCCGGGCCGGGCCCCCGCCCCCGTCTATCGCACCCGAATGGGGGATTCTGGGCACCCTCCTCGCCTGGGGAGGAGATGCGAACAGTGCGCGGAGACAGCCGGGCGGGCAGAATGGGCGGGTGACGCGGAACCTGGACGCCTCAGCGCCCTTCCGCGTCGTGTTCGTCTGCACGGGAAACATCTGCCGCTCTCCGATGGCCGAGGTCGTCTTTCGGCAGCTCGCGGATGCCTCGGGGCACGGCGCGCGCGTCGCCTCGAGCAGCGCGGGCACGGGC
Organism: Pacificispira sp. HM-600; assembly: GCF_977993705.1. Next base: position 1,730,200 of record NZ_OZ388079.1, read on the forward strand.
GACTGGCATGTGGGCGAGCGGGGCGACGAGCGCACGCTCGCTGCCCTGCAGCGCCGCGGATACGACGGCAGCCGCCACCGCGCCCGACAGTTCACGGCCGACACGTTCGACGTCAACGACCTCGTGGTGGCACTCGACCGGAGCCACGAGCGCATCCTGCGGGGGTGGGCCCGCACGGAAGAGGATGCCGACAAGGTCGCCCTGCTGCTGGGATTCCTCCCCAGCCCGACGACGCTGGATGTTCCGGACCCGTACTACGCGGCCACCGAAATGTTCGACGACGTGCTCGGTATGATCGAGGAGGCGACCCGGTCGCTCTTCCGCCAGCTCGAACCCGCCCTCCGCCCGGGATCGCGCACCGCCGCCTTCCCGTTCGGAGCATCCTCGTGACGTCCCTTCCCCCTCAGCCCCTGAGCCCCCTCGACGGCCGGTACCGCGGCGTCGTCGCACCCCTCGCGGAGTACCTCTCCGAGGCAGGGCTGAACCGCGCACGGGTCGAGGTCGAGGTCGAATGGCTGCTGGCTCTCACCGACCGGTCCCTGTTCGGAACATCGCCGCTGGCGGCCTCCGAGCGCGACGCGCTGCGCGAGCTCTACCGCTCGTTCGGTGCGGATGAGATCGCTTGGCTCGCCGAACGCGAAGCGATCACGCGCCACGATGTGAAGGCCGTCGAGTACCTCGTTCGCGACCGCCTGGCCGCACTCGGGCTCGACCGCATCGCCGAGCTCACGCACTTCGCCGCCACGAGCGAAGACGTCAACTCGCTCGCCTATGCCCTCACGGTGCAGCGCGCCGTCGAGCGCGTCTGGTTGCCGGCCCTCTCCGCGGTGCGCGAGCGCCTCGATGAGCTGGCGGTCGAGCACCGCGAGGCGCCCATGCTTTCGCGCACGCACGGACAGCCCGCGACGCCCACGACGATGGGCAAAGAGATCGCCGTGTTCGCGGCTCGCCTGGCGCGGGTCGAACGGGCGATTCAGGCTTCCGAGTACCTCGGAAAGTTCTCGGGCGCGACCGGCACGTGGGCCGCGCACCTCGCCGCCGGACCCGATGTGGACTGGCCGCTCGTAGCGCGCGAGTTCGTCGAATCGCTGGGCATCGGCTTCAACCCGTTGACCACCCAGATCGAGTCGCACGACTGGCAGGTCGAGCTGTACGACCGAGCCCGTCACGCCGGAGGCATCCTGCACAATCTGGCGACGGATGTCTGGACGTACATCTCGCTCGGATACTTCACGCAGATCCCGATCGCGGGCGCCACGGGGTCATCGACCATGCCGCACAAGATCAACCCGATCCGCTTCGAGAACGCCGAGGCGAACCTCGAGATCGCGGGCGCGCTGTTCGCCTCACTGTCGCAGACGCTCGTGACGAGCCGCCTGCAGCGCGACCTCACGGATTCTTCGACGCAACGCAACATCGGCGTCGCGTTCGGCCACTCGCTTCTCGCGCTCGACAACCTGCGCCGCGGTCTCGACGAGATCGCGCTCGCGCAGAACCTGCTTTCGGCCGACCTCGACGCCAACTGGGAGGTGCTCGGCGAGGCGATTCAGACGGTCGTGCGGGCCGAGGTCGTCTCGGGTCGTTCGACGATCTCTGACCCCTACGCGTTGCTGAAGGAGCTGACCCGGGGCCGTCGCGTGAACGCGGCAGACCTGGCCGAGTTCGTCCGCGGGCTCGACATCGGCGAAGACGCCCGCACCCGGCTGCTCGCCCTCACGCCGGCGACGTATACGGGCTTGGCCGCGGAGCTCATCGACCGCGAGGTCTGATCAGCGCGGGTCGTTCTCGCCGGGCTCGTCGTCCAGAAGCACGGCGCGATCGATCGGCTTCTGCACCTGCGCGGGATCGACCGCGAGCAGCAGAAGCGAGAGCCCCAGCAACACGACGATGAACGTGATACCGAGGATGACGGCGGTGAGCGGCAGGGCGAGAAGGCCCACCTCGGCCTGGAACCCGCCGGTCGATACGAAGGTCACAACCGCGGCGAAAACCGCGCAGACGAACGCGACGCCGAGCAGCTGTACCGGTCGCATGAGCTCGCGGCGGGTGGGTCGATCGGTCATGCCGTCTCCTCCTCGCGCCGGGTCGGCGCAGTGCGGACAGCCGGCTCAGCTGTGCCCGCGACATCCGCGTCAAGGGATGAACCTTCAAGGGATCGACCGTCGATGCCATCCCGACGGGGCGAGAAGCCCGCGATTCCGAGGAACACCGCGACGATCGCCGCGTAGGCACCGAAGATCCCGACCGCAATGATGATCCCGGTCAGGGTGAACTCGTCGTTCGCCTGAGTGGTCGGGTTTTCGATGCTGTAGGTCAGAACGTACTGCGCGGGCACCAGCAGCAGCCCGAGACCGAGCAGCACCGTGACGGCGCCAGTGACGAGCGAATCGCGCGCCTCGGCCCGGAGAGCGGGGGAGCGGCGCTCGCGTAGTGCCCCGATCGCCTCGATCAACCCCGTGACGAGCGCCCACGAGATCACCAGAGCGAAGAAGAAGGTCGTGGAGCGCCAGACCAGGATCCCGGCGAGCATCCCCGCGACGGCCGAAAGCGCACCGAGCGTGAGAGGCACGGCGCGGCGCCCAGCCGGATAGGTCAGCCAGGCCGACACCAGCTCGATCAGACCCGTGACGATGGCGAACCCGCTGAAGACCGAGAGCCCGACGGCCGCGGAGTGGTCAGGTGAAAACGTGACCATGATCGCGGCGATGGCGGCGATTCCGGCGCGCGAGAGCTGCACGTGCCGCAGCGCGAAGCGCGGCGCGGCTGCCGATGGTGCGGGAGTGACGATGGACACGGTGGAACCTGGTTTCGAAGCGGGGATACTCCCAGTCTAGATCGTCGGGCGGCGCCTGTCCCTGGGGCCAGAATGAACCCATGCCGATCCTCAACAAAGACATGACGCTGTGCATTTCTCTGGCCGCCCGTCCGTCCAACCTCGGTACCCGCTTTCATAACTTCCTCTACGACGAGCTCGGACTGAACTTCGTCTACAAGGCCTTCACGACCGACGACATCGTCGGTGCGATCGGGGGAGTGCGGGCCCTCGGCATCCGCGGCTGCTCGGTGTCGATGCCGTTCAAGGAGGCCGTGATCCCGCTCGTCGACGCGATGGAACCCTCTGCCGAAGCGATCGAATCGGTCAACACGATCGTGAACGACGGGGGCACGCTCACCGCCTCGAATACCGACTACGAAGCCGTCGAAGCCCTCCTTTCCGAGCACGCCGTCGACCGGGCACAGTCGGTGCTCGTGCGCGGATCGGGCGGCATGGCCAAGGCCGTCGTCGCGGCGTTCCGGGGCGGTGGCTTCGATGACCTGACGGTGCTCGCACGCAACGAGGTCGCCGGGCGCGCGCTCGCCGACAAATACGGGTACCGCTGGGTCGCGACGGATCCCGCGCCCGGGTACGCGCTCCTGGTCAACGTCACTCCACTCGGCATGGACGGAGCGGATGCCTCAGCCCTGTCCTTCTCGGAAGACCACATCGCCGCGGCCACCGCCGTCTTCGATGTCGTGGCGTTCCCGTCCGAAACGCCGCTGATCCGCGCGGCACGCCAGCGGGATCTCGCGGTCATCTCGGGCGCCGAGGTCGTCGCCCTGCAGGCTGCCCGGCAGTTCGAGCGATACACGGGCGTCATCCCGAGCCGTGACCAGGTCGACCGCGCGGCAGCGTTCTCGCGACTACCCGCATGACCGTCCGCTCGGTCGTCTGACCGTCAGCTCTGCAGCCGCGCCATCCATCGCTCGGGTTGGACGAGCGCGGCGAACCCGAACTTCTCGTACAGGCCGTGCGCGTCGGCCGTCGCGAGCAGAATGCGACGCAGTCCCAGGGGTTCCCAGGCCGCAACGACGCCCTCGATCAGTCCGACGCCGACGCCTTCACCACGCACCTCCGGATCGACGAACACGTCGCACAGCCACGCGAACGTGACGCCGTCAGTCACGACCCGCGCATAGGCGACCTGGGCTCCCGTCACGGTATCGATCACCGCGAAGTTGCGGGATGCATCGATGGCGGCCTCCTGAACATCGCGCGCACGCCCCAGAGCCCAGTAGGCGTGCTGGCTCAGCCAGCGGTGTACAAGCTCGCGGTCGATGTCGTCGGGATCGTCCGAGAAGCGGAAGCGCGCGTCCATGAACCGAGGCTATCGAGGACCACGTGAGCGTTGTATTGCCGAGTGTGACGACCCGAATCCCTCGCGAAGTGCTCGGCCGGTTACGGTTTCAGCGCGCCGGTGTCCCAGCAAGCCTGGGATCGAGGCACCGCGAACCCACACAGCAAAGGACGACCATGAAGCTCATCCGTACCGCCCTGCTCGGCGCCGCCACCGCGGCACTGGTCCTGACGACCGCCGCGTGCAGCGGGGGAGCGACGACGTCCGAGTCCGGTGCACCCGCCGCCGACAAGACCGACATCAAGATCGGCTTCAACCCCGGCCCGTACCAGCAGATGTTCGAAGAGGGCATCCTGCCGATCCTCGAGGACGAGGGCTACAGCGTCGAGTCCGTGGACTTCACCGACGGCATCGTCGTGAATGTCGCCGTCTCGTCGGGCGAGATCGACGCGAACATCATGCAGCACCCGGTGTACATGGACTTCGTGAACGCCCAGGAGGGCATCGACAACGCCGCGCTCGTGCAGATCCCGACGCCCCGCATGGCACTCTTCGGCGGCAAGTCGACGTCGATCGACGATGTTGAGGATGGCGCGACCGTGACGGTGCCGAACTCGCCCGCGAACCTCTATCGCGGCCTGCTGATCCTGCGCGACATCGGATGGATCGACTTCGAGGACGTCGACGACCCGAACGAGGCGACCCTGTCGATCATCACGTCGAACCCGAAGAACATCCAGATCACCGCAATCGAGAACGCGCAGCAGGTTCCGGCTCTGCAGGACGTCGACTACGCCACGATCCAGGGCAACTTCATCGTGGCCGGCGGCCTGGACTACGACGACGCCCTGGCGCTCGAAGACCAGCCGATCGAGTTCTCGAACGTCGTGACCGTGCGTGCGGACGACCTCCAGTCGGACTGGGCTCTCGCGATCAAGGCCGCGTACGAGTCGCCCGAGTTCATCGAATACATCGAATCGAACCCGCAGTACGACGGATACAACCTGCCGGCCTGGTTCAGTTGAGCGCTCCCGCGGAGGGAAGGATCGTCTTCGAGGATGTCTCGAAGACGTTCACCGGAAGGGCCGCGGATACCGCGGCCCTTCGCGGCGTTTCTCTCGAGATCGCACCCGGCACGATCTACGGGGTGATCGGGTACAGCGGCGCCGGCAAGTCGACGCTGATCCGGCTGGTGAATGGCCTCGAGCATCCGACGTCCGGACGCGTCGTCGTCGACGGGGTCGACATCGGATCGCTGCAGGGGTCGCGTCTGCGGACGGCCCAGAAGCGCACGGGCATGATCTTCCAGCAGTTCAACCTGCTCGAGACCGTCAAGGTGCGCGACAACGTCGCCCTGCCGCTGCGCCTCGACGGCGTGGGCAAGGCCGCGGCCCGCGCCCGGGCCGACGAGGTGCTCGAGTTCGTGGGGCTCGGCGGCAAAGCCGACAACCACGCGGGCGAGCTGTCGGGCGGGCAGAAGCAGCGCGTCGGAATAGCGCGAGCACTCGTGCGCAACCCCAAGATTCTGCTGTCGGACGAGGCCACGAGCGCCCTCGATCCGACCACGACGGGACAGATCATCGAGTTGCTGCGGAGCATCAACCGCGAGTACGGCACGACGATCCTCGTCGTCACGCACGAGATGGATGTCATCAAGGATCTCGCCGAAGAGGTCGCCGTGATGGCCGGGGGCGAGGTCGTCGAGCAGGGCACCGTGCTGGAAACGTTCCTGCACCCGAAGGCCGACATCACCCGAGACTTCGTCACCACCGTCATTCCCCAGGGAATTCCGCAACGCGTCGTCGAGCACCTGGGCGGCGACGGGCTCTGGCGCCTGCTGCTCGTGGACGACCAGGTCACCCAACCCCTCGTCTCGGACCTGATCACGGGCATCGGCGTCTCGATCAACATGCTGCACGCCGACATGACCGAGATCCGCGACCATACGGTCGGTCAGATGATCCTGAAGGTCACGGGCTCGCCCGAGCAGGTCGCCGCCGCGCACACGTTCCTGGCGGCCCGCGTCACTCACGTCGAGGAGGTCGTGGGATGAACGACGACAAGTGGACCCTGATCACCCCCGAGGTCTTCCTGACGGCCCTCGGTGAGACACTGCAGATGCTGGGCGTCGCGCTCGCGCTCGGCTCGGTGCTCGGCATCGCGATCGGCACGGTCCTCGCGCTGACGCGACCCGGGGGAGTGTTGCCCAACCGGCCCGTCAACCTGATCCTCGGCATCGTCGTCAACCTGATCCGCTCGCTGCCGTTCATCATCCTGCTCGTCGCGATCCTGCCGTTCACGCGCCTGCTCGTCGGCACGAGCATCGGCGTGTGGGCCGCAATCGTGCCACTGACCGTCATGATCGCGCCGTACATCGGCCGACTCGTCGAGAATTCGCTGCTCGAGGTGCCACAGGGTGTGATCGAAGCCGCTCGCGCCATGGGCGCGTCGCCGTTCCAGATCTTCTGGCGCTTTCTGCTACCCGAGGCGCGCAGCTCGCTGATCCTCGCCCTCACCATCGCGAGCGTCGGGCTCGTGGATGCCACAGCCATGGCGGGAACCGTCGGTGCCGGCGGAATCGGTGACCTCGCCCTGTCGTACGGCTACCAGCGCTACGACGGATTCGCGATGGTCATCACCGCCGTGACCCTGATCATCCTGGTGCAGGGCCTGCAAACGATCGGCACGGGCGTGGCCCGGCGCTACCGAAGGCGTTAGCCCGTGAGCGAATTCACCCCCGCCGCCCGCGTCGCAGCCCTTCCGGTCAACTTCTGGGGAGGGATGGACCGCGAGATCGCCCGCCTCTCGGCCGAGCCCGGCCCGTCGATGATCGACGTCTCGAAGGGCAACCCGGATCAGCCGACACCCGAGCACATCGTCGCGGCGATGCAGCGCGAAGTGGCGGACCCCCGCAACCACCGCTATCCCTCGTATGCCGGGCGTCCCGGCATACGCGCCGGGATCGCGCTCCGCTACCGCGAAGATCACGGTGTGGTCGTCGATCCCGAGTCGGAGGTCGCGATCTTCCACGGATCGCACGAGGGCTTCATGGCGGCCGTGCTCGCCATCGCGGACCCGGGTACGAACGTCGTGCTGCCCGATCCCGGGTACCCGATCTACACCTCGGCGGCCGACCTGGCCGGGGCATCCGTCGTTCCGATTCCCCTCGAGAAGCCGCGCTACCAGCCGGACTTCGCGGCCCTCGCAGACCTCTCGGCGGCCAGCGTTCTGGTGCTGAACTACCCGAACAATCCCACGGGCGCCCTTGCCTCGCGTGAAACCTTCGAGGGTGCGCTCGCCTTCGCCGAGCGCACCGGCGCCGCCTTCGTGCACGACTTCGCGTACTCGTCGCTCGGGTTCGACGGCACCCGGCCCCTGTCTGCGCTGGCCGTCGACCGCGAGTTCGAGGTCACGGTCGAGGTGCAGACGCTGTCGAAGACGTACAGCATGGCCGGGTGGCGCGTCGGGTTCGCCACCGGCAACGCCTCGATCATCGCCGCTATGAAGCGGTACCAGTCGCATGCGTTCAGCACCATGTTCGGGGCGTCGCAAGAGGCCGCCGCCGTCGCGCTCGAGGGTGATCAGTCCGCCGCCGCAGACCTCGTCGCGCTCTACCAGCGTCGCCGCAACGTCGTGGTCGAGGGCCTACGCGCGATCGGATGGGATGTCGCGGCGCCCGAGGGCACGTTCTTCGTGTGGGTCCGCCTGCCCGGAGATCAGGACGCCGTCGACTTCGCCCGACGACTTCGGGACGAGGAGCGCGTAGCCGTCGCGCCCGGGGATGGCTTCGGCACCCGGGGCCGCGGGCACATCCGCCTCGGACTCGTGCACGATGAGAACACGCTGCGAGAATTGATCGAGCGCCTCGCGGCGTTCGCAAGGAGGAACTGATGGCAGAGATCGAGAGCTTCACCCTGGACCACACCGCGGTGCTGGCGCCCTACGTGCGCCGCATCGGCGTCGAGCACGGTCCCCAGGTCGCCGGCGGCGGAACGATCACGAATTTCGACGTGCGTCTCGTCCAGCCCAACGCGGGGGAGATCCCCACGGCGGGCCTGCACACGCTCGAGCACATGCTCGCGGGGCTCCTGCGCGACCGCATCGACGGCGTGATCGACATCTCGCCGTTCGGTTGCCGCACCGGCTTCCACCTGTTGATGTGGGGCGAGCCCGAGATTCCGGATGTCGTGGCCGCGCTGACCGGCAGCCTGCGCTTCATCGCCGACGAAGCCGTCGAGGCGGACATCCCCGGTGTCTCGGCTATCGAGTGCGGCAACTTCCGCGATCACTCGCTGCACAGCGCCCGCGAGTGGGCGAAGGTCGTGCTCGATCGGGGCATCAGCCAGGACGCGTTCGCCCGCGTCGGCGTCTGAACCCGAGCCAGACCCGCGGTTAGAGGATCTGCCCGATCGGCTCGCGCTTCTCGGCTTGGAAGCGGTCTTCCGTACGCCCGCGCGCCCAGTAACCCGAGAGCGAAACCTGGCCGCGATCGAGCCCGCGATCGTCGAACAGCGCACGACGGAGAGCCTTCATCGATTCCCGCTCTCCGTGGGCGAAGACGTCGACCGCCCCCTGGCGCCACGGCATGGCACGAACACGGTCGGCGAGTGCCTCCGTGGCGTGCTCCGCATTGACGACCCAGTGCACCTCCACACCCGCCGGGGCTTCGAGGGCGAGGGACGTATCGTCCGAATCGACCTCGATGTAGGCGACCCCGACGGCGTCGGCGGGCAGTGCCTCGAGCGCGGCGGAAATGGCCGGCACAGCCGAGAGATCGCCCAGATACAAACACCAGGATGCCTCGGGGTTCGGCGTGTACCCGCCGCCCGGACCCATCAGCCGAAGCGAGGCCCCCGGCGCCGCCGTAGCCGCCCACGGACCGGCCAGGCCTTCGTCTCCGTGCACGACGAAGTCGATGTCGAGCGTCTGCGCCTCGTGGTTCACCCGACGCACCGTGTAGGTGCGGGTGACAATGAGCGAGTCGGCGTCGGTGAACATGAGCTTGACGTATTTGTCGGTCTCGGGCCGATCCTCGAAGTACGCGAATCCGGCTCCGCCGAGCGTCAGACGCACCAGCTGCGGGGTGAGCCACGTGCTCGCCACGACGGTCAGATCGACCGAGGGTCGCGGGGCGCGGTTCGAGGTGCGGGATGAGAGGGCCATTCCTCGACGCTAGCGCCGCCGAGCGGTGAACGGGACGCGCGCGGGGCGGGACGACCCGGTTCGACGCATCCGATATCTGCGAGTGCGACTCGAACGTCACTCTCTGAAACAATTCGCCGCGGCCCATCCGCGGCGAACTAGCGTCGTATGCATGAGTGCCACGCCGATTCCCGTTCTCGACCTCTCGCTGCTCGACCAGGGGCCCGCGGCGGCCGAGCAGTTCCGTGACGAACTGCGCCGCGCGACGCACGAGGTGGGCTTCTTCACCCTGGTGGGCCACGGCATCCCCGACGACCTACAGGCGCGTCTGCTGTCGACGTCCCGCGCGTTCTTCGCGTTGCCCGACGAGCAGAAGCTCGAAATCGAGAACCTCAAGTCCCCGTACTTCCGCGGCTACGCGCGGGTGGGCGGCGAGCTCACGCAGGGCAAAGTCGATTGGCGCGAACAGATCGACATCGGTCCCGGTCGCGAGGCGCCTGAGCTCGGACCCGACGACCCCGCCTACCTGCGCCTCGACGGCCCGAATCAATGGCCGAGCGCGCTTCCCGAACTCCGCCCCGTGATCGAAGAGTGGCGGGAGCGCCTCGAACAGATCGGTCGACGGCTCCTCGCGGCATGGGCCGAGGCGCTCGGCTCCGATCCCGCACAGCTCCTCGAGATCTTCGCGGACAAGCCATCGATTCACATCAAAGTCGCCCGATACCCGGGAGTGCCTGAGAACGCGAAGTCTCGTCAGGGTGTTGGCCGCCACAAGGATGCCGGAGTGCTCACACTCCTGTGGATCGAGCCGGATGCGGGCGGCCTCCAGGTCGAATACCAGGGGGAGTGGCACGACGTGCCCCCGCAGGCCGGTGCCCTGATCGTCAATATCGGTGAACTGCTCGAGTGGGCCACCGACGGCTATCTGCGCGCCACCGTGCACCGCGTCATCGCACCCGCCGAGGGTTCCGAGCGCATCTCCGTTCCGTTCTTCTTCAACCCGCGCCTCGACGCCGTCGTGCCCCGGTTGAACATGGAGCCCGAGTACAGCGCCGCTGCGCGCGGGATCGAACAGGATCCCTCGAACGTCATCCACGGCTCGTACGGCGAAAACCAGCTGAAGTCTCGGTTGCGTGCCCACCCGGATGTCGCCGAGATCCACCACCCGGACCTGCTCGCCGACGCGCTGGCAGCCCAGCGCTGATCCAGCCTCAGAACTGCCACGTTTCCCGCTGATCCGGACGCATACGCTGCTCTGAGGCGCGAGGACGTTCGCCCGGCGCTACCGTCGCCTTCGAGAGAAGGAGTCGGGATGTCTTCACCGTTCGACCCGGTACGGCTGCTCGAGCCGCCGACCGCAACCGCCGCGCGCGCACTCGAGGTCGCCCGCGAGTGGTGCAGCCCGGCGCTCGTCAACCACTGCCTGCGGTCGTGGTTGTGGGCGACAACGCTGGGGGAGTCGCTCGGCCTATCCGTCGACGATGAGTTACTGTTCGTCGCGGCGATGCTGCACGACCTGGGCGTGACCGACCCGTTCGACGCCCACGCCATGCCGTTCGAGTCATCCGGCGGCGCGGCCGCGTGGACGTTCGCTGCGGGCGCGGGGTGGTCGGCCCCGCGGCGTGAGCGCGTCATGCAGGTGATCGAGCGGCACATGTGGGTGAGTGTCGATGTCGACGAAGACCCCGAGGGTTTCCTGCTCGAGGCTGCGACGAGCCTCGACCTTGCCCACGCTGATCCGGAGAAGTGGGATGCGGCGCTTCGTCGCGACGTGTCGGCCCTCGTTCCCCGGCTGGACTTCGGGCCAGGCTTCGCTGCGGCGATCGAGGCTCAGGCCTGTCGCAAACCCTCGTCCGCCGCGGCGAGACTGCACGCGTCGGGGCGGATCGCGCGCGGCGATGCCGCCTGGGCTGCGACGGCCGACCCTCACTCCTCGTAGCCGATCGGCCAGGGCACCCCGAACTGGTCAGTGACCTGCCCGTCGTGGGCACCCCACGGGCGCTCCTGTAGGGCATCGGTGACAGCGCCGCCCTCGGCGAGCGCGGCGAACCCCGCCTCGAGTGTCGCCGGATCGCCCGCGCCGAGGAGAGCGAACATCAACCCGGCCGCGGCGAACGGCGCCTCGTCACCCGCCACGCCCGAGGCGAACAACGAGACGGGGCCGCTCAGGATGCCGTGGGCCACAGCATCCGGCTGCCCCTGCTCGTTGTCGAGGTCGGCGTACGTGTGGATCTCCAGTTCGCCGCCGAAGACGTCGCGGTAGAACGTGAGCGCCTCACGCGCGCGGCCATCGAACTTCAGGTACGGCACCGGTGCGGTCATCGTGTGAGCCTAGGACTCCGGCCGACGATCGGCCAGAGCGCCGCCCGGGGTGTTCACCGGGCGGTTATATCGTGAGGTCCATGGGCAAAGTCTTTGACACGATCGATCCGAAACTCGCGGAGTGGATTGAGGCGCAGCCACTCTGGTTCGTGTCGACAGCGCCCCTCGCCGAGGACGGCCACGTCAATGTCTCGCCCCGTGGCCACGACACCTTCTCCGTGCTCGAACCGAACCGCGTCGGATGGGTCGACTACACCGGTAGCGGGGTCGAAACCATCGCGCACCTCCGCGAAAACGGCCGCATCTGCCTCATGTTCACGTCCTTCGACGGCCGACCCCGGATCGTCCGACTGCACGGCACCGGAACGGTTCTGCTCCCCGGCGATGCGGGGTTCGACGACGTGGTTTCACGGCATCCCGACAATCCGAGCACCCGGGCCGTGATCGCGGTCGATGTCACGCGCGTCAGCGATTCGTGCGGCTGGGGCGTGCCGGTCATGGAGGTGCGGGAAGAGCGCGACCTCATCCGGCTGCACGCCGAAAAGAAGGGCCCGGACGGGATGGATGCGTACCGTGCCGAGAAGAACGCCGTCAGCATCGACGGACTGCCGGGGCTCTGACCATGCCTATCGTCGACAACGCGGTGTATGTGGCCGGCCGCCGGATCGAAAACCCGGCCAGTCTGCGCGAAACCTTCGAGTACATGCGGGGACGAGGGGGCATGGCGTGGATCGGGCTGTTCCGACCGACCCCCGAAGAGATCCGTCAGGTTGCGGAGGAGTTCTCGCTTCATCCGCTCGCTGTGGAGGATGCTCTGACCGGTCATCAGCGGGCCAAGTTGGAGCGCTACGGCGACATCCTGTTCACGGTGCTGCGACCCGCCCGCTACATGGACGTCACCGAAACGGTGGAATTCGGTGAGCTGCACGTCTTCGTCGGGCCCGACTTCGTCGTGACGATCCGGCACGCCGAGTCCCCGGACCTCGCCCGGGTGCGGCACCGACTCGAGTCGCAGCCCGATCTGCTGGCCCTCGGTCCCGAGGCGGTGCTCTACGCGATTCTCGATGAGGTCGTCGATGAGTACCGGCCGGTCGTCGCCGGTGTCGAGAACGACATCGACGAAATCGAGGACACGCTGTTCGGCGGCGGAAGTGCGTCGCTGTCCCAGCGCATCTATGAGCTGTCGCGCGAAGTCATCAGCTTCCAACGCGCCACCCAGCCCTTGGCCGAAATGCTCGAAGCGCTCCTCAAAGGTGCCGACAAGTACAACGTCAACATCGAACTGCAGCGGTCGCTTCGAGACGTGCACGACCACACGCTGTCGACGACGGATCGCCTTACCACCTTCCGCTCCCTGCTCGATAACGCCCTCACCGTCAACTCCACTCTCGTGAGCGAACGCCACACCGAGACGGCCCTCGTGCAGAACGAACAGGTCAAGAAGATCTCGGGATGGGCGGCGATCCTGTTCGGACCGACGCTCGTCGGCACGGTCTACGGCATGAACTTCGACGACATGCCCGAGCTGCACTGGGCCTACGGCTACCCGATGGCCCTCGGGCTGATGGCGGCGACGAGCATCACGCTCTACGTCGTGTTCCGCAAGAAGCGCTGGCTGTGACAGGAGATCCGGCGAGCGGCCCGGCGAGCGGCCCGGCGAGCGGAGTGGCGTTCGCACCGCCCTGCGGGCCGGTTCGAGGCTGGACGGACGGGCGCGTGGCGCGGGCCACCGGCATCCCGTACGCATCCGCCTCCCGGTTCGCCGCGCCATCCGTCGTTCCCGATTGGCGCGAGCCGTTCGACGCGACGGACTGGTCGCCGGCGTGCCCGCAGCGGGCGATGCCGTTCTTGGACAGGGTGCTCGGCAGCAGACTCGACCAGCGCCGCCTCGACGAGGACTGCCAGCGCCTGTCGGTCACGATGCCCGCGGGCACGGCACCCGGCGACGACCTGCCGGTCATGGTCTGGATCCACGGCGGCTCATACGTTTCGGGCGCGGGTGACCTGCCGATCATGGACCCGGCGGCGCTCGTCGCAGAACAGAACGTGATCGTCGTGACCGTCACCTATCGCCTCGGGCTCTTCGGCTTTCTCGGGGGAGTGCCCGGGCGTCCCGCCAATCTCGGTCTGCGGGATCAGCTCGCCGCGTTCGCCTGGGTGCAGCGCAACATCTCGGCTTTCGGTGGCGACCCGCGCCGGGTCACGGCGTTCGGTCAATCCGCCGGAGGGGATGCGGTCGCCCACCTCATGGCGACGCCCGGAGCAGCCGGGCTCTTCACGCGCGCGATCATTCAGAGTGCGCCCCTCGGATTGGCGCGGGGCCGGGCGGAGATGTCGGCCGCGATGAACGACGTGTTCGGCGAGGCTCTCGCGGGTGTCGCTCCGGATGCCTCGGCCGCTGACATTCTGAAGATGCAGTCCGCCGTCGACACGGCCGCCTCGCGCTTCGGCCTGAAGAGCGGCATGGCGTTCGGCACGCAGTACGGGCAGGAGCCGTTGCCCGCCGAGGCCGAGCTGGACGCCGCCTGGGATGCCGCGGCGCCGAACATCGACATCCTGATCGGACACACGGCCGAAGAGGCCGCGCTGTTCCTGCCTCGCCTGCAGAGCCTGCAGGGTGTTCTGCGGATTCCCCTGCTCGGCAAACTCGTCGGACGCACCCTCGTGTCGCTCGTGACGCGCCTGGTCTATTCGCGGGACAGCGGGAAGTTCGCTCGTCGTCACGTGCGGGCAGGCGGCCGCGCGCACCACTACGTCATCGGTTGGTCGGCGCCGAAGAGCGGCTGGGGGTCGGCGCACACCGTCGACCTGCCTTTGTTGTTCGGGGACGCGGATGCCTGGCGCGCTGCCGCGCTCGTGACGGGCACGCCGTGGGCCGATATCGATGCGTCCGGCCGTGAGGTCCGCGCCGTGTGGGGGCGCTTCGCGCGGGGCGCGGACCTCGGCGAGCGCGTGTCGGTGCCGGGTACTCTCGACGTCCGCCGCGTACACGCTGCCTGAGCACCTGCACGCTCGTTCAGCCCGCACGCGCCCTGAGCCCGTCGAAGGGGGCATGGGTGCGATCTGCACTCAGGTGAGCGTCGTTACCGTCCGCGTCCGCGAATCCCACCGCCGCAGCCCGACGGCCCTCCCCACCCGCTCGGGGCCAAGCAGGGCGCGGGCATCATCGAGCGACGCGAGCCGGAGGCGCCGGGCCAGCGTCACATGCGGGGTCCACGAATCCGGATCCGTGTGCGGCGCATCCTCGCCCGGCGGCACCGCAGCCCGCACCGCGTTGTAGACGGCGCGGAGCGGCTCATCGAGCACGATCGGACAGGCCAGCACGCCGCGATCCCCGTGGGCGAACACGATGGGCTCCCCGAGCGTCACGCTGACAGGCAACAGCGCCGAGGCCTCGGCGAAGTCGACGATCGGCAGCGACGGGCGCACCAGCAGGGTGATGTGCGGACGATTGCTGGCCGCGGTGTGTGCGGCAAGGCTCGAGTGCCCAGCCTGCGCCAGCCGCTCCCAGTCTGCGCGGACCGAGCCTTCCGTCTCGTCGTCGAGCAGAAGCTCGATGCTCACGACATCGCCCACCTCCGAACGGTATCAATCCCGCGGCCCGGGTAGGACGGGCGACTGCGAGGATGGCACGATGAGCGATTCGCGCGAGGAGCGGGCCGAGCAGCGCCGCCGGGACGGTGCCAATGACGAGGCCGTCGAAGAAGAGATCGAGATCGAATTCGAGGAGATCGTCGGCGAGGGCGCCGAGCGGCTGCACCGGACCTTCCGCGCAACCCTCGTCACCGGCTTCCTGGGCGGCGTCGAGGTCGGCATCGGCGTTCTCGTCTATCTCGGGATCCTGTACGAGACGGGTGACCAGCTGCTCGCGGGTCTCGGTTTCAGCATCGGCCTGATCGCACTTCTCCTGGCGCACAGCGAGCTCTTCACCGAGAACTTCCTGATGCCGATCGCGGCCTTGGTCGCGCGCGAGGGCACCGTGCTTCAACTGGCGAAGCTCTGGGGTGGCACCCTCGTGGCAAACCTCATCGGCGGCTGGCTGATCATGGCGATCATTGTGCTGGCCTTCCCCGACTGGCACGCGGTCCTCGCCGAGACCGCCGTGCACTTCATCGACGCGCCGATCACGCCCGAGTTCGTGGCTCTCGCGCTTCTCGGCGGAGCCGTCATCACCCTCATGACCCGCATGCAGACCGGAACAGAATCCGAGCCCGCGAAGATCGTGGCCGCGGTGGCCGGGGGCTTCGTGCTCGCGGGCTTCCAGCTGTTCCACTCCATCCTCGACTCCCTGTTCGCGTTCGGCGCGATCATCAGCGGCGCCCCGATCACGTACCTCGAATGGTTCCTCTGGTTCCTGCCCGTGCTCCTGCTCAATCTGGCCGGCGGGCTCCTGCTCGTCACACTCCTGCGTATCGTTCGCACGGGCGAGCTGTTCCGTCTGCGGCGCCGGAAGAACGCGAGCGAGCGCGGCTAGGCTCCGGATGTCGCGATCGCTCGCGAGCGCGGCCTGCCCGTCTATACGGCGCTGGCCGGCATCCCCGGCGTGGCGGCCTCGCCGCCGGCCCTCGTCCATTGCGTAAATCTGGAAGGAATTCTGGGCCGAGTCGGCCGCAATCGAGCCCCTGTGGCCCCTCGGGACCCGAGATTCCTTTCAGATTTGCAGCACGGGGCTCCGGCCCTCTCCCATCGCATGCAGGCAATGCCCACCCACGCCGAGATCTGCCTACCCCTCCTGCGCCATAGGGTGTGAAGCGTGCCAAAAATCGGGACGCGCAAGCGGCCGCTGACCAAGCAAGAGCTTGCCCTCGTCCTGGTTACTGCGGTGTGGGGCTCGACGTTTCTCGTCGTGCACGTCGCCGTGCAGTACAGCGGGCCCTGGTTCTTCGTCGGGATGCGGTTTCTCGCGGCCGGCGTGATCAGCGCCGTCATCTTCGCGCGCGTCCTGCCAGGCATGCGCTGGAGAGAGATCGGCGCCGGTTCGGCTATCGGGGTGATGATCTACCTCGGCTACGGCCTGCAGACCGTCGGGCTGCAGACGATCAGCAGCAGTACCTCGGCATTCATCACCGCGCTGTACGTCCCGCTCGTGCCGGTGCTGCAGTGGATCGTGTTCCGCAAGGCTCCGCGCCTTCTCACCTGGATCGGCGTCGCGCTGGCGTTCACGGGGCTGATGCTGATCGCCGATCCCACCAGCGTCGGCTTCACGTTCGGCGAGGGGGAGATCATGACGCTGGTCAGCACACTTCCGATCGCAGGCGAGATCATCCTGATCAGCGTGTTCGCCCGCAAGGTCGACATCGGCCGCGTAACCGTCGTGCAGCTGCTCGTCGCTGGACTCTTGGCGATGCTGACCATGCCGGTCGTCGGCGAGGCAGTGCCCGCATTCTCGTGGGTCTGGGTCGTGGCCGCGCTCGCCCTGGGCGCGGCGAGCTGCATCATCCAGTTGACGATGAACTGGGCCCAGCGATCGGTTTCGCCGACGCGGGCGACGATCATCTACGCGGGCGAGCCCGTGTGGGCGGGAATCATCGGCCGAATCGCCGGCGACCGACTACCGGCAATCGCGATCCTCGGCGCTGCATTCATCGTCGCCGGCGCGATCGTCAGCGAACTCAACCCTCGTAAGCGCACGGAGCTGGAGGACTCGCACAGCGATGAAGCAGAGGCTGCGGCACCGTCATAGCCGGCCATCGGGAAGTCCTATCCGCGGCGCGTCAGGCGTTCCCAGGTGCGGCGAACGAACCGAAGCGTTCGCTTGATCATGGTGTCGGATCTCGGTGGCAGATCCTCGCCCGTGCGCAGCATCTCTCCGCGTTCCTGAGTGATCTGCACCGACCGAATCACCTTGTCACTCGTGGTCGTGTCGCGGGGCGGAAGCTGAAGATCCGTCTCCGCCTGAATGCCGGCCTGCAGCTGTCTGCCCCGTTCGAGCTCGGCGTTGAACTCCGCTCCGAACAAGAGAGCCAGGTTGATGATGAACAGCCAGATCAGGAAGACCACCACACCCGCCAGCGTCCCGAACGTGCGGTTGTAGCTGGCGAAGTTGGCGACATAGATCGCGAGACCGAACGATGCCACGCCGAGTGCGGTGATCGCCAGGATTGCTCCGAGGCTCAGCCAGCGGAATCGAGGCTGGTCGAGATTGGACGTTCCCTTGTAGAGCACTGTCACCATCGCGACGACCGAGAGTGCCAGAAGCGGCCATTTGACGATGTTCCACGCGGCGAGCGCCGTGTCGCCAATCGAGAAGACGTCGCCGATCGCCCGTGAGACCGGCCCAGAGAAGACCACGACCGCGATCACGACGAGAGCCAGGATCATGAGCGCGACCGTGACCGCGAGTTGAGCCGGTTTCCGTTTCCAGTAGGGCCTGCCCTCGCGCACTCCGTAAATCCGATTCATGACGCGACCGAATGCGCCGACGTAGATAGATGCCGACCACACCGAGGTGGCGATACCGATAATGAGTGCGGTGTCGGCGGTCGAGGAGCCGGCGATGTCGTTCAACGGACCTCGGAGGGTGTCTGTCACGCTAGCCGGTGCGACCTGGCTCAGCAGCGCGAAGAGCCGGTCGAGCACTGTCTCACTGTCGCCGAGGACTCCGACGAGCGCGACGATGGCCAGGCCCGCGGGGAAGACCGAGAGGACGGCGAAGAACGTCAGACCTGCGGCGGCGTCGACGCATCCGTCCTGAATGAACTCCTGGATGGTGCGGCGGGAAACGTAGGACCACGTCTGCGCTCGAATCTGCGTGGGACGAGAGGCTCGGGCGGATAGGTCGTTCGGCGACGATTCCGGCATGCACTTCACGCTATCCGGGCATGCTGATCGCCTGCTCCACTCCCGTCGGTTTCCTGTCCGGTCGGGCGAGCTGATGACGCCTACCGGAGCGGGTCTCCGCCGTCGTCGAGTTCGCGATCGGGAACAGCGTCGACGTCCTCGGCCGCACGAGGGTCGTGCTCGACCACGCGATCGATATCACTTGTGGGCACGCCTTCCGGCTCCGCATTCTGGGCATGGAGGGCTCTCGTTGATGCCGTGCGCCCGGGTCCTTCCGACACGTCCGTCATGCCTCCTCGTACCCGCGGTTCCTGCTGCAAGCCGATACGGTACGCGAGTCTGCGCATCCACATCGGCTCGTGCAGCGCACCTTCAGCCGAGGGTTCTTCGACTTCAAGGCCGTAGTACTCGCCGATGTGGTCGACGAACTGCGCCCGCGCGGCACGGTCGTACGCCCGGCGTTCCCGGTTGAACGCGACGACGGTGGACCAGCAGATCAGGAGCATCACGACGCTGAAGGGCAGAGCGATGATGATCGCCGCGGTCTGAAGGGCCTGCAGTCCACCCGCGAGCAACAGCCCCATGGCGAGGACGGCGCTCGTCACGGCAAAGAAGGCCCGCACCCAGCGGCGCGGGTTGATCTGCCCACCGGTCGCGATCATGCCCATGACGAGCGCGCCCGAGTCGGACGACGTCACGAAGAAGACCGTAATCAGCACGATCACGCCGATCGTGAGAACCGGAGTGCCGGGGATGTACGCGAGCATCTGGAACAGCGCCGTGTTGAGGTCGACGCTGCCGTCGGGCTGCGTGAGGGCGCCCGGGTTGGTCAGCTCGATGTACAGCGCCGATCCGCCGAGCACGCTGAACCACAGGATCGTGATGAGTGTCGGTACGAGGATGACGCCCATCACGAACTGCCGCACGGTGCGGCCGCGTGAGATGCGTGCGATGAAGATGCCGACGAACGGCGCCCACGAGATCCACCAGCCCCAGTAGAAGGACGTCCACCCCGCCTGCCATGCCTCGCCGGCGGCGCCTTGGAAGGCACTGACGTTGAACGACAGGCCGATGTAGTTCTGGATGTAGTTGCCGATCGACTGCACCCACTCGCGCAGCAGGAACCCCGTCTGCCCGAACACGAGCAGGTAGATCACAAGCAGGCCGGCGAGGATCAGGTTGAAGGACGACAGCCACTTCATGCCTTTGGTCACGCCGGACAGAACGGATGCGAGTACCAGCACGGTGATCACGGCGATGATGCCGATCTGCACCGGCACGGTCGGTTCGGCCAGGCCCGCGGCATCCAGTCCTGCACTGATCTGCAGCACACCGAGACCGAGCGAGGTCGCAACCCCGAACAGGGTGCCGACGAGCGCTACGACGTCGATCGCGTTGCCCCATCCGCCCTCCACGCGCTTGCCGAGAAGAGGTTCGAGCGACCAGCGGATGGAGATCGGACGCTTGCGCCGATGTATCGCGTAGGCCAGACCCAGTCCCACAACGACGTAGATCGACCACGCCTGAACGCCCCAGTGCAGGTAGGTCTGGCTGAGCGCAGACTGCGCCAGCTGTTGGGGCGTCCCCGATACCCCGGGTCGAGGCGAGACGAAGTGGCTCAGGGGTTCACTGACGCCATAGAACACCAGGCCGATTCCCATGCCCGCCGCGAAAAGCAACGAGAACCACGCACCGAGTGAGAACTCGGGCTTGTCATCGTCTGCCCCGAGACGGATGTCGCCGAACCTGCTGAATCCGATGACCAGCGCGAAGGCCACGAAGAAGGCCGCGATCAGCACGTAGTACCAGTTGAACGCGTTGATGATGCTCGACTGCACCGCGCCGAAGAACTCCTCGGCGAGATGCGGAGCGAGGAGGGCGAAGGCGCTGAACGAGAGGGCGACGACCGCTGCGGGCCAGAACACCCAGCGTTTGATCGTGGAGGGACGACCGCCGGATGCCACCGGCGCCGACCGTTGAGTGGTCGTCATCCGTCCACCCTAGCGAGACCCTTCAGCCGTCATCAGAGCCGGCGAACTGCAGCGACACATCGATGGTCCGACGCAGAAGAGCGGCTGGCGTCAATTCCTCCGCTCTGGTCGCGGCCATGCCGCCACTGGCCTGGACGAGAGTCACGAGATACCGTTCGAGCGACTGGTTAGCCTCCTCCAGCCGTGCGGACGAGTCCTCGGCGCGCAGAGGAGTACCCACGACGGCGCCGCATGCTCGAATTGCGTGCGCGAGCGCGGGGGCCACGTCGCGCCCGAGATTCGCATCATCCTCTCGTTGACGTTCTGCCAGCACATCGGCGAGGTCTCTGACGTAAAGCACGGACCGTTCGAGGGCGTGCAGACGGGCAAGGTTCTCCCGAGGTTCCGAGCGCCGACGCGCTCGGCGCGGGTTCGATTTTTTGCTCTCGTCGGCTTCATAGACCTCTCGACGCACATCGGCGGTGGCCCGGTCTAGCTGGCTCATCGCCGCGTCGAACGTCTCGGCATCCACCGTGCCCTCCTCGACGTGGTCGGCGAGGGAGTCCATTGCCGCGGTGAGGCTCGTGCGTAGCTCCGACAGTCGTCGACCCGCGCGATCGAGATACAGCGGCGGCGCGACGACGAGGTTCACGACGAGACCCACGACGACGCCGAGCGCCATCGTCATGAGGTACGACAACGAGAAGTTCTCCGGGTCCCTGCCGCTGACCAGGAGCACGAAGAGGGCGGCGATCGCCACCCATCCGCGCCCGACACCGAGAATCGGGATTCCCGCGAACAGCATGCCGACCCCGAGAACGACAGCGAGAATGAGGGGCACCGGCACCCCTGCGAAGAGCGCCGCGAGACCCAACAGACCCAGGGTGATTCCGATCGCGAGCCCGATCAGCGCTTGCAGTCCGGAACGGGCGGACTCCGCGACGGTCGGGTACATGCTCACAAGCACCCCGAGCGGCGCGTAGTACGCGTACTGATCGTCTGCGATCGGCAGCAGCGGAGCGAGGTACCAGGCGACAACGACCGCGGCTGCCGTCTTACCCGCCAGCACCAGCCGGCTCGGTTCCGTCATCGCCCGCACCCACCGGGCCGGGGTCGTGATCGCGCGTGAGGTCATGCGATCGATTCTGCGACGGGACGCGTTGTGTGTCTTGGGCCTTGCGCGAAACGTCGATTGCGGCTTCAGCACTGGTCCTGAAGTGCCCGCGCCGGCCCCTCAGCGCCGGACCCACCGTAAAATGACGGAGTACGCATCGTCGGACTCGCCAACTTTTAGCTCGAGGGGTAGTGCCATCGACGAACCCCGGACGCGAGACCTCCGGGCATGGTCGCGTGTCGCCCGTTTGATCCATATCTCTCGGCCCGTGCTGTGGATCAACACCATCGGTACCGGTGTCGTCGGTATGTGGCTGACCGGCCAACTGTTCGACCCGCAGGCGCTCCCGATCCTGCTCTGGCTCACGCTGCCGTTCAATCTGCTGATCTATGGCGTCAACGACATCTACGACCAGGAAACCGATGCGCTGAACCCTCGGAAGGGGTCCATCGAGGGGGCGCGCATCGATCCGGGAGAGGTCCGACTGATCGCGTGGGCGGTCGCCGTGACGAACCTGCCGTTCTTCGTCTACTTCGTCGTCGCGCTTCCGCCTCTCGCGGTCGCCCTGATGCTGCTCTACGCCGGCGTGTTCGTCTTCTACTCCGCGCCCCCGCTCCGATTCAAGACGCGCCCGTTCCTGGATTCCCTGAGCAACGCTGCCTATGCGCTGCCCCTCTTGATCGTGCCTGTCGCGCTCGGCGCACCGCCGGTATGGCCCGCAGTGCTCGGGCTGCTCGCCTGGAGCGTCGCAAAGCACGCCTTCGACGCGGTTCAGGACATCGAAGAGGATCGTGAATCGGGCATCATGACGACGGCGGTGCGGCTCGGACCGCGCGGGACGGCCGTCTGGAGCGGTGCGTGGTGGCTCGTGTCCACCGTGCTTCTCGCCGCGGTCAGTCTGCCCGTCGCCGCCGTCAACCTCGTGATCGCTGGCATCCTGATCGTCTGGCTGATGCGTCGACCGTCCCCCGCGACCGGGCGGCGCCTCTATCCGCTGTCCGTTGCATTTCCGTACATCGCCGGCTCGGTGGCGAGCGGGCTCATCCTTGCCGGCATCTTTTTCGGGACGTACCCATGACGCGGGCGGGCGGGGCTCGGGGGGTGCGGTCGTGAGCCGGATCGTGGTCATCGGCGGCGGGCTCGGGGGGCTCGCTGCATCCGCGTTGCTCGCTCGAGCAGGACACAGAGTCACCCTGCTGGAGTCCGCTCCCACCGTGGGCGGCAAGAGTCGGCGTGTGGAGCTCGACGGCGAACGAGTCGATACGGGCCCGTCTCTCTTCACCTTCCCGGGCGTATGGGGCGAGCTGCTGCGCCGGCTGGATGCGGGGCGCCCCCCGATAGCGCACATCGGCGCGCTCGATCTCGTGCGGCTGCCCGAGATCGGCCGCTACTACCACGACGGCGAGGTCGTCCCGCTGCCGGTGCCGCCCGCGCATCCGTGGTATCCGGCCTGGCAGCGCTTCAGTGATCTGCACGCCCCTCTCGCAGACGATGTCACCGCACTGCTGCTCGCTGATCCCCTCGACCGTGCTTCTCTGCCTGCTCTGCGTCGGTTGCTCGCTGTCTACGGCACGCGGCTGAACACTCGCTCCTACCTCGAGAGTCTCGGGTGGCTGCCGGACGGCCTCCGCGAGATCATCGCCATCCACACCCTCAACGCCGGCGTCTCGCCGGCACGCACCCCGGCGTTGTATGCGAGCATGCCGGCGATCATGGCCGAGACCGGCGCCTGGGTGCCCCGCGGCGGAATCTACGAGATCGTCCTTGCCTTGCAGCGACTAGCGAATGCCGCGGGCGTCGAATTGCGCACCGGTGAGGCGGTGACGAGCCTGGACCGCGGACGGGTCACGACGACCGTTGCCGAGTATCCAGCCGACCTCGTCGTCAGCGCGCTGGACGCCGATCGCCTCAACGAGCTGCTGGGTCGGTCCGTCTCTCGAAGTGCCCGCACGCTCTCGTGCTCCGCCATCGCGATCTATGGCGTGCTGCAAGAAGCCCTGCCTGACGACATCGCCGCGCACAGCGTCATCCTCCCGAGCAAGCCGGCGGCGCTGCACCGCAGCCTGGCGGCCGGGGACGAGCCTGCCGACACGATGGCGTTCGTCAGTCACTACCGCGCGGGGGAGATCTATCCGAATGAGCGGAGCACCCTCGGCATCCTGTTGACCAGCCCCGCGGACGCGAGGGGCTACACGCTCGAGCATCCGTTCGTGCGCCGCGAGATCGAACGGATCTCGACCACCCTGGGCCTCGATGCCCCGCTGACGGACCGCATGGTCGGGAACATCGTCCTCGACCCCCAGTACTACGGCTCCTTCGGCGAACCGCACGGCGCCCTCTACGGCGCTGCACGACCGCTGTGGATGAGCGGGCCGCTGCACCAGCCGGCGCACCACGATCTGCGGACGCCGTGGCTCTGGCGGGTGGGGGCATCCGTTCACCCTGGCGGGGGGATACCGGCGGTGCTCGGCGGGGCGATGATCGCCGTCTCGAAACTCCTCGCGAAGCACCCTGCCTGACTCGTCACCGTGTCCGTGGCGTGGCTGACTCGTCACCGTGTCCGTGGCGTGGCTGACCCCGCCCCTATCGCGGCGCGGTCTGCTCGAGCATCGCGGCGAGCTGGTCGAGAACTCGCTGTTGTTGCTCGTTCAGGACGTCCGTCGTGTAGTCACTCAGCAGGCTCGCGGACTTTCCGAGCTCGAGCGGGTCCGGCTCGTTGAGAAGAACGGGGGCGAGTTCCGCCGCGAAATCCTCCACGATCACGATGAGAGACACGGCGCTGAGCACCGTCGTCACGACGAGGAATCGGCTGCGGAACAGCACTCGCCAACCATCCCGGAGTTGCGCCCAACCGCTGCTCGCGACTGCCGCCTTTCGAGCGTTCGTTGTGTCGATCCGCCCGACGCGGTGCGGGATGAGAAGGGTCAGGAAGGCCACCGCGAGCGACGTCGCGGCGGTAACCCACAGCACGGTCGATCCATCGGACAGCACCATGAGTGCCCGCCACCGCGGGGCCAAGGAGCAAGGCAACCGCACCGAGCGCCTCGCGGATCCCGACAAGGCGCTCGGCCGAGACTCCGCTGTGGCGCACGACGGCCCTGCCGCCGATCGCCCGCGTCCTCAAGCAGGTTCGCGACCACGGGCTCACCAGCGAAGCGCGGTCGCTGCTCGACCAGCGCCTCGCGAACCTCAGCAGGCGGAGCATCGCGCTACTTCAAGCTGGGGGCACCTATCCGAACTCCTGAGCCTGCAGCTCGAGAAGTCCGACTGAACTGTAGGGATTGCTGAGAGATGTCCCCGACGATGGTGTAATTCCGCTCGCGAGAGAGACGAAATGTCTTCGCCAAGTGTCGTTCTCTGGCAACCGACTTGTCCACCACGGATCGGCGAGGCCACCAGCGCACCAGTCGCTCGGCTTCGACGCCTCGAACCGCAGAACGGCCCCGGCGCGCGAATCCACCTCTCGATGCCCGCCCGCGCAACGGGCCTCCGACTACGCTGTCGTGACTTCCTCGCCGTTCTCCGCGCGTTTCACGTTGGCGCCGCGTCGGCCCCGATAGTCCTCAAGGTTGATTACGCCGACGGGCGTGTCAATCGTGGTTGCGGACGCCCCCGAGATGGCCACAGGGAAAGTCGCCTCGTCAGTTGGACGCGTCTCCGCCGTTGTCCCGCGCGAGCCTCGACGGACCCGACTCGTCACCCACTGGCCGAAGCGCTGCACGTCCTCCCTGCCACGCGCATCCCAGTACGCCTGCGCTATGGGCGCGACGACCTCGCGCAGGACCCAAAGGATTCCGTCCGCGGTTTGCTGAACCCGGCGATCGTAAGCTGCCTGCGACTCCGACTCCTCACGTCTAGTGCGAGCCTCGCTCTCACTGTTGAGCCAGGCGTCGAACTCCCTGTCTTCTTCTGGGGTGCCAGGATCGTACGGGCGTGGATTCTTGTACTGATTGATGAGGGTGCCATCCGCGCGCCGAGCTCCGCCTGAGCCGAACTGCGCGTCCGAGATGTCCGCGCCGTCTCCGTCAAGCGCTTCCGCGTCGACGATGAACTGCCGGACTGTCGGTTCCTTCTTATTCGCCATAGATCTTCTCCCCAATGCCCGAGCCTACGACGTTGGCTGCCACTTCGGACTCTCGAACTTCGCTCGCACGATCGGTCGATTTCAGCATCCAGGTGTTTACGCCGCCCGGTGAAGCGAAAGAGTCGCGTCACCGGCACCTGTACCACGACGGATGTGCTGAGCCTGGCGCTCGCTCCACCAATGCGCGGTTCATCAAGACCAAACTCCGCTGGGTTGACTCGATCTACTTGCCGACAGGCGACAACGACTCAACCGCGCGGCTCACGAGACCCCACGAGTTTGACCTGACATTGATCTCGGCGAGGGCTTGACGGGCGG
Organism: Pacificispira sp. HM-600; assembly: GCF_977993705.1. Next base: position 1,756,045 of record NZ_OZ388079.1, read on the forward strand.
CCTGCCTGTTCACCTCCGCATACTCGAGATTTCGGCCCGCGTCGCCCGCGACAAAAAAGATGTAGCTCGCGTTGTACCGCGCGATGGCAAGACCCATCCACGTCAGATCCTCCGGATACGGATTGCGCGCGTTGAGCATGTCAGTGAACCGGTTTTCTGCCTCTTGAATGGCGCTCAAAGCTGCGTCCAGTCGACCTGATGCCGTGTAGGCGGCAGCCAGATTGCTTGATGCGCGTCCGTGCGCGTAATGTTCCCAGTCGCTGTCGCGAGTCATCGCTCTACGGGCGAGTTGGACGCGTTCGAGAGAGTCGACGTCTGGGAACGGTTCATCTCGCCAACTGACTTTGAAGGGGTTCCACGCACTTCCGGCGCCCTGGAGAAATGACACGCGCCCGTCGTTCGCCTCCACGATGGGCGCGGGCTCACTCGACTCGTCTGCCTCATCGGCGTGGCGAGCCTCTTCTTCGTCGCCGATGGCTACTACGGGCCGGAACTCTGCAGGGACAGCGAGTGCGCCCGACTTGTTGGTCCCCCACGCGATGATGTGTCCTTCGGTCGTCAGCGCGAGATTGTGCGTAGTGTGTGCGGCGATGCCGATCACTTTCACGAGTCCGCTTGGTGCGTCGAGTTGACCGTGAGTGCTGTTGCCCCAGGCGACAATCGTGCCGTCCGCCCTGAGCGCAATCGTGTGTGCGGCGCCGGCAGCAAGCGCGGTGATCGCGAACAGTCCATCTGGAACATCCCCCTCCTCGTTGAAGGTAGTCGCTGCGATTTTCCTCACTTCTCCTGAACGAGTCATTCCCACGAAGTGCTGCGACATCCCGGGGTGCAAACCAGCGACAACGGAGACGAGATCCCTCCGATCGGTCTTGATCTTCAGCCCACCGAATCGACTATCACCCCACGAGACGATTGTCCCGTCCCTCTTCAATGCGACATTCTGGTCGCCGCCGGCGGCGATGGCGACGACGTCTGTGAGAGTCGCGGGAACCTTGATCCGTTCGTCGTCGTAGCCCCACGCGACGACGGTTCCATTTCGCCTGAGTGCCAGGTAGTGTGCGCGGCCCGCGGATACGGCGACGACGTCTGATAGGCCGACGGGAGTTGCCGCTCTTCGTTCGCTGTCTCCCCAGGTAACTACGGTGCCATCGCCTTTCAGCGCGATGCTCTGAAGCCAGCACGCTGCAATCGAAATGACTCCATCCAAGCCTGCAGGGATATCGGTCTGCCCGTGGCCATTCCCACCCCAGCCCACGACGCTGCCGTCGGCGCGAAGGGCAAGCGCGTGCTCCAAACCGGTGGCAATCTGGATTGCGCGCTCCGCATCCCGAAGGACTCTTTTGACCAAGAGTCGTTCAGGGATATTGTGCTGACCATCGTTGGAGCGTCCCCATACGGCGATCGACCCGTCCGACTTCAACGCCATGGCGCAACCATTGCTGACGGCAATCGACTCGACGCCGTAAAGACCGGCGGGCACCCGAATGTTGTCCGAGAACTCGGCACCCCACGCGACGACCGTCCCATCATTTAGAACAGCAAAGCAATCGGACCCAAAGGCCGCAATCGACGCGACGTTCCGTAGTGGTTCGGGCAGCACCATGGCCTCATTCGGGGCGCCGCCTTCCCCCCAAATGATGACTTCGCCGTCGGTTCTGAGCGCGATGGCGTGCTCCCAACCAACGTCTACGCTCCGAACTCCGATCAGCCGCTCAGGCGGCGTCTGACCGCGCATTAGAGCCCCCCAGATAACGACTGATCCATCCGCTCGGAGGGCGAGACGATTCCCAACATCCGTAGCGATTGCAATCACATCAGTCAGAGAGGCCGCGATGTTCGCCTCTTCGGGGAACGCGTGACCCCACTCGACAAGCGTCCCGTCCTTCTTTAGCGCAAGGCTGAAGTCGCGACCCGCGGCAATTGCGGTGACATCCTCGAGATCCTCCGGCACCTCAGTGCATCCGTGATTCCACTCACCCCAGGCCACAACAGTTCCATCCGTGCGCAACGCCAACGAGTGATAGGCGCCGGCCGCAATCGCGACGACCTCGCCGGTGGAGTGAGGTACGTCCAGTTGGCTGTCGTCATTGCTCCCCCACGCGACGACCGTGTCATCTGCCGCTATGGCGAGGCAGTGGCTGTATCCAACCGCGATCGCTTTAGCTCCTTGGCGGGTTGCGCTCGCGCCTTCGTCTGTCACGTCGCCGGGCGCTTGGGTCGCACTCGACGGCGTAGTCTGCAAAGCCGTCTCCTCATGCGAAGTATCGTCGCCATTGAAGAGTGGATTTTCTCGTGCGCGTTGTCTCACAAGCGCAGATGAATCCTGAGCGAGTGCAGCAATCACGCCGACCGGGGCGGCAGAATTCTGACCAATTCCGGCTCTGACCAGCACGGCCGGGTCGGCCGCGAGGCGCTCGGCGGTCTCTGCCGAAAGCCCAGCGTTTCGGGCCACCCAGTACCTCACCTGGTCGTTGACATCGTCCGCGAGAGTCTCAAGTACTCGCGCAGGTGCCGACGCATTGGCGGCAACCGCACCTCTGGTGGCCGGGTCCGTGTCCGCCGCGAGGAGTGCTAGCAGTTCCTCTGGAGATGTCGGGTCTTCGGCCTGCTGGCGCCTTTGATCTGGATCGTGAGATAGAACCACCGGCCCGTCGTCCGCTTCCGGAGCAAATGCAGTAAGGGCGCCGTCCACAAGCGACGCGTCTGATTGCCCGCTGCCGTCACGCAGCGTCCCGTCCGTCAGCGACTCAACTAGAGGCAAATCGCCAGCAGCAGAACGAACGTGCGCCTTCGGTCGATACTGAGCGAGATCAACTCCGCAACTGGAACACCGATCGAGATCGCTAAACGACAGCTTCTGGCCGCAATCCGGACAAAATCTCAACGTGCCTCCCCAGTGGGCATCCGTGTGCGCTGGCCGCGATACGGTCGACCGCAGTCTCCCACAATCCGGCGCTTCTTTCGGCTCTCAATGGGACTCTGTGGGACGCGTAGCGCGAGCAACTTCATCGACTCAAATCGGCTAGATGGGCCGAGTTGAGAGAGGACGCGTAGAGAGCACGGTCCGACGGAATCTCGCTCGAGACATGCAAGGAGTATTGCTAGCTGGCTTTTGGGTGAGCGCGACCAACCATGACCAGAGCCACATCGTCGTGCACCTGCTCGTGCTACCCGCGTCGCTGAACACACACGTGCTGAGCTGCCACCTCGACGATCAGCATCTCGCGAATCCGGGCCACCCGCCGACGTGTATCGAGGCCGACCGGGACGGTGAGATTCTCCAACTCTCGAACGCCGCCGACGCGCCCCGCGACTGGGGAGTTCCTATTGCTCGAAAGCCGGACTGGTAGCCTCCTTGCACTGGCAGCGGGCATTGCGCCCTTCCCGATGGGTGGTGATCTCGGCATGACCCACCTCCGCCTCAGCAATCCGCCTGGCTCGCGGTTCACGACATGCAACGGTCGTAGCTACTTCAGCCATCCTCATCACCGAGACCAAGGGATGTCGGCCGCGAAGTCGATCTGGGCGATAAGCGACGAGGTCGAGTGTCACGTATTCTGCGACACCGAGACGAGAGAGTCGGCGAAGGTCGCGGCCCCATCGCAGGTATGGGCCGTAGCAGCTGACCTCACCCAGCCATTTGGCACTAGGGGCGAAGTCCTTGCTCGATTCATGCCGCCGCAATCCGGCTCCGCCGATTGGCATGGTCATCCCGTTGGCAGGGGGAGCCCAGGCACGACGAAGACCGCTCCAGGTGATGTCATCACGGCGTGGGAAGCCGACGGGTTGGTGTCACATGCACTCGCGAAGAAGCTTCGTAAGCAGGTGATGTGATGGACCTGCGTCGCCTCACGGTAAGAATTCCAGGCCAATGGGAAGATGCCTGGCTCTACAGAGAGAACCTCCTCGTCTGGGATCGTCGAGGACACCTCTACTACGTTCCGGTCGACGCCCTTCGGAACCGTGTCACACAGGCGCAGGATCACCACCACGCAGTTCTCGCAGAACACCTCGTCTTTCGAAGCGAGCGGAAGTCCTCGCACGAGTTTCAGAACTTGCTCGCAATTCCGTCGGTGCGGCGGGAGTTCTTCGCGCCACTCACCGCGAGTGCCGAAGTCGTGGTCCCAATCGACGTCTCTGATTTTCGGCAGGCCTACATCGAGGCGACGCCCGGTAACCTCACCGACACTGTCGCCTACGGCAACAGGCTATTCACCACGAGTGACGCTGGTGTCTTCGAGACACAGTTCGACTCTCGGTACGACGAGGGCGCTCCACTACTTCAGGTTCACGCGGCCCCCGCGACAGCGATCGTCGCCGGAAACGGCCAGTTCGCGGTATCTCTTGGCGAGGTCGGCCTCGTCTCACGGGAGGTTGGGTTCGGGGACGGAGACCAGTGGATCGACTCCGCGCGTGAAGGGATCCTTGAGACGCTCGCGCCGTACTCGCGCACCGTCGCAAGATCCTCTGTTCACCTCGTGAATTACGGCCAGTCACCGGTCCCGGACTTCATACGTGCGACGACACACCTCGAACGCCGTTCGAATGGATTCACGGAGAACATCATCACCGAGTTTGGTGAGCCTTCTTCGCTCGACGAGTCGCTCCACCGGGCGATCGGACCAGTGCTTACTGTCGACGACGTACGGGCCGGTGAGGGGTTTCACATCCTCGGTAACGCCAACTACCGACTCCTAGTTCAAATCGGCGACGAAGTCAGCGTGCTGAACATGCTTGCGACGGGCGACCGCCCACTTCGAGTAACTCCCTACCGTCGAATCGATGTCGGATACGCAATCCCTAGAACACTTAGCCGCACCCTGTCGACACAGGCGCTGCGCTCTGGGTTCCTCGTCGAGCATGTCGGAGGCGTCCATGTTCTAGGAGACTTCGGAATTGTTGAACTTGCGGACGAGTTGGTTGTGCAGGCCCGCACGTTCCCGTCTTCACGGCGCTACGTCGACACAGTCGTCCTAGTGCGGGAAGACAGTTTGGATCTTGTGGGCTTCGTCGACATCGATGGATAGTGACGCGAGCGTCGACAGCTCTCCGAATGCCATACGGATTAGGCCACACCGACGCGTCTTCGCGGCGACGCTGGATCGGTGGCGAAGCGCACCAGACCCGAGGACGCGGCCTGGAGCGACTACGCCGGTGAGCTCGCTACGAATCTTCGCCGCTTACGCCAGGAAGCAGGCCTGAGCCAAGAGGACGTCGCGTACCGCTCTGGACTCACTCGCTACACGTACCAGAAGTACGAGAAAGGCGAGTCGAAGCCGGGGACGCCTGCGAACCCGACGATTCGCACGCTGCTCGCGATGTCGCAGGCGCTGGGCGTCTCGCTCATGGACATCCTTCCCGCGAAGATTCCGGATCTGCGCCTTCGTTAAGCGCGAGCTCACCCTTCGCCGAGGACACGTTCCAGCTCACGCCGCGCGGCGGCGCCGAGCTCAGTAAGGGCGAGCGGCTGACCTCGCATTGCCCGGGTGATCAACGGGCCGCCCGCGTCGGCTCCGAGTCGCTTCATCTGAGTGGCGAGGATGCTGAGCGTCACGCCGATCTCGCGAGCGGCGACCGTCATCGTGTCATGACGCGCGACAACAAGGAACCGCTCCGCGCGCTGCAAAGAGTCCTGGCCAACGAGGATCCGACGCAACAGCGGCGAGTTCCCAGCGCGCGGATCAATGCGAATGGCCGTAGCTCGACTCGCGGCTCCGCGAGCACGTCGCGGGATGCCTGCCGTCTCGAGGTGACGATTGATGGTGGTCATCGTCACTCCCACTTCCGCAGCGATCTCCGGGATTGTGTGGCGCTCGACGAGGTATCGCTGACTCAGCCATTCCGGGTCAATTGCAGCTCCTTGCCTTCCGCTACGCGTTTCTACTCCCTCGTCAGCAAGCACGCGACCGATGGTCTGTCGCGCAACGCCGTGCTCGATTGCGATCTCGCGCACCGACCGACCAGCCGAGTACGCGGCGACCGCTCGCGCAGGCTTCACCGTGGCTCGGGCCGGTCGTGCAGTCGGCCAACGACCATCAATGACGTCGGCGGCATCGGGAAGTCCGCCGACAACCTCAGGGCCGGGCAACCACGCGACGGGCTCGTCAACGCCTCGGTCCCGGATGAAGTCAGCTGCGGCTGAAGCAAGTGCGTCCGCGACGGTGCCTGGCATCCCCGACCGGAACTGAGCCACCTCTACGAAGGAGGGGAACCCGGGATCATCGGCGAAAGGCGCACGAGACAACCTGTTGCCGCTCACGAGCGCATAGAGATGAGCGCGAGCGGCCTGCCAACGCCGATCACCGCCCGGCAGCACGTTCGCAATCCGACAGATCTCTACCCACTCGTCACGCGGCAACATGCCGGCATAGTCGAGAGACCGGCGACGCGCGAAGTCGATCGGCGTGGACTGCTCGTCCAGGAACGAGGCGAGTCGAGCGATCACGCGGATGGTGTCCGCCTCTGGTGCGTTTCGCCCGAGGGATCGCATCACGTGACTGACCTGACGGCCGCGAGCCTCGGCGTCAAGAAGCTTGATCGCGGAGCCGTGCGTTAGTTGAGTGCCGACGAAGACTACGGCTGCCGAAAGCGCGCCGCCCGCGATCTCAGCATCCAACCGACGCGGAGCGAGTCGCGCGGTCACCTCGGGCCAGAGCACCGCCGGCAGCTTCGCTGCGCGAGCTTCCGGATCTGCAGCTGACAACTTCAGTGATTGGAGCGTTGCCGTCGGTCGCCTGACCCGGCCGAGCGCCCGACTCACGTGATCGCGAAGCGGCGGCGAGTAGTGGTCCAGAGCGGTATGGACGCTGACTCGACCGCGCAGCAGGTCTGCGACTCGTTCACCTGCCTGTAGCGCCTCGAACGCGATCGTGTTGCCGAGCGCGACCTCCGCCGCGGTGCTCGGCCTTAGATCGACTTTACCGGTGCGCGGTTGCGCTGCAATCACGCTGGGGTCGATCGAATCCACCTGCATCCACTCGAATCGCTGGTCATCAGCAAGTGCCTGTCTCCCCGCTCGGGACAGTAGCGACATGTCGGAAAGGACCTGAATGGTGCTCGGCCTGCCGTCGGCGTAGATGCCGAACTCGCCGACGCCGGATGCGACGACCTTCAGAATTGCTCGCTGCGCTTCCCGCGTCGCGTCTTCCGCGAAGACAAGCTCGCCAGTGGCAGTGAGGTTGGCCCCACAGCGCGAGCGGATGGCCGGCGCCTCTGTCGAGGGTCGATTGTGGCAATGGCCCGGCTCGGGCACGAGGGTGATGGGATGCCCGATGAGGCGGGGTGGTTGCCCGCACGTCGGGCACGCATCGACGAGCAACCTCTTGTGGCGCAGACACGCGAATCCGAACGGGAACTGCCACGACAGCCGCCACCTGCCGCCGGAGTCTGCGAGGCAGTCGGGGCAGTACCGGGCGGCGACTCCGGTGCTCGGACACGAGGCGCTGATCCGTCCCTGCGGCGTGAGGCGGATGGCGTTCGCGGCGAACACGGTGCGCGTCATCGCACGGTACTCGTCGGCGGGCCGGCCTGTCGTCAGCTCCAGGTTCGTGAGTTGCTGCGGCTCGAGCGCGGTCGACCAGGCTCGCGCGGACTGGGGGGTTGCCGCCGGTACGCCGTCGGCGTCGATGAGGCCCAGGGCACGTGCCATCTCCCCGACGGTGGCCCCATAGTCATGCGCCATGTACTCGACCCACGAGTCGAGCGGCTCGTCAGGAAGCGGCATCGCGACGTGCAGCAGGCGACGCACCGTCACGCTCCGACCTTGATGAGCCGCGGGCCGGCCGCCCAGGTCATGCTGCCGCTCCCGGCTTCCTGCGCTTGGCATCGCGGAGCTTCTTCTCCTCGAGCTCCTTCGCGACGACCTCACGCGCGTCTTCGGCTGCGACGTCGATGTCGATCTCGTCGAGCACTTCACGGGTCAGCTCCTCAGTACCGTCGCGCATCGCGTGGACGGCACCGAGAGTGATGAGTTTGAAGAGTGAGCCGATCATGCCCGTGGACCTCTCGTAGAGGTAGTCCGACTGCTCGCGCAACATCCTCGGCCGCGCGTTCGCGAGCACAAGATGCGTTTCGATCGTGCCAAGCAGCGACAGCCAGGTCTTGCGGTGCTCACCAACGGGGTGTTCGAACGGCGGAAGGGTAAGCCTGGTCCAACGTCGAGCAATCTGCGACATCGCGAGCTTCTTGTCGGTCTTGCTCTCGCTGAGGAGCCCGGTGTCGGCCATGTTCACACCCGTGAATAGGAACGTGGCGGGGTACTCGTTGGCGAGCCACTTCAGCTCGTTGGCCAGCGCTACACCCTCGTCGGTGTGGATCTTCAAGAAGTGCACGTCGTCGACGATGATCAGCCGGGTGCCATGACGACGGACGGACTCAGCAGCGAGAGTGGCCAGGTTGCGGTTCCGCAGATAGCGGGTATTCGCGGCGTCGGAGGAGGGGTGATTGTAGAAGTTCAGGATGGATTCGTTGAGGGCACGCGTGGTCGTGTTGCCCTTGAATGCGACGTGGCAAACCGGGATGTGCAGCGTCTGCCCTTCGTCGAAGTCCTTCCCGTGTCGCAAGATCTGCCGGCGGTGAAACGCTCGTCCGAACGCGTCGACCGCCGTGGTCTTCCCCAGTCCGGGCGGCGAGTCGATGATCGCCGCGCCCTTGACCCGTGACGGGCCCTGCTGGTTGGCATCGAGGAGGTCCCACAACCGAACGTTGAGCCGTTTCACCTGCGGTGTCGTCACAAGGAAGTTCGCGTGGTACCGCTCGCGGTGGTAGTCGTAGACGACACGTTCGTCTTCGCTGAGCTTTTCGATCTGCTTGGCGGACAGGCTCTGCGGCTTCTCCAGGGCGGGATCTTCTGCGAAGTGCCGCCATCCTTCCCAACGCGAAAGGAGCTCGTCGCGCTCCAGAGGCAGGATCACAGGTCCTCCAGCAGATCGAAGTCATCGAGGTCTTCGCCGACGAGCTCCTGCGCGCTCAGCGCAAGCGGATCGTGCTTCTCGCTCACCGGAGGCGGCGTCACTGATACCAATCCCAGCTCCTCGCTTAGGTCCGGTCCCGCCATCTGTTGCGCGATCTGCTTGGCGATGTGCGGGAAGAACGGGCTGTCGGGGCCGTCCGCCGTCTCGGCAAGCTGGGCGGCAAGTCGCGCGCTGATGCGCTTCTCGGCGGGCGTGCTCGCACGGCCAGCACCCCATCGTTCGAGGAGTTCGCCGAGCGCTTCGGACACATTGACCCCGTTGCGGCGGTCGAGTGCGATGCCCTTGGCGTACTCGAGAGCGTCGAAGCTGAACGGCACGGGGACTTTCGGTGCGTGCTCCCAACGCAGCACGTGCCAGGAGTTGTCGTCCGGGTCGTTGAAGTAGATCTGCGAGAAGTCGTCGGGATTCACCGAGAACTGCCACTTCCGCTTGCCCTTTGCCATCGCCCGCGACCGGTCGTAGTACTTCCCCACGATCTCGCCGCTATAGCGGAGCGTGCCGACCTCGACGCCGTAGTGATTGAACTTGCGCTTCACGACGGGGAGCATCTCGAGCAGCAGGTTCGGGTTCGACGGGACACGGATGCGGCCGGCCACCGCGATCCCCTGCTCGAATTTCTGCGCCGGGCTCATCTTCGCTGCGGGCAGCTGGGAGTCGACAAGTCCGCCATGCGGGCGGAGGTGATAGACCGTGGCGATCCACTCGCGAATGATCTGCTCAAGCTGCGGGATCGTGTAAACAGCTTCGCTCTCCGGCGCCTCGCCGCGGGACGCGATGTCTTTGCCCTTGTATCCAGGCAGTTCCTGAAGCATCTCGTCGATGGTCCGGAACCAACGCTCTACCCACGCCTTGTCGGTGCCGGTGTAGACATGTGCGGGCTGGATGGAGATCCCAAGTCGCTGGCACACGCTCGCGACGTGGATCGACATGAACGGCTTACCGTGATCGATGATGATCGTGTCGGGAAGGATGCCGGGTCGGCGAAATCGCAACGCCTTGAGGTTCTCGACGTCGATGACGATGTTCTCGGGCACGCCATGGAAGGGCCAGGTAGCTCGGTCGCCCCACTCGGCCGGCATCTCGCGGGGTGACAGCGCCTCCATCAGCACTCCCGCGACGTCGACCGCCTTGGTAGAGACGGGTGCGAGGCGGAGTCCGAGGATAGATCTGTCGTAGAGGTCGAGTGCGACTGTCAGCTCGGCGCGCATCCACTTGCCAGTGACGGGTGCGACGCCGAAGACGTTGAGGGGCGTGGTGTCGAGCACGACATACTCGCCGGGTCTCGTGGCGACAAGTCGGCCGTAGGGCACGGGCGGGCGCGTTTCGATCGATCGTTGTGCGCGCATGCTGGCGCCGAACGTTCCCTTGCCGCGGGTGAGCTCAGCGACCGCGTCACGAGCGGTTGACTCGGATGGGATCCGGACGTCGACATCCGGATACTCCCGCTTGACCCTCGCCAACACGATCGCGAGCGTGGTCGTCACACTACGCTTGGCGCCGCGCACGTTTTCCTCGACGACGCGTCGGCACATGTCCACCCAGCGCGGGTCGAGGCCAGAGAGCGCCGGCGTCCAGGACGTCTTCCTGAAGTCGAGCAGCGCGAGATCTTCGCCATCGTCGAAGCGATCGTCCCAGCGCTTGAGCGTTTTCGGGCTCACACCAAGCTCCGTGGCCTTGGTTCTACGGCGTTCGTGGATGGTGGTGAGCTTCGGGTTGTACTCCGGTCTTGGCTCGTGCGGCTGCGCGAGAGTCGGGATCCCCGACGCGAAACCGGTTCGCATCTCTCGAACGTGGGCCGCTTTTCGTCGCGCCTCGTCGCGTTGCGCTTCCGTCGCGTCCGCCCAGATCAGCGCAAGCGGTGTGAGTGCAGCTTCCTCGGACGGAAGACCGAACGCGTCCGTGGCGTCGCGGAGAAGCTCAACGAGCCGCACGCGTCGGGTCTTCTTCGCGCCGTCGACGAGGACAACGGCGTCGCCGGCGATCTCGATGACGGTGCAGAGATAACCGTCGAACGAAACAGTGCTGCCGACGCGGATATCGAAGGTGTGGCTCATGGCAACTCCAATACGGTGTGGGTGGCTAGGGCGGAAGTGAGGTCGCAGAGAATCGAGCGGCGCCAGAGCAGGTGCAGCACGACCGCTCGGGCATAGGGAAAGTCGTTCAGGGCGGATCCGGCGCTCCGGAGGGCGGAGCCGAGCGTGGCTGACGCGCGGATGGCCGCCTCGACCATCTCGACGTCGAGCTCTGGAAATTGCCAGAGGCGTCGATACCCCGCGAGGAAGCGGATATTTGAAAGCAGAGCAGGCTCCGGTTCGCTGACGATCCGGTACCCCCATCCGCGCGAACGGACGATGTCGCCCGCCCAACTGAGGGCACCAGCGATCTCCGGGTCTTCCAGTCTGCGCTTCGGCTTGACCTCGATCACTGTGAATCGATGGTCACCGTGCTCAACCAAGTAGTCGGGCACATAGCTTCGCTCGATACCGTCTCGATCGGCGATCAGCTCGAACGGCTGAGAGGCGATCCGAACCGCCCGGTCGTCGAAGTCCTCAAGGAGCAGCGCCGCAAGCTCGAGGCGACTCTCGTACCCGACGAAGCCTTCCGTGGTCGCGGACCAGTAGCGGCCCGGATAGTGCCGCTGTCCTCGATGCCAGCGGAACGTCCGGCGAGGCTCGGCCTCGAAAACGTGTCGAGCCTCGAGGTCCGCCAGTTTGCCCCGCTCGAGATCATTCCCATCCAATCGCAACGTGTACCGGGGTGGCGGCGTTGGCACGATGATCTCCTACGAATCGAGAACCAGGACTCATAACTCTTGATTCATTAACGTACGGAGATGGCGTTCGTTCTGCAGCTTCGACACGCGGGCAGAGATCTTCGCGTTGAGACTTCTCGCACGCCGAAGGATGCGGGTAGTGAATGTGACATTTACGCTGGGGTGCGTCAGATACACAACAATGCGCCACGCAGTCGGATCACGCCCCGCGATGCTCCTGCCGCGCTGAGCGCCTCATGCGAAAATGAGGCGGTGGAGACCGTGCCAACCGAGCAGAGCGAGGAGCTCTCGAAGCTAGCTTTCGGGAGCAACCACATGCTCGCGCTTATGGCGGAGATCGCGCGCTCTTCCGACGGAAAATTCTCCACGCCTTCGGTGTCAGCCGCGACGGGATTGTCGACCAGCACGATCCATGCCCTGCTGAAGCGACTCAAGCAGTTGGGACTTGTCCGCCGAACCGACGAGGTCACCCCCGAACGGGTCAGAATCTATCAGCGAGCCGTCCACCCCACGTGGGACTATGCACTGCGGCTCGAAGCCGAGGCCGACGCGCGCGCTGCAGGAACCTTCACGATTCAGTGGGAAGCGGCAACAGCGGGTCGGTAGTACACGCGCAAGACTTGCCATGGATGCCTATTCTGTATGGCATCCTTCCTGTATGAGCGTCGGTGAGGATCGCTATGAGTCATTTGCGACCGCAGTAGAGGATCCCTACTTCGGGGCTCTGCTCGGGACGATCGATGAACCCGATGGGACTTTGACCGCCAACCACGCCGGCCTCGTGACTCGCGCGTGGTGGGACACGCACGGAACTGGTCCAACGTGTGCTGAGCTCATCGAGGCCGTCCTCGAGGTCGATGACTGGGACACTGCCATCCCCGATCCGGGACGGATGGTTCTCCAACGCAACGAGCAACTCGACCTACTCCACCGCTGGCTGATCAGCTACTGGAGCCGACTCGGAACGATCTCCTACATCCCAGGGCATGATGACGTCATCAGGCCTGGCCGCGTGGTCGTGACAGTCGACGCCGAAAGTAACGAGCGTCGCTGAGCCGGCGGGCTCGGATCGAGGAGGATGCATGCGCGAGATCGTCATCGGCGGCCGCTCCCTTCGGGTCACGCACGTCGACACTGAGACGACTGAGTATGGCGACATTCAGCGCTACCGCATCGACGTGTCTGGTTCGGATGCCTTCACCCACCTGTCGAGCCTGCGCTCGTCGCCCAACCTCGATGCCCGTGTCATGGCGTCGGTGATCGACACCGAGCTGCTGCTTGGCTATGAAGGGAGCAGAGAGTCAGGCCTTCTGCGGGATCCTGGGATCCGCGCATGGCGCGACCAACACCGCCCACTGATCGAACAGACGTTGGACCGACTCCGCGACGAGATGAAGGACCTTCCTCCTGAGCCGGTGGGCGATGCGGAGCGACTCCTCCTGCGCGCGTTCGACATGAACGGCGACGATGAGGTTCGCGATGCTTGACTATCCGACGTTCGACTTCGATCAGGTCGACTTTGTCACGTCCGACACCCACTTCAGCCACGCCCGCATCAGCGAACTCGCGGATAGGCCGTACTCCACCGTCGACGAGATGAACGACGAACTTATGCGCCGGTGGAACGACATGGTCTCGCCCGACAGCGTCGTCCTCCACCTCGGCGACGTAGCTCTCGGCCCGATCGAAGAATCTATGGCGCTCACCGCGAAGCTCAACGGGCGTCGACTGCTCGTACCCGGCAACCACGATCGCGTCTCACCCGCGACCCAGTCGAAACAGGCGATCGAGCGATTCGTGCCCATGTACGAAGCGGCGGGCTGGGAGATCCTCCCAGAGGTCATCGAAGGAACCCGCCACGGTTACAGGATCATTGCCTCGCACTATCCCTACCGCGGCGATAGCCAGGAACAGGATCGACACACGTCGCATCGCCCGCGCTGGGACGACGGCATCCCGCTCCTCCACGGACACACGCACGCCCGCGACCACGGCCCGAACGGCCACCAGTTCCATGCCGGCGTCGACGCCCACGACTTCGCACCGATCCCGTTCAGCGTTATCGACACCTGGATCCAGAGCCTGCCAGGAATCGAGACCCGCCTCCAGACAGCGATCCGCGAGGCTCGAGCAGTCCTCGCCGACCTGGACAACACATCTCCGTCCCACATGAACCATATGTTCTACATGCAGGCGTACGACGATCTCCACATGCACCTCGAGGAACTGCTGACGGCGGTTGACGAGGCAATGGCACACCAAGGGCGACGCGGGCGCGGTGTCCCGATAGGATCGGCCATACCCGGATAAATCCGGCTCAATCCGCATGGGGGCGTGAATGTCAGAGCCGTGGCTCTCTGCCGACGACATCGCCGAGCACCTGGCCGTCACCAAAGACACGATCTACGCCTGGATAGCCGAGAAGGGGATGCCGGCCCACAAGGTCGGACGTCTGTGGAAGTTCCAGGCGAGCGAGGTCGATGCCTGGGTGCGTGGCGGCGGTAGCGCCGGAGGCGCTGCGTAGAGATGCGGATCATCAACAACGTGTCTGACCTTCTCGGCGACGACCTGAAGTCCGTGATCAACCGCGGTTCGAAGGTGCGCATCGCCGCTTCGACCTTCTCGATCTTCGCTTTCGAGGCGTTGCGGAAGGAACTCGAGCACATCGAGGAACTCGAGTTCATCTTCACGTCGCCGTCGTTCAGCAACGGTCAGGCTACGGACAAGCTGCGCAAGGATCGTCGCGAGTTTTTCATCCCGCAGGCAGAGTCATCGCTCTACGGGTCGGAGTTTGAGATCCGCCTCCGCAACAAGCTGACGCAGCGCGCGATCGCCCGCGAGTGCGCCGCCTGGGTACGCGAGAAGGTCACGTTCAGATCAAATGCCAGCGGTCATCAGATGCAGCAGTTCGCCGTCGTCGACGACGGAGCCGCTTACATGCCGCTGCAAGGGTTCACCACGGCCGACCTCGGGTACGAGCGCGGCAATGCGGTCTCCAATATGGTCACGAAGTTCGAAGGTACGCCTGAGGCGAGCAGCTTTCTCAACCTCTTCGATCAGATCTGGGCAAGCCCCGGCCAGCTGAACGATGTCACGCAAGCGGTCTACGACCACATCGCGAGCGTGTACGCCGAGAACTCGCCGGCGCGCGTCTACTTCCTCATCCTCTACAACCTCTTCGCCGAATTCCTCGACGACATCAGTGAGGACGTGCTCCCGAACGACCGCACGGGATATCAGGACACCAAGGTCTGGCAGAGCCTCTACAACTTCCAGCGGGATGCCGCGACGGGCATCATCAACAAGCTCGAGACCTACAACGGCTGCATCCTGGCCGACAGTGTCGGTCTTGGAAAGACATTCACCGCCTTGGCGGTGATCAAGTACTACGAGCTCCGCAACAAGTCCGTCTTGGTTCTTGCGCCGAAGAAGCTCGCCGAGAACTGGACGAACTACAACGCGAACCTTACGACGAACATCTTCGCGAGCGACCGGTTCAACTACGACGTCCTCGCGCACACCGACCTGTCCCGCACACGGGGCGAGTCGCTTGGCCTCCGGTTAGATCGCATCAACTGGGGCAACTATGACCTCGTCGTCATCGACGAGTCGCACAACTTCCGCAACGCTGACTACGCCGAAGAGAAGGAGTCGCGCTACCAGCGACTCATGCGGCAGGTCATCCGCGAAGGCGTGAAGACGAAGGTGCTGATGCTGTCGGCGACACCCGTCAACAACCGGTTCAACGACCTCAAGAACCAACTTCAGCTCGCCTACGAGGGCGAGTCCGAAAACCTGTCCGACAAGCTCAACCTCTCCACGTCGATCGAACGAGTGTTCCGCGACGCGCAGGCCATCTTTAACGAGTGGTCGAAGCTGCCCGCCGACGAGCGCACAGCGGATCGCATCCTGCAGATGCTCGACTTCGACTTCTTCGAGTTGCTCGATGCCGTGACTATCGCTCGTTCCCGGAAACACATTCAGGCGTTCTACGACATGAGCGAGATTGGCGCGTTCCCCGCTCGCCTTCGTCCGGCATCCATCCGCGAGCCGCTGACCGATCTCGACGACATTCCTCCGTTCAACGACATCTTCGAGCAGCTACAAGTCCTGACTCTTGCCGTCTATACGCCTCTTGCGTATGTGTTCCCGAGCCGTCTCAGCAAGTATGAGGACCTCTACAACGTCACCACCGGCAATGCCCGCTCCAATCTTGGTCAGAAGGGGCGTGAAGAAGGCCTGAAGAAGCTGATGACGGTGAACCTGCTCAAACGGCTGGAGAGCTCGGTCGAAGCGTTCCGGCTCACGCTGGCAAAAATCGAGAACGCCGTCGACCGCACGCTCGCGCGTGTGGACGGCCACGCAGGGTCAATGGCGGAAGTCAACGCAGACCTTACTGACCTCGACCTGGATCTCGACGATGAGGACGACGCGAACGTCGAGGCCCTCACGTTCGGTGAGAAGATTCGCATCGACATCAACGACATCGATGTCGAGTCGTGGCAGCGCGATCTCTGGCACGATCGGGAAACGCTACGCGAGCTTCTGGACGAAATGCGCAAAGTTACTCCGGGCCATGACCTTAAGCTGCGCAAGCTGCGGCACCTGGTCGAGCAGAAGGCAGAGCATCCGCTGAACCCCGATAACCGCAAGGTGCTGATCTTCTCCGCCTTCGCCGACACCGCGAACTACCTCTACCGCGAGCTCGCACCGGCGCTCCGGCAGGCTGGACTGGAATGCGCCGTGATTACCGGCGGTAGCCACGGCGCCAAGTCCACGATCGGCACAGGCTTTGACTTCCAGCAGATCATGTCGATGTTCTCGCCGCGATCCAAGCAACGGCACCTCACGATGCCCACGGAAACCCGCGACATTGATGTGCTGATCGGCACCGATGTCATCAGCGAGGGCCAGAACCTGCAGGACTGCGACTACCTCATCAACTACGACATCCACTGGAACCCCGTGCGGATCATCCAGCGTTTCGGTCGTATCGACCGCATCGGGTCGACGAACGAGGTCATCCAGCTCGTCAACTTCTGGCCCGACATCTCGCTCGACGAGTACATCAATCTCAAGGAGCGTGTCGAGAACCGAATGGTCATCGCCGACCTCGCCGGCTCGGCCGACGACAACGTGCTCAACCCTGAGGACTCGGATGCCGCGTTCCGCAAAGAGCAGCTCCGCAAACTCCAGAGCGAGAGCATCGAACTCGAGGATGTTCGCGCGGGGGTCTCGATCACGGATCTCGGCCTCAACGACTTCCGGATGGACCTGCTCGCCTACATGAACGAGTACGGCGACATCGCCACTGCCCCACGCGGCTTGCATGCCGTCGTTCCCGCAGACCCAGCGATCGGACTCCTACCCGGCGTGATCTTCGCCCTGAAGAACGTCAACGCCGACCCTGCGGTGAATCGGGGCAACCGGCTCCACCCGCATTACCTCGTCTACGTCAATGAGGATGGCGACGTCATCGCCGACCACACCGAGGCGAAGCGGCTACTCGACCTCGTCCGTGCCGGCTCTCGCCCACACGATGAACCAGTGGCGGACGTCACCCGCGCCTTCAACGAGACCACCAGCGAGGGCGCAGACATGAGCAAGTACTCGGCGCTGCTGACGGATGCCATCCACTCGATGATCGACGTCACCGAAGAACGCGACGTCGACAGCCTGTTCAGCGGTGGGCACACCACTGCGCTCACGCAGCAGATCGCGGGGCTCGACGACTTCGAGCTGATCGCGTTCATCGCTGTCGTTGACGCGGCAGGTGCCACGTGATCGACATCCTCTACCAGTGGCCGGCTGGTGCACGTTTTGGTGCGCGCGTACCCAAGGAGCGATTCTATGAACGCACCGCATCGACATCCGGTCTGCGTGAAAAGTTTGTCGCCGAGGTCAGCCGCATCAGCTGGGCCTACAAGCTTGCTGCCGAGACCATCAACCTCCCCGGATCGCCGGAAGTGCCCGAGATCGAAGTCATTCAGGTGGACGCCAAGTCGAACGACGTCAGCGCCCAGGTACTTGCGTCGATTGACAAGGCGATACCGAATCCGGTGATCTTCGAGGTTTGCCGCGACGATGCCCACGGCGGCGGCGTGCGCATGACGGCAGCGCACAACCCAGTTGGCTCCCCGGCACCGAAACCCAGCGCCTACTTCTCAACGGGCTGGATGCGAGGCGACTCCCCCCGTAGCCCGCTACCAACCGCAATCACGATGACTGCGCTGTACTCGGCGCTCATCGGTCCACTCACGCCACTCGCGCCTCGGGCTGGGGAGAGTCCTGCCGTCGTCAGCGAGCGGCTGGATGCCGTGCGCCGACTCAAGCGCGAGATCAGCGCCCTGGAACGCAAGCTCCGGTCCGAACCGCAACTCAATCGCAAGGTCGAGCTGCGTCGCGAACTGAAAGCCAAACAAGCCGAACTGGACCAGACAAGGTAAGCCATGGAAAGACTGCGAATGACATCCCCCGATCTCACCCGAGTAAACATCGACAAGATCGCAGACCTCTTTCCTGCGGTCGTCACGGAAGCACTCGACGCCGACGGGGAGCCAACCCGAGCGATCGACTTCGATCTGCTGCGACAGGAATTGTCCGACTACGTCGTCGAAGGGTCGCAGGAGCGCTACCAGCTCGATTGGCCCGGCAAACGTGCCGCCGCATTCGCTGCGAACGCACCGATCGCGAAGACACTGCGCCCGGTGCGCGAGGAGTCGGTCGACTTCGATACGACGAAAAACCTCTTCATCGAGGGCGACAACCTCGATGCCCTGAAGCTCCTACAGGAGCCTTACCTCGGCAAGGTCAAGCTCGTCTACATCGACCCTCCGTACAACACGGGGAGCGATCTAATTTACGACGATGACTTCATGCAATCGTCTGCCAGATTCTTGGTTGAGTCGGGACAGAGCGATGCTGCTGGGGCACGCTTAGTCGCCAACCCTGAAACGAACGGACGATTCCACTCGAACTGGTTGAGCATGATCTACCCGCGCCTAAAGCTCGCTCGGAATCTGCTTGCCGAAGACGGCGTCATCGTGATCTCGATCGATGATGGCGAACATGCCGGGCTCGTCGAGATCTGTAAGGAAATCTTCGGTTCGACCAACTACCTAGCGAGCGTTGCGCGCGTTACAAAGAAGACTTCGAACAAGGGAACGCACTTCGCGCCATCGAAGGACTATCTGGTTACCATCGCGCGGAACGCCGATGCGGTAGGTCCGTTGATGGACGAAGTCGACGAGGCGTATCGGCGGAAGTTCTCGGCGATCGACGATCGCGGAGCATTTGCGACGGTCGGCCTCTATCAAGCGAGCCTGGACCCGCTGCGAGGGTGCTCAAATCAGCGCTACTGGATCGAGTGCCCCGATGGATCGTTCGTTCTACCGCCGGGCCCCCGCCGTCCGCAGGACGTCGTAGACGCCGCGAACCGGCCACCTGAGTCTCGCGAGGATCGCGTTTGGCGCTGGAGCTACGACACTTACCAGCAGAAGAAGGATCTGCTGGTATTCAAAGAGACGGCAACCAGCCCGCTTCAGAATGGGGAGGGCCATCAATCCAAGTGGAACGTGTACACAAAGTACTATCTGGAAGACCGCCTCGCTGACGGCAAGCGGCCGCGAGACTTTCTGGATGGCGTAACCAACGACCAGGGGGCACGGGCCCTTGCGGCCTTGGGTATGGCGAAGTACTTCGACTACACAAAGCCGCCCGAACTGGTGCGTCGCTTGCTGGCGTGGATCGCTGATCCGGACGCGCTCGTGCTGGACTTTTTCGCAGGGTCCGGGACGACTGCCCACGCCGTCATGGAGCAAAACGCTGCGGACGGCGGGCGGCGGACATTCATCTGTGTTCAGATCGCCGAAGAGTTAGACGTCCAAAGCGACGCTGCCAATGCGGGCTTTTCGTCGATCGCTGAGCTGTGCCGAGAAAGGATTGCCCGAGCATCGGTCAAAGTCGGGGAGCAGGTCGGGCTAACCGGTGGCCAGCTTGACCTGGGTTTTCGGGTACTAAAGGTGGACTCGTCGAACTTCTCAGAAGTACTTCGCACCCCCGAAGAGACCGAGCAGTTGAAGCTCGCTGAACTTGAGGACGGCATCAAGCCAGGACGCACCGGCGAAGACCTCCTGTTCCAAGTGGTTCTCGAGTCCGGGCTTGAACCGAGTTTGCCTGTCTCCGTCGAGAACGTGGGAGGCCAAGAATTCTTTGTGGTCGATGATGGTGCACTCGTCGCCTGCTTCGAGGAAGGCGTCACTCAGGATGTCGTCCAGGCCCTAGCTCGAAAGGAGCCTTTGCGCGCAGTCTTTAGTGATTCCGGTTTTCCTTCAGACGACGCACGAATCAACGCGGAGCAGATCTTCAAAGAACTCTCACCGTCGACTGATGTGAAGGTCATCTGACTCTAATGAAGCTCCAGTTCAAGGTTCAGCAGTACCAGACCGAAGCTGTAAGTGCTGTGGTCGACGTGTTTGGTGGCCAGCCCTACGCCGACGGGGTGAAGTACCGCATCGATCCTGGGAAGGACGCGTCGCCCACGCTCCTGGCTGACGCGGGACTTCGCAACGCGGAGATCGCGCTGACAGCGCCACAGCTCTTGGCCAACGTGCATCAGGTGCAGCAGGCACGCGGGCTGGAGTTGTCGAAGGACCTCAGGGATCACGTCAAGAAGTCCGCGGCGCCGATCAATCTCGATATCGAGATGGAGACCGGTACCGGAAAAACGTACGTCTATGTCAAGACGATCATGGAGCTGCACAATCGATACGGATGGTCGAAGTACATCATCGTCGTGCCGTCGGTCGCGATCCGCGAGGGTGTGAAGAAGTCCTTCGACATCACCGGCGAGCACTTCCAGCAGCTTTACGGCACGAAACCACGCACCTTCATCTACAACTCGTCGCGATTGCACGAGATCGAGCGGTTCTCATCAGACGCGGGCGTGCAGGTGATGATCATCAATGTGCAGGCGTTCAATGCCACCGGCAAGGAGGCCCGCCGCATATACGAGGTGCTGGACGACTTCCAGTCACGCAAGCCGATCGACGTGCTTGCCGCGAATAGGCCGATCCTGATCATCGATGAGCCGCAGAAGATCGAAGGTGACGCGAAGAAGCCCTCGAAGTCGCTGGAAGCGCTGACCTCGTTCAATGCCCTCTTTGCGCTGCGATACTCCGCGACGCACAGAATCGAACGCACCAAAGTGCACCGTCTCGACGCCATCGATGCCTACAACCAGAAGCTGGTGAAGAAGATCGCGGTGCGCGGCATCACCGTCAAGCACCTGGCCGGCAACAGCGCCTACCTGTATGTGGACGGCCTCGAGATCGGGAAAGGCGCCGACTTTCCGAAGGCACGAGTCGAGCTGGAGGTGCAGACCGCTCAGGGCATCAAGCGGCAAGTGAAGCGCCTCAGCCACGGGACGAACCTGCACGACATCTCTGGCGGCATCGAGGCGTATAAGGGCCTCTTCATTCGCGACGTGGACGCCAACCGCGACATCATCGAGCTGAGCAACGGTGACATCATCGGCGCCGGCGAGGTTACCGAGGACGTAGCCGAAGACCAGAAGCGACGCATCCAGATCCGTGAGGTCATCCGTGCCCACCTGGGCAAGGAGCGCGAGCTGTTCTCGCAAGGAATCAAGGCTCTATCGTTGTTTTTCATCGACGAGGTCGCCAAGTACCGCGACTACGAGCGCGAGGACACTCTCGGCGAGTACGCCCGAGTGTTCGAGGAAGAGTATGAAGCTGTGCTCGCCGACTACCTCGGTGAGCTCGACCTAGATGAGGCGGTGGAACGCTACCGTGACCATGTCCAGGCGATCCCGGTGCGCTCCACCCACGAGGGGTACTTCTCGATCGACAAGAAGTCCAAGCAGTTCATCGACGGCAAGATCGCAGCCCGCGGCGACTTCGCAGGCCAATCGGACGACGTCGACGCCTACGACCTGATCCTGAAAGACAAAGAACGGCTGCTCTCCTTTGAGGAGCCCGTCCGATTCATCTGGTCGCACTCCGCGCTGCGCGAGGGCTGGGACAACCCGAACGTGTTCGTCATGGGCATGCTCAAGAAGAGCGACAACACGACGACACGACGACAGGAGATCGGCCGTGGTCTGCGACTCTCCGTGGATCAGCACGGAGAGCGGATGGATAATCCCGTCACCGTCCACGACATCAACGAACTGACCGTCGTCACCGACGAGTCCTACACGGACTTCGTGACCGCTCTCCAGAAGGAAATCATCGAGTCGCTGTCGGCGCGGCCACGCAAAGCAAGCGTCGACTACTTCGTGGGCAAGCCGATCACGCTGGGCGACGGTTCAACGAGCGCCCTCGAAAAGACAGTCGCGCAGGCTCTCTACTTTCACCTGATCAAGAACGACTACATCGACGAGTCCGGCCTGGTCACGCAGGCATACAAGGATGCGCGAGCCGACGGAACCCTCGCCGTACCGACCTCCGAGATACTCAAACCCGTCATCGACTTCGTCTGGCCGCTCGTCGACGCTCTGTACCTCGACGTGCCGAAGCCAACCGACGGACGCAAGCCGAAGAGGATTCCGCTCAACGAAGCCAACTTCAACAAGCGCGAGTTCCAGGAGCTCTGGGGACGCATCAACCACAAGGCCGTCTACCAGGTCGAGTTCGATTCCAAAGAGCTGATCGACAACTGCATTCGCGTGCTCGACACCTCGCTCAACGTCACCGTCATGCAGTACCTCGTCGAGAGCGGCAAGCAAGTCGTTGGCCTCGAGATGGAACAACTGGAGGCCGGCACAGGCTTCAAAGTCTCCGAAACGAAGATCGAGCATTCGGCCGTGTCGGCAGGATCAACCGTCAAGTACGACCTTCTGGGAGAGATCGCGGAGAAGACGCAGCTCACCCGCCGCACCTGCGCGTCGATACTCACCGGCATCCACCCGGGTACGTTTGCGAAGTTCAAGCAGAACCCCGAGCAGTTCATCACCGAGGCCGCCCGACTCATCAACGAGCAGAAGGCGAGTGCCATCGTCGAGCACCTCAGCTACGACCCGCTCGACAACCGCTACGAATCGTCGATCTTCACAGAGAACCAGACCGCGCAGGACCTGTCCAAGGCCGGCGACAAACTGAAGAAGAGCGTCTACGAGTACGTGGTCACCGACTCCAAGGTCGAGCGCTCGTTCGTCGAGAAGCTGGACGTCAGCGACGAGGTCGTCGTCTACTCGAAGCTCCCGCGCGGCTTCTTCATACCGACGCCGGTCGGCGACTACAACCCCGACTGGGCGATTGCATTCCGCGATGACGACACGAAGATCAAGCACGTCTACTTTGTGGCCGAAACGAAAGGGTCGCTCTCGACTCTTCAGCTCAAGGGCGTCGAGAACGCCAAGATCGAGTGTGCCCGCAAGTTCTTTGCTGCGCTCAACGCGAAGACCGATCGAGACGTCACTTACGACGTCGTTTCCGACTACTCCGAACTAATGCAGTTGGTGATGGATTGAACGCACTAGCAGTGCAGAAGCAGGACGCTGGTGATCCTCGAACAGTTTTGTGCGGGGTGCGTTCGAGCGGGCGGTGGAGTAGTGACTCAGCCGCTGAAAAGGCGAAGCCCCACCGGATGTCGTGTGGGCCATGGTGAAGATCCGAGATTCCGGCCTAGAGGCGTCGTCCCGTGAGTCGGAGATGCTCCGACTCACCGCTGCTGCGAGCGAGCATTCACGCGCGCTATTTGAGCGCTTCCTCGACTGCGTTACGAAGATCGAGATCCTGGACTCCATGAACTCAAACGAACCGGGATCAGCCGCCGAACGGGCCGCGCTGGAGAGTCGCAAGGCTCGCGTCCTCGAAAAGCTTGAGGGACGGGCCAAGGTCGGCATCGCGGAAGCACTTGCGAACCTGAAGAAGCGGCTCACCGAGGCTCATCCCGAGTGCGTCCGGCACCTTCCGAAAGTCGAACTTCCCGCTTCTGGCCCGTCGTATGCTCGGCTTGCTTGGTTGGTCTCGACCACTGCGTCGGGTCGTAACGAGTTCCCGAGCGCGCTGAGACACTGCCTCGAAGCAGGTGCACGATGGCATGCGGAGTCTCTGATCTTGCTCTGCGTCACTTCCCAGGAGTCTCACCGACTCGCTGTCGCCGGCCGAACATCGCACACCCGCAATGAGTTCGGCTCGACAAAGTTCCACTGGATCTCGACGCTCATCGCCGACGGAGTCGATGCTTGGGCGTCAGCGAGAGGCGGTCTCGCCGCGACGTGTCTAGGACATGGTCAGACCAGCGCAGTCGCGCGCCTGATTGACGGCACCGATCCCTGGATGCTCAACACCGCCGTCGTAGACTCGCTACATCCCGTGGTGCGAGACGCTCTTATCGCGAAACGTCAGGACCCCAGCCGTATCGAGTCGCTGCTCGAAAGCCATGAGCCAGAGCTCTATCCTCTGGTGCCCGGCGATGAAGGTCCCCGTATTGGTAACGCGACGGCATTCGTCTTCAACCTCGACCTAACGCTGTTCTCTGCGATTCGGTCGACGCTCGGCTCCGACGCCCAGGGGGACGCCTTTGAGTTTGTATGTGCGTTCATCTGCCGACGCATCGGACCGCGCGACGCGAAGATCCACCGGGACTCCTTGGTGGTCGACATGAAGGGGATGCAGAAGGGTGACGAGGTTGATGTTCACATCGCTGGCGCGCACGTCGACGTGGTGTTGGAGTGCAAGTCCTATTTACCAGCGCGCGACTCAGCTGCGGCGGCGAACAGCTTCCTGAACGATCTTCAAGCGGCACACAAGCAAGTCGACCGCCGCGTGACCCGGCTCAGAGGCGGTGCTTGGATTCGAGAGAGGCAGGGCGGCTCCGACAACCCGGCCGATGGATTCGTCGTCTCGCTGCACGACTATTCGGGCGAAGCATGGAACGTTCGCGCATTGGCCGAGGACGGTGATGTCGCCTTTACCGCCCTCCCCGTTCAGTCATTCGCCATGGTCGTAGGCGCGATGAAGTCAACCGCCGAGCTTCGGGAATTCCTCGAGTTGCGCCAGGCTCTCATCGACATCGCGGCGATGGGCGGCGATGAGCTGGAGTATCTCCTCGCGTGGCTCGATGGGTGGACACCCGATTCCTTACCGGACGGGACCGGCTACGTCGTCCAATTTCGCCCTTACACGATGCCGATGGCGACTCTGATCCAAGCGGAGTACATCAGCCGTGATGCGTGGCGATCGCTGCTTGAATCTAGTCGCATCCCTGTGCATCGTTAGGGGCCAGCGCGGCCGAAATGTCCATATGGACACACCGTGGACATTTCACGTGCGAAATGGACATCTTCAAAAAAAACCTACAGACGTGTAGGGATCAGCAGCAAATGTCCACCACTGTGTACCAGTTCCAGCCCCACGAGGTGCGAAATGTCCATGGGCAGTGCTCGCGGGCGCCGGTCGAGATGTCCACAGTCGCCATCTCAGGCTCGGGCGTGTCGAGTGGCTAACCACCCGACACGCCCGATGTGGTTCACCGCAGGCCGCGCGCGAGCTCCAGATCGTCGAATTGGACGGATCCTTCCACTGCGCTCAGCACGATCGATCCGCCCGGAGTGTCGGTGGTGCGCGCGTTGAGAGCGACACCGTCGACGTAGAGCGTCGCAATGTCGCCGTCGACGATGATCTCGAACCGGTAGTCACGGCCGGCTTCCCAGGTGATGGGACGCTCCAAGCCGCGGTTGTCGTATCGGTACCAGGGGTAGTTCGGGCGGCGATCGAACAGGAGCCTGTTCTCGCCGAACAGCAGCTGGAACTCGTAACCCTGCCCCGTGGCTGCGTCCTCAAAGAGCCGAATCGACGCGGAACGCGTCCCCTCGGCAAACTTCAGCTCCCCGCTGAGCCGGAACAGGTTGCTGGAGTCGGTGGCGATCTCTTGTTCCGCGACGCCGTCCACGTTCGCAGCCTGTACCGCGTCGAGGTGCACGCTCTCACCGAATGCGGCGCGGACTCCGGCTGGGGGCGCGACGCCGAGCGACCCGTCGGGGCGCTGATATACCTCGTGCACCACAAGCGTGCCTCCCCACTCCCAGTTGCCGCGCGGCTGACCATCGGTACGGGTGGGCACCCATCCGAACAGGTAGCGACGCTCGCCATCGGTCGCGGAGCGAGCGGCGTAGTAGGCGCGCCCGTCGAACGCGTCGTCGACCGGTGCGACCCAGGGGCCGTCCAGCGACTGGGACATCCGGTAGACAGTCTTGGACTTGTCGCTGTACTCAGTCGTCAGCAGATACCACCAGTCGCCAATCCGGAACAGGTCGGGCATTTCGTGCATGCTGTAGAGGCCGGGGGCCCAGAAGTCACCCTCGAAACGCCAGTCCTCCAGATCGTCCGATCGGAACGCGACCGTCGAACCGGTGAGCACCTTCTCGCCGGCTTTGCGGGCGCCGAGGATCATGAGGTAGTTGGAGGCGTCTTCGTCCCACAGCACGAACGGGTCGCGCCAGTCGTTCGGGTCGTAGCCCGGCTGCGGCGGGACCAGCTTCCGGTCCGACTTTCGCCAGGTGAGGAGGTCGTCGCTCTCGGCGATCATGAGGACCTGGGATGCCTTGCCCTGCTCGGGATAGTCCCGGTTGTAGCCGGTGTACATCGCGTAGTAGGTGCCGTCGGCCTCGAACACGCTGCCGGCGAAGATGAACTGGTCTTGGTCCTCGTCTGCACCCTTGTGCAGGGACTCGCCGTGGTCTTTGTAGGACACGAAGTCGGTCGTGGTCGCCAGCGCCCACCCGAACGGTTCACCGAACGGTCCTGGTTTGCGGGTGTCGCGCTGGTGGTACAGATGGAACTCGCCGTTCGCGAAGAACGGCATGCAGTCGCCGAACCACACCCCTTCGGGCTGGTAGTAGATGCGGTGCACGGGTTTCCTTTCGATTGTGAGGGAAGTCGGAGCGGGCTCAGCGGCCACCCATGCCGCTGAGCGCGATGCCCGAGACCAGGTAGCGCTGCAGAGCGATCACGATGATTGCGCTGGGAATGACGGAGATAGTGGAGGCCGCCATGAGCAGGTTCCACTGGTTGCCGGTCTGACCGAGGAACATGTTGAGCCCGAGCGGCACCGTGGCCATGTTCACGTCGCTGACGATCAGAAGCGGCCAGAGGAAGCTGTTCCAGTACCCGATGAAGGTGAATACCGCGAGCGTTCCCAGCGCGGGTGTCGCTAGCGGGAGGATGATGCGCGTGAACGAGGTCCACCGGCTGGCGCCGTCGATGCGGCTCGCTTCCTCGAGCTCGTCGGGGAGGGTGAGAAAGAACTGCCGCAACAGGAAGGTGCCGAACGCGGTGAAGGCCCACGGGATGATGAGCGCCTGATAGGAGTTCACCCACCCCAGGTTGCGCATGAGGATGAACATCGGGACGATGAGCACCTCCTGCGGCACCATGAGGGTGCCGAGGTAGATCAGGAAGGTGCCGTCTCGTCCCCGCCACTTCAAGCGCGAGAACGCGTAGGCGGCCATCGCGGAGGTAAGGACCACGATGAGGGTGCCGATCCCTGACACGATGAGGCCGTTGAGCATGAACCGGCCGAACGGCAGGTAGTTCCACGCGGCGGCGAAGTTTCCCCATTCGATCGACGAACCCACCAACGCCGGCGGGTTCGAGAAGACCTCTGAGGCCGGCTTGAGAGCGGTGGACACCATCCAGATGAAGGGGATCAGTGTGACGACGGCCGCGAGGACGACAAAGACCTGGGAGATGCCCAGTCCGACTTTGCGTCGGATGACGTGTCCGGAGACGGGGGCGACGCTCATGAGTAATGCACCCACTTTTTCTGGCTACGGAACTGGACGAAGGTGATGATCATGATCAGGACGAACAGTGACCAGGCGATCGAGGAGGCGTAGCCCATCTCGTAGGACTGGAAGCCCTTCTGATAGAGGTAGAAGACGAGCGTCGTGGTCGAAGATCCCGGGCCACCGCCGGTCAGCACGAACGGCTGCGCGAAGACCTGCAGCGAGGAGATGATCGTCATCACGGTGGCGAAGAAGATGCTGGGCGTCAGCATCGGAAGGGTGATGCTCCAAAGCCGTCGCCACCAGCCGGCCCCATCGATAGCTGCCGCTTCATAGAGGGACTGCGGGATCCCTTCGATGCCCGCGATGAAGATGATCATGTTGTATCCGAACCCGGCCCACACCGACATGAGGATGACGGCCGGCATCGCCCACTCGGAGCTCCCGAGCCAGTTGGGCCCGGTCGTGCCGGTGAAGGTCTCGAAGAACCAGGCGATCAGCCCGTCTTCTGGGGCGTAGAGCAGTCGCCACACCACGGCGTTCGCGACCATGGGGCTGACGACCGGGAGAAAGAACACGAACCGCAGGAAGCCCTTCGCCTTCACCTTCGACGTGAGCCAGATCGCAAGCGACATCGACACGATGAGGTTCAGAACGACGTATCCCACGACGAAGTAGATCGTGTTTCCGACGACCTGCCAGAAGATTGGATCCTTCGTGAACAGCCGGATGAAGTTGTCGAAGCCGACGAAGACGGCTTCGCCGATCATCGGCCACTCGTAGAAGCTCAGTGCGAGCGAAGCCCCGATAGGGATGATCGTGAAGCAAAGAAAGCCGAACAGGTTCGGGGTGAGGAACCCCAGTACTGATCGAGTGTCGTTGTTGCGCCTGCGACGACGCACGGGCGGTGTCTTCTGAGTGGGCGGCGCGGATGGCTTCACGAGCGTGGTGTGCATGATGTTGTGCTCCTCATTGGAGGGGGCCTGCGCGGTGGCTCGGCCCCCTCCGAAGATGAGATTCGTCAGGGCGCGACCTGCGCCTGGACCTGCTCGAGGACGGTCTCAGGTGACTCGCTGCCGTTGAAGGCTTGGACGCCGTACTGCTGAAGCAGCGCCGAGGTCTCGTTCCACTTCGGAGTGGTGCGGTACGGGTCGACCGTCGCCAGCGCCGTGTCGATCGCTTCCTTGGCGCCATCGACACCGGCGACCTCGTACCAGTTCGCCTGCGCGTCGAGGTATGCGGGAAAACCGCGGCCGGCGTCAGCGATGTACTTCTGTGCCTCAGGGCCGATGATGACCGAGATGGCCTGCCACGCCTCCTCCGGGTGCTCGCACGAGGTGGTGACGCCGAATCCCGTTCCGGACATCGTCGTGATCGAGGTGCCATCGAAGGCGGGGGTGGTGGCCAGGCCGATCGTGAACGGGACGTTCTCCTTGGCGTTGATCAGCTGCCACGGACCGTCTACGTACATCGCGGCGTTGCCGCTGCGCCACTGGTCGGCCGGCCAGTTGGAAGCACCGGACGCCGGCGGCGCCGGAGCGACCTTCTCCTGCGTGGCGAGGTCTGTCACCCACGTGAAGCCCTCGACGACCTTGTCGTTGGTCAGGTCGGGCTTGCCGTCCTTGATGTACGTGCCGCCGATGCTGAGCACGTAGGGCAGCCACATGTCTGGGGTGCCGTCGGCCACGAACCCGTACTTGCCGTCCTTCGTCAGCGCCTTCGCCGCCGACATGAACTCCTCCACTGACCATCCGGGTGTGGGAAGCGGGACGCCGGCCGCGTCGAACATGTCCTTGTTGTAGTAGAGGACGTAGGGCCCGAGGTCGTACGGCACCGCCAGCTGCTTGCCGTCCTGCTGGAGGCCTTCGACGATCGACGGCGCGTACTCGTCAATGTCGAAGCCCGTGGTCTCGAAGGAAGGCGTCAGGTCCGTGAACAGCGACCCGACGTCGGGTACGCGCTGCGCCTGCAGTCCGGCGATGCAGGCGAGGTCGTTGCTGGCCGCCTGAGCGGTGAGCTTGTTGTAGTAGTCCTTGAACGGCGTGCTCTCGAACGTCACCGTGATGTTCGGGAACTCCTCGTGCACCATGTCCGCGAGGTGATTCCAGACGTCGACTTCCTTCTGGGAGTCGGCCGACATGATCCAGCGAAGTTCGACGTTGCCGTCGCTGGCTGCCTCGTTCCCTCCACCCGCGCAACCAGCGAGCAGGACCGCGCCGATCGCCGCAGTTGCGGCGGACCCGACGATTCTTCCACTCTTCATTGATGTGCCTCTCTTGTGTCGGTGGCCGCTTCTAGTGCGACCGACAACGTTGTCGGAGCGATGCTGGCATAGATTTCCTGCTGTCGCAAGCAAAATCCGATAACGTTGTCAGAAGGGAGGTTGTGACCGATGACTCAGCAGCCATCAGGCGTGCGTGCGGCACGGCCCACGATGAAGGATGTTGCCGCCCTCGCCGGCGTCGGCATCAAGACCGTTTCGCGAGTCGTGAACGGCGAGAAGCACGTCAGCGACGAGACGCGGGAAGTGGTGGAGCGAGCGATCTCGCAGCTTCGATTCCAGCGCAATACCAGCGCCGCCAGCCTGCGCAACGGCTCGTCGTCCACGATCGCGCTGATCCTGGAGGACATCTCCGAACCGATTCAGGCCACCATCGCCCACGCCGTCGAGGACGTCGCGCGGCGCCAGGGAAGCCTCGTGTTCACCGCGTCATCGTCGGGGGACCCTCAGCACGAGCGCGACCTCAGCGAGTCGTTCATTGCCCGACGAGTCGATGGTTTGATCATCGTCCCCTCCCCCGCTGACCACGGATACCTGCAGTCGGAGCTGACCGGGGGCTTGCCGATCGTGTTCGCCGACCGACCACCTCAAGGCCTGGTTGCTGACACTGTTCTCAGCGCGAATCGCGACGGCGCTCTGATGGGTGTCCGGCACCTTATCGAACGCGGCCACCGGCGCATCGCTTTCATCGGCAACGTTGAGAGCGTGCACACCGGACGCGACCGGCTCGCCGGTTATCGCGATGCGCTTGCGCAAGCGAGCATCCCCTACGACGATCGCCTGGTCCACCTCGGTGAACCCAACTCCTCCCGGTCTGAAGCGGCGCTCTCGGCCGTCCTGACCCTAGACGAGCCGGCAACGGCACTGTTCACGGGCAACAGCCTCAATACGATCGCGACACTCCGCGCCGCGAACTTCCCGAGCGGTCTGGAGCATGTCGCATTCGACGACCACGAGCTGTTCGATCTGCTCGCCCACCCGATGACGGTCGTCGCCCAGGATCCCGCGGTCATCGGCGAAACCGCTGCCCGGCGCCTGTTCGATCGGCTTGAGGGGCTCACCGACCCGGCAACGGTGACAGAGCTGCCAACTCAACTCGTCATCCGCTAGCTCACCGACGATGACGGCAACACCTACAATCCAGCAGGGAGTTCACGATATGAGCGAAGAGGTCCTCGTGGTGGGCGAAAGCTTGATCGACATCGTCCGGACGGTGGGCGAGCCCGGCGTCGAAGTCGTGGGTGGCTCCCCCGCGAACGTGGCGCTCGGGATGGGGCGACTCGGAACGACCCCCCGGCTGCTGACTGCTCTTGGCAATGACGCCCGCGGCCACAGGATCGCTGAACTGCTGGAACGGTCCGGGGTCAAAATCGATCCGGCATCCTGGTCGCTTCAGCACACCGCGACGGCAGCGGCTCTCATCGACGCACGGGGCGTGGCACAGTACGAGTTTGACATCGAATGGAACGTGCCAGCGCCGATTCAGCTGGCTGCTGCGCAAGTCGTCCATCTCGGATCGATTGCTGCTTTCCTGCCTCCCGGAGCGGACACGCTCACTGCCTTCATCGACGAGCTGCAGGGGCAGGCGATGGTGACCTTCGATCCCAACATCCGGCCAGCTCTCGTCGGATCGCACGCGAGTGCGGTCGCCCGTGTCGAGCATCTCGCCTCACGCTCGAACGTCGTCAAGCTCAGCGACGAGGACGCCAGCTGGCTGTGGCCGGCAGCCTCCTCGGACGAGGTCCTCGACCATCTTCTCGAGTGTGGCGCGACGCTCGTCGCCCTCACCCTGGGCGGGGCTGGGGCCGCTGCCGCCACGCGGGACCACCGCGTACAGATCGCGGCACCCACGGTGCCCGTGGTGGACACCGTGGGTGCAGGCGACACGTTCATGGCTGCGCTCATCCACCGTCTCGTCACCCAACCAGACCTCCTGCACAGCACGTCTGAGTCCGAGTTGATCCGCGCGGTTCACTTTGCAGTCATCGCAGCGTCCATCACCGTGCAACGAGCAGGAGCTGATCTCCCTACGACGAAGGACGTGCACGCCGCACTCCAATCGCAATCAGGAGTTGCGGCGAAGGAGACCCTGCGATGAGCGAACCCGTCATCTTGCACGCGACCTTCACCGCTCGAGCGGGCGAGGAGCGTCGCGTCGCACGCCTCATCAGTCAATATGCCCGGGTTGTCCAGCAAGAGCCCGGGAACCTTATGTTCGAAGTCAACCTGGTGCGGGATACTCCTGAGCGCTTCTTCGTCTATGAGGCCTACTTCGACGAAGAAGCATTCCGTGAGCACCTCAACGCCCCCGCCGGACAGGCGTTCACCGCTAAACTCAATACCGTTCAGTTAAGGGTTTGAACGTGAACTCGGGGACTGTTCGCGGGTTGTGGCCAACGACTGTGGTGGTCGCGTTTGGCAAGCCATTTGGAGATCTTGCGTTTGATCACGCGGGGGTTTGAGCGCTGTCGGCGCGCAGGGTTCAGGCGTTTGAGAAGGCTGAGGATGGCGTGACGCCATGCGGCGACGGCAGTGTCAGGGCGCTGAGGGGGAAAAAGAGCCCGAGGCGACTGAGCGGCGGGCTATGCGTAGCGCTGCGACGAACGAGACCCGGTCGGGGTCCCGTCCGGCGTGGGCGGCGGCGTCGACCATGAGGGTGCGGATGGCGTAGTGGCAGCACAGGTGCCCCCAGATTTCTTGTTGGACCAAATCGGGAGACTTGGAGCGCAGCACGCCCCTGGGGCCACGCTGATGTGTCTTCAACTCGTCAAAGGTGGACTCGATCTCCCACCGCTCGGAATAGGCCGCAGCGAGGTCTTCGGCGGTCACCTCGGCTGGATCCAGGATCGTGGTGAGCAGCCGATACGACTCGGGGTTCTCCCTCCCGTCCTCGATCGTGTAGTCGATGACCCGCACCTTCAGCGGCGGTGTCGACTTCCGGTCGGTGCCGGAGGTGGGGATGATCTCCGCCAACCATGACCCGTCGGGTAGAGCTTCCCGAAACCGCGGGCGCAGGTTCGTCTTGACCCGCCAGAGCAAGTCTGCACCCGTGGCCGCGGCTTGCTGCCAGAGTGTGAACCCGTAGAAGCCTCGGTCGGCGAGCACCAGCATTCCAGGCTCCAGCCTGTCGAGCAGTTCCCGAGACAACGCGATCTCCGAAGTGGTGCATGGGCCGATTTCAGCGTCGAGGATGGCATGGGTGCCGCACTCGGCCAACGCCACCAGCCGGGCCTGCGGAAACGCGGCATGCTCACCCCGACTCGACGCGGGGCGGCCGAAGAAGTCGACATTCGCCGGCGTGTCAGCCAGATCCAAGACCGTGCCATCGATCGCGACCAGTCTTCGTCCGGCCAACCACGAACCCGGTGTCGCCGGCCTGGCCAGCGGGCGCGCCACCCGGGTGAACAGGTCACGCACGGGTTCGAATCCGAGCCGGGAGCGGGCTTGGAAGATCGCCGACTTCGACGGCGGCGACCATGACTCGGCCCAGCCCGAGGACCATGCCAGCCCATCCGTCAGCTGGGCGAACACATCCTCGTAGGAACCCTCCGAGTGCAACGCCATCCCGATCGAGAAATACGCCATCACCCGCGCCGGCAACGACCGATTCCGTTGCTCGGTACGCCCGGCATCAGCAATCACCTGATCAACAACCTCCGCAGGAAACACCCGTGTCAGCAAACCCACCGACACCAAATCCGACAACCGGCGGTCAGAAACCGGCTTCACCCAACCAGAACGAGGCATACCCCAAAACTACCGCACGAACCCTTAACTGAACGGTATTGCCGCTAAACTGACGCCCCTGATCGTCGAACCAGCCAGCGAACTGACGTTCCTCCGCCGCGTGCCCTGAGTTCCTCCCGCGTTCGAATTCAAGTGGTTCGGGCCGCCGGCGCAACGGGGACGGACAGCGCCCGGCACGAGCGACCTAGGCGCAACCAAAAGGTAACGGTTAAGTAACGGGTTTTGCGTCAACGCGTTTGACGTCCTTACCGTCACATCAAACGTTTGACGCGGGCGTCCGCACCGCAAGTTAAACGATTGATGCCAAGGGAGTCATTGTGATCACGTTGAAGGACCTCGCCGCCGCAGTAGGGGTTTCACCCTCTGCGGTGTCACTGGTCCTTAATGACCGCCACACCGGCCGTGTGAACGTGGAGACCGCCGAGCGGATCCGCCACGCGGCGGAGGACATGGGGTACATCCCCAATCAGCTCGCGCGGGGTCTGAAGACGAAGCGGACCCACACAATCGGCGTCCTCACCGATCAGGTCGCCAGTGTGCCGTTTGCGGGCCGCATGCTCGAGGGCGTTCAGAGCGTGGCGTGGAAATCCGGGTACCTCGCGATGATCATCGACACCACCAATCGAACGGAGCTTCTCGACCAGTCTTCCCGGTCTCTGCTCCAGCGCGACATCGACGCGCTCATCATCGCTGCGGAGTATCACCGCGCTGTGGAAGTCCCCGCCGTCCCCCCCACCATCCCTGTGATGATCCTCGACGGAGTCCCCGCTGGCGACGCCATCGCAGACGGTGTCGTCCCCGACGAGCATGGCGGCGCATACGACGCGACGCATCACCTCGCCCAGGCAGGGCATCGCCGCATCGCCTTCTGCAACATCGGCGGCGACGTGTTCGTGGCGTCCAAGCTGCGGCACGCCGGTTATGAGGCGGCGCTTCGAGACCACGGCGTGGAGCCCGACCCTGGCCTCCACCTGTTCCTTGACGACACCGCGACCGCTGCCGCCTACGGACCGATGCGGGCGCTGCTGGAGCGTCCGGATCGTCCCACCGCGGTGTTCTGCTTCTCAGATCAGATCGCGTTCGCCGTCTACCAGGCTGCCAATGACCTCGGGTTGCGCATCCCCGAAGATCTCTCCGTGATCGGCTTCGACGATCAGCGCTTCATCGCAGACGCGCTGCGACCGGGGCTCACCACGGTTCGGCTGCCCCATCACGACCTGGGCGCGTGGGCGGCCAAGCGAGTCATCGACCGGGTGCACGGTGACGAGACCGGCGCCCCGCAGACCCAGAAGATCCCGTGCCCGTTGGTGGTTCGCGCATCGGTTGCACCGCCACCCAGCACCTAGCGCACGACAACAGCATCCGAATCGTCCGGTCTCACAGCACGAGGGACCGGTACCCGGCGCGCTCCTGCGCCACCATCCACCGAGGAGAAGAAAGATGATAACGACGAAGCGCAACATCATGCGCACGGCCGTCGGCGCTGCTGCCGCAGCCACCGTGGCGATCTCCCTAGCCGGCTGCGCCGGCTCCGGCAGCGACGCCGAAGGAGACAACACCTTCACCATCCTGCAGTACGAGAACCCCGACACCGCGCAGGGCCAGGGCTGGGAACTGGCGCTGGAGATCTTCAAAGAGAAGCACCCGGACGTCGAAGTCGACTTCCAGACCACCAGCTTCGACGCGATGCGCCAGAACGCGAAGATCACCCTCACCGGCAATGACGTGCCCGATGTGATCGAGTTCAACAAGGGCAACGCCGACGGCGGCCAGCTCGCCGGGCAGGGCCTGCTCACACCGCTCACCGACACCGTCGAAGAGTACGGGTGGGACGAGAAGATCACCGGCAGCATGCAGGCCTTCGCGAAGTACGACGAGCAGGGCCTGGCCGGCTCCGGCGACTGGTATGGGATCCCGAACATCGGCGAGTACGTGATGTTCTACTACAACAAGGACCTGTTCGCGCAGGCGGGCATCACCGAGGAACCGACCGACCTGGACGAGTTCGAAGCGGCGATGGACAAGCTTCTCGCCGCCGGCATCACCCCGATCTCCTCGTCCGCAGCGACCAGCCAGGGATTCAACCAGAT
Organism: Pacificispira sp. HM-600; assembly: GCF_977993705.1. Next base: position 1,791,659 of record NZ_OZ388079.1, read on the forward strand.
GTGGGTGTGGTACTCCCTGGTCTCCGCTGGCGCCGACCGGGAATCGATCGACGACTTCATGTTCCTGCGCGAGCCGGTGGACTTCTCCGCGAGCCCGTGGGGAGACGGCGCTGAGAGGTTCCAGGAATGGATCGACAAGGGTTACGTCGGCACCGAGCTCGGTGGCCTGAACTTCGAGCAGGCCACCGTGAACTTCCTCAGCGGCGAGAAGGCGATGCTGATCTGGAACCAGGGCGAGTTCGCTCGTATCCGCGAGCAGGCACCCTTCGAGTGGGGCTACTTCACCCTTCCCGGCGCCAACATGCAGATGGGCTCCAGCGGCCACCTGTGGGGCGTGCCCGCCAACGCGACCAACAAGGAGCTCGCGTACGACTGGATCGACATCACGCTGAGCGAAGAAGTGCAGAACAAGATCGGTCAACTCGGCGGCCTCCCGCTCGCCGGTGACGCGTCCACCATCGAGGACGACCTCACCCGGGAGTACACCGAACGGTTCAACGAGCTGCTCGAGGCCGACACGCTGAGCTTCTACCCCGACTACCCCGTTCCCGGGTTCCTGGACTTCATCCAGTCCGGCATGCAGGCCATGTCCAACGGCAACATGACCGCAGAGGAGTGGACCGCGGACCTTCAAGAGTTCTATGACGAAGGCCGCGAGATCGCCCTCGCCGGCTAAACCCGTGGGGGCCCCGCCCAGGGGCGGGGCCCCCACCTTCCGGAGAAACCACCATGGATATACCTCTGAAAAACACCCGTCGCACACTCGAACGTCGCGGCGGCTACTGGCTCTACCTACTGCCCCTCGCCGCGGGATTCGTCGCCGTCGTCGCCGTGCCGTTCGCGATGAACGTCTACACGAGTCTGTTCCACTGGAAAGGTGGGCAAGCACCCATGCGGTGGGCCGGGCTGGAGAACTACCTGACGCTGTTCACCGATGAGACCTTCTGGCGGTCCTTCCAGAACAGCATCGCGATGATCGTCGCGATCACCATCATCCCCACCATCATCGGGATCCTTCTCGCCGCGCTCCTGTTCGACTACCTCGGCCGCCGCTATGGCGACAAGGCGATCGCCACCCTCCGGGCGACCTATTACTTGCCGCAGATCCTGCCGATCGCTGTCGCCGGGTTCATCTGGTCCACCATCCTCAACACGCAGCAGGGCTCGCTCACCTTGATGCTCAAGAGCATCGGGATCCAGTCCCCACCCGACTGGCTGGGCGATCCGAACATCGCCATCTACTCGGTCATGCTGATGCTGGTCTGGCTCCAGATCGGGTATCCGGTCGTGATCTTCATGTCCGCGCTGCAGAGGGTCGATCCGGAGCTGTACGAGGCCGCAGAACTCGATGGCGCCGGATGGTGGCGCCGATTCCAGGCAATCACCATCCCCCAGATCCGGCCCGAGATCTTCGTGGTCGTCCTCACCGCGACAATCGCTGCGCTGAAGGTGTTCGCTCCGATCCTGATCCTCACCGGCGGCGGGCCGGAGAACTCGACCGTGGTGCCGTCGTACTACGCATACCGCAACTTCTTCGAGCTGTCCCGTGTCGGCTACGGCTCAACCATCGCGACCGTGATGTCCATCGTCATCTTCGTCGTCGCCGCTGTGATGCTCGCCTGGCAGCACCGCGAGACCCGGAAGGAGCACCGCTGATGACCGCAACGCTCACCCACACGCTGCCCCTCAACAAGACGAGGCGCACCCCGCTGAACTGGCTCATGCTCGGGCTGGCCATTCTCGTCGCCGTCGTGATGGCCGCACCGTTCCTGCTGCTCGTGCTCAACGCCTTCAAGACCGGTGCGGACTACTCCACTAACGGACCCCTCGCCTGGCCCACAACCTTCACACTCGACGCGTTCGTGAGCTACCTCAACCGCGTCGACTTCCCCCGCGCGCTGTGGAACTCCATCCTCAGCTCCACCATCATCGCGTTCGCCGGGACCGCCCTCGCACTGCTCGCTTCCTACGCGATCGGGATCGGCAGGATCCGGGCCAACACCGCGATCACCGCGCTTCTCCTGATCGCCACCATGGTGCCGCACGAGGCGCTGATCTACCCGATGTTCTACGGCGCCCAGGCAACCGGACTGCTGAACTCGATCTGGTCCATCATCATCGTCTTCACCATCCTCTGGGCCGCGTACGGCACCTACATCCTCTCCAGCGTGATGTCCACGTTCCCGCGAGAAGTGCTGGAAGCCGCTGCGATCGACGGAGCCGGACGATGGCGGATCCTTTGGCAGGTCGTCTTCCCCATCGTCCGCCCCACTCTCTCTGTGCTCGTCGTGTTCATCTTCATCTGGTCATGGAATGAGTTCTATATCCCGCTCATCCTGCTCGGCGACCCCGCCTCCCAGACCGTGCCCATCGCCTTGTCCACACTGCGCGGGCAGCACTCCATCGACATAACGGTCATCAACGCCGGCTCGCTCCTGTCCCTCATCCCCACGCTGGTGTTCTTCCTCATCTTCCAGCGCACCATCAGCCGCGGCGTCACCGCCGGCGCCGTCAAGTAAGTCATTCCGCCGAACCGAAAGAATCGCAATGCCCACCCAGTGGAACACCCTCCGCAACAACGGAACCCTCCGCAGTCGCGCCATCAACGCCGAGAACCCCACCGGCGCGCCCGGATCCGCCGGCACCGCGAGCTCCCACCTCGGCCCCGGCCGAAAAGGAAGCGCCTGGTACGAGCTTCCCGCCGGAGAGACCCTCACCCTCGCGGAGATCACCGGCCCTGGCGTGATCCGCCACATCTGGATTACCGTCACCGACAAGACCCCCGCCGGACCCTTCGTCCTCCGCGACCTCGTACTCCGCGCCTACTGGGACAACTCGCCGCACCCATCCGTCGAAGTCCCCCTCGGCGACTTCTTCTGCAACGGCTTCGGCGAACGCACCCTCGTCACCTCAGAACCGATCGTGGTCGCGCCCACCGGCGGCATGAACTCCTACTTCCCCATGCCGTTCCGCACCGGCGCGCGCATCGAACTCACCAGCGAACACGGCGGCGACCTCGGCCACGTGTTCTTCCAAATCGACTACACCACCGGTGACGACTTCGACCAGTGGCCCGGCTACTTCCACGCCCAATGGCGGCGCAGCAACGGCACCACCGCGCTCGGAGAAGACCACCTCATCCTCGACGGCGTCGAAGGCTCCGGCACATACATCGGCACCTACGTCGCTCTCGCCTCCCTGCACCGCTACTGGTGGGGAGAAGGGGAAGTGAAGTTCTACATTGACGACGACACCACCCTGCCCACACTCTGCAGCACCGGCCTCGAGGACTACGCCGGCGGCGCGTGGGCATTCCAAGACGCGCTCCGCGCAGACCCCGAACCCAACATCCTCACCTTCAGCGCCCCCTACTTCGGATACCCGTTCGCGAGCGCCACCGACACCACAAAGGCCTCTGAGTTTTCCACTGCCATGATGCCCATGCACGGCCTTTACCGCTGGCACCTGCCCGACCCCATCTACTTCCAGGAACGACTCCGCGTCACCGTCCAGCAGATCGGAACCTGGCAGCACGGCCTATTTGAGCGATCCGATGACATCTCGACCACGGCCTACTGGTACCAGACAGACATCAACAAGGCGTTCCCGCAACTCCCCACGGCTCCCGACCGCACACCCCGCTGACAACCCGAATACCCAAGCCCGCTCCGGCGCACCGCGTGCGTCCATGACTGAGCGATCTCCGTCACACCGGCCGCTCGACCCCGGTCGAGCGGCCGGTTTCGTTTCGTCGCGGCGCTCGAGGACCCGACCAACCGGGCACATCGAGAGATGTCCGGATGGACATCGCGTGGACATCTCACCCGCGAAAAGGACACTCCAGAAAAGTCCTTACAACCCTCACGGCCCCGCCGCGGACGACACACTCTACCTTCCAGTTGGGCGAGTACCGGCTGACTGCTCCGATGACGCATTGAAGCGGCTGAGTTTTCGTCCCCGCAACAGCACGACCGCCCTCGCTGCTTTTGCCGGCCCGCGAGGTCGAAATGTCCAGATGGACACACCGTGGACATTTCATCTGCGAAATGGACAGCTTCAAAAAAGACCTACATGAACGGTGTAGGAACCGCTCAGAAATGTCCATGTCGGAGGCGGAATCGTGCGACCCTCCGGAGCGATATGTCCACGTCGCGTCGTCGGCTACATCCAGCAACTTGTCCATCCGGATGGCTGAGACTGAGCGGCTACACGCACATTCCTACGTCTGGTGACCAGCATGGACATGGACGCGTCACTCGGCGGCAAGTCGAGCCTTAATCTCAACTCGCATCTGCCGCCGAACCCCGGCTCGCGTCTGAGGATCATCGAGCAACGTCTGTCGGTTGACGCCGGCGCCACCCTCGGCGCCCGCACGGATCCACTCGTGGAAGGCAGCCGACGTGGCTGAATCAGTTCCTTCGAGGTCCGTCATCCACTCGGCCTGCAAGTCTGCCTCCGCGAATGGCCCTGAGATCTGCTCGTTGAAGGTGATCGTCTTCACAACCACCCTGCTGTTGTGATGAACCCATCGTTGGAGCAAGAGATTTACGCCCTGCTCACTCAGGACGGCGATGCGTTCACATCCATCGAGCAGATCGTCAGGGCCAAGCAGATCTAGCGCCAGAAAGTCGATCGAGTGCTTCTCGTGGCCTTCCTGCAACCCAGGCAAGGGCATTCGCCGATACGCCTCCTTCGACCAGCTCGACCTGTGGCCTTGAACCTCCACCACCCGCGCTACCAGAATCTGCTCGAGCAGGTCCGAGCCCTCGCGGCGCAACGCACAAGGGTGCTGAAGAACGGCCCACATGGTCGAACCGTCCCGCCTACGAAACACGTCGCCCGTGAAGATCGGACGGGTCGGGTCGACCTCGGCTCCCTTCGCCATAAAGATCAGCTCAGGAACAGCAGGTGTCTCGAGATCGACAGTCACCCCGGCTCAGTCCTTCGGCCGAATCGAAACCATCCCGTCGTTGGCGACAAAGGTTTCAAACGCAGGGTCTATGTATCGCTCACGCCAGTCGGGATCGAACGCGTCGAGCGCTTCATCGACTGCGCTGTGGTTACTCGCAAGGTCGAGCACAAGGTGCGCCTTACCGCTAGCGACGAGGTCGATCGGACTGACCGCGACTCCACGCGCCACCGGCATCTCGAACCACGACGCGGGGTCGTTTACGAGCATCTCCTGCTCGATCTTCTCTACCACTGCCACGACGTAAGCAAGCTTCAGGCGATTCTCGCCCGTGATGTTCTCTCCCCGCCGCCACTTCTGAAGCGCGGGTACCGAAACTCCGGTGAGGCGTGCCACGTCGCGCCAGGCGAATCCCCAGTCGTTAAGCCGCCCAAGCAGGTCGGCTGGGCGCTGCCGACCAAGCAACTGGCAACTCTGAGAAAGGTCGTCTTCCCACGCACGCCGATGCAGTTCCCGCGTATCGCCATCAAGGTGACGTACCTGCTGACGAATGGTTCCGACGTGCTGACTCAACGTTGTTCGTGTCTCACCGACCTCAGGAAGGCCGACGTATCCACCCGTGGGGGCAAGCCTTTCTGTCGCTGACAACGATGTCATCGAAGAACCTCCTGTCTCAGTTTCTCAGTGATAAGGGACTCAAACACAGACCTAATGGGGACATGTAGCGCGTCGAGCGTGTCCGTCACGAACAGAGGATCGAACTCCGGGACACCGCGACTGATGGGTTGCCACGCTCCATCCATGTCGATGAGGAAGAACGGCCCTGATCGTTCAGCGGGCCGAACCAGATTCGGTGAAGAGGCGACTGCCTGTCCATCGCCTATGCCGTATCGAACGGTATAGGACAAGCCGGGCTCAGTCTTGACGATCGTGACGCCTTGCGTCTCCTGAATCGGAGCGCCGAGAACATTTGACAATCCCTGCGGGCCGAGCAATTCCGGAGCAACCCACTCCGACCAGTTGGTGGCCCCTGCTTCCGCGGGAACCCGAAGCTCATCGATGTATCTCAGACCGATGCGTTCGACTCCATCGAGAGGCGCGATGTCGTTCCGGGCGTGCAAGGCGGTCGCGACCAATGCGCTGAAAGCCTCCCAGCCCTCGTACCTCGTCGTCTCTACCGCCACGGCATCAGGTCGCAGAGTCACGCTTTGGTGAAGACTCCGTGAGACGAAGCGCGGATGATGCGAGACCTGCTGCTTGCCCGATGGCAGTTCAACATCGACGACTTGCTCCACCCGAAGAATGGGTAGCGCGTCGCGCAACACGGCACCTACCGCTTCTACCTCGGCGGCCGACAGTTTCCGGCGCACAGGATGTCGGATCTCCGCAACGACAAGAGCGATGGGCGCGTGAGGATAGATCTCCCGGTCGGCCATGGCTCGATGCTACCGGAATAGAAACTGAAAGTGATACCAACAACGTTGGTGATTCAGCAGCACTAGCGCCCCCACGCCCGAAGGCCAACGTGGCTGCGACGCCAGGGAACACCTCCGTGGCGTCGCCGCCCGGCGTCAACGTCAGCTCTCGTCATCCATGCGATCAACGTCATCAGTCGATTCTGCTCGAACGGCGTGATAGTAGGGCGTGAACGCGAGCAAGAACGCCATCCACCACGCGTACAGTGCCGCATCACCGCCCGACTCAGCCTCATCCAGGAGACCGTGCGCAACGCGGTTGCGCAGGTTCGGGCCGGTCGGCCCGCAGAAGAGGGCTCGAATGTTCCACGCGAGGTCCTCACCGAGAACCTCATTCGCTTCCGGAAGCTCCATGAGCGCGCTCAGCCCTGGCTCCATCTCCGTGTCATTGGTTTTCAGGTTGCGCGTCTCAACTCCGCTCGCCTGCAGTGCGCCCCGCACGCAGGCTTCGATCGTGGGAGCAAGTATGAACAGTGACTCGGTCACCCGCCCGTAGTAGCCGTGATGGAGCCCGCGGGCATAAAGGCTCTTGCGGTCCGCCGGCACGAACCCTGAGGCGGAGACGATCACCTCGAAGTCCCGGATGTCGAGTCGGTAGTTCGTCGAGAATTGCATCACCGCTGGCCGGATGTGCGCGGTCGCGATCGCAGCAACGTGCAGTGAGTGGTTCTTCACCATCTGCGCCCATCGACTCGGATCGACGCCGGAGCGAAGCCTGTCTTCGTCTGTGCTGTGGACTTTCCGCGCATCGTCCGTAATTGTCGAGCTCGGCACGATGTTCAAGAGCCCCGTCTGATTGGAGGACTGGAGCGCGTCTTCGAAGGTCTGGAGCGGGGCCGCCGAAAACCACCTAGCGAGACCTCGAATGAGGTCGGTGTCGTTCGCGATTGCTTCCGCCTGCTCGACGATCGGAGACAGGTCGATCGGACCGCTGCGGACCTTCTGCATCTCGCCAAGCGCGCGCTCGCCAGCCACCCGAATCAACCTCGGGAGCTTCCTGACACGCTTTCGTGTGCGCTCACTTCGGAGGTGCCGCGGAACCTCACGGTAGGAGCTGTAGGCATTGCCTAGGAAGTTTCGCGCGACGAGACTCGAGTCTCTCCGTCGCTTTGCTTCTTGCCACCACGTATCGCCGATCGCCTCTCGACTCGGTGCCGCTAACGCGTCGGCGTCATTGCCCCGTCGCCACCGGATCGACTCTTCGAGGAGCTGAACCTTCGCATGGGCAGTGAGCTCGGCGCTCGCCAGCGCGTCGAGCCTGTCGGCGATCTCTGCGGAGTGGCCGTTGAAGTAGCGGGCGCGTCGCATCGCCTGCGCGACGTGCCACGCGGCGATGGGCTTGCCGCCTCGAAAGGCTTCGAGCGCCCGGGCTGTAAGTGCCTGAACGCCGTCATTGAGGCGGTAGCGACCCGCTATCTCAGCGGCGCGGATCCACATCTGCATCAATTGGTCGTCGGGGTCGGGTAGCAGTGAAAGTGCCGCAACAATCTCGGCGTGCTGCTTGGCGAGTGAGAATCGCCGACCCCGATCGCTCTCTCGAACTAACAAGATGTCGCACATGCGCGCCGCGAGCACGGATGGAGGAACCTCTTCAAGAAGTAGGCCAAAGAACTCGAGCGCTTCATTGTCCAGGTCGTCGGGCAACGCCGTGCGCTTGCCTCCGAGTGACATCAGCGGCGTATACGGGCTATCCCAGTCAGACCCGTCGAGCATCATCCCGGCAATTGCCGAGAGGCTCCGATACGCGTGCGCCCCTGCGGACTCGCTGTCGAGGTCATCCGCGAGCGCCTGGAAGCGACTGTGCGCGTCGATTAGCGTGTCGTCGCCGACGATTGCATCCACATCGATCGCAGCGAACATCTCTCGTGCCGTCTTCGTCACCGGCCGAGCGTATCGAGTCTGGCCGACTGCCGGCGACACGCCCGAGCAGCCGGTCACGGCCGTCATGGACTTAGATCTCCGCTACGCGAGGAATGCCATACCGATTAGGCCACACCGACGCCCGTCCGCGGAAACGCTGGATCAGTGTCGAAGCGAACCAGACCCGAGGATGCGGCCTGGAGCCACTACGCGGGCAAGCTCGCCACGAACCTTCAACGGCTCCGCCACGAGCGCGGGCTCAGCCAGGAGGACGTCGCATACCGGTCCGGCCTGACGCGCTACACGTACCAGAAGTACGAGAAGGGCGAGTCGAAGCCGGGAACGCCGGCGAATCCGACGATCCGCACGCTGCTCGCGATGTCGCAGGCGCTGGACGTCGATCTCACTGAGATTCTTCCGCCCGACGCGCCCGACCTTCGGCTTCGCTGAACTCGAAGGCGCGCGACAACTCACGGTGCACGTCGGCGCCGAGCGCGGTGAGGGCGAGTGGCTGACCTCGGAACGCACGGTGGATCAGCGGGCCACCGGCATCCACCCCGATCCGTCTCATCTGGTTCGCGAGGATGCTCAGCGTCACTCCGAGCTCGGTCGCGGCGGCCGTCATCGTGCCGTGGCGGGCGACGACGAGGAATCGATCGGCGCGCTGTGTGGCGTCCTGTCCGACGAGGATCCGGCGCAGTAGCGGCGAGTCGCCGGCGCGTGGGTCAACCCGGATCGCGGTCGCTCGGCTCGCGCTGCCGCGGACTCGGCGCGGGATCCCAGCGGCCTCGAGGTGGCGGTTGATCGTGGTCATCGTCACGCCCACCTCCGCGGCTATCTCAGGGATGGTGCGGCGCTCGTCGATGTAGCGGCGCCGCAGCCACTCCACATCGATGTCAGCCCTCCGTCGACCGATGCGAATCTCGACGCCGACCTCCTCGAGCACGCGGCTGACGGTCTGACGGGCGACCCCGTGTTCGAAGGCGATCTCTCTCACCGACTGCCCCGCGGAGTACGCCGCGACCGCGCGGGTCGGCTTCACTGCGGCCCGGGCGGGGCGAGCTTCCGGCCATTCGCCCCCGCCCGATGCGGCGACATCTACAATCACGCCGGCGAGGTCGAGGTCCGGCATCCATTCCACGGGCTCATCGATGTGCCGCGCCTTCAGGAATGCAGTCGCCGAGTCGTTGAGCTCACGGGAAACGACTTCCGGCAATCCGTCGCGAAACGAGCGAACTTCGGCGAACGAGGGGAAGCCGGCCTCTTGAGCGAAGGGCGCCCGCGCCACGCGATTGCCGCTCAGTAGGGCGTAGAGGTGCGCGCGGGCCGTCTGCCACCGCCGATCCCCACCGGGCAGGACGTTCGCCATCCGGCAGATCTCGCGCCACTCGTCGCGGGGCAGGATGCCGGAGTAATCGATGACCCGCCGGCGTGCGAAGTCGATCGGCGTCGAGGTCTCATCGAGGAACGCGACAAGCCGAGCGATCGCGCGGATAGTGTCGGCCTCGGGTGCGTTGCGGCCGAGAGACCGCATGACGTGGCTGACCTGGCGTCCCTGTGCTGCGGGATCGAGGAGCTTGATGGCCGAGCCGTGAGTGAGGCGGGTGCCCACGAAGACCACGGCTGCCGCCAGCGCACCGCCGGCGATCTCCGCATCCAGGCGCCGTGGTGCGAGGCGTGAGGTCCATTCGGGCCACAGGACGGCGGGAAGCTTTGCGGCTCTCGCGGCCGGATCCACCACCGACATCGTCACCGCCTGAAGGGTCGCAGTAGGACGCCTCATTCGACCGAGCGCACGGCTTACGTGGTCGCGCAGTGGCGGGGAGTAGTGGTCGAGCGCGGTGTGGACGCTGACGCGTCCGCGCAGCAGGTCAGTGACCCGGTCGCCCGACTGCAGCGCAACGAAGGCGATCGTGTTGCCGAGAGCAACTTCTCGGGCAGTGCTTGGCCGCAGATCCACCTTGCCGGTGCGCTTGTGAGACGCGATCGGTCTCACGTCAACCTGGCCCGCAGGCATCCACTCGAAATGCTCTCCGTCGACGAGCGCTTGTCGTGCCGCGCGTGACAGCAGCAGCATGTCGGACAGCACCTGGACGGTGCTCGGTCGACCGCCGGCGTAGATGCCGAACTCGCCGACGCCGGTAGCGATGACCCTCAAGATCGCACGTTGCGCTTCGCGAGTCTCGGAGTCCGCCGCCACGAACTCCTCGCTCGAAGTGAGATCGACTCCGCAGCGCGCGCCTAACATCGGCGGCTCGGTCGGCGGTCTGTTGTGACAGTGCCCGGGTTCCGGAACGATCGTGAGGGGATGGGCGAGGAGCCGGGGCGGTTGGCCGCAACCCGGGCACCGGTCGACGAGTAGACGCTTGTGGCGTTGGCAGGCGAAGCCGAACGGGAACTGCCAGGACAGGCGCCAGCGGCCTCCCGAGTCGGCGAGACACTCGGGGCAGTAGCGGGCGGCTACTCCCGTGGCCGGGCAGGACGCGCTGATGCGTCCCTGAGGCGTGAGGCGGATGGCGTTCGCGGCGAACGTGGTGCGGGTCATCGCGCGGAACTCGTCGCCCGACCGGCCGGTCGCCAGCTCGAGGTTGCTGAGCTGCTGAGGTTCGAGCGCAGTGGACCAGGCCCGTGAAGATTGGGATCCAGCGGCGGGAACCTCGTCGCTCCCGATCAGTCCGAGCGCTCGAGCCATCTCGCCGACAGTCGCCCCATAACTGTGGGCCATGAACTCGACCCAGGAATCGAAAGGTTCATCCGGGAGCGGCATCGCGACGTGGAGCAGGCGCCGGAGGCTCATGCGACGGACCGAGGCTTGCTCCGCTTGGCCGCGAGCTTCTTCTCCTCGAGCTCCATTGCAACGACCTCCCGCGCATCCTCGGCTGCCACGTCGATGTCGATCTCGTCCAGCACCGCACGGGTCAGTTCCTCAGTGCCGTCACGCATGGCGTGCACAGCACCGAGGGTGATCAGCTTAAAGAGCGAGCCGATCATTCCGGTTGAGCGTTCGTAGAGGTAGTCCGCTTGCTCACGGAGCATGTGCGGTCGCGCGTTGGCCAGCACAAGGCGCGCGTCGATCGCGCCCAGCAAGGTCATCCAGGTCTTTCGGTGCTCACCGACCGGGTGCGCGAATGGCGGGAGGGTCAGGCGTGTCCAACGCCGCGCGATCTGCGACATCGCGAGCTTCTTGTCGGTCTTGCTTTCACTGAGCAGCCCTGTGCTGCTCATGTTGACGCCTGTGAAGAGGAAGGTCGCCGGGTACTCGTTGGCGAGCCACTTCAGCTCGTTGGCCAGCGCGACTCCCTCGTCGGTGTGGATCTTCAGGAAGTGCACGTCGTCGACGATGATCAACCGCGTGCCGTGACGGCGAACCGACTCGGCTGCCAGCGCAGCCAGGTTTCGGTTGCGCAGGTATCGGCTCCTCGAGGCGTCGGCGGAAGGATGGTTGTAGAAGTTCAGGATGGACTCGTTCAACGCACGCGTCGTCGTGTTCCCGGAAAACGCCACCCTGCAGACGGGGATGTGGAGCGTCTGCCCGTCGTCGAAGTCACGTCCGTGCCGCAGGATCTGCCGTTGGTGAAACGCCCGCCCGAACGCGTCGACGGCGGTGGTCTTGCCGAGCCCGGGCGGCGAGTCGATGACCGCGGCGCCCTTCACCCGAGACGGGCCCTGTTGGTTCGCATCGAGCAGGTCCCAGAGGCGTCCGTTCAGCCTCACGACCTGCGGAGTCTTCACCAGGAAGTTCGCGTGATATCGCTCGCGGTGGTAGTCGTAGGCGACACGCTCGTCCTCGCTGAGCTCCTCGATCTGTCTCGCCGACAGCCGCTCGGGCTGCTCAAGGGCTGGCGCTTCGGCGAAGTCCCGCCACCCCTCCCAGCGAGAGAGGAGTTCGTCGCGCTCGAGCGGAAGGATCACAGGTCCTCCAGGAGGTCGATGTCGTCGAGGTCCTCTTCGATGAGCTCGTCGGCGGTGAGCGCGAGCGGATCGTCGTTTTCGCTCGCCTGTGCTGGTGAGAACGAGACCATGCCCAGCTCCTCGCTCAGATCCGGTCCAGCCGTCTGCTGCGCGATCTGCTTGGCGATGTGCGGGAAGAACGGGCTGTCTGGGCCGTCCGCGGTCTCGGCGAGCTGGGCAGCCAGTCGCGCGCTAATGCGCTTCTCGGCAGGCGTGCTCGCACGGCCGGCACCCCACCGTTCGAGGAGTTCACCGAGCACTTCGGACACATTCACACCGTTGCGACGGTCGAGAGCGATGCCCTTGGCGTACTCGAGGGCGTCGAAGCTGAACGGCACCGGGACCTTCGGCGCGTGCTCCCAGCGCAGCACGTGCCAGGAGTTGTCGTCGGGGTCGTTGAAGTAGATCTGCGAGAAGTCGTCGGGGTTCACCGAGAACTGCCACTTCCGCTTGCTCTTTGCCATCGCCCGTGATCGGTCGTAGTACTTCCCGACGATGTCGCCGTTGTAGCGGAGAGTGCCGACCTCGACGCCGTAGTGGTTGAACTTGCGCTTCACGACGGGGAGCATCTCGAGCAGCAGGTTCGGGTTCGATGGGACACGGATGCGGCCGGCCACCGCGATCCCCTGCTCGAACTTCTGAGCGGGGCTCATCTTGGCCGCCGGCAGCTGCGAGTCGACAAGTCCGTCGTGCGGGCGAACGTGGTAGATCGTCGCGATCCACTCCCGCAGGATCTGCTCCAGCTGCGGGATCGTGTAGACGGCTTCCACCTCGGGCGCCTCACCCCGCGAGGCGATGTCTGAGCCCTTGTAGCCGGGTAGCTCTTGCAGCACCTCGTTGATGGTGCGGAACCACCGTTCCACCCACGCCTTGTCGGTGCCGGTATAGACGTGCGCGGGCTGGATGGAGATCCCGAGTCGCTGGCACACGCTCGCCACGTGGATCGACATGAATGGCTTACCGTGATCGATGATGATCGTGTCGGGAAGGATGCCGGGTCGGCGGAACCGCAGCGCCTTGAGGTTCTCGACGTCGATAACGATGTTCTCGGGTACGCCGTGGAACGGCCAGGTCGCTCGGTCGCCCCACTCCGCCGGCATCTCGCGCGGCATGAGCGCTTCCATCAGCACTCCCGCGACATCCACCGCCTTGGTCGAGACGGGCGCAAGGCGAAGCCCGAGGATCGACCGGTCGTAGAGGTCGAGGGCAACGGTCAGCTCGGCGCGTATCCACTTGCCGGTGACCGGCGCGACGCCGAAGACGTTGAGGGGTGTGGTGTCGAGGACGACGTACTCACCGGGTCTTGTCGCGACCAACCGTCCGTACGGCACGGGCGGCCGTGTGTCGATGGATCGTTGCGCGCGCATGCTCGCGCCGAACGTCCCCTTGCCACGGGTGAGTTCGGCGACCGCGTCGCGAGCGGTCGAATCGGAGGGGATCCGCACATCGGCATCCGGGTATTCCCGGTTGACCCTTGCCAGCACGATCGCGAGCGTGGTCGTGACGCTGCGCTTGGCGCCGCGCACGTTCTCCTCAACGACGCGCCGGCACATGTCAACCCAGCGCGGATCGAGGCCGGAGAGCGCCGGCGTCCACGATGTCTTCCGGAAGTCGAGCAGCGCGAGATCTTCGCCCTCGTCGAACCGATCGTCCCAGCGCTTCAACGTCTTCGGACTGACTCCGAGCTCTGCAGCCTTGGTACGACGACGCTGGTGAATGGTTGTGAGCTTCGGGTTGTACTCCGGTCGAGGCTCGTGCGGCTGAGCGAGCGTCGGCAGCCCCGACGCAAAGCCCGTGCGCATCTCGCGGATGTGCGCGGCCTTTGTTCGCGCCTCATCGCGTTGCGCTTCCGTCGCGTCCGCCCAGATCAGCGCGAGCGGTGTGAGTGCGACCTCCTCCGACGGCAGTCCGAATGCGTCCATCGCGTCGCGAAGGAGCTCGACGAGTCGAACCCGTCGGGTTCTCTTGGCGCCGTCGACGAGGACGACGGCATCGCCGGCGATCTCGATGACGGTGCAGAGACAGCCGTCGTACGAGACGGTGCTGCCGACCCGGATTTCAAAGTTGTGGCTCATGGCATCTCCAATTGGGTGTGGTTGGCAAGGGCGGAGGTGAGGTCGCAGAGAATCAAGCGGCGCCAGAGCAGGTGCAGCACGACCGCTCGCGCATAGGGAGCGTCACTCAAGGCGGCGCCAGCACTCCGCAGACCCGCGCCGAGTGTGGGTGCCTCGCGAGTGGCTTCCTCGACCAGATCGACGTCTCGCTGAGGGAACTGCCAGCGACGCCTGTAGCCCGCGAGGAACCGGATGTTGGAGAGCAGTGCAGGGGCGGGTTCTGTGACGATCCGGTATGCCCACCCGCGCGACTGGATGATGTCGCCCGCCCACCGGAGAGCACCCGCGATGTCAGGATCCTCGAGCCGGCGCTTGGGCTTGACTTCGATGACCGTGAATCGGTGGTCGTCGTGCTCAATCAGGTAGTCGGGCACGTAGCTTCGCTCGACACCGTCGCGGTCGGCGATCAGCTCGAACGGCTGCGAGGCGATGCGAACGGCCCGGTGGTCGAAGTCCTCCAGGAGTAGCGCCGCGAGTTCGAGGCGGCTCTCGTACCCGACGAAGCCCTCCGTCGTTGCCGACCAGTAGCGCCCCGGGTAGTGGCGCTGTCCGCGATGCCAGCGGAACGTCCGCCGAGGCTCGGCCTCGAAGACATGGGGGGCGTCCAGGTCCGATAGCTCGCCCCGTTCGAGGTCATCCCGATCGAATCTCAGCGTGTAACCCGGCAATGACGTCGTCATGGTGACCTCCTAAAAGTCACGAGCCTAGAGTCATAATTCTTGACTCTTAACGTACGGAGGTCACCTACGTTCCGCAGCTTCGACACGCGGTCCGAGTCCTTCGTGTTTGAGGCTTCTCGCACGCCGAAGGATGCGGGTAGTGAATGTGACATTTACGCTGGGGGCGTCAGCTACACAACACGCGCCACGCCGTTGGATTTCGCCCTGCGATGCTCCTCCTGCGCTGAGCGCCTCATGCGAAAATGAGGCGGTGGAGACCATGCCGAGCGAACAGAGCGAGGAGCTCTCGAAGCTTGCCTTCGGCAGCAACCACATGCTCGCGCTCATGGCCGAGATCGCGCGTTCTCCCGACGGGAAGTTCTCCACGCCGTCCGTGGCAGATGCCACGGGGCTGTCGACCAGTACGATCCACGCCTTGCTGAAGCGCCTCAAGCAGCTGGGACTTGTCCGGCGGACCGACGAGGTCACTCCTGAGCGGATCAGGATCTACCAGCGTGCGGTGCACCCGACATGGGACTACGCACTGCGACTCGAGGCCGAGGCTGACGCGCGCGCGGCCGGAACCTTCACGATCCAGTGGGAGCCAACGACGGCGGGGCGGTAGCTCGACCTGCTACCGAGCACCGGAATGCCTAATTGGTATGGCATCCTTCCTCTATGGGCGTCGTTGAGGATCGCTACGAATCGTTCTCGACCGCCGCGGAGGACCCCTACCTGGGCGCGCTCCTGGGAACGATCGAAGAGCCGGCGGGCGCCTCGACCGCAAACAGAGCCGGCCTGCTCACTCTCGCGTGGTGGGACCAGCATGGCACTGGACCAACCCGCGCTGAACTCATCGACGCCGTCTTCGAGATCGACGACTGGGATGCCGCGATCGCGGACCCGGCACGCACACTCCTCGAACGCCACGAGCAGGCCGACCTTCTCCAGCGCTGGCTCATCAGCTATTGGACCAGGCTCGGAACAATCTCGTTCATCCCCGGACACGACGACATCGTGGGAGCCGATCTGGAAACGCCGCGAGGTCGTCCCGACGATCCTCGAACCGCGCTTGCTCAACGTCGTCCGTCTGCACCTGGGGCCGCAGGTCGACGCGCTGCGGCCGTTCCCGTGGCAGCCCAAGAAGGGCGCGATGTCGACCGAGGGCTCGGACCTCGGCCTTCCCGCGCGGGTGTTCCCACAGTGGTTCCGATGCACTGGCTGCGACTACCTCGGCCCACTCACGCGATTCACTTACACGAACACCCATCCGTTCCGGCCCGACCTCGCCCAGTTCACTCACAAGCCCTGCCCTGGTCGCGGCGGTCGAGGACGCCGCGAGGGAAGCCCCGCCGTCCCTGCACAGCACCTGCTGACCTGCACCAACGGACATCTCGACGAGTTCCCCTACACGCTCTGGGTTCACCGGGGCCAGAGGTGCCCGAACGCTGAGAATCCCGACCTGAAGATGCGTGACGCCAACGTCGGCAAGAGCGTCGGCTCCACGATCATCTGCCAGTCGTGCAGCGCCACACGCGGCATGGCCGAGGCCCAAGGAGCGAAGGGGCGGCTCAAGCTGCCCCAGACGTGCCGGGGACGCCACCCTCACCTCGGCGCATTCTTCCCCGGCTGCAAGGCGCGGCCCGCGCTCATCATGATGGGAGCCTCGAACCTGTGGTTCCCCTCGACGCAGAGCATCATCGTCATGCCGCGCTCCGACGCCGAACAGAAGGAAGCACTCGCCGACCACCTTCGTGTCGAACTCGGCATCGACCAAATTCGGCAGTTCGCCGACCAGATCCCGGTCATCCGCGCACTGGCGGGCGCGCGCAACATCGACGTCACCGGACTCACCGACGACGACATCGCCATCGCCGTCGCGGACGTGCTTGCACCGCCCGAGTCCGAAGAAGACCGGGAGGAGCGCCGCGCCAACTGGGACCCGATCGAACTACTCATCCCCGAATGGCGCTACCTCCAGAAGCCGGCCTTGTTCCCCGAACAGCAGAACAACACCGGACTCATGGTCACCGAGATGCAGCGCGGCACAGAGCTGCACCCCCGCGTCAAGCGCGTCGTCGGCGTCAACCGGATGAAGCGGGTCAATGCCGTCCTCGGGTTCACGCGTCTCGACGAGATGGATCGCGTCAACGACGTCGCATCCCGCCTGGTCGACTTGACCCGCATCGGCAAGCCCACCTGGGTCCCCGCCACGGAAGACCGCGGCGAAGGCATCTTCCTGCAACTCGACCTCGACGCCGTCTCTCAGTGGGAACGGCACATCGAGACCACCCCGCTCTGGAACTCCCACCTCGAAGCCCACCGCCGGAACTTCGCCCGCCGCTTCTCCGAGACCGCCGCCACCATCAACCCCGACACCCGCCTGCCCGGGCCGCGCTACTGGCTCGTCCACACCCTGTCGCACATCCTCATCCGCGAGATGGCCATGTACTCAGGCTATGGTGCTGCCAGCCTGACCGAGCGCATCTACGCATGGCGGGACGAGCCCGGACGCGAGGCCGCGGCGGGACTGCTCATCTGCACGACCGCCTCCGACAGCGAAGGCACTCTCGGCGGACTGGTGGCCTTGTCGGAGCCGGAGCAGCTTCAGGGCATCGTGCTCTCGGCGGTTCGCCGGGCTTGGCGCTGTTCCTCTGACCCGGTCTGCGCCCAGCGCACGCCGTCGGACCCCGAGGACTTCCTTCATGGCGCCGCCTGCCACACCTGCTGCTTTGCCTCCGAAACCTCGTGTGAGAAGGCCAACCGCTTCCTCGACCGACGGTTCCTGCTCGACCTCCCGACCGCGAACGGACCGACCGTGCCAGGGTTCTTCGGCAACTATGGCCTCTGACCCGCTTGCCGAACTCGGCACCTTCCTCACCGCAACCGAGGCGGAGCGGCTCGCCCTGCAGTTCGAGACCGGCACGCCCGTCAGCGTCGCCGTCCGCGAGATCGCGATCAGCCGGCGCGAACAGGTGAAGGACCTGCTCGCCGCCTCCGGGTTTGGACCCGGCGACCGCGAACGTTCCACCAGTGTCCTGCGCGCGATCGCCGGCGCAAAGACCGTTCTGCGCGAGCTGACCCCGGTATGGACAATGCCCGGCAACGAAGCCAACACCGGCCACCTGACAAGCGAGTTCCACCGCATCGTCGGAGCAGCACGGCAGTCGGTTACGGCGGCGACCTATAACTTCCAGGACACGTCACAGATGTGGACGGCGCTGAAGGCAGCGTCCGAGCAGCCCGGCGTCGTCGTCACCGTCTACGTCGACGCCGCAGTCGCCGGCGCCTCGACGGTCAAGGCGCAGCTCCCACGAGCCACGGTGTACCGCTCTGCGCTCCTGCCGAACGGCAAGCAGGTCGTCAGCCACGCGAAGTTCATCGTGGTCGACCACGAGCTGCTCCTGATCACCAGTGCGAACTTCAGCTACTCCGCCGAGAACCGCAACGTCGAGTTCGGCATCCTCGTCCGCGATACTGCCCTCGCCACGTCGGTCGAGTCCGCCATGACGAGCAAGCATGGGTCGCTCTACGAGCTCATCAACGCCTGATCCGTCAACGCCACCAGAGGCACGAGATCGCCGATGTGTAGGTTCCCGCTCGAGATGGCGAGGAATGCCGCGATTCCACGGTAGTTGGCTGGGGTTTCGGGTTCAGGATTCCGCGAGTAGTGGCGGATTCTTACAAGAGCTCATGGCCGTCGCGGCGATCGGCTACACACCATGCAGCGTGTCCGAACCGGCAGCGACGCGCTCTCCCCGGCCGCAGCAGCGCCCCCCGACGTGAACGGGAATACTCTCGTCAATCGGGGAGCTCCGGCAGGCGTCATCCTCCGCCGGGCAGATGCTCGAGGTGCCCGATGGCCTCCTCGAGCAGTTCGGAGACGTGGTCGTCGAAGAGCGAGTAGTGGATGTGCCGGCCGTCGCGCGTGCCAAGGACCAGGCTCAGATGCCGCAGCAGCCGCAAATGGTTCGATGTGGTCGTCTGTCCGATGTGCAGCTGTTCGCTGAGGTCGGTCACGGTGCTCGGCTGAACACTCAGCGCGCTCAGAATGCGCAGCCGCACAGGTGACGCCAGTGCCTGCATGATCTCGGCGAGACGCTCAGCATCCGCTACGGACAGGGTGCCTGCTTCCCGACGCGTCTCAGTACCGGCCATGCTCACCATTGTGCCCTCCGACCACGATAATCATTCACAACTACAATATATCATGATCTTGTGATGTATCCTGGTCGCATGACTGCTTCTTCCCCGACGACTACCGCGCCCGCTGCGGAGACGCACGACCATTCCCACGGTTCGGCCCGGTGGGAGCTGTGGTTCGCGATCGCCGCGGGCGTGACCTACGCCGGCGGGATGATCGCCGAGTTCGCGTTGGGGCTGCCGATGGTCGGGTGGCCGTTGGTGTTCTTCCTCGCCACCTACTTCTTCGGTGGGTTCTTCACGTTCCGCACCGCGATCGCCTCGACGATGCGAGGGAAGTTCGAGGTCGACTTCCTCATGCTGGTGGCCGCGATCGGCGCCGCCCTCATCGGCCGGTGGGCGGAAGGGGCGGTGCTGCTGTTCCTGTTCAGCCTCGGCCACGCGCTCGAGGAATACGCCCTCAGCCGTGCCAGCAAGTCCATCGAGTCCCTGGCCGAGCTCGCTCCCCGCAGCGCCCTGGTGCGCCGCGGCGGGGACGAGCCGGTGGAGGTGCCGGTGGAGGAGATCGTCGTCGGGGACATCGTCGTCATCCGCCCGAACTCCCGCATTCCCTCAGACGGGTTCGTGATCTCCGGGGTGTCCGCGGTGGATCAGTCCGCGGTCACCGGGGAGTCGATTCCGGTGGAGAAGGAGCCGGTGGCCGACCCGGAGCGGGCGATGCGCACCGTCGACACCCTGCCCGCCGCCAACCGTGTGTTCGCCGGCACCGTGAACGGGTCCGGCGTGCTCGAGGTCGAGGTCACCGCGACCTCCGCGGACTCGACGCTCAGCAAGGTCGTCGAGCTCGTCCGCTCCGCCGACCAGGCCGCCTCCCCCACACAGCAGTTCATCGACCGGTTCCAGCGTTGGTACGTGCCCGCCGTGATCCTCGGGGTCGCCGTCACCCTCCTGATCTCCTGGCTCGCGTTCGCGCAACCGTTCCCCGACGCGTTCTACCTCGCCATGACCGTGCTCGTCGCCGCCAGCCCCTGCGCGCTCGCGATCGCAACCCCGGCCGCGGTGCTGGCAGGGGTCGCCCGTGCTGCGCGTGCCGGGGTGCTCGTCAAGGGCGGCGCCCCGCTCGAGACGCTCGGGCGGGTCAAGGCGATGGCGTTCGACAAGACCGGCACCCTGACCTGGGGTGCCCCCCGGGTGACGTCCGTCACCCCCGCCGCCGACGTGCCCGAGTCCGAGCTGATCCGCACTCTGGTCGCTGTCGAAGCGCTCAGCGATCACCCGCTGGCCGAGGCGATCGTCCGCGACCTCGAGCCCCGCGTCCCCCAGGCCGAGCGCCTCACCGCGACAGACCTGAACGCGGTCGTCGGGCGTGGCGTCACGGCGACGATCGACGGCGAGCGGGTCGACGTCGGCAACCTGCGCATGTTCGACGAGCAGCAACTCGCGCTGACCGGCACGCTCGCCGACGCGTACACGCAGGCGCGGGACTCCGGGCAGACGCTGATGATCATCCGCCGTGGCGACCGGTTCCTCGGCATCGTCGGCGTGATGGATGCGTCCCGCGCGGAGTCCGCCCAGGTGCTCAGCGCGCTCCGGGGCGCGAACGTGGGGCAGCTCGTGATGATCTCCGGCGACAACCAGCGCGTCGCCGACGCGGTCGGCCGGGAAGTCGGCGTCGACACCGCGATCGGCGAACTGCTCCCCGAGGACAAAGTCGCTCAGATCACCCGCCTCGCCGAAACCCACCGACCGATCGCGATGGTCGGCGACGGCGTCAACGACGCCCCCGCGATGGCCCGCGCCGACGTCGGCATCGCGATGGGCGCCGCCGGCTCCACCGTCGCGTTGGAAACCTGCGACATCGCGCTGATGAGCGACGACCTCGGCCGCGTCCCGTTCGCCGTGCGGCTCAGCCGCGCCACCAGCCGCATCATCCGGCAGAACCTCATCGCCAGCCTCGCGATCGTCGCGTTCCTCATCCTCGCCACCTTCCTCGGCCTGAACATCGGCGCGGTCGTACTCATCCACGAAGGCTCCACCCTGATCGTCGTCGGCAACGCACTCCGCCTGCTCAACTTCGAGCGCGGCAAAGAGCACCACGGCATCGACCACGAAGACAGGCCCACCGCTTGAGAGACTCAGCCGGCGCAGGCGACGGCCTCCCTTGCGCGGCTATGTGGCCCAGCAGGATTGCACGGTGCCGGTCGTTGCCTGCGCGACGGTCGGGATGGTCTCCACGAGTGCTCGTGTGATCTCCTCGGACGCGGGGTACTCGATGACCCGCCAACCGACGATGCCGAAGTCCTCATCCAATGCCTGCACCGCGCATGCGAACGACGTCCCAGCGGGTGGCGTGGCTTGGAAGGATACGGTCACGGTGCGCGCATCGACCAGCTCGTATCCGGTCTCGTCGAATCCGACGTCGTCGAGCGAGTTCGAGACAGTCAGCCACGAAAGCCCGGCGACAGACAGGATTGCCGCCGTCGCGACGGTGACCCAGAACACGCGGCGGCGGATGGGCCGCGGTCCCCGACCGTAGCGGTCGGCGAGCTCCTCTTTCGTCGTCACGTAGTGCGCCCTATCTGCGGCTGCGAGCATCGCGGTCGGCGAGCTCGGTGAGGCGTGCGTTGTAGGCCTCGAGCTCGGCTTCGCCGGTGCGGTCGGCGTGCCGGTCTCGCCGCTTGGTCTCGCGGTCGTCGCTGCGACTCCACTGAATCGCGACCGTGATCGCGAGGATCAGGGTGGGGATCTCACCGATCGACCACGCGATACCGCCGCCGGTGTACTGATCCTCGAGCGGTGTGACACCCCAGGTGCGACCCATCGACCCGAACCAGTCGGCGACCATCAGCCCCGACTGCATCATGATGGCGATGCCGAAGAACGCGTGCATCGCCATCACACCGATGAGCAGCAGCAGCCTGCCGGCGTAGGGAAGCCGCCACGGCACCGGGTCGATGCCGATCAGGGAGAGCGCGAACAGGTAGCCGGTGATGAGGAAGTGCGCGATCATCCACTGGTGGCCGAGGTGGTCGTACAGCGACCAGCGGAACAGGTCGGTGTAATAGAACACCCACAGTGAGCCGATGAACAGGGCGGCCGCGACGAACGGGTTCGTCAGGATGCGGGCGACGGGCGAATGCACCGCCCACAGGATCCACTCCCGCCCGCCGCGGGTGCCGTCGTCGCGTTTGCGGATCGCCCGGGCGGCGAGGGTCACCGGGGCGCCGGCGACCAGCAGCACCGGGATCGCCATCGTGAGCAGCATGTGCCCCACCATGTGCATGCTGAACAGGTAGTCCTGGTAGACGTTGACGACGCCGCCGGTGACCCAGACCAGCAGCACCATGCCGGCGACCCACATGATCGTGCGATACACAGGCCACGCGTCGCCGCGCCGGCGCAGCCGCCACACCCCGGCGAGATAGAAGAAGATCGCGAACCCGGCGAGCACCGCCCACAACATGTCCACGTTCCACGCGGTGACCCACCGTTCGATCGTGAGCTCCGGGGGCAGCGGGGCACCGGTGAGGCGTTCTGCCGGCGAGGGGATCTCGGGAAGCGGGGCCGGGTTCGGTGGCGGAGTGCGGGCCAGCGCTGCGGCGGCGCCGCTGGCCACACCCATCAGTGCCAGCTCGAACGCGATGAGCATCCAGAAAGGGCGGGATGCCGCGTCGGAGCTGCGCATCCTGCCGATCAGGCGGGTGCGGTACCACGCCCCGAAGAGGCCGAGGCCGACGAGCGCGACGACCTTGATGCCCAAGATCGCGCCATAGGGCGAGAGCAGATCGGACCACTCCTGCAGGCCGATGGCGGCGCGCACCGTGCCGGACACGGCGACGAGCACGAACGCGGCCAGAGCGATGCTCGAGTAGCGGGCGACGAGATCGGGGATGCGGCGACGGTCGAGGGCTGGACGGACGGCGATGAGCAGCAGGAGCCCGCCGAGCCACACCGCGGCGCCGATGATGTGCAGGATGAGCGCCATCATCGCCTCGTGGTGGAAGGCGTCATCGCCGGAGTGCCCCTGCGTGCCCATCGGCACGAGCGAGGCCACCGCCACCAGGGCGACCAGAAGCGTCCCGACCCAGGACCGCACGGCGAATGTCAGGACGGTGAGGGCGGCGCCGGCGACCGTCGTGATCAGCCATGTCCTGCCGACCTCGAGCTCGACGAGGAACCGGCCGAGCTGGGCACCGAACTGGGGGCCTGCGTCGATGGCCGGGTTGAACACGCTGAGAAGCGTGAGGAACCCGGTCGCGCCCGCGGCCACGGTGAACAGGGCTGCAGAGATCGACGCGGTATCGAGGGCGACGTCGAACTCGCGCTCACCGGCCCGCAGCGTGAACAAGGCGGTCACGAGCACACCGACCATGCCCGCGGCGGCGAGATTCACGACCAGTTTCGTGACCGGAAGCCCCCAGCGCACAACAGGGCCGGCGTCGCCGAGTGGGATCTGCGCAGCACCCCCACCGAACCACAACGCCCCGACCAAGGCGATGAGTGCGACCCCGCCGAGGATCGCAGGCCCTGCGACCCGCAAGACGCGAGGAGTCATTCCTGTCGCGGTCGGAGTGACCGCTGTCCGCGTTCAGTGGCATCCGCACCCGTGGTGGCGGGAATCGAGAGTATCGGGGTCATGTGCGTGCTTTCGGCTCGGGCAAGAGGGCGGGGCAGGGGTGCGGGGTCATGTGAGCCCGGAGTAGGAGTGGAGGCCCTGGAAGAACATGTTCACGATCGTGAAGTTGAACAGCACCGCGACGAACCCGATGATGGACAGCCAGGCGGAGCGGGTGCCGCGCCAGCCGCGGGTCGCGCGGGCGTGGATGTAGCCGGCGTAGAGCACCCAGATCACGAACGTCCACACCTCCTTGACATCGAAGCCCCAGTAGCGACCCCAGGAGTCGTTGGCCCAGATCGCGCCGGCGATCAGGGTGAACGTCCAGAACACGAACCCCACGATCGCGAACCGGTACGCGAGGGACTCGAGCACGTCGGCGGCGGGCAGAGTGCGCAGAAACCCAAGACCGTCGGCGCGGGCAGTGTCCGAGGATGCTCGGGTGCGGCGCTCCCGGCGGGCCTGCAGGAGCTGGGTGATGGAGATGCCGCAGGCGATCGCGAACAGGGCGGTGGCCAGGGACGCGACGAAGACGTGGATGACCAGCCACACGCTCTTGAGCGGATCCATCAGCGGAACGACCTCGACGTAGAACGAGACCGTCGCGCCACCCAGCAGCAGCACCACCATGCCGATCAGGAACGCACCGAGGAAGCGGAGGTCGTAGCGGCGCAGCACCAGCAGGTAGACGGCCACGATCAAGACCGTGCCGGTCAGCGCGAACTCGTACATGTTCGCCCACGGCACCCGCTCCGCGGCGATGCCGCGCAGGATGGTGCCGGCCAGGTGGAACAGGAACGCGAGGACCGTCAGCGACGTCCCGATCCGCGCCCACAGCAGCCGTTGACGCTGCGCGGGCGGCGTGCGAACACTGTCCACCGACCCACTCTGGGCGTTGTCCGTCTGCTGGCCCGCCCGTGCGGTAGCGCCGGCCAGGACCGGCTCCCGCTGCGGGACGCTGGCGGGGACGGAGCGCCCGGCCAGGTCGATGGTGTACGCGATGAACGCGAGCAGGTAGGTGGCGATCGCCGTCCACACCAGCAGCAGTGAGATGCCGTCGAGGGAGAGCGCGTCGGTTCCGGTCATGGCAGGGTCGTCCTCTTCGTCGTTGCGGTCAGGGGGTGCCCGCGAGCGGGGTGGCGCGGTAGATCCGTGCACATCGGTCAGCCCGCGTTCGCTTCCAGCCAGGCCAGCGAGTCCACGGCCGCGCTCAATGTTCCCGCCGTCAGCAGAGTGCGCCGGCTCACCCCGGCCCGGAATGCGCGGCTCTCCGCGGGCGTGGGCGCGCACCCACACTCCTCCGCCGTCAGGTCACCAGGAAGGGTGAGATCGCTGCCCGTCGCCAGCGTTCGCAGCGACCAGGCCAGTCGACCTCCGGCAGGCCTCATCCGTGGCGTGTTCATGGGTGCCTCCCCGGATCAGTCGAACGATCTGCGGCGGCCGCACGCGTGCGGGCACGGTGGGAGAACCCCGCCGCGGTGAGAGCGCCGGCGGCAGCGAGGACGATGAGAGCGGTGAGCCAGGGACCGAGGATCACCGCCGGGGTGAGTCCGGTGCGCAGCGGGACGGTGGTGATCGACGCGTCAACGGTGTCGACGCCGATGCTGTCGACGGTGGTGCCGTCCGGGGTGATGACCTGGCTGGTGCCCACCGTGGAGACGTTGACGACCGCGCGGCCGGTTTCGATGGCGCGCATCCGGGCGAACGCGAGCTGCTGCAGGTTCTCGTCGGTGCCGCGGAAGTCGGCGTTGTTGGTCTGGAACACGAACACCTCTGCGCCGGCGCGGGCACCGTCCCAGATCACGGCGTCGTAGATCACGTCGAAGCAGATCGCCAACCCCACCCCGACGTCGCCGACCTGCACGAGCGGCGGGTTGCTGCCGGGGGTGTATTCGCGTTGGATCAAGCCCACCAGGTCGGGGACGATCAGCTCGTAGAACCACCGGTCCGGCACGTACTCGCCGAACGGGACCGGGTTGACCTTGTCGTGCCACTGCCGGCCCGTGGGATCCGCGGTCCACAGCAGGGACGTGTTGAAGACATCGTCGCCGCGGGTGGTGGCGGCGTTCATCAGCAACGGCGCCCCGGCCGAGCGCACGACCCGGTCCAACGCCTCGGCGGCGGCGGGATCACTGAGCGGGTCGGCGTCGACGCCGCCCTCCGGCCAGGCCAGCAGATCCATCGGCTGCCCGTACAGCGGCACCGTGGCGGCGGTCTGCGCGGCCAGGACGTCGCCGGGCACCTTGTCGTCGAAGTACCCGGTGGGGCCGTTGCCCTGCACCCATCCCACGCGGAACTCCCCGGCCGGCGCGGTGGGGAACTGCGGCGCTATCACCAGGAGAGCGGCGACGCTCACAGCAGGGTGCAACCCGAGCATGAAGCGGATGCCGCCGGCGCGGATCCACTGCACCACAGAGGCGCACAGAATGACGATCAGCAGGGACAGGCCGGTCACGCTCGTCCACGACACGGCCTCCGCGAGCGGGCCGCCCACCTGGGTCATCCCGAGGCGCGCCCACGGGAACCCGGAGTACGGCCACGCACCCATCACCACCTCACGGGCCGTCCACAGAACCCCGATCAGCGGCGGTACCGCGAGCAGCTGCACGAGGCCGCGGGCCGGATAGCGGGCGGTCCACCGGTAGGCGAGCGCGATCGGCACCGCGCCCGCGCCGAACAGGACCGCTTCCAGCCCGGCGAGGGCAAGCCACGGCACCGGGCCGAGGAACTCCCCCACCCACACCAGATGGGTCGTGTAGAACACGGCGCCGAACACAGTGCCGACCAGCAGCGCCCCGCCGATGCTGCGGCCGATCAGGGCCACCAGGGCGACCGTGACACTCACGAACGTCAACGGCCACCACCCCACCGGTGCGGAGGCGAGATCCAGCAGCAGGCCGGCGGCCGCGGATGCCAGCACCGCCGCCCACACCGGCAGCGACCATGCCGCCACGGTGCGGCGCGGCGTCTCCTGCTCCGGCGCGGCGGCCGGGGCGGGTGTCGGCAAAGGCGTGCGCATCGGTCAGGTGTCTTTCTGGTGGAGTCGGGTGAGGTAGTCGTTGTACGCGTCGAGCTCAGGGTCGCCGTGTGCGTCGGCGCGACGGTCGGCGGCGACCGCTTGGGCGGTGTCGTCGCGGAACCAGCGGTGCATGACGTAGATGAGCATCAGCAAGGTGGGGGCCTCGCCGTAGGACCAGGCCAGCCCGCCGGCGAGGCGCTGGTCTTCGATCGGGTCGATGCCCAGCGCGCTCGTCGGGCCGGCGAACCCGTCGATGAGGGTAGTGGTGGCCATCATCAGGAAGACGCCGAAGAAGGCGTGCAGGGCGGCCTCGGCGAACACGTCCAGGGCGCGGCCGCCGTGGCTCATCCGCACCGGCAGCGGGTCCGACGACAGGATCGGGATGGTGAACAGCATCCCGGCGACCAGGAACCCGACCTCGAGGAGGGTATGGCCGGTGACGGTGGACAGGATCGGATCGGCGAAGTTCGCCAGGTACAGACCGTAAAACGCGGCCAGGTATAGCGGCACCGCCAGCCACGGGCTGAGCAGCCACCGTGCGGTGCGACTGCGTAGCCCGGCGTGCGCGGCGCGGAGCACCAGGAGACCTGGGCCGTGGTGCGGGGTGGCGCGCAGCAGCAGGGTGCCGGGAGAGCCGAGGACCAGCAGCGGCGGGATCGCCATCATCAGGGTGAGCTGCTGGAACATGAACACCGAGAACAGGGCGTACCCGAAGTTCTCCACCGCCAGGCCGGTGACCGCGGCGAGGGCGACGCAGCCGAGCAGGAAGCTGACCGTCCGCCACACCGGCCAGCCGCGGCCGCGGACCCACATCCGGATCGCACCGGCCAGGTAGGCGACCGCGAGGAGTCCCGCGAGGAGCGGTAGCACCGGAGCCGGAAGCGGGGCCGGGGTGAGGAACCCGCCGAGGGTCGGCGGGGCGTCCGGGATCCACACGGTCGTCACGGTGTGTCCTTCGCAGGCTGGTCTACGCCGAGGGCGTGCGCGTGGCGGGTCGCGAACTCGTCGACGGCGCGCGCCAAAGCGGGGTCTTCGCCGCGGGCCAGTCCCGCGTACTCGACGTGCACACCATCCGGGGTGGTGCGGGCTTTCACCCAGAGCCGGCGGCGGGGCACGAACAGGCCGGCGAACAGGCCGAGGGTGGCGAGCACGGAGAACGCGAGCACCCAGCCGCTGCTGGGGTCGCGTTGGATCTGCAGCGACGCGAACCGCTTCACCGGCTCCTCCGCCGTGACCTCCTCCCAGGTGATCGTGCCCCACCCGTTCGGCAGGTCGACGGTGGCGCCGGGGGTGAGCTCAAGGGAGTCGGCGGCGGTGTCGCCGCCGGTGTGCTGGGTGAGCCCGTCGACCTCGAGCGTGTACACCGACCTCGGAGTGCCGTCGTCGATGCCGAGATCCCCGCTGAACACGTTGAGAGTCAGCACCGGATTGACCACGTCCGGGTAGACGGAGGTGAACGCGCCGGAGGGCAACACCCCCTGGGTGGGGTAGAAGAACCCGACCAGCCCGACCTGTTCGGGCAGCCCGTCCGGGATCTTG
The DNA here is from genome assembly GCF_977993705.1 of Pacificispira sp. HM-600. The sequence goes on from NZ_OZ388079.1 coordinate 1,819,943, forward strand.
ATGATGCCCAGCGAGGTCATGTTGGAGTCCTGCGGCAGGAACGGCTGCGACTCGCTGTACACCACCTCGCCGGCGGCGTCGCGGATCGTGAGGGTGGGGGCGTAGCCGTTGCCGAGCAGGTAGATGCGATCGCCGTCGACGGTGATCGGGTAGTTCACGATCACGCTCTGCGCCCGATCGTCCTGCCCGGGTTGGCGGATGGTGATGTCGGCGGAGAAGTCTCCGGCCTGGCCTGCGCCGGGGGTGCCGGGCAGCCGGTAGGAGACCTGGAAGTCGTCGAGGGTGAGCGAGTAGGGGGCAAGGCCCGTGCCGTCGACGAAACGGCCGGGGTTGAACGAGGAGTAGTCGCTGAGCGCGTTCACGAACGTGGTGCCCTCCACCACCACCCGCTGCCCGGTATACGCGAACGACCCGCCGATCGCGACCGAGACCAGCACGCCGACGAGGGCGACGTGGAAGATCAGGTTGCCGGTCTCGCGCAGGTAGCCGCGCTCGGCCGACACCGACGCGGCTCCGCGGGCGTCGTATCGCTCCACCCGGTATCCGGCCTTGCGCAGCTGCTCTGCCGCGACGTCGATCGCGTGCGCGGCCGGGTCGGTCCTCCCTTCCTCTCTCGGCAAGGTCAGTTCCCGGTACTCCGAGAGCCGCGACAGCCGGGCCGGGGTGCGAGGGGGGCGGGAGCGGAGCGCCTTGTAGTGGTGCTTGGCGCGCGGGATCACGCAGCCGATCAGGGAGGTGAACAGCAGCAGATAGATCGCGGAGAACCACGGCGACAGGTACACGTCGAACAGGCCGACCGCATCGGCGAGGGGGAACACGTCAGGGTTGTCCCGCTCCCACTGGATGACACCGTTGGGGTCGGCGCTGCGCTGCGGGAACAGGGACCCGGGGACGGCGGCGATCGCGAGGAACAGCAGCAGGACCAATGCGGTGCGCATGCTGGTCAGCTGCCGCCATGCCCACCGCAACCACCCGGTGATGCCCAGCGCCGGCTGGGTGATCTCCGTCGCGGATTCGCTGTCGGCGTGGTCGCCGGGGCGTAGCGGGTCGGCGGTGACGTCGATGCCGGTGTCAGAGCGGGAGGGGGACATTGATCACCACCTGTTGCAGCTGCGACATCAGTGCCGTCCACAGCCCGGTCACCATCAGCAGGCCGAGGGCGATGAGCATGGCCCCGCCGATGATGTTCAGGGCGCGGATGTGGCGGCGCAGGAACGTCACCGATCGGGACGCCCACCCCCATCCGGCCGCGAGGATCAGGAACGGGATGCCCAGGCCCAGCGAGTACGCGAGCCCGAGCAGGCCCGCGCGGGCGGGGTCACCGAGGTTCCACGACATAGAGATGATCGCTGCGAGCGTCGGGCCGATACAGGGGGTCCAGCCGACGCCGAGCGCGAACCCGAGAAGCGGCGCCCCGATCAGCCCGGTCCTACCCTGGGCGCGAGGGCGGAGGGTGCGCTGGGCAATGCCGAAGAAGCCGAGGAACACCAGGCCGAGGGCGATGATGACGACCCCGAAGACGCGAGTGAGCACATTGGCGTATTGCAGCAGCAGGTACCCGAAGGTGCCGCCGAGGATCGTGACGGCGACGAACACCACGGTGAACCCGGCGATGAACAATGTCACGCCCAGCAGCAGCCGCGCGCGCTCCGCCGTCACCGTGCGCCCCCCGTCCAGCGTGGGGGCCGCGGTCGTCGTGGTGGTGCTGCCGAGGTAGCCGAGGTAGCCAGGCACCAGCGGCAGCACGCACGGGGACACGAACGACACCAGCCCGGCGAGGATCGCGACCCACAGGGCGCCGTCGACGATCACCGCTCCCGGATTCATGAGGTGTCCTCGGCGAGGGTGTCGGCGACCAGGGTGGACAGGATCGACGCGCTGGCCAACTGCCCGATGATCCGCGCCGCGACCCGCCCCTCCTGGTCGATGACCAAGGTGGTGGGGGTGGCCTGGATCGGAGTGACCTGCGCGAACGCGAGCTTGACCCGTCCGTCGTTCACGTCGATCACGCTCGGGTAGGTGACGTTGTTGTCACGGGCGAACGACAGTGCGGTGGCTGGCTGGTCGTAGGTGTTCACCCCGAGGAACGCGACGCCCTGGTCCTGATACTCCTGCCAGACCTCCTCGAGCATCGGGGCTTCGACGATGCACGGCCCGCACGCGGCGTACCAGAAGTTCACCACCAGCACCCCGCCGCGGTAGTCGTCACTGGACACCGTCTCCCCGGTCTCGGTGACGCCCTCGAACACCACCGGCTCCCCGCGGTCGGCATCCGGGATCTCGACGATCTGGAAGTCACCGGCGATGTAGCCCTTCTCGCTTCCGTCCCGGTACTGCTGCGCGAGCGAGTCGCTGGACGTGCACCCGGCCAGCAGCAGCGCCGCGACCAGCGTCATGGCGGCAAGGACGCGGCGGCGGATCATGCGCGCTTGACCTTGATCAGGGCGCCGGCGACCAGGAACACGACCGCGGCGACCGGCTGCGCCGCAGTCCACACCGGGCCGGTGAACGGGAACGGGAACACCGGGTTCCAAATCACGGCGATCACGACGAACACAGGCAACCACCACCACTGCCGCGCCTGGATCGCGAACCACCCCACGATGACCGCGAAGATCGCGGCGACGAACAGCACAACGGTGAACCAGTCCCCGCCCATCAGTACCGGCGCGAGGAACAACACCGCCGCCGCGAGCAGCCCCGGCGCGAACGCGTTGCGCTGGTATACGGACGAGGTCCGCTGCTTCGCCATCATGACCCGCTCACCACGGAGCCCGTCGCAGGCGCCGCGCTGTCCGCGCTGACGCGGGAGCGGCGGTGTCGGGTCCACAGGCTCAGGCCGAGGACGATGACGCCGGCACCGAGGGCGACGTCGGCGAGGTTGCCGATGAACAGGTTCCCGTAGGCGAGGAAGTCGGTGACGTGCCCGACCCCGAACCCAGGGGGGGAGAACAGCCGGTCGATCAGGTTCCCGATCGCGCCCCCGAGGATCAGGCCGATCCCCATCGCCCACCATCCGGTCCGCGCCCGCGCGGCGGCGACGACCAGCAGCACCACGGCACCGACCCCGAGGAGAGTGAGCAGCCCGGTGACCCCGGCTCCGAGGGAGAGGATCGCGCCGGGGTTGAACGCGAGCTGCAGCCCAAGCAGATCCCCCAGCAGCGGGATCCGCTCCTCCTGACTCAACCCTCCCAGTGCGGCCGCCTTCGTCGCCTGGTCGACCAGGACCACCACAGCGGCGGCCAGGCACGCGACCGCGAACCGCCGGGTCTGCTCACGAACCATCAGCGGCTCCTCCTGCGTTCGCGAGGGCCGCTGATAACCCGGTCATCAGACCGGCTATCAGGAAGAGGTTTTTGGTGTCAGAAGTCGAAGAGGTCACCGAGGAACCCTTCCTTCCGCCGACGCCCGGAGCGACCGTGATGATCCCTGTCGCGGTCAGAACGGTGGTCGCCCTCGCGCGGATAGGGGGCGGTGCTGGTTTGCCGGCCGCCGCCAGCAAGGTCGGCGGCGCGGTCGATGATCTTGTCGAGCTCGCCACGGTCCAGCCAGACGCCCCGGCACTGCGGGCAGTAGTCGATCTCGACCCCGGAGCGTTCCGTGATCAGCAGGGCGGTCCCGTCGACCGGACATTTCATGAGGGGTTCTCCTTCTGTTGCTGGTCGTCGGCGGTTCCACCATCCGCGGCGGCCGCGGCCGCGGCTGCTCGGTCGCGGCGACGACGCTCTCTGGCCACCATGAGCACGACCACCAGCGCGCCGCCCAGCACGATTACGCCACTCAGGACCGCAAGGACGGGGAGGAGTTCCCCACCTCCGGATGGCCCGTTGTGAACCTCTCCGGACGTATTGGCGGCAGATGTGGGAGACGGGTCGGGTGTCTGCTCCTCGGTCGCTTCGGGGGTAGGGGCGCTGGTGGGGACGGTGACCGCTTCGACGGTGTACTGGTACTCGTTGCTGATCGGGTGCCCGTCGCTGGACACGACCCGCCACCGCACCGTGTACACGCCCGCCTGACCAGGCGTCACCGCCTGGGTGACCGTGGTCCCGTCGATGACCGGATCCCCCGATGCGATGTTCTGCCCGTCCGGGGCGACCACCTCAATGATCACGGCGCTGAAATCGGTGAGGATCTCGCCGCTGAACGTCAGCGAAATCTCCTCCGGGACCACGCTGACCGTGGATCCGGCTTCCGGGGAGGAGGAGACGATCTCATCGTGCGCGGCTGCGGGCGCCGCGGTGGCGAACAGGAGCCCGGCGGCCAGCAGCAGCGTCGTCAGAGTGGACAGGAGGAGGATGCGTCTCCGTGAGCCGGATCGGTGCGGGTGTTCGTGGTCGGTGACGGTGGTCAAGGCGGTGGTCCTTTCAGGGCCGGTTGATGATGTGCTGGGCGATCGTCGTCGCGTCTTTCCAGACCCCGGCGAGGGTGTCGGAGCCGCGGCCGCCGTACTGCGGCATCCCCGCCACGAACAGCCCGGGCAGGCCGGTCAGGGTGCGCCGCGGCCGGTCGACGCGGGCCGGTTCCGGGAGCCAGTCGTCGCCAGGGGTGTAGCCGGTGGCGAGGATCACCGAGCGGGGGGATGCCTGCGTGCCATCGGCGAAGGTCACCCCGGCGCCGGCCGCGTCCTGCACCGCAGCTGCGATCGTGACCCCGACGCGGCGCAGCTGCTCATAGCTGTCGCCGAAGATCGGCTCGGGGCGACGCTCCCGCGAGAACAGCGGCACCCTCTCCCCCGCCGCGGCGGGATAGCTCATCGCGGGGCGATGCTGCCGCCGGGTTCGCACGGACAGCGTCACGGTGTGCGACGCGGACAGTTCGCGGGCCAGCTGCACACCGCTGTTCCCGCCGCCCACGATGAGCACGTCGCCGACGGGGATCTGCTTCGGGTACAGGTACTCGCTGCTGTGCAGCACCACCCCGGGCATCGTCAGCAGAGACGCCCACTCCGGAATCCGCGGGTGCGCGGCCGCGCCCGTCGCGCAGATCACGTTGCGGGTCTGCACCTCCCCTGCCGTCGTCGACAGCAGCAGAGTCGAGCCGTTCCCGCGATGCTCCACCCCGGTCGCCTGGATGCCCCAGACCGTCTCCACGCCCAGCCCGGCTTCCACGAAGGTGAGGTAGTCCGCCATCTCGTCCACTCGCGGATGCCGGCGCTGGTCACCCAGCAGCCGCCGCGGAGACAGCGCGCTATGCCGGGCGTCGCTGAGAAGCTCCATCGAATGCCACCGTGAGGACCAGGAACGCTGCCCCGTGCTGGCGGCGTCGATCACCACAAACTCGTGCTGCGGCCGCAGCCCTTCCGCGGCCAGAGCCGCGGCAACCGCGAGCCCAGACTGCCCGGCGCCGACGATGATCGCCCGCCGATGCGTCAAACCCGCCCGCATCACCGGCCACCGTTCACCGCAGCCTGGATGGCGTTCTCGAGGTCGTCCCACTCCTGCAGCTCGAGCAGCTCACCGTCGAGGAAGAACGTCGGCGTGCTGCTCACCCCGAGCGCCTGGCCCTCCTCGAAATCCAGCTCCACCCGCTCCGCCGTAGCCGGGTCCGCCACGGCGGCGTCATAGGCGGCCATGTCCAGACCGATCTCCTCCGCGAAGCCACGGAACAGGTCGGCGCGAGACTCCTGCGCCTCACCCCACTCCGCCTGCGTCTCGAACAACCGGACATACATGTCCTCGAACCGGTCCTGCTGCGCGGCCGCTTCCGCCGCGACCGCCGCGTTCTTCGAATTGAAGTGACCGGGCAGCGGGAAGTAGCGGACCACATACGTGATCTCCCCAGCGAACTGCTCCCGCATATCCTCCACGATCGGGAAGAACGCGCCACACGCCTCGCACTCGAAGTCGAGGAACTCCACCAGGGTGACAGCGCCCTCCCCGCCGTCGTCGAGGACATGCGAGCTCTCCCGCACCACCTGCGGGGATGCGTCACCGCCCCCAGATGAAGGTGGAGCGGACTGGCTCTGATTGACAAGGACATAGATCAACGCGGCGATCACCATCACCACCACAACGGCAATGGTGACGAGCGTCGCCTTCACAGGGGTTTTCATCGGGTACTCCAAACCAAGACACGGCACAGGACAGAACCCGGGCACGCAGCCCGGGACGAAGCGCCACCCGGAAAGGGTGGCGTGCCACAATGTCAGGTTCGGGAAAGACCCAACTGCGTCAACGAAAAGACAATCGGGTGAGCACGGGCAGCCGGCGCCGGAAGCAGCGAAGGCATCCGTGGCCCGTCACCGAGAACCGGAGGCATCCGCCGACGCCACAACCCCCGCAGCACCACCATGAACGTCAGCCCGCACAACACGCCCAACATGCACAGCGCAGCGCCCACCAACGCGTTCGGCCCAGAAACGACGCCACCGGCGACCGCCTCATGCTCGACTGGGGCGTCTGCCACGGGCTCGACGTGGGGGTCCATGAACCCAGAAATCACCAGCGGAACAGGAGTCGAACCGTCCGCCTCTGTGTGACCCGTCGCTGCCAGACCCAACATCAGCAGCAGCGCCAAACCGACGCTGGTAATGAGCCTCATTATCAACAATTGCTCATTCAGCGTCGTGGAGCGCGGAGTCCGGGCCGAAGAGACCATCGCCCACAGCCTACCGTGCGCACCTAAACCCATTCGGAGCCCGGTTCACCCGAGCACGGGAGCGCCGGCAGCGCCGGCCGGGTCCGGCGCGGCTAGCCGGTCAACCAGGACGATGACGACGGCAACGGTGGCGAAGGTGGCTTTGATGGGGGTCTTCACAAGGGCCGGTTCCAAGTCGGGCGGTGTTCTGCCACCGCGGGGCGAGGGGTCGGTGGTCAGGCGTGGGCGGGTTCGGGCTGGCGAGCGGGCACCGTGGCGAGTTGCCGTAGCGCAGCGGGGCGACGGGCGGCGCGGACGCCATTGAGGATGACGACGACCTCGGCGATCTCATGCACCAGCACGACGCCGGCGAGCCCGAGGATGCCGAACAGGGCGAGCGGGAACAGCGCGACGATGATCGCCAGAGCCAGACCGATGTTGGCGGTCATGATGCGTCGGCCGCGGCGGGCGTGGGCGAGGGCGCCGGGGATGAGGCGGAGGTCGTGGCCGATGAAGGCGACGTCGGCGGACTCGATCGCCGCCGCGGAGCCTTTCACACCCATCGCGATCCCGACCGTCGCCGTCGCCAGTGCCGGGGCGTCGTTGATGCCGTCGCCGACCATCGCGGTCGGTTGCTGCGTGACGAGCGCCTCAATCGCGGCGGCCTTGTCGGCGGGCAGCTGCTCGGCGCGAACGTCGGTTACGCCCGCCTCGGCGGCGATGGCGTGGGCGGTGCGGGTGTTGTCGCCGGTGAGCATGATGGTCTCAATGCCCTGCGACTGCAGCATCCGGACCGTCTCGGCCGACTCCGGGCGCAGCTCGTCCCGCACGCCGATCAGGCCGGCGATCTGCCCGTCCGCCTCGACCACGACGACGGTCATGCCCTGCGCGGCAATCGCCTCCGCGTTCAACTGCTGGCCGGCGGGATGGAGCCAGCGGACATTGCCGACCCGGATCGCCCGGCCGTCGACGGTCCCGGTGATGCCATGCCCGGCCTCCTCGACCACCTCCGTTGCGGGGCTGGCGACGGGTGCGGCCGCGATGATGGCCGCGGCGAGGGGGTGGGTGCTGGTGGCCTCCACGGCGGCGGCCCAGGCGAGCAGGTCGTCGCGGGTGATACCGGGTGCGGGCTGGACGTCGACGACGGTGGGCTCGTTGCGGGTGAGGGTGCCGGTCTTGTCGAGGGCGACGGCGCGGATCGTGCCGAGCTGCTCGAACGCTTCACCTGACTTGATGACGACGCCGAACTTTGACGCCGCTCCGATCGCGCTGATCACCGTCACGGGCACCGCGATGGCCAGCGCGCACGGGGATGCCGCAACCAGGACGACGAGGGCGCGTTCGATCCAGGTCCACGGGTCGCCGACCAGCAGCCCGAACAGGGCGACCACGGCAGCGGCGATCAGGACGACGGGAACGAGCGGCTTCGCGATCCGGTCGGCGAGGCGTGCCCGGTTGCCCTTGCGGGCGTGGGCCTGCTCCACGAGGGCGACGATCTGGGTGAGGGAGTTGTCGCGGCCGTCCGCAGTTGCCTCGATCCGCAACGTCGCCGCCCCGTTGACCGAACCGGCGGCGACCGGATCGCCGGGGCCGACCTCGACCGGGATCGACTCGCCCGTGATCGCCGACGTGTCCAGGCTCGACCTATCCTCCACGACCACGCCGTCTGTGGCGATGCGATCGCCGGCACCGATGACGAGGATGTCCAGCTCACGCACGTCCGCGGCGGGGATCGTGACGTCGCTGGTTAGGCGGGAGACGCGGACAGTGTCGGGGATGAGGGACAGAAGGGCGCGCAAGCCTTCCTTGGCGCGGTCCATCGCCCGGTCTTCAAGCGCCTCGGCCAGGGAGAACAGGAACGCCAGGGTCGCGGCCTCGCCAACGTGGCCGAGCAGGACCGCGCCGATCGCGGCGATGGTCATCAGCAGCCCGACCCCGAGGCGACCGCGGATGAGGCGGCGGATCGCGCCGGGGACGAAGGTGTAGGCGCCGGCGAGCAGCGCCGCCCACTGCAGCACCAGCGCCGGGATGTGCAGACCAGTCCACTCGAACGTGTATCCGGCGAGGAGGAACAGCCCGGACAGCGCGGAGGGAAGCAACGCGAAGTCGCGCCACCAGGGCGGGCGGACCTCCGGCTCCTCGTCCGCCTCGGTGGGGGTGGTGGCGAGGTCGGGGCCGCAGCAGGCATCGCCCGCATCGTGCACCGCGCTTGGCGCCGCGGTCTTGGAGGAGGGTTCCGCGGCGCAGCAGGCGTCACCGGTCGAGAGCGGCCGGGACAGTTCGATGCGCCGGACCGTACCGGGCTTGCGCGGCTCGTTGGGGCCGCAACACTCTTCGCTCACTGCACGCTCTCCTTCGTTGCGGGGGCGGGCGTCTGCTCTAGGAACGTGAGCGCGGCCAGTGCGTCATCGGTGCCGGTAACGGAAAGGCGCAGGTCGGGGTGGGTCGTGTCGATCGCCCAAGTCGCGAACGCGCAGCAGGACTGCTCGGTGCGGACCAGCTCCGTCAGCCGGGCGGTCGCGTCGTCGATCTTTGGGTAGTGGACGGTGATCTGGGCGGCCGTCCTGTCGATGTCGAGGAGGTAGTCGTCGTTGAATTCCTGCCACGCGGCTAGCTGTGCAGCACCAGCGCCGGGCGTCAGCGTGCAGGCCACCGGCAGCAGGTCACGGTCGATGAGGCTCATGCGCAGCACTCGCACTGATCGTCCATGCACGGGGCGCCCTCGTCGACGGCGACGACCGCCTCGAGCAGCTGTCGCAACCCCTGGGTCAGATGCGGGTCGGCGATCTCATACCGGGTGCGCCGACCTTCCGGTGTGGCGACGATCAACCCGCAGCCCCGCAGGCACGTCAGATGATTCGAGACGTTCGTGCGGGTCAGCTCGAGATCTCGTGCCAGCTCAGCCGGGTAGCCGGGAGCGTCCAGCAGTGTGAGGAGGATCCGGGAACGGGTCGGGTCGGCCATCGCCCGACCCAGCCGGTTCATCACATCGAGGCGAGAAGTAAGAGTCAGCACAGGCTGACTATACATTCTCCGCTGTACTAATGCGAGGGCGGATGAGTCGCGGTACCCCGGCGACCATGACCACCATTGCGACGAGCTCCACCAAGGTCTGAGTCACTACAACCAACGGCGTCAGAGCGAAAGATGCCGGCAGCGCGAGAGCGAGCGGGAGCACGACCAGCGAGTTGCGGGTGACCCCGCTGAACGTGGCCGCCCGGCGGCTGGGAACATCCAAGCGTGCCGCGCTCCCGAGGAGCGCACCGAGTGGTGCCACGATTAGGACGAACACGACGAACACGGGAACCGCGATTAGCAGCTGGCCGAGAGCGCTGCTCACGCCGAAGACCTGCGAGCCGATCACCACGGCGAGAGTCAGCATCATCAGCGGCACCATTGCCGCCAGCACCACGCCCTCGATCGCGCGGCCGGCACGGAACCGTTTCGCCAGCAGCTGCGTGGCGGCGGCGAGAACGAGCGGCAGCACGATCAACAACAGAAATGCCTCCACGAACGGATGCGGGTCGAACGCACCCACCACCTCGGCGCCGGCCATCAGCCACAGGTACACCGGCAGCAACACGATCTGCAGAAGCATCAGCAGGGGCGTGGCAGCAAGCAGCCGCGCACGTGCACCGCCAGCCAGGCCAGTGAACACAATCACGTAATCCACACACGGCGTCAGCAGCACGAACAACACCCCAACGAGCACCGCCTGATCAGCCGCCACGGCGCGACTCAACCCGAACACGACCACCGGCACGACGACGAAGTTCAGGACGAGCACGACGCCCAGGAACCGCCAATCCGTGAAGGCCCGGCCGATCGCCGTGAACGGCACCCCCAGGAACGTCGCGTACAGCAACAACCCGAGCACGGGATTGATCGCCGACTCGAGCGGATCCGCCACCGCCGGCACGAGTAGACCGACCACCGCACCCACGGCGATCGCTGCGAGGTAGAGCACTACCTGATGCCGCTCCCACCACTCCACAGCTGTGCACACGAGCACAAGCCTGTCGAATGTAGCCGGTTCGCCCCTAATCGAGTGAGCGAGTAACCCTTCACCCCCAGCCAATGGCAGGACTGCTAGGTGCATGCCAACTACCCGCGGAATCTGTCATTTCGGATAGGAACCGACACGGCACTTACACGCATCGTTCTCACCAATCTTTCGGATCCGCCACTTGTCCGCCACTTCATCTAAGAATCCGCCATCTTCGCCGAGAACCTACACGATGACCGCCGAGCCGAAATGTCCATATGGACACACCGTGGACATTTCATCTGCGAAAAGGACAACTTCAAAAAAAACCTACAAACGGATCAGCCGGCAGGCGCCATATCCGTGAAGCGCGAGAAGTGGCCCTGGAAGGCGACCGTCACCGTACGCGTCGGACCGTTACGGTTCTTCGCCACGATCAGGTCGGCCTCGCCGGCGCGCGGGCTGTCTGCCTCGTAGGCGGACTCGCGGTGCAACAGGATGACCATGTCGGCATCCTGCTCGAGCGATCCGGACTCACGTAGATCCGACAGGGCCGGTTTCTTGTCCTGCCGCTGCTCGGGGCCACGGTTCAGCTGCGAGAGCGCGATGACCGGTACGCGAAGTTCCTTGGCGAGCAGCTTGAGCGCACGCGAGAACTCGCTGACCTCTTGCTGACGACTCTCGACGCGCTTACCGCTCGTCATGAGCTGGAGGTAGTCGATGACCACCATCTTCAGGTCGGCGCGCTGCTTGAGGCGACGGCACTTGGCCCGGATCTCGACGAGCGTCATGTTCGGGCTGTCGTCGATGTAGAGCGGAGCGTCGTTGATGCGGCCACGGGTCGCGGCGATCGTCGTCCAGTCACGCGAGTCGAGCGTGCCCTTGCGCATCGTGTGCAGCGGCACCGCACCCTCGGCGCTCATCAGACGCATCGCAATCTCGCTGCGACCCATTTCGAGCGAGAAGAAGATGGTCGGAAGGTTGTGACCGATCGAGGCGGCACGAGCGAAGTCGAGCGCCAGCGTCGACTTACCGAGGGCGGGTCGCGCAGCGATGATGATCAGCTGGCCCGGGTGCAGGCCGTTCGTCAGGTCGTCCATGTCGGCGAAGCCCGTGGGAACGCCCATCATTTGACCGTCGCGGCCGCGGGCAGCCTCGATCTCTTCGACAGCCGCGTCGACGGCGACCGTCAGGGGAACGTAGTCTTCGGTGTTCTCGTTGCCGTTGACCGAGTAGATCTCGGCCTGCGCATTGTTGACCAGGTCGAGCGCCTCGCCCTGGCCCGAATAGCCCATCTGCACGATGCGCGTGCCGGCCTCGACCAGGCGGCGAAGCAGGGCACGCTCGGCAACGATCGACGCGTAGTACCCGGCGTTGGCCGCGGTCGGCACGATCGACGTGAGCGTGTGCAGGTAGTCCGCGCCGCCGGCGCGCTGCAGCTCGCCCGTCTTGATGAGCTCATCGGTGACAGCGACCACGTCGGTGGGCTCGCCGTGCGAGTAGAGCGAAAGGATGGCGTCGAAGATGAGCTCGTGCTTCGGCACGTAGAAATCGGGGCCGCGGAGCGTCTCGATAACGTCGGCGACGGCATCCTTCGACAGCAGCATGCCGCCGAGCGCGGACTGTTCGGCGAGCGTGTCGTGCGGGGGAGTCCGCTCGGGGCCGCGGGGGGCTCCACCCATGCGGTCTTCCGAGATGTCAGCTATCGACACCGCGCTCCCTTCCGCCGAAACCGGCCCACCACTCGCGTCACACCAGTGGAAATATGTCCGGCCCGTCTCGGGGCGCGGAGTACGTCATGCAGCCCTGACGAGCGCATCTCTTTCGGAAAACGCCGAGCGGGTGTGTCTGATCGCCGGGTCCCCCGACAGCAGATCAGACACCTCCGACACTCGCCCGGAACGTCCTGTTCCAGCCTCCCCCGAAGTGCGCTCCCTCACGGTATGGGGACGTAGATTCACCCGCAACACGGCCTGTGGATAACTTTGTGGAAACTCGGGCAGACACGCCGCTATGCCTGTGTATGAAGCCTGTGGAGAACTAGATGAGAGGCATCTCATGTAGTCTTTTTTATGCACTCTGATCAGGGTGTCGTATCTGCACAGCCTGTGGAAACAGGATGTGTTTGAAGCCCTGCTTGAAGGTTCGTCATTGAGGGTCGGGGTGTGCACAACCTGGGGGCGTTTTGCGATACGGGGGTTTACGAACATCGCTCCCCGGCGTATTCTCGCTGGCTACATAGGCATTGATGCGCAAACCAGATTGTCCAACCGGGGGGTGAGGACATGAACGTTGACGTTGAACCACGACAGGGTCGATGGTCACGTTTGCTCCTGCTCGCGGGCGGAGTCGGTCTTGCGTGGTGCGCTCTCACGACCTTCGGTCAGTCGACCAGCGCCTCAGCCGCAGAAGACGATCCGAGCGGTCTGCTCGGAGTCGTCAGTTCGACGGTGCAGCACACGACATCCGCCGTCACCAACGTGATCGACACCGTCGAACCCGTCGTGGTCGACGTGGTGCAGACTGTCGTCCCTGCGGCCCCGGCCCCCGCGCCCGCGCCGCAGGCACCCGCCTCCGGCGCCCACAATCCCGCAGCCACCCACGCTCCGATCGTCGCGCCGCTCGTCCAGGGCGTCGCGAATGTCGCGACCACGGCCGTCTCTGAAGTGACTGGCGCCACGACATCCGCTCTTCATGGCACCGCCGACACGGTCGATGCACTCGCGGGAGTCGTGGCCGACACGACCACCGGCATCGTTTCGAACGTTTCGATCGGAGAGGCCCTCGATCCGCTGCTCGCGGCGATCGATGGGCTCCCGCTGCTCGGTTCGGTGACCTCGAGCACGGGCCTGACGGACACCGTGGGCTCGACGATCTCCGTGGTGGACCAGCTCCTCACGGCGGTTACCGGCACGACCACCGCGATCGTCGGCAACCCGGCGCAACCGGGCACCGGAGCCATCCTTCCTCTTCCCGACACCTTGCTTCCCGGCACCCTGTTTCCCGGCGAAGAAACCCAACCGATACCGGTCGTGCAGTCGGTGCCCTCTGCTGCGCCGCTCACGGCACAACAAGCGTTGGTGTTCGGCGGGTTGTTCGCCGGCGCACTGGTCATCGGATCGGTCGTGCCGATCCTGTCCGCATCGTCGGCCGGCTCGGGGCGCTGGGGATGGCCTCACGCGCCGTCTGCGCCCGCTGGGTCGTGCGGGGTGCTCTCGGCCGGGATATCGGCCGCGGCGACGCTGTGGGCCGCTCTCGTCGAATTCTCGTGGCGTGTGCACGCGCACGGCGCCGCCATCCGCTCTCTCTCGGACGACGCCCTTCCGGGCGCGCCCGTCTTCGCAACCGACGTCTCTCCTGACTGACGGGGATCGCGTCGCGCACTCGTGCGCGGCAGACGATCCGGTGCGCCATTCGGCGCGCTGACTTCCCCATTCAGTCAGGAGATTCATCATGCGTAGGACCATCAAACGAGCGCTCCTCGGTGCGCTCATCGGAGGCGGGCTCGCCTTCGCCGGGGCGACCGTCGCCCAGGCTGCGGAGACATCCGGAGACGACGGCGCGGCATCTGGCACCCAGGCACTCATCAACGCCACCCTGCCGGTCACGATCGGCGGCAACGGCATCTCGGTGCTGGGCGATTCGTCCAGCTCGGGAGCCGAGACGCCCGCAGCCGCCCCGGCGCCGGCCACGCCGAGTGTCACCACCGGCGGCACGGACGGCATCGCATCGGGCACCCAGGGCGTCGTGAGCGTCGCCGTGCCGGTTACCGTGGGCGGCAACGCCATCTCGGTACTCGGGGACAGCGGGTCAGCGGATGCCTCGGCACCCGCGCCGTCTCCGGCACCCGCGCCGGAGCCGGCTTCGGCTCCGGCCACCGAGCCTGCTCCCGCGCCCGGCACGTCCGGTGAGGACGCGACCTTGGGCGGCACGCAGGCGATCGCGCCCATCCAGGTTCCCATTGCGGTAAGCGGCAACGCGATCTCGGTGCTCGGCGACAGCCAGTCGACCGATGCGAGTGCCGCAAACGGCACCACGGGCACCGGAACCGGAACGGACGCAAACACCACAGGTGACGACAGCGTCGCCGGCGGCACACAGGTGATCGCGCCCATCGGAGCACCCATCACGCTCGGCGGCAACGCGATCTCCGTGCTCGGCGACAGCAAGTCGACCGACGCCGGAACCACGAACGGCACCACCGGAACCGGAACCGGTGCAACCACCACAGGTAACGACGGCATCGCCAGCGGCACCCAGGTGATTGCGCCCATCGGAGCACCCATCACGCTCGGCGGCAACGCCATCTCACTGCTCGGCGACAGCCAGTCGACCGACGCCGGAACCACGAACGGCACCACCGGAACCGGAACGGACGCAAACACCACAGGTAGCGACGGCATTGCCGGCGGTACCCAGGTGCAGGCTCCCGTTCAGGCGCCGATCACGCTCGGCGGCAACGCTATCTCCGTGCTCGGCGACAGCCAGTCGTCGGGATCAATGATCGCCGCCCCGACGTCCGCGGGCACCGACGGTCCGTCCACGAGCGGCACCGAGGGAATCCTCGGCGGCAGCCAGATCGTCGCTCCGATCAGCCTGCCTCTGACGCTCGGCGGAAACGCCGTATCGGTGGTCGGCGACAGCACCACGACCGGCCCGACAGGCCCGGTTGTGCCGACGGACCCTGCGGACCCAACGGACCCCACCGACCCGACCGAGCCCGGCACCCCGGGAACGGAAGAGCCCGGTGACGGCATGTCGACGACGGGCGTCACCACGATCGGCTCTGCCGCCGGCGTCGGTGCGGCCCCCGCTGGCCTGTCGGTCTCGGCGCTGGCCGTGACGGGTTCCACGACAGGTGGACTCTGGATCGCACTACTCGCGCTCATCACGGGCGCGGCGCTCGCGGGTACGGCGGCGCTCCGCCGTCGCACCGCGCGGGTCTGACCGTGTGGGCGTGTGACCGGGGGGGTACGCGCCCACACCAAAGGCGGATGCCGCGGGACCGACCCGAAAGGGCTGGTTCCGCGGCATCCGTTCCCGCGCGTTGCGGTACTACTTGGCAGCAACCACCTGGAGGGTGATCACGGCGGTGAGGTCGTCACGCAGGCGAACGGTCGCCTCGTGCTCGCCCACCGACTTGATCGCCGAGGTGATCTGGATCTTGCGCTTGTCGAGGTCACCGAGACCGGCGGCCTTGACGGCATCCGCGATGTCACCGGTCTTGACCGAACCGAACAGGCGCCCTTCGGCACCAGCCTTGACGGCCAGGCGCACCTTGGCGCCCTCGAGGGCGTCCTTCAGGGCGACGGCGGACTCGTGGTCGTGGATCGCGCGCGACTCGCGGGCGGCCCGGATGGACGCGACCTGCTTTTCGCCACCGCGGCTCCACGCCACGGCGAATCCCTGGGGGATGAGGAAGTTCCGGGCGTACCCGGCCTTGACGTCAACGATGTCACCGGCGCTACCGAGCCCGGCGACCTCGTTCGTGAGAATCAGCTTCGACATGGTGCTCCTTAACGACCCGCGCCGGCGTAAGGCAGGAGCGCCATTTCGCGCGCGTTCTTGATCGCGGTGGCGATCAGACGCTGCTCCTGCACCGAGACACCGGTGATACGACGGGCGCGGATCTTCCCACGCTCCGAGATGAACTTGCGAAGCGTCGGGACATCCTTGTAATCGATGATGCCAACGCGAATCGCCTTGGCGGGAGCAACAACTTTCCCGCCCTTACGAGGCTTGCGGCGGTCGCCGCTCGACTTTCCAGCCATAAGTGGTCTTCCTTGGTTGTGGTGGGATGCCTGGGCCACAGGCATCCGAAGTGCTTAGAAGGGTGTGTCGTCGCCGTAAGCGCCGGGAGCGCTCCAGGCTTCGCCACCGGCGTTGCCGGTGCCAGCAGACGAGGAAGCGGAAGGCGTTGCCCAGGGCTCCTCAGCAACCTGCTGACGACCCTGACCGCCTCCGCCGCCACCGCTGGCGGCACGCGTGACCTGAGCGGTCGCGTAACGCAAGCTGGGGCCGATTTCATCGACTTCGAGTTCGATCGAGGTGCGCTTCTCACCCTCGCGCGTCTCATAGGAACGCTGCTTGAGGCGGCCGGTCGCCATGACCCGCATGCCCTTCGTCAGCGAACCCGCGACGTGCTCGGCGAATTCGCGCCATACCGATGCGCGAAGGAACAGCGCTTCGCCGTCCTTCCACTCGTTGGAGGCACGGTCGAAGTTGCGCGGCGTCGACGCGATCGTGAAGTTCGCGACGGGGAGCCCGCTCTGCGTGTAACGCAGCTCGGGATCGGCCGTGAGGTTACCCACGACGGTGATGATCGTCTCGCCGGCCATCGCGGTTACGCGTCCTTCTTGGCCTTGGCGGGTGCGGCAGCCTTGCGGGCGGCCTTCTCTTCAGCACGCTTCTTCTCGGCCTCAACCTGAGCAAAGCCCTCTTCCGCACGCAGCACCTTGGTGCGCATGACGGCTTCGGACAGCTTCAGCTGACGGTCGAGCTCCTGCGTGGCGGCGCTGGTGGCCGTGAAGTTGACGACGGCGTAGATGCCTTCGTTCTTCTTCTGGATCTCGTAAGCGAGACGGCGGCGGCCCCAAATGTCGACCTTGTCGATCGAGCCACCATCGTTCGTGATGACCTTCAGGAACTTGTCGAGGCTCGGGGCGACCGTGCGCTCGTCGATCTCGGGATCGAGGATGACCATGAGTTCGTACTGGTGCGTCACTAACCCACCTCCTTCGGACTTGAACGGCTGCCGAGCATCTCTCGACAGCAGGAGGGTGTGTGCATGTCGTCACGGTTTCGCGGACGGGCCGCGGCCGGACAACCTTCGTAGTCTAGCGGATGCGCGGCGTCGGGCCCAACTGGTGGGTAGCGTGGCCTCCATGGACTGGATAGCGGACACCTCGCCGGGGGACTGGCTGCGCGATCGGCTGGATGCGGAGTGGACGGATGCCTCGGGCATGCACACCGTTGTGCCCCGCGGTTTCGCCGCCTACGCGCGGATCTTCCACCCGGCATCGCGTTCTCGGCCGGTGGGGCAGCCCTGGCCGCCTCTTCCCTACGACGATCACGCGCGGGCGTGGGCGGCATTCGGGCGCTCGCAACCCCAGATCGACACCGAGAACGTCACGTGGGCGCAGACCGCGGCGACATTCGGAACGCAGATGCATCCCGAGGCGCAGTGGAACCGGATCGTCGGCGCTCACGACCTCGAGCAGGGGTGGCAGCAGGTCCGCGGACCCGAAGGTTGGCAATACGACGCCCCGGGCGATGGCCGGATGGATGTCGCCCAAGTTGCCTCGCTCGCCCGGCTGCTCGCCGCAGCGACCACGACTCCCCACCACGGGTATGCGGGAGTGTGGGACGGCTACGGCGGTCTCGTCGGGTTCATGGGCGAGACACCGTCCCGCGCGGTCCTGACTTTTTCGGCGGATCCGACCGCAAATGACGACGCGTCGCTGCAGGATCGCCACCGCGCCATGCTCGAGGCGAGCACGCGCGACCCCTTCAACAATGTGTTCCGCAAGCCCACGTGGCAGCCAGGCATCCTCTCGGACGAGATCTCTCGCGGCCCGCGTTTCGAGCTGCCGCAGCGGTCCTACGTCCTGTTCTCGGCGGGCGCGTCCGCATTCGCCGATGCTTCGTGGCCCGATCTCGCGCCATGGGTCGGCCCCGACGAGGCTCATGCGTGGGCTCAGTCGCCGAACATCCTGTGGCCCGCGGACCGGGCCTGGGTGGTCGTCAGCGAGATCGACTTCGACTCCACGATCGTTGCGGGATCGGCCGACCTGATCGCGGCGATCTGCGCGGCACCCGGACTCGAGGCGCTTCCCCTCCGCGAGGGTGCCGACCTCACGTGGGACGGCGATGAGGTGAACCGGTGAGCGGTGCCGGGCCCGCGGCATCCGTTCCCTTCGATGCTCGTCCGCTGATCGAGCCCGTCCGCACCGCCGACATCCGGGCATTCACGAATCGTCTGCGTGCGGAGGGCCGTTTGGGATCACCGTTTTCGGGTACCCAGGGTGTGCAGTTCGTTCTGCTGATCGTGGTCGGCGGGGTTTTCGCCCTGGTGTTCCTGAGCATTTTCGGCACCATCGCCGGCGCGATGATGACCAGCGGTTCGGTCGGGTGGCTGTTCGTCCTGCCCGTTCTGCTCGTCCTCGCCGCGATCGGCGGAATCGTGTGGCTCGTCATCCGCCCTGTACCGGGGAGGACGCGAGCGCTGGTACCGATTGGCGCGCTTCGCCGACGCGAACGGGATGTCGTACGTCCCGACCCTCGCGAACCCCGGACTCCCGGGCATGATCTTCAGCCAGGGGGATTCGCGATCGGCCCGCGACCTCGTTCGCGGTGCACAGCCGCGCTTCGTCGAGTTCGCCAACTACCGCTATGTGACCGGGTCGGGAAAAAACCAGTCGACGCACAAATGGGGCTACGTCGCCATCAAGCTCGACGTGCCGTTGCCGCACATCCTGCTCGACGCGGTCGGAAACAACGGCTTGTTCGGCTCGAACCTGCCGACGTCGTTCGATCGCGATCAGCGACTGAGCCTCGAGGGCGATTTCGATAAGTACTTCTCACTCTTCTGCCCCCGCGGGTACGAGCGCGACGCGCTTTACCTGTTCACGCCGGACATCATGGCCCGGTTCATCGACAACGCCGCCGAGCTCGATGTCGAGATCGTCGATGACTGGCTGTTTCTCTACGCCAAGCGCGACCTGTCGACTCTCGACCCCGCGACGTGGGCGTGGTTGTTTGCGACGGTCGGGGCGCTGCTGGAGAAGTTCGCGCAGTGGTCACGGTGGCGGGACGATCGACTGGCAGCGGATGCCTCGGTCCGCGCGACCGGCGCCGTGGCCACGGGTGCCGTTGCGGGCGGCATAGCCGATCCGTTCGCGGCGGCGCCGGATCTCCGGCCACCGCCGGGCGTCGCGCCCGAGGGCCGACGCCTGAAGCGGAGGGTTTCGGTGCTCAGCATCATCGCCGTCGTCGTGTTCGTGGCGATCTGGGTGGTCACGATCTTCTTCTGACCCGCCGGTCGTTGGGGGCCGGCGCCTACCCCGCCAGGCGCCAGTCGTCGAAGCTGAAACCGGGCGACACGATGCACGTCACGAGCACCTCGGCATCGCCCGCGAGGCGAGACGTCTGCCACGTCCCGGCGGGCACGATGCCCTGCGCGACGTGACCTTCCGAGTGGTCGGGTCCCAGCACGATCGATTCACCATCGCCCGGCTCGTCTCCCGTGCCACCGAGGCGCAGCTCGAGCGTGCCGGGTCCGTGCCAGAGCCAGATCTCGTCGCTCGCGACGACATGCCACGCGCTCTCTTCGCCGGGTGTCAGCAGGTAATGGATGCACGTCGCGGCCGGTCGCTCGCCGCCCGCGGTCTCGACAGGAACGTCCGACGCCCAGGTGCGGCGAAACCATCCGCCCTCGGGATGCGGCGCGAGATCGAACCGTCGCGCCGTTTCGGGACGGTCGTCGGGCGACGCGATTTCGCTCATGTCCGTGCACTCCTGATCCGCGAGAAATGCACGGCCTCGGATGGTCCGGGCCGGGAGTTCAGCGCAGCTCGAAGTATTCCAGCTCGGACTCGGTGAGCATCCGCGACCGGATCAGAAACCGCATCCCGGTCGGGCCCTCGACGCTGAACCCGGCGCCCCGGCCCGGCACCACGTCGATCGTCAGGTGGGTGTACTTCCAGTACTCGAACTGCGACTCCGACATGTACACCTCGACCGGATCATCCAGGCCGACATCGATCGTGCCGAGCAGCACGTCAGACGGCCCCGTGATGAACATGCCGACGGGATAGCACATGGGTGCACTCCCGTCGCAGCATCCGCCGGACTGGTGGAACATCAGGGGCCCGTGCTGCACGGTCAGTTGGCGCACCATGGTGGCCGCGGCATCCGTCACCGCAACCCGTTCGCTCCTACCGGGTGTGCTCATGCCCTCGCTCCCTTCGCCGTGTCCTCGGCACCGCCATGTCCCGCGTTCTTCGTTTCGTGTCCCACTTTCGCCCGGAATGAAGCCTGGATAGCGGGCGAAAGTGGGACACCGGATGGAGCGGGTGGCTCAGAAGAAGCCCATCGGCCCCTCGGCGTACGACACCAGCAGGTTCTTGGTCTGCTGGTAGTGGTCGAGCATCTTCAGGTGGTTCTCACGCCCGATGCCGGACTGCTTGTAGCCACCGAACGCCGCGTGCGCGGGGTACTGGTGGTACGTGTTGGTCCAGACGCGCCCGGCCTCGATCGCCCGGCCCGCGCGGTACGCGATGTCGCCCGAACGACTCCACACGCCGGCGCCGAGGCCGTAGAGGGTGTCGTTGGCGATGTCGATCGCCCCGTCGAAGTCGTCGAACGACGTGACCGAGACGACCGGCCCGAAGATCTCTTCCTGGAAGATCCGCATGTCGTTCGTACCCTCGAAAACGGTCGGCTGCACGTAGAAGCCGTCGGTCAGGTCGCCGCCGAGATCGACGCGCTCGCCTCCGGTGAGCAGCTTCGCCCCACCCGCCTTGCCGATGTCGATGTAGCTCAGGATCTTCTCGAGCTGGTCATTGGATGCCTGGGCCCCGAGCATCGTGGCAGGGTCGAGCGGGTTTCCCTGCACGATCTTCCCGACGCGATCCAGCCCGTCGCTCAGAAACCCGTCGTATATCGACTTCTGAATCAGGGCGCGAGAGGGGCAGGTGCACACCTCGCCGCCGTTCAGAGCGAAGAACGTGAAGCCCTCGAGTGCCTTGTCGTAGTAGTCGTCCTTGGCGCGGGCCACATCCTCGAAGAAGACGTTCGCGCTCTTGCCTCCGAGTTCCAGCGTGACAGGGATCAGGTTCTGCGATGCGTACTGCATGATCAGGCGCCCGGTCGTGGTTTCGCCCGTGAAGGCGACCTTGCGGATCCGCTTGTGCTGCGCGAGTGGCGCACCGGCCTCGATGCCGAACCCGTTGACGATGTTCACCACACCCGCGGGGATCAGGTCACCGATCAGGTCGAAGAGGAACATGATCGACGCCGGTGTCTGCTCGGCCGGCTTCAGCACGACGCAGTTGCCGGCCGCGAGGGCCGGCGCGAGCTTCCACGTCGCCATCAGGATCGGAAAGTTCCACGGGATGATCTGCGCGACCACTCCGAGCGGTTCGTTGAAGTGGTACGCGACGGTGTCCTCATCGATCTGGCTGAGCGATCCCTCCTGGGCCCGCAGCACACCCGCGAAGTAGCGGAAGTGATCGACGACCAGGGGGATGTCGGCGGCCAGGGTCTCTCGCACGGGCTTGCCGTTGTCCCAGGTTTCGGCCACGGCGATCTTCTCGAGGTTCTGCTCGATGCGGTCGGCGATCTTGTTGAGGATGTTGGCGCGCTCGGCCGGCGTCGTGCGCTTCCACGATTCGAAGGCCTTCCACGCGACATCCACCGCTCGATCGATGTCCTCGACCGTGCCGCGACCGACCTCGCAGAACGGCTTCCCGTTGACGGGGGACAGGTTCTCGAAGTACTGGCCCTTCACGGGTTCGACGAACTCGCCGCCGATGTAGTGGCCGTACCTGCTGCGATACTCGGCGAGCGCTCCGCGCTGGCCCGGTGCTGCGTAGACGCTTGAGACGCCCTCTTCGACGATGGTCATGTCTGTCTCCTTCGACGTGTCATGAGTGAGCGGCAGGCGCTGCCGCGATCTGCGTCGACGGTAGGCCGCGCAACGTTGCATCGCGTTGCGCCCCCGCCCCCGGTTCGACTCGTCGCTACGCTCCTCGCGGGGCGACCGGCGCTGACCCGGTCGTTGAGCGAGCGAAGCGAGACGAAACGCCCGCGACACTCAGCCCTCGAGGCGGGCGATCCGGGCGACCAGCCCCGCGCGCCGCGGGGAACGCGCCGGCAGCAAGCTGAGGCAGAGCCGCAATACCTCGACGTCTTCGGTGGCGTCCTCGGTGTCGGCATACGCGAGCAGCACATCGACGGATGCCTCGGCGATCAAGGCCTCGCGGAGCGCCTGACGAACGCTCTCCCGCACTATCTCCACCCCGGGAGCGATGGAATCCGGGAGCACCGCGCCCCGGTAGGCAGCGAGCGCAACCCGATGCGCGCCGCGGTCCAACAGCGACAGTACGTGTTGGGCGTCCGTCTCCAGTTCGGGTCCGATCCGATACGGCCGCGATGCCGGGACGAGGTGCGGAGCCGTTCGCTCCAGCGCCTTCCGCAGGCGCACCATCTCGGGCCGCAAGGTCTCGGCCGACGCACTTTCGCCATAGACCAGCTCAGCGAGCCGGTCCGCCGAGAGCCCCTGACGATGCGTCGCCAGCATCAGGAGGATCTCGGCGTGACGAGCGCTGAGCTCAGTCATCCGTTCCGAGCCGTCGCCCGCGATCTCGAGCAGCGCACGATCCCTGCCGAGCACACGCAACGTCGAGCGCACGGCCTCTGGGCGCGGGGCACGGCGGCGCGGGCGCCGCGCTTCGGCAACGTGCGGGGGAGCGGCAGCCCGGGCCCGCAACCGTGCCACGAGCAACTCTCCCTCGACCGCGCGGGCCGTCGCATCGACCAAGAGTTGCGCCTGCGGGGTGACCGCGCTCGACCCACCGGTCACATCGATGACCCCGAGGATTCGCCGCGTTTCGGGGTCGTGCACGGGAGCCGCCGTACAACTCCACGGCTGCACGAGCCGGTTGTAATGCTCCGCCCCGTGGATCTGCACCGAGCGATCCAACGCGAGGGCGGTGCCCGGGGCGGCCGTCCCGACGGCGGATTCCGACCAGTTCGTGCCGGCGACGAAGCCCATCTCGCCGGTCAGCGAACGCACGTGCCGGTCGCCCTCCACCCACAGCAGGCGACCCGCGGCATCGCCGACGGCCACCGCGACACCGGACTCCGCCGCGTCGCCGGGCAATAAGAGGGCGCGGATCATCTCCAGCACGTCCGCCAGGGGGTGGGCGCGCCGATACTCGTCGAGCTCGGCTGCAGATAGGGCGACGGGAGGAAGGGCTTCGGCCCCGACGAGACCCGCGAGAGAGCGCCGCCACGAGTCACGCACGAGAGGACGGACATCCAGCAGGCGCTGCTCCGCGAGATTTCCCTGCACGAGGTCGTCGTGTGCGCGCTCGATCAGCAGACGAGACGTCTCAGGAGAGACCTCGCGGCGGGACGACCACGGCGACGACATGCGAACCCCATCTGCGTTGACGGTCCGCACAGGCTACCGCCGGAGGGGGCACGCGCCTAGGCCTGCGAGGACTCGACCAGGTTGCCCGCCGCCCACTGTCCGAGTTGACCGAGGATCGGCAGCAGTCGCTCGCCGCTGTCACTCAACGCGTAGGCGACGGCGGTCGGGGGGCCAGCGGTGACCGTACGTACGACGAGCCCCGCCTCGGCAAGTCCGGCGAGACGATCCGACAGAACGGCGTCGCTGATGCCCGGTACCGCCCGGCGGAGGGCCCCGAAGGTGGATGCGCCGCTCCCGATGGAAGAAACGATCATGCCGTTCCATCGCTTGCCCAGTACTGAGAACGCGAGAGTCACGGCTGCATCGCAGACATGAAGCCCGTGCTCAGAATCGGTCATGACTCCATCGTACGGGTGCTACAGTCTCCAGAGTCGCTATGTTTTCCTGAGTAACTTTGAATTTCAGATTGGACATCCCATGACCACCTTGTTCCGACTCGACGCCAGCATCCTTCCCACCACCTCTTCGAGCCGCGCGCTGGCCGACCTCGTCGAAACGGAGTGGCTCTCGACGCATCCGTCGTCCGTCGTCGTCCGTCGCGACCTCTCGGTCGAACCGATTCCCGCGACAGCGTGGGCGGATGCCGTGACCTCCAACTTCATCGCGGACGAAGACCGCACCGAACGGCAGCGCGCGGCACGTGCCCTCGCCACAGAGATCGCCGACGAACTGGTCGACGCCGACGCCCTGCTTTTCGCCGTTCCCCTGTACAACTACGGAGTTTCGCAGCACTTCAAGACGTGGTTCGACCTGGCGTATACCGATCCCCGCATCGACCCGCAGGGCACCTCGCTGCACGGCAAGCCCGCCACCCTCGTGACGGTCCTCGGCGGCAACTACGCCCCGGGAACACCGAAAGAGGGCTGGGACCACTCGACCACGTGGTTGCGTCGCGTTCTCGAGGATGTCTGGGGCCTCGACCTGCGGGTCGTGGAGCGCCCCTTCACGCTCGTCGGCGTGAACCCGGCCCTCGATGGGTTCGCCGATGTCGCCGCGGACCTGAAGCAGACGGCCGAGACCCACGCCGTCCGGTCCGGACGCGAAATCGCGGAACTCGCCACAGCGTCCGGGAGCTGAACGGGAGCCACCTTCCCTCTGGGGCAGGTTGGCTGCAGTGGGGCACGGCAGAATCTGCCCCGGAGCATCTAACCTGCCCCACTTTGCGCAAGCCAACGCCTCACTCAGGACCGAGCGGCCCACCACGCGCGCAGCCGCGCTTCCGCCTCGGCCTCGCCGAGGATGCCCTCGTCCAGGCGCAGATCGAGCAGGAAGCGGTACGCCTCTCCCACCTCGCGCCCCGGGGGAATTCCCAGCACCTCTTGAATGCGATTGCCGTCGAGCTCGGGGCGGATCGACTGCAGCTCTTCTTCGGCCTCGAGCACGGCGATCCGCCGCTCCAGGTCGTCGTAGGCGGTGCGCAGCCGCGTGGCCTTGCGCTTGTTGCGCGTCGTGACATCAGCGCGGGTGAGAATGTGCAGGCGCTCGAGCTGGTCTCTGGCGTCGCGCACGTATCGCCGCACGGCCGAGTCGGTCCAGGCGCCCTCCGAATACCCGAAGAAGCGCAGATGCTGATCGACCAGGTGGGTGACGGCGGTGATCGTGTCCGAATCGAACCGCAAGGCCTGCAGGCGCTTGCGTGTAAGCCGCGCCCCGACCGCGTCGTGATGGTGGAACGTCACCCCACCGCCCGACTCGAGCTTGCGCGTCGCGGGCTTGCCGATGTCGTGCAGCAGAGCCGCCAGGCGAAGCGCGACATCCGGCGCCGCACCCGGGTGTCGCTCACCCTCGAGGTCGATCGCCTGTTTGAGCACGGTCAGCGAGTGCTCGTAGACGTCCTTGTGGTGATGATGTTCGTCCACCTCAAGGCGCAGGGCTGGCAGTTCGGGAAGGAATACGCCCGCGAGTCCCGTTTCGACAAGCAGGCGGATGCCTCGCACCGGATCCTTCGTCTGCAGCATCCGTACCAGCTCGGCCTGGATGCGTTCCGGGCTGACGATCGAGAGGGTGTCTCGCATCGCCGTGATCGCGTCTATCGCGTCGTCGGCGACGATGAAGCCGAGCTGGGCAGCGAACCGCGCGGCCCGAAGCATCCGGAGCGGATCGTCACCGAAACTGACGGCCGTGGCGACGGGTGTGCGCAGCACCTGATCGAGAAGATCCTCGACCCCGGATGTCGGGTCGACCAACTGCGGTCCGGGAACCCGTAGCGCCATCGCGTTCACGGTGAAGTCGCGGCGGAGCAGGTCGTCCTCGAGCCTGTCCCCGAACTCGACGACCGGCTTGCGCGTCTCTCCGTCGTACTCGTCGGCGCGGTAGGTCGTGATCTCGACCTGTTCGCCGCGCACGCGGGCGCCGATCGTGCCGAACGCACGGCCGATGTCCCACTGCGCCGTGCTGATCGGCTTCACGATGCGCAGGATGTCATCCGGTCGCGCATTCGTCGTGAAGTCGAGGTCGTGCGTGGGTCGGTCGAGCAGTGCGTCGCGCACCGGCCCGCCCACGATCGCGAGCTCGAACCCGGCGCGCTCGAATGCTGCGGACAACTCCGCCACAACGGGCGACGCCGCAAGACTCGCGAGTCGGCCGAGGCCCTCGGCCATACTCACCATGTCAACCAGCCTACCGAGGCGGGTCCGACACCTATGCGGACGGCGATGCGGCACCCTCGGCGAAGGTCAAGAATCCGTCGTCGAGCAGACCGCGAACGCGGGGGAGGAGATCGCCGAGCAGGGCCTCGGGGTCCACCTCGAGCAACTCCGCGATCGCCGCGATCAGGCGCCCCACGGGCAGGTCCCCGTCGCTTGCCCCGACGAGCGCGGCGAGAGCCGGGTCGACCGCGAGAGTGCGGCCGAAGCCTCCACCCTGTCGCAGCTCGATGACACTCGGATCCTCCGCGCCGGGCAGATAGTGCCGTGCTTCGGTGACATCCCCGGCAACCAACAGCACCGCTTTCTCCAGCTCGCGGTCGCTCAGCTCAGCCTGGCGATCGTGTGCGCGCAGGCTCTCGGAAAGATGCATTCCCAAAGCGGCATTAGGACCGATCGCACCCTCCACCTGCTCGAATCGCAGGAGTGCGGGGCTTCCTTCCACCCGTCGACGAAGCAGGATGTATCCGAAGCCGACCTCGCGCACGCCCCGCGCCTCGAAGTCGTCCAACCAGGCCGCCAGCATCGTTTCGAACTCGTCTGTGCCGGGAACGGTTCCTCCATCGCGGATCCACAGTTCGGCGTACGCGATGGGGTCCATGCGGTCCCGTTCGATGACCCAGGCGTCCAGGGGCACCGGAGATGCCGCGACCCAATCGCGCACTCGGTGAAGCCCGTCTTGCCCGTCGACGTACTCCCAGTTACCGAGCAGTTGCGAAGTTCCGCCGGGCACGAGGTGCATCCCGGCCCGGGTCACGATGTCCCGCACGAGGGCGTCACCCGTCAGGCCACCATCGCGGTACTCGTACGCGGGAACATCCGCGCCGCGCGGTGTGATCACAAAGGGCGGATTCGACACGATCCGATCGAAGAGCTCACCCTCTACCGGATCGAACAAGCTACCGCGCAGGGTACGGATTCCATCCACCGCGTTGAGCTGCGCATTCAGGCGGGTGAAACGTAGTGCGGCCTCGGAGATATCCGTCGCCGTCACCTCGGGACTGTCGCGGCGCGCACGCAGTGATTGAATGCCGCAACCGGAACCTAGATCCAGAACGCGAGCGGCGGATGTCGGGAGCTGCAGTCCCGCGAGTGTCAGGGAAGCCCCTCCCACGCCGAGAACGTGATCCTCCGGCAGAGGTCCCGGGCGCACGGACTCGTCGATGTCGCTCGCGATCCACCACTCGCCCGCACCGTGTTCATCGACGTATGCCTGCGGCCGTATCATCACGGTCGGCGTGACGGATCCCGCGCTCGATCGAACGAGGCCGAGCTTTTCGGCACCGGCGATCGTGACGTTCGATAGGGCTGAACTCGCCTCGGATTCGAGAACCGGGCTCCCGAGAAAGAAGAGCCGGGCAAGAACGGCGACCGCAGAATCCGTCGCGGCGACCTCTCGTCGAGCCGGAAGCGCCCGCCCGCGCCCGATCGCCTCGTCCGCCGCGACACCCCAGAGCGCACGCAATCGCGCGCCGGTGTAGCAGGCTGCGGACAGGTCATCGGCGAGCGAGCGCGCCAGGTCCGGATCGGGTTCGGGGATCATCCCTCCATTCAACCGTGTCCACCAGAAAACCCTGCCCGCGGAGAACACTGCCCGCCACCAACCCCTGCCCGCGGAAGAACCGTACCCACCGAGGAACCACGCCCGCGATGGTCAACCAAACCCCGCTGCCGCCCGGCGATGCACCGGGGTCGCGAAGGAGGGCGCCGTAGAATCGGGCCGAATGTGCGAACTCCCGCACTCGATGACAACCCCGGACACACCGTGAAGCACCTCTTCTTCGGCTCCGGCGTGCGGCGCGGTTCCGCGCCCGGAGGGCTCGACGTGCGGCCAGACACGATCCACAAGCGCATTGGCGTCTCCGCCAGGCGTAGTGGCGTGAAGCGTCTGCACCGTCTGGCTGCCCTTTTCACTGCCTCCGCGACCCTCGTTCTCGTCGGTGCGTCGGGCGCTATCGCAGCGCCCACCCCGACGCCCACATCCACACCCGCCGAACCGACTCTCGTTCTCGCACCACTCGCCCACGGGGTCGTCGCCGCCGGAGCCGCGCTCACTGCCACGATCGAGGTCTCAAACCCGACATCCACGGATCTCGCGCCGACGTCACTGACGCTCGAGCTCAGCAACGGCCCACTCACCTCGAGTGCCGAGTTGGAGGAGTGGATCGACAACGGCGAACTCGTCGCCGATGCATCCGTGATCGATCGTCCCACCGCACCCACGGTCGTCGCCGGCGACAGCGAGATCGTCGTGTCAACGGTTGCGATCGAGGCATTGGCGGGTCGCGGGCCGGGTGTGTATGCGCTGTCGGCCACCTATGGCGGTGACTTCGTCTCACGGAGCGCAATCGTGCTCCCAGGCGACACCCCCGCCGCCGCCACAATCGGCGTGATCGTCGCCGTGACCGCCGCCCCACAGACAGACGGGCTCCTCACGGCGCAAGAACTCACCACGCTCACAGGCACCGACGGTCGCTTGAGCGACATCCTGTCGGGTGTTGCCGGAACGTCCGCGATCCTCGCGGTCGACCCCGCACTG
The DNA here is from genome assembly GCF_977993705.1 of Pacificispira sp. HM-600. The sequence continues at coordinate 1,848,904 of NZ_OZ388079.1, forward strand.
CTCGCATCGATCCGGGTTCTCGGGGATTCCGCGCCACCGAGCGCACTCGCGTGGCTGGACCGGCTCGCAGCCCTCCCGAATGAGCGCTTCGCCCTGCAGTTCGGGGACGCGGATGTCTCGATCCAGGCCGATGCGGGACTCACCACCCTGCTCCAGCCCACGAGCCTCGACTACGCCGTGTCCGCGGACGATTTCGCTAATGCGACGGCTACCCCCACTCCGGGTCCCTCTGCAACCGCGGACGCCGAGGACGAGGACGGCGGCAATACCGTGACGTTGCCCGACCTCGACGAGCTCCTGGCCGTACCCAGCGCTCGGGCCACGATGTACTGGCCCGCGCAGGGCCGTGCCGACGCGAATGCCCTGAGTGTGCTGGCTCAGCAACCCTCGGCGACGGGCTCTCCGGCGACCATCCTGCTCAGCTCTGCCGCGACCGAGCGATCCGAGGCCCGCGCTGCCGCTTCCACGGCCGAGGGCGCACCCCTCCTGGTGTACGAAGCGGGTTCATCGAACGCGGTACGGGCGACGGCCGGGGCAGCGGAGGGCAGTAGTCAGGCCGCGTCGGCTCTCATCTCTGCACAGATTGCGCTCGAGGCGTCGAGCCCGAGCGGTCCTCTCCTGATCACAACGGAGCGCATGGCCGAACTCAGCGCCACGTCGCTACGTGCCGCGATCGACACGGTCTTCGGCTACCCCGGCGTCGTTCCCGCGACGCTGAGCACTCTCTTGAACGCCGAGCCCACCGGCGCGGAGAGCACTGCACAGCCTGACGAGGACGCCGTGACGCGGTTGGACATGCTGCTGGCGGGCGAGGCGAGCATCCTCCAGTTCTCATCGATCATCGACGACCCGTCTCTGCTGACCGCGCCCGAACGATCCGCCATCCTGCAGCTGATCGGGGCCGGTTGGCGCGACGAACCGGACGCATGGCAGGCCGCCCTGATCGCGCATGCCGAGGCGACGGCGACCACACTCACGTCCGTGGCGATACAAGAGCCGAGCACCGTACAACTGCTCAGTCCCGAGGCCGTTCTGCCATTCTTCGTCCGCAACGATCTGCCGTTCGCCGCAAACGTCGTCCTCGTCTCGACGCCCGGCAGTCTGCGCCTCGATGTCGAACGGACGCTCACGGTTACAGCCGAGCCCGGCGTCAACACCCGGGTCGAGGTGCCCGTGCGCGCGCGGGTGGGCAGCGGCGAGGTGACGATCGAACTGCGCCTGCTGAGCCCGACTTTCGAGCAGGTCGGGCCCGTCCAACGGGCTCAGGTGACCGTACGCGCCGAGTGGGAGCGGATCGGCATCATCGGGCTGGGCTCCATCGTCTTCCTGCTGCTCGGTGCAGGCTTCATCCGCACGATCCGCAGGCGTCGCCGCACCCGCGCCGCGGCGGAAGATGCAGGCCTCGAGGGGTCCGACGGTGATCGACCCACGGATGGGCACAATGAGTAGTCTCGGCCGCGCCAGCGCGATTCTCGGAGCGGGCACTCTTGTCTCGCGCCTGACCGGGGTGGTGCGCTCGATCGTGCTCGTGACGGCCCTCGGCTCGGTCGGAAGTGGTGCCGCGGATGCCTTCACCATCGCCAACCAGCTCCCGAACAACATCTACGCAATCATCTCGACGGGCATCCTGACCGGGGTGCTCGTACCCCAGATCGTGCGCGCGGCGAAGCATGCGGATGGTGGGGGCGCTTTCGTCTCCAAGCTCCTGACGCTCGGTACCGTCGTCCTCGTTGTCGTGACCGGGATCGCAACGCTCGCCGCGCCCGTGCTCGTGCAGCTGTACGCAAGGTTCACGGACGAGCAGTTAGCACTCGCAATCGCACTCGCCTATTGGTGCGTACCGCAACTCTTCTTCTACGGGCTCTACGCCCTCGTTGGCGAGACTCTCAACGCGCGCCGCGTCTTCGGTCCCTATACGTGGGCGCCGATCGTCAATAACGTCGTCTCTATCGCAGGCTTCCTCACGTTCGTCCTCCTGTTCGGACCTGAGCGCAACGACGTCCTCACGTGGACGCCCGACATGATCACCCTGTTGGGGGGAACGGCAACGCTCGGAATCGCGGTGCAAGCTGGCGTTTTGCTGCTGTTCTGGCGCCGCTCCGGCCTGCACTTTCGGCCCGACTTCGCCTGGCGTGGAATGGGCCTGCGCACCATGGGCACCCTCGCGTGGTGGACGTTCTGGATGGTTGTGGTTGGGCAGCTCGCCGGCCTCGTTCAGACCCGTGTCGTCAGCGCGGCCTCTGAAGTCGCTGCCTCCGCAGCAACCATGGCGTTCGCCTGGTTCATCTTCATCCTCCCGTACTCGGTCATCGCCGTGTCCATCGGAACCCCGTACTTCACGCAACTCAGCGAGCATGCCTCGGCGGGACGAGACGATGAAGTGCTTGCCGACCTCGGCACGAGCATCCGGACGATCAGCTTCTTCCTCGTGGGTGCCCTCGCCGCCGTCGTCGCAGCCGCGGTTCCCGTGTCGCGCATTTTCAGCAACAGTGCATCGGATGCCGCGGCCACCGCTTTGGTGCTCGGCGCCTACCTCGTGGGCCTGGTGCCTTTGTCGATCCTGTACGTGATCCAGCGCACGTTCTACGCATACGGAGACACCTTTCGCCCGTTCGTCTTCACGCTCGTTCAGGCCGTGCTCGTCGTCGTGACCGCGCTGCTCGCCGGCGCTATTCTTCCGCTGGAATATCTCGCCGCAGGCATCGCCCTCGGCCAGTCACTCGCTGGCATCGTTCAGCTCGTAATCGCCGTCGTTCTGCTCCGTGCCCGTCTCGGCCAGCTGGGCCTAGGTGCACCGGCACGAGCGCTAGGCCGGTTTTTTATCGCAGGGGTGCCCGCCTCCGCCATCGGCTGGGGGCTCTTCCTGCTGCTCGGGGGGTTCGATGGGTGGACAACCTCGTCCATCTATCTCGGCGTCGGCGGCGCGGCGCTCGTCGGTGGAGTGACGCTGGCGGTGTACATCGCGATCCTGGCGGTTATGCGGGCGCCCGAGCTCGCGGTGGTTGCGCCTCTCCTCCGCCGGTTGCGACGACGCTGAGTCGGTTGCGGCGGCGCTGAGCGACGAGAACGGTGATCACGCCGCGTTCCAGCACGTGGAATTCACCGAGGCCCGGAATGCCGCCGGACTACCATGGGTTGAAGCCCAGAGACAAGCAAAAGGGAGAAACACAGTGCGTCACGTGATCATCATCGGATCGGGTCCTGCGGGCTTCACCGCGGCTACCTACGCGGCACGCGCGAACCTCTCACCCCTCGTCGTGGCGAGTTCGGTCGAGGTCGGCGGCGAGCTGATGAATACGACCGAGGTCGAGAACTTCCCGGGCTTCCCCGAGGCGATCCAGGGCCCCGAACTCATGGCCAAGATGCAGGAGCAGGCCGAGAAGTTCGGCGCCGAGATCCTGTACGACGACGTCGTAGAGCTCTCGCTCGACGGACCCGTCAAGAAGGTCAAGCTCGGCAGCGGCGCAGAGCACGAGGCCGCTGCGATCATCTACGCCACCGGTTCGGCGTACCGCAAGCTCGGGCTGCCGGGTGAAGAGCGCCTGTCCGGACACGGTGTCTCATGGTGCGCCACGTGCGACGGCTTCTTCTTCCGCGACCGCGTCATCGCCGTCGTCGGTGGTGGCGACTCCGCGATGGAAGAGGCCACCTTCCTGACGCGCTTCGCGTCGAAGGTCTACGTCATCCATCGCAAGGACACACTGCGGGCGTCGAAGATCATGCAGGAGCGCGCCTTCGCGAACCCCAAGATCGAGTTCATCTGGAACGCCGAGGTCGCGGATATCCTCGGTGACGATGCTGTTTCCGGCCTCGTGCTGCGCGACACGACGGATGGCACCACTCGCGAACTGCCACTCGAGGGACTGTTCGTCGCAATCGGCAACGACCCGCGCACGCACCTCGTCCACGACAAGCTCGAACTCACCCCCGAGGGCACGATCTGGGTCGACGGACGGTCGTCACGCACGTCTGTACCCGGTGTTTTCGCCGCCGGCGACGTCATCGACCCCACCTATCGACAGGCCGCGACGGCCGCCGGCTCGGGCACTGTCGCCGCGCTCGACGCGGAGCACTACCTAGCCGCACTCGACGACGCCGGAGCGCCCGAAGCGGATGTTGCGCAGATCGACGGATTACCCGAGGCAGACCCCGTCAGCGTCGGCTGAGTCCAGCCCAGGAACATTCGAGCACGTCTCGGCGTTGCCTCACCTGAGACTTCCGACAAAAGGAGAAGAGTATGACCGCCAAAGCCACGACCTCCAGCACGTGGGAGCAGGACGTTCTCAACGCCGAGGGTCCCGTCCTGGTCGATTTCTGGGCTGAGTGGTGTGGTCCGTGTCGCATGGTCGCCCCGGTTCTGGACGAGATCCAGTCCGAGCACCCCGACAAGATCACCATCCTCAAGCTGAATGTCGACGAGAACCCCGATCTCGCCGTGAAGTACCAGATCACGTCGATCCCGGCGATGAAGGTCTTCCAGGGCGGCGAAGTGAAGACGACGATCATCGGCGCCAAGCCGAAGTTCGCGCTCGAGAAGGATCTCGCCGCGTTCATCGGCTGATATCGACATCAGTAGTCACGAGAAATGCCCCGGCTCAGAGAGCCGGGGCATTTCTCGTGGAGCGACTGTTTTTGTGGCAACAATGGTGCCGACCGAATCAGTCCGAACCGAAACCGTCGACACCCATCTCACTCAAGATTCGGTTGAGGTCCTGGATTGTAGAGAAATCAATCTTGACCTGGCCTTTTCTGGCAGTCAGGGAGATCTGTACGCGGGTGTTGAGGCGATCACCCAGCCGACCGGCAACCTCGTCCAGGTGCCCACGGCGAGCACCTGCCTGAGGCTTCGTGGCCCGCTGGGGAGCATCCGGACGCCCCTTGACGATGGCCTCGGCGGCACGAACCGAGAGGTCCTCGTTCACGATCTTGTCAGCGAGGCGCTGGATGGCCGCGTCGTCGGGAAGGCCGAGGAGCGCACGAGCATGGCCCGGGCTGAGAACGCCCGCCGCTACCCTCTGCTGCACCGGAACCGGTAGGCGCAGGAGCCGGATCGTGTTGCTGATCTGCGGACGCGATCGTCCGATGCGTGTCGCCAGTTCTTCTTGCGTGATGCCGAAGTCCTCGAGGAGCTGCTGATAGGCAGAAGCCTCTTCGAGGGCGTTCAGCTGAGAGCGGTGGAGGTTCTCGAGCAGCGCGTCGCGCAGCAGGTTCTCGTCGGCGGTGTCTCGAACGATCGCGGGGATGCTCGCCAGCCCCGCCTCACGAGCGGCGCGGGTTCGCCGCTCGCCCATGATGAGCTCGTACGTGCCATCCTCGGCCCGCGGCCGCACGACGACCGGCTGCAGCACACCGAACTCCCGAACACTGTGGACGAGTTCCGCCAGGTCATCGGCATCGAAGTGCGTGCGCGGCTGGCGCGGGTTCGGGACGATCTCGACCGGATTGATGTGAGCCAAACGAGCGCCCGGCACGGCCACGAGTTCTGCAAAGCGCTGCTCCTCGACGGTGTCTTCCGGTGCGGGCAGCGCCTCAACAGCCTCGAGACGACGAGCTCCGGGGAAGAAGACGTCGACCGGGCGACTCTCAGCGTCACTGGTCGGAATCAGGGCACCGATACCGCGGCCGAGTCCCGTTCTCTTCGTGGACATCAGAGCGTGCCTTCCTCGTTGGTGTTCTCAGCGCCGGATGCCGCGGGAACGTGCTTGCTGATCTCAATGGCGGCCTCGCGGTAGGCGACGGCGCCCGCCGACTGGCCGTCGTACGCAATGACGGTCTGCCCGAAGCTGGGGGCCTCCGAAACCCGTACCGACCGGGGAATCACCGTCTGTAGAACCTCACCGGGGAAGTGCGCGCGCACCTCGTCAGCGACCTGCTGAGCCAGGCGGGTGCGTCCGTCGTACATGGTGAGCAGAATGGTGGACACCTGCAGGCCCGGGTTGAGGTGACGTTGAATCATGCGAACGCTTCCGAGAAGCTGCGTGAGCCCTTCCAGCGCGTAGTACTCGCACTGGATCGGAATGAAAACCTCGTCCGCTGCCGTGAACGCATTGATTGTCAGCAGACCCAGCGACGGCGGGCAGTCGATCAACACGTAGTGGATCGGAAGAGCACTCGTCGCGAGGTAGTCCTGGAGTGCCCCGCGAAGCCGGTGCTCGCGCGCGACCTGAGAAACGAGTTCGATCTCAGCGCCCGCGAGGTGAAGCGTGCTCGGCGCGCACAGCAGATTCGGTGACTCGGGACTGACCTGCACAATATCGGCGAGCGGGAACTCATCAATGAGCACGTCGTAGACACTCGGGGTATCAGGGTCATGGGGGATACCGAGAGCCGTGGACGCATTTCCTTGCGGATCAAGGTCGATCACGAGAACTCGTGCACCTAGGGAAGCGAGGGCAGCGGCGACATTGACCGTGCTCGTCGTTTTGCCGACCCCGCCCTTTTGGTTGGAAACGGTCAGGACGCGTGTCTTGTTCGGTAGTTCGATCGCGACTCCCTCCAAAGCTCGGCGGCGTGCGCTGAGGTCTGCGATCTCCCGTGCCAGCGGGGTGTCATCTATCAGGTGTGCGGATGATCGGACATCCGAACGTCGGGCATGTTCCACGTGAAACGCTCCACTCGCGGCAGGGGGACGACCTCTACTCTAGGTGCGCACTTCGCGTGAAAATCACATCCGCGCATCATGAGACTTCCCTCATGAACGTCATCCCTGGTCGCACGGCGTTTCACGTGAAACGCGGCGTGTCGATGTTTTTGGGGGAGTTTGTCCGCCGTACTCCAACGTCAGAGCGATGCGAGACGAAAGCAGGACGACAGACACTTACGACACGGATGGGATCGGATCGAATCGGGCGTACGACCCCCTGCGCCACCAGCGGTGACCGACACAGCTTGCACGGGTCGAGCGGTGCGAAACAGAATGTTGCCGCCGCTCCGTTTCACGTGAAACGCCGCCCCCGTCATCGGATCTGCCACACGCATGTTCGTCGCGCAAGCGCAGCGCATGAAACGCCACCACCGGGGCGAGTGGCTCCGATCGCGACACCCGCGACGTCGTGTTTCACGTGAAACGTCACAGGCCACTAATGCGCGGCAGAGCCCACCCTCGCGCGGAAAACCGTGGTCGGCTGGTCCAGGAGACCCTCACCCCACAACTCGACGCGCGGCTCACTGATGCGAAAGCGTCGGATCTGCTTCTCAGCGGCGGAGATCTCCGACCGGACCGAGGCGCCCTTCATCAACACAAGCTGGCCACCCGAAGCGACCAGGGGAGCGGTGAGAGGAATCAGCGTCCGTAGCGCGGACACCGCTCGCGCCGTCACCGCGTCGAAGCCGGCCTTCGCGGGAAAGTCCTCGGCGCGCGCCCGCACCACGTCGACATTCTCAAGTCCCAACAGCTCGACCTGCTCGTCGAGCCACGCCACGCGACGCTCCATGGGCTCGATCAGAGTCCACGCGACATCCGGCCGAGCGATCGCCAAAACGATTCCCGGTAGCCCCGCACCCGACCCGATGTCTGCGACTCGAGTCTCAGCGTCAAACGCGCCGCCGATGACCGCACTGTTCAGGATGTGTCGTGACCACAGGCGTGGCGGCTCGAGCGGACCAATGAGTCCGCGCTGCTCACCGTGCTCTGCGAGCTGCGCCGCGAACAAACGAGCAAGTTCCATGCGATCGCCGAATATCTCAGTGGCGGCCGTCGGCTCAGCTTCTACGTCACTCACCGTTTCACGTGAAACGGATCAGGAACGACGGATGACGGTGTGCCGGTCGGCTCCTTCGCCATACGACTCGGAGACGAAACCACGATCAGCCACGATGTCGTGAATGAGCTTCCGCTCATAGCTCGACATCGGCGGGAGGGATGCCTGTCCGGCACCCTCCTCGAGGCGCTCAATGGCGCGACTCACCAACTGCTCGAGCTCGCCCTGACGTGTGTCGCGCGACCCGCCGACATCCAGGATGAGACGGGAGAAGCGACCCGTCTTGTTCTGCACGGCCAAGCGGGTCAGTTCCTGAAGGGAACGGACGGTCTCGGGGTCGGACAGCACCGACAGAGTGGTGCCGCCCTCCGGTGCTTCCACGGAGACATATGCGCGACCTGCGCGGACATCGAGCTCGATGTCGCCGTCGATGTCCGCGATGTCGAGCAGCTCCTCGATGTAATCGGCCGCCACATCGCCCTCCTGCTCGAGATGGGCAAGCGAAGCCGGCTCTTCGGGAGCGGATTCCTGGGGAATCTGTGCGTCAGATGTAGTCGTCATGTCGTGAGCTCCTCGCGCCGTCAACGGCGCTTCTTGGGGTTCTGTTTGGCGTTCTTCGCGGAAGAACCGGCCTGTCCTCCTACCGGGGGCGGCGTCAGCGACGAGGACTCGTCCGCCACATTCGCATTTTCGGACGCCGAGCCGGTGGGTGATCCACCCACCGTTGCCCCGGCGGAAGCCGGTGCCGCATGGGAAGCGGACGGCGCCGGGGGAGTGGATGCCGTGCCCGGCGTACCCGGGCGCGTCTGCTTCTTTGCACGCTGCTTACCCACCGGCTGTTGGCGCTTGGGGGCCACGGCCTTCTTCTTTTCCGCCTCGGCCAGCAGGCGAGCCTGCTCCTCGACGTAGCGCTCCATCGAGACGATCTTGCCCTCGGAGTTGATTGCCTTGCCCTTGCGAGCCAAGCGCTCTTCCCGCGCCTTGGCCGCATCGGACCCGGGTGTGGGCATCTCGCGGATGACGATGAACTGCTGAACCATGGTCCAGATGTTGCTCGTGAACCAGTAGATGACAACACCGAGCGGGAAGAAGACACCCGAGAAGATGAACGCCAGGGGAAGGATGTAGAGCATGATCTTCTGCATCTGATACGCCTGGCCCGACTTGGCCTCGGGCGACAGGTTCTTCGAGATGATCTGCAGCTGCGTGAAGAACTGCGACGCGATCATGAGGATCACGAGAACGACCAGGATTCCGACGGTGGCTTCCCAGCCCTCCGGACGTGTCTCCCACGCACCGGCGAGAGTGTCGTGAAGGGAAGCGACGCCGAACAGTTTCGCGTCGAAGAACTGCTGGGTCAGCTCGGAGGTCAGAACACCCACGCCACCGACACCCTCGTCCACATGCGTGCCGATGGACGACAGCACGGAATAGAGCGAGAAGAAGATCGGCATCTGAACCAGGAGCGGAAGACAGCTCGAGACCGGTGTCGTGCCATGTTTCTTGTACAGGGCCATGGTCTCGCGACTCATCGCCTCGCGGGACAGCTGATCTCGCTTGCCCTTGTACTTCTCTTGAACTTTTCGCAGTTCAGGAGCGATTTCCATCATCTTTCGCTGGCTCTTGATCTGCCTCACGAAGAGGGGGATCAAGGCTGCTCGGACAACGATCACCAGCCCGACGATCGACAGCACCCAGGTGATGCCATCCGCAGCGCCGAACCCCAGAGAGGTCCACACCCAATGCCATGCGACGAGGATCAGCTCGACCACCCATTTGAGTGGCCAGAGGACGATTCCGATGAGATCCGGCACGGATCAGTCCTTTCTTCGGGGCGACGGGACGACGAACCCGTGGAGGGTCAGCGCGTCCCGGAAGTCAGTGCGCGGGCGGACATCATCGATGCCACCTTGCGCCCACGGGTGGCATCGTGCCAATCGAGTGGCGGCCATGACCGAACCACGGACGACGCCGTACTGCTGGATGGCACCGACGGCATAGGCCGAGCACGTGGGGTAGTACTTACAGACATCCCCGTAAATCGGAGAAATCGTCGCGCGATACGCGATCAGTGCGGCAATCGCGGCATTACGAGGGACCAGACAGGTGGCGCGCCAACCGTGAGCCACATCGAGATGACCATTACCGGTCATCGCCGTAGGTAATGGGGCACTCATGCCCGACCTCGTCGCAGGCAACGCAGTACTTCAGCTCGCAACGTCGCGAAATCAGCACCGGCCGAGGGATTCAAAGCACGGATCACGACGTCCCGACCGGGATCGAGCTCAGCGAGAGCTTCATGGCACACGGCCTTCAATCGACGGCGCACCGTGTTCCGCACGACCGCATTACCGACGGCCTTGGAAACAATGAACCCAAAGCGCACGTCGTCATCTGATCGCGCCATGACGTGCGTCACCGTGTGTGCCCCGGCGCAGCGAGTGCCCCGACGGACGACGGATCGATATTCGACACCGCGGGTGAGACGATTCGCTCGGGAGAGCACCGGGACGGGTCAGGCCGAGACGGTGGTGCGACCCTTGGTGCGACGCGCCGAAAGGATGGCACGTCCCGCACGGGTACGCATACGAGCGCGGAAGCCATGCTTCTTGGCGCGACGACGGTTGTTGGGCTGGAAAGTACGCTTGGTCATAAGAGTCACTCCGGGAGACGAGTCGCCGGGACGAGGCGACCGGAGACGATGCTAGGCGGAAGAAGGATGCCGCAAGGGCACAAGTCAACCTGGTAAGAATACGTCCTTCGGGAGCAGGTCACAAACCGGGCGCGATCGCGGGGCATTATCCCTACCCGTCGAACTCGGACGTGGCACCGACACGCCGCCAGGTCCTACAGTGGATTTTGCTCCGCCGCACCGCCTGGCTAGCGTGGGCGCGACAGTTATCCACAGGTTCGGAGATGGCACTTTCGCCCCCGAACAAGGTTGCTGACAGATAGCCGCGAATCCCGGGGGACCCATGTCACAGCACGATGTTCCAGACATCTCGATCTGGGCGGCCGTGCTCGACTCCCTCACAGAGGACGACCGGATCACCCCACAGCTCTATGGTTTCTTGAGCCTCGCCGTCCCCCAGGGAGTCATGGCGGGAACGTTGTACCTCGACGTTCCCAATGATCTGACGGCCGCGCAGTTCAGTAAGAGGATGCGCCCCTCCATCCTCGAGGCGCTCTCTCGTATCGATCACCCATCCGGCGCCGTGACATTCCGGGTTGTCGTGAACCCCGATCTCGCCGAGGCCCACGTCGTTCCCCGCTCCAGCCCCGCCGCACAGACCACACCGGACGCACCGGCCCCCGCCCCGGTTCAGTCAGGGTTACGGTCCTACGTCGACGCCCCGCCCGAGACTCCCGCTTCCGCCTCGCGCAACGACACTCGTCTGAACCCCAAGTACACCTTCGACAATTTCGTGATCGGACAGTCCAACCGATTCGCCCACGCGGCCGCCGTCGCCGTCGCCGAAGCACCGGCGAAGGCTTACAACCCGCTCTTCATCTATGGGGAGTCCGGCCTCGGTAAGACCCACCTCTTGCACGCGATCGGCGACTACGCCCTCAACCTCTATACGGGCATTCGTGTTCGCTATGTCTCGAGCGAAGAATTCACGAACGACTTCATCAACTCGATCGCCAACAACCGAGGTTCGGCATTCCAGGCCCGATACCGCGACGTCGACATCCTGCTCATCGATGACATCCAGTTCTTGCAGGGCCGAGCCGAGACCCAGGAAGCCTTCTTCCACACGTTCAACACGCTGCACGACCACGACAAACAGGTCGTCATCACCAGTGACCTGCCGCCGAAGCACCTCACCGGGTTCGAAGACCGGATGCGCAGCCGGTTCGAGTGGGGTCTCATCACTGACGTGCAGGCACCCGACCTGGAAACGCGCGAAGCCATCCTGCGTAAGAAGGCTCAGAGTGAGCGCCTGCAAGTGCCAGACGACGTCCTCGAGTACATCGCCACGAAGGTGTCGAGCAACATCCGAGAACTCGAGGGCGCGCTCATCCGCGTCTCGGCATTCGCCAACCTGAACCGCTCCTCCCTCGACGTGCAACTGGCTCAGACCGTTCTGCGCGACATCGTCGACCAGGACGACGCGAACGTCGTCTCGCCGACGGACATCATCACGGCGACCGCGCAGTACTTCAAGCTTTCCGTCGACGACCTGTACGGCTCGAGCCGCTCGCAAGCAGTCGCAACCGCCCGGCAGATCGCGATGTATCTGTGCCGCGAGCGGACGAGCCTCTCGCTACCCAAGATCGGCCAGCTCTTCGGCAACCGTGACCACACCACGGTCATGTACGCCTACAAGAAGATCAGCGACCTGATGAAGGAACGTCGCTCGCTGTACAACCAGGTCACCGAGATCACGACGATCATCGGTCGCGCCGGCCGCTGAGACACGCGATGTGACCGACGGATGCCTCGTCGGTCACGCTTCGTGCTGCCATATATGCCGAAGTTCGCGCTTGACACACCACGATCCGACCGGCCAAGATGCCGTTTTCACAGTGTGGATAACCTGTGGATAAGCCTCTCGGAATACGTCCAGTTTGTGCACTCTTGGCGTTCGCCTGTGGAGAGTCCGTGAAAGACGAGCAAGCACCGCTCCCGCGTAAACCCGGGCATCCGCAGCTCGTCCACAACTCACACGCGTGTAGTTCCGTACTCTCGACAGGCAACGCCCGAGTTATCCACATGATCCACAGGCGTTAACACCATCAACTACTTCTTCTTCTGAGAGATCGATTCCCCTCACCTTTACGGCGCAGGCTGTGGAACGAACGACGACTCACGACATCGATGACCCGGCACTAGCATGGGTAAGCCCAGACCTGGGACGACAAAACCTCCACAGGACAAACCTCCACAGGACAAACCTCCACAGGACAAAGGAGTGACCGTGAAGTTCCACGTGAATCGCGATGTCTTCAGCGACGCGGTCTCTTTCGTCGTGAAGCTGCTCCCGCAGCGCAACCCTCAGCCGATCCTGGCCGGAGTCCTGATCGAGGCCGGTCCTGAGGGTCTCTCCCTGTCCGCGTTCGACTACGAGGCCTCCGCGCGCACGGTCATCGAGGCGACCGTCGACAGTCCGGGCACGATCCTCGTTCACGGTCGTCTGCTGTCGGAGATCGCGAACCGCCTCCCCAGCGCACCGATCCAGGTCGTCGTCGACGAAGACGGCGGAATCGTCCTGAGTTGTGGTTCGGCACGCTTCACCCTTCCCGGCATGCCGGTCCAGGAGTACCCCGCGATTCCCGAAGTTACCGCCGAGCCGGGACTTGTACCGGCCGAGGACTTCGCGACCGCCATCGCTCAGGTCGCATTCGCCGCCTCACGTGATGATGTGACTCCGGTGCTGACGGGTGTGCAGCTCGAAGTCTCGGGAACGACACTGAGCCTCGTCGCGACCGACCGATACCGCGTCGCATTGCGTGAAATCCCGTGGGATGGTGCTGCAGCGCTGGAAGGCGAGGCGTCCGCGCTCGTTCCGGCACGCACCCTGCAGGAAGTGGGCAAGACCTTTGCGCATGGCGGCGACATCCGCATCGCCTTCTCGGGCTCGGGGGATCGCGAGATCATCGCGTTCTCGTCGGGTGACCGTACTGTCACCTCTCTGCTCATCAAGGGGAACTTCCCGCCCGTTCGTCGGCTCTTCCCGGACCAAAATGCGCACCACGCCGTGGTCAACACGGGCGAACTCATGGAAGCCGTGCGGCGCATGCAGATCGTGCTCGACCGTTCTGCTCCTCTCCGGTTCACGTTCTCGTCGGAAGGCGTGACGATGGATGCTTCGGGTGGCGATCAGGCGCGGGCATCCGAGTCGGTCGACGCGCACCTCGACGGTGAAGATGTCGTTCTCGGTCTCAACCCGCAGTACCTTCTCGAGGCGCTGACGGCGGTACGCAGTGAGTTCGTCCGCATCACGTTCACGTCGTCCGATAACGCCAACAAGTTGAGCCCGGTGCTGATCACAAGTCAGACGTCGGTCGACAAAGCGGGAGCCGACACCTTCAAGTACCTCCTGCAACCGAATCTGCTGCTGCGCTGACGTGATCGTCGAGCACGTCAGCCTGGTCGATTTCCGCAACTACGCGAGCGCGGATGTTGCACTGGTCGCGGGACCCAATTTGTTCGTCGGTCGGAACGGACAGGGCAAGACCAACCTTGCCGAGGCGATCGCTTACGTCGCCACCCTGGGTTCGCACCGCGTCTCGGGCGACCAGGCACTCGTTCGAGCGGGCGCAGAATCCGCCATTTTGCGGATCCGTGTCGCGCACGCCGAGCGCAGCGTCCAGCTCGAGGCTCAGCTGAATCGGACCGGACGCAATCGAGCGCGGGTGAACGGCGTCGATGTTCGCCCGGCCGAACTTCCGCGCTATGCGCAGGTCGTCGTCTTCGCCCCGGAAGACTTGGGCATCGTGCGCGGAGATCCTTCGGCCCGACGCCGATTCGCGGACCAACTGCTCGTGCAGCGTTCCCCGAGGATGGCCGGGGTCCTTTCGGACTACGACCGGGTCCTGCGGCAGCGGGGGGCTCTCCTGAAGTCCGCGCGGGCCCGAGGCATCCGTGGGGACGCGCTCTCGACCCTGGAGGTCTGGGATGACAAGCTCGTCGCGCTCGGCTCGGAGATCATCGACGCGCGTCAGGTTCTTGCGAACGAACTCGCGGCACCGATCGAGGCGGCCTATGCCGCAATTGCCGGCGAAGATCACCACCCGGAGCTCGAGTGGGCTCTGTCGGTCCGCGGCGCGGACCCCGAAGACGGCGACGAAGCCGGAAGCGCGGCGCCGATCGGGGCAACAGCGGAACTCTTCCGCGAGGCGTTGGCCCAGAAACGCACCGCTGAGTTGGAGCGAGGGCTCACGCTGGTGGGGCCGCATCGCGACGACCTCCGTCTGAGTATCCGCGGTCTGCCGGTCAAGGGTTACGCGTCGCACGGGGAGTCGTGGTCGGTCGCGCTCGCCCTGCGGCTTGCATCGGCACAGCTCCTGCGCGCCGAGTCGCGCAGCGGAGATCCTGTGCTGATCCTCGATGACGTTTTTGCAGAGCTCGATGCTCAGCGGCGCGCCCGACTGTCGGACCTCACGGCTCAGTTCGAACAGGTCATCGTGACAGCGGCGGTGTGGGAGGACGTCCCCGAGGCCCTTCGACGACGGACGGTCCGGATCGAGAACGGGCGCATCGTTCCCGAGCCCTCCGGTAAGCCGGACGAGGCACCCGGTGTCTGAGGACGAATCTCCCGCAGTGGCGGAGGAGACGGTCGATGCTCCTTCACTGACGGTCGCGACGTATCTGCGGCTGCGAGGGATCGCGGCGCCTCGGTCGCGGAAGCGTCGCAGGTTCCGGGATGCCGAGGGCGAGAACGTCCCGTTCGCGCCGGGACGCGATCCGCACGGTCTCGGGGATGTCATGGCCGACCTCACCCGCGAGGCCGGGTGGAATACGCACCTGGCGAGCGAGGACGTGCTGCGTCGCTGGGCGGATGTCGCCGGTTCTCAGACCGCGGAACACGCTCGCCCTGTCTCGCTCGAGGGCGGAATCATGACGGTTCAGTGTGATTCGACGGCATGGGCACGGCAGCTCTCGAGTCTGCGCGCCGACATCCTCACGCGCATCATCCGCGAGCACCCCGACGCGGGTATCACAGCGGTCCGCTTTGTGGGGCCGGACGTTCCCTCGTGGAAATGGGGCCCCAGGACTATTCCAGGGCGCGGTCCTCGCGATACCTACGGCTGAATGAGCATTTGGGGTGCCGTAGGTGATTTCCTCCCCGGAGAGAGGCGTGTGATGCGAAATATCGGTCCTCGCTCCGATAGACTGGAACCGACGACTTTCCCTATTTGGAGCGCTTCTTCTCTATGACTTCTGACTCATTCGATGGCGCTCAATCCGGCAGCAACACCGCCCCCGAACCTCACGCGTACGGCGCGGACGAGATTCAGGTCCTCGAAGGGCTCGAAGCGGTACGCAAGCGCCCCGGCATGTATATCGGTTCGACGGGTCCTCGAGGTCTGCATCACCTGGTGTACGAGATCGTCGACAACTCCGTCGACGAGGCATTGGCCGGTTACTGCGACACGATCGACGTCACGATCCTGCCCGACGGTGCGGTCCGCGTGATCGACAACGGTCGAGGCATCCCCGTCGATATCCACCGCACCGAAGGAAAGTCGACCGTCGAGGTCGTCCTGACCGTTCTGCACGCGGGTGGCAAGTTCGGCGGAGGCGGATACGCGGTGTCCGGCGGTCTGCACGGTGTCGGATCGTCCGTCGTCAACGCGCTTTCGTCGCGCCTCGAGGTTGAAGTTCGCCGTCAGGGCTATGTCTGGCGGCAGTCCTATGGCGGGGGTGGCGTGCCCAAGGCTCCACTCGAACGCGCGGAAGAGAGCTCCGAAACAGGAACGACGATCACGTTCTGGCCGGACGAGACCATTTTCGAGACGGTCGACTTCGATTACGACACTCTCCGCACCCGGTTCCAGCAGATGGCGTTCCTGAACAAGGGCCTGCGTATCGACCTGCACGACGAGCGTCCCGAAAAGGCATACGACGAAGAGGTCGAGGGACAGCTGGTTCTGCAGCAGCCGACCGATAGCTTCCTCTACGAGCGCGGCCTCGTCGACTACGTCGAGTACCTCAACAGGGCGCGCAAGGCCGAAGCGGTCAACGATGTCATCATCGACTTCGAGTCCGAGGCCCCGGATAAGAAGATCGCCATGGAGATGGCGATGCAGTGGACGACGAGCTACACCGAGAACGTCTTCACCTATGCGAACACCATCAACACGCATGAGGGCGGTACGCACGAAGAGGGTTTCCGCGCCGCTCTGACAACGCTCGTGAACAAGTACGCCCGAGCGAACAACCTTCTCAAGGAGAAGGACGAGAACCTGTCGGGCGATGACGTCCGCGAGGGTCTCACCGCCGTCATCTCGGTCAAGCTCTCCGAGCCGCAGTTCGAGGGTCAGACGAAGACCAAGCTCGGTAACACCGAGGCGAAGGCATTCGTCCAGAAGGTCGTCGGCGACCAGCTCGGCGATTGGTTCGACCGCAACCCGACGCAGGCGAAGAACATCATCCGCAAGGCGATCGACGCCGCCACCGCGCGACTTGCCGCTCGCAAGGCCCGCGAGACCGCGCGACGCAAGAGCGTGTTCGAGTCGGCCTCGATGCCCGACAAGCTGAAGGATTGCACGAGCAAGGATCCCTCGATCAGCGAGATCTTCCTGGTGGAGGGTGACTCAGCCGGCGGTTCCGCCGTCCAGGGACGCGACCCGCACACGCAGGCGATCCTCGCGCTCCGGGGAAAGATCCTGAACGTCGAACGCGCGCGTATCGACCGTGCTCTCGGCAATAACGAGATCCAGGCGATGATCCAGGCCTTCGGCACGGGTATCGGCGAAGAGTTCGACATCGGCAAGTCCCGGTATCACAAGGTCGTTTTGATGGCCGATGCCGATGTGGACGGTCAGCACATCACGACGCTGCTGCTGACCCTGTTGTTCCGCTACATGCGTGGACTCATCGAGGCGGGTTACGTCTATCTCGCGCAGCCGCCGTTGTATCGCCTGAAGTGGTCGAACTCGGCGCACGAGTACGTCTACAGCGACCGTGAACGTGACGCGTTGCTGACCGCCGGCCTTGCCGCGGGCAAGCGGATCCCGAAGGACAACGCGATCCAGCGCTACAAGGGTCTCGGTGAGATGAATGACAAGGAGCTCTGGGAGACCACGATGGACCCCCAGACCCGCACGCTCCTGCAGGTGACGATCGAGGATGCCGCGGCCGCCGACGAGATCTTCTCGACCCTGATGGGCGAGGACGTCGAATCCCGGCGCACGTTCATTCAGCGGAACGCTAAGGATGTCCGTTTCCTCGACATCTAGGTCCGACACCGGATCCCGACGAACCTGACGCACACGAAGAGAAGACGCCATGACTGACGAAGACCGCCCCGACGCCACGCCCGCGCACGATCACGGACGAATCGACCAGGTCGACCTGCAGTCCGAGATGCAGCGCAGCTATCTCGACTACGCGATGGCCGTCATCGTCGGGCGTGCGTTGCCCGACGTGCGCGATGGACTAAAGCCCGTGCACCGTCGTGTGATCTACGG
Organism: Pacificispira sp. HM-600; assembly: GCF_977993705.1. The sequence goes on from NZ_OZ388079.1 coordinate 1,866,744, forward strand.
CATGTACGACGGCGGCTTCCGTCCCGACAAGGGCTTCTCGAAGTGCGCCCGCGTCGTGGGCGAGGTCATGGGCCAGTACCACCCGCACGGTGACTCGCCGATCTACGATGCGCTCGTGCGTCTCGTCCAGCCGTGGTCGCTGCGCTACCCGCTCGCCGACGGTCAGGGCAACTTCGGCTCGCCCGGCAACATGGGTGCGGCCGCCCCTCGGTACACCGAGACCAAGATGGCGACGCTCGCGCTCGAGATGGTGCGCGACATCGAAGAAGAGACCGTCGACTTCACCGATAATTACGACGGTCGCACGCAAGAACCGACGGTTCTGCCCGCGCGCTTCCCGAACCTGCTGGTCAACGGTTCCGTGGGCATCGCGGTCGGCATGGCGACCAACATCCCGCCACACAACCTCCGTGAGGTCGCCGATGGTGTGCTGTGGTCGCTCGAGAATCCGGATGCGTCGCGCGAAGAGCTGCTCGAAGCCCTGATTCAGCGGGTACACGGACCCGACTTCCCGACCGGCGCGCAGATTCTGGGTGTCCGAGGCATCCACGAGGCGTACCGCACAGGACGCGGGTCGATCACGATGCGCGCCGTCGTCTCGGTCGAAGAGATCCAGGGCCGTACGTGCCTGGTCATCACCGAGCTGCCGTACCAGGTGAACCCCGACAACCTGGCGATCAAGATCCGCGACCTGGCCCGCGACGGCAAGATCTCAGGCATCGCCGACATCCGCGACGAGACCTCTGGCCGCACCGGTCAGCGTCTCGTCATCGTGCTCAAGCGCGACGCGGTCGCGAAGGTCGTGCTGAACAACCTCTACAAGCACACGCAGCTGCAGGAGAACTTCGGCGCGAACATGCTCGCGATCGTCGACGGCGTGCCGCGCACGCTCTCGCTCGACGCGTTCGTCTCGCTCTGGATCTCGCACCAGATCGAGGTCATCGTCCGCCGCACGACCTATCGCCTGCGCAAGGCCGAAGAGCGCATGCATATCCTGCGCGCGTACCTCAAGGCGCTCGACGCGCTCGACGAGGTCATCGCACTCATCCGTCGTTCGCCATCGGCCGACGACGCGCGTGTGGGGCTGCAGAAACTCCTCGACATCGACGATCTGCAGGCTCGTGCGATCCTCGAGCTTCAGCTGCGACGCCTCGCCGCGCTCGAGCGCCAAGCGATCATCGACGAGGCCGAGAAGATCACCGCGCAGATCGTCGACTTCCAGGACATCCTGGCCAGCCCCGTGCGTCAGCGCACGATCGTCCGCGATGAACTCACGGAGATCGTCGCGAAGCACGGCGACGACCGTCGCACCGAAATCCTGATGGGCTTCGATGGCGATATGTCGATGGAAGACCTCATCCCCGAAGAGGAGATGGTGGTCACCGTCACGCGCGACGGATACATCAAGCGCACGCGCAGCGACAACTATCGCGCGCAGCATCGCGGTGGCAAGGGTGTCAAGGGTGCGCAGTTGCGCGCAGACGATGTCGTCGAGCACTTCTTCGTCACCACGACCCACCACTGGCTGCTGTTCTTCACGAACCGCGGCCGCGTGTATCGGGCCAAAGCGTACGAGCTCCCCGAGGCCGGACGCGACGCAAAGGGTCAGCACGTCGCCAACCTGTTGGCGCTGCAGCCGGGCGAAGAAATCGCGCAGGTGCTCGACATCCGCGACTACAGCGTCGCGACCCACCTGGTGCTGGCCACGCGCGGTGGGCTGGTGAAGAAGACGCGTCTGACCGAGTACGACACGAACCGCCAGGGTGGCATCATCGCGATCAGCCTGCGCGAGGGAGACGAGCTCGAGAGCGCCCTGTTGGTCGAGGCGGACGACGACATTTTGCTCATCTCGCGTCACGGCATGTCATTGCGATTCACCGCGGATGACGATGCACTGCGACCCATGGGCCGCTCGACCGCCGGGGTCAAGGGCATGTCGTTCCGCGGGGACGACAGTCTGTTGTCGGCGAGTGTCGCCCCGCAGAACGGCGGAGCTGCCGGTCACTACGTCTTCGTCGTGACCGACGGGGGCTATGCCAAGCGCACCGCGGTCGCCGAATATCGCGGTCAATCACGCGGCGGACTCGGCATCAAGGTAGCCAAGTTGAGCGACGATCGGGGTGTGCTCGCGGGCGGCTTGATCGTCGGCGAGGATGACGAGGTCTTGGTGGTTCTTGCCAGCGGCAAGGTGGTACGCTCCTCCGTGGCCGAGGTGCCTGCCAAGGGTCGCAACACGATGGGAGTCGTGTTCGCGCGTCCTGGCGACGACGACCGGATCATCGCGATCGCCCGTAACGGGGAGAGGAGCGTCGACGTGGAGCAGCCGGTCGAACCCATCCCCACCGATATCGCGGAGTCGACACCCGTTACGCCCACGGAAGAGAGTTCTGACGCATGAGCACCGTTGCCGACAAGCTGGCCAAGAAGTCGAGCCGACAGGGAAGCTCCAAACAGGTCCGTCTGCGACTCGTCTACATCGACTTCTGGTCTGCCGTGAAGCTGTCGTTCCTCGCTGCGGTCGCGATCGCCATCGTGACCGTGGTGTCGTTCTTCCTGATCTTCATGGTCGTGCAGACGACGGGCCTGATCGGACAGTTCGATGAGTTCTTCCAGAGCTTCTCCGAGAACGGCGTCGGGATCTCCGATCTCGTAGGTCTGCCGCAGGTCATGGCTTTCGCCGCCGTGGTTGCGATCCTCAACCTGATCGTCGTCACGGTGCTGGGCGCGGTGGTCGCGGGTATCTACAACCTCGCGGTCAAGATCACGGGTGGCTTGCTCGTCGGATTCACCTCGAACTGATTCAGACGGCTCCCGTCGTTCCCAGCAAGGATCCGATCAGCCAGGTCACCGCGAGGGCAAGCGATCCACCGACGACGAGTCGCACGATCGCTCTGCCGCGCTTGGACCCGCCCAGGGCGGCAGATATCCAGCCCGTTACGACGAGGGCGACGAGGACGGCCGCAAACGTCACCGGCACGCGCCAGCCGACGGGTGGCAGCAGAATCGCCAGAAGCGGGAGCAATGCTCCTACGGTGAAGGCGACCGCGGACGACAGTGCGGCCTGCCACGGGCTCACGAGGTCGTCCTGATCGAGGTGTAGTTCGATCTCCAGGTGCGCCGCGAGGGCATCGTGGTTGGTCAGTTCTCGCGCCACTTGCCGGGCAGTCTGATCCGTGATCCCCCGCGAACGATAGAGCCCCACGAGTTCTTCGAACTCCTCCTCCGGCATGTCGCGCAGCTCGGCCGATTCTTTTGCGATCAGCGCCCGCTCACTGTCTCGCTGACTGCTCACCGAGACGTACTCGCCGAGCGCCATCGAGATCGCTCCACCGACGAGGCCCGCGATTCCGGCGACGAGGAGAGCGGATGAATCGGTTGTGGCACCGGCGACACCCACCACGAGCGAGGCGACCGAGATGATGCCGTCATTGGCGCCGAGGACTCCGGCACGCAGCCAATTGAGGCGCTGGCCGATACCGCCCGCGTGTGCTTCGCCGACGTGACCGGCTGCCTCATCTGTCATGGCCTCAGTCAATCGCTTCGACACGCAAACGACAATGCCACCCGCGATTCGCGCCAAGCGCGTGGGTCGGGTAAAGTCTTGGAGGTTGCGGGGCTATAGCTCAGGCGGTTAGAGCGCTTCACTGATAATGAAGAGGTCCCAGGTTCAAGTCCTGGTAGCCCCACCAATCCGTCCCGCGGGGCCTTAGCTCAGTTGGTAGAGCGCCTGCTTTGCAAGCAGGATGTCAGGAGTTCGATTCTCCTAGGCTCCACATAGTTGGCAGCGAGTCAGCGCCTCAGATTTCTTTCATTTCGACAAGGTCTGACGTGGATCGATGATCTGAGTTCCGCGTTGCGTTAGACGAACGGAAGTATCGTCGAAGAGCCAGAATCGAGTGCAGTCTCGATCGCCGTCATGTAGACGTTTTCGTCAGGCAAGGTCACGTTGTTGAAAGCCTCCTGAACCTTGTAGACCGTGGTCGAGCGCTCCCTGTCAGGCTTGAGTGGCAGCGGCGTTCCGTCGTTGACGGGCACGAATATGTCCAGGTCGTAGGCCAGGAAGGTGATTGACGCAGGCTGAAGCGCGTAGCGCACCAGGCCGTCTGCGCCGCCCAGCCGGCGCATGATGCGGTCGTACACCGGGGTCGGGCATACGAAGAACAAGCCCTTACGGCAGAGTTCCTCGCGCTGGAGAATCTGCCCCTTGTAGATCAGCTGCGGAAGGATCCGCTTGTTGACGTTCTCCCAGTTGAGCCCGACCGACGACTGGGCGATGTCCCGCTCGTCGGTGAGCAAAGCCGCGCGGCTAGCCCGATAGTTACCGGTGGTGTCGATCGTCTGGACCTCGATCGCGACGAACTCAACGAGGGTTCCCTCTCCATCCAGTAGAGCAAGGATCCAATCAACGAAGTACGAATTAATCCCGTCCTTCTGCGGTAGGCGGAGCTCCCCACCCCACCGCTTTCCAAACACAGCCACGGTTGCCTGGCCTGCCTCCCGCGCATCCGAGACCGCCTTCCGACCGGGACTCAGTGGGAGACCGGGGGTAAACGCGCGGTCGGCTACGTCCCGAAGGATCCTGTAGTCATCCGCGTACAGACGGATTGGGCAGCAGATAACAGGGGCGGAGGTGACTGGCTTAATGGAACATGCACCGGAAACGAGTCCGTCGCTGAGAGTTTTCTCGCAACGCTCGCCAAGGAAAGGACAATGAAGACGGTGTGCGGCGGCGGCGGCCTCGGCTGAACGGTCTCCGGCGCGATAACCAAATATTTCGTAGACCGTTCCAGCCAAATCACACCGCCCGGTGTAGTTCTGCGCGATTCACGCCGAGTGCTGCCGACACAGACTGCCCGACCGCCACGGCCAAGAGCGGCGGCACCGCATTCCCCACCTGCTCGTACTGGTCTACTCGAGATCCGGTGAAGCGATAGGTGTCGGGAAATGACTGGATACGAGCGGCCTCGCGCACAGTGAACGCACGGTCTTGCTCATAGTGGAAATACGCCCCCCAGTGCGGGTCGCATTTCGTAAGAATGGTCGATGCGAGCCCATCGGGGTGAACTCGCCCGTAGCGTTTGGTGTGGTCAGAACGGCGTGCGTCCTTCATCCCCTTCGGCAGCAGCTCGAACGGAATATCCGTCCAGTTGCCCCCCTGTGGGATGTGCGCGAGTCGATCCAGATTGATCCTCGTCAGCCTCGCCGCTTCGTGATTGTGGACTCCATCGCTTCCTCCGCGCAGCGCTCGCTGGTAGTCGTTGGTTGCGTCCGTCCGGTACGGCTTGATCGCTTCGCCCGCTTCGCCGTTCGACAGCACCGGCAGATCGTCGATAGCCTGTCGAACCGAAGTGAAAGAGGGCAACTCGACTGATTTCGCAAGTGCGACGATGTTGCGCCCATCGAAGCGAGATGTGAAGTTGACCCGCATGGGCGCGTGCCGAACCGGGTCGGGGAATGCAGTGATCGCCTCGGTTCCGTCGCGCAGCGCAAGAACGACAGTGCGCCACCTCATCTGCGGGACTCCGTAGTGCGGCGCGTACAGTATCTGAACGTCCGCTTGGTAGCCCAGGTCTTTGAGTGATTCGAGAATAGCCGCGAGCGTAGCGCCGCCTTCGAATGAAACAAGGCCGGGAACGTTCTCGATCAGGACGGCCCGGGGTTCGAACTCTTCGACAAACCTCAAGTACTCCTTGAACAGATGGTTTCGACGATCATCAGTAGAGCGAGTGGGTGCGTTGATGGAAAAACCTTGGCACGGCGGTCCACCTGCCATCAGGTCGAGCTCCCCCTTTTTCAGGCCGAGCGATTTGCGGATCCGGCCCGCGTCGACGGCGCGGATGTCGCGGCTGTCCACTGTCGCTTCAGGATGATTGAGGGCAAACGTCGCAGCATAAGTAGGGATCAACTCGTTCGCATACAGTGTATGAAAACCTGCTTCGCTCAGACCCTCCGAGAGCCCTCCGGCCCCAGCGAAAAGGTCGACCATCGTGAGTTCGGACATGCGTGATCCCCTTCGTTACTTGAGAGTACGGGCCAAAGATCTCGTGAGGCGTAACGTCTAGAGCGTGTCCACCTTTGGGGATGAGATCCTGGCCAAACCAGTACGGCTAACTTACTGGGCAGGACCGACATTGACGTGACTATCCGTCCATTCAGGGTACTGAACTGCAGTCTGCACTGTTTCCGATCGGAAGTAATGTGTCCGACGTGGAGCGTGTGGCATTCTCCGCCTGCTGCATCAGCCGATCGGCTGTGAAATGTCGGCCACCGTAGCCCCGAGCGCAGCGAAAAGCGCGTCCGAGTCGGCAAAAACGCTGTAGCCGTGAGCGCCGGCTCCGAGTGCCACACGCCCCGAGATCGTGTCGTCGGCGTACACGGGCCAAGCGGTCGAGCTCCCGAGGGGAACGATCGTCCCGCGTTCATATCCGGTCGCAGCGAGTGCCCGTTCTGGATCGGGCATTTGTAGCTTGTTCACACCCACGACGCCGCGCAGCTTCGCCCACGCGATCTGCCGATCCCCGGGGATCAAGGCGAAGAGGTAGGTGTCGTCGCTGCGTTTCACGACGAGGGTCTTGACGATGTTTCGTGGCTCAATGCCGAGCAAGCGGGCAGCCTCATCGAGGCTGCCCGCTTCCGGTCGCTCACGGATCTCGATATCGAGACCCAGATCGGATGCCGCCGAGCGCACACGTGCGGTGGCGGCATCCGGGTCACTCATCGGGGGAGCGAAGGGGGTCGTCAGCAACCCAGAGCTCGTCGTCGGCACGCAGCGTCTGCCACGCGGCGTACAGCACACCGGCGGCGGCAATCACGCCGAGAACGACCGCGATAACACTGCCGGTGCTCATGCCGGGCTTCTTGGGCTCGAGCACGGCCAGCTTCTTCGACATGGCCTTGGTGGCCTTCTTGCTGTACGAATCTGCCTTCTTGCCGAAGCTGCGGGCGTCCGGGAGGGCGAACCCGCGACCGCTCGCCAGGCGGGATCGGGTGTCGTTGGCCGCGTCCCAGACCGAGAGGGCCCCACCAACGACGCCGCCGACGGCCGGGACGACCCGGTGCTCGAGGACGTCGCGACTGACCTTCGCGCTCTTGTCGACGATGGGGGCGACGCGGTGTTCGTACGTCGACTGGACGGCGGGGCCGACCTGCTCGCGTGAGTAGTGGCCGAGCTGACGGCCGGCTTCGCGGGCGATGCCCGCGGCCTCTCCTACGAGTACCTGCTGCGTCTGCCACACCTTGTTGGCGGAATCCTGCAGCTTGCGGAGCTCTTTCTTGCGCTTACGACTCAGGCTCACGGCTGCCTCCTTATTCGTCGGGGGACGACGATGCGCCCCTCCCCATCTTGCCACGGTGAGCCGGTCAGGCCAGAGTTCGCGGCAAACTCCTATGCCAGAATGGATCAATGCCGCATCACACCGCTGTCGCCACACTCCACACCAACCACGGCGACATTGTCGTCAACCTTTACGGTGACCACGCTCCCCGCACGGTTCGCAACTTCATCGGGCTCTCCGACGGAACCGGCGAATGGACCGACCCCGCCACGGGCAAGCCCGGCGAAGGCGCCCTCTACACGGATGTGGTCTTCCACCGCATCATCCCCGGTTTCATGATCCAGGGCGGCGACCCGCTCGGGATGGGTACCGGAGGACCGGGCTACAACTTCGACGACGAGATCAGCCCCGAGCTGAACTTCAACGCGCCGTACATCCTGGCGATGGCGAACGCCGGGCTGCGCCGCAACGCAATCACGGGCAAGGCCGAAGGCACGAACGGCTCGCAGTTCTTCATCACGACCGACCCGACCCCGTGGCTGCAGGGCAAGCACACGATCTTCGGTGAGGTCGCGGAAGACGCCTCGCGCGCCGTGGTCGACGCCATCGGCGCCGTTCCCACCGCGGGCGGCGACCGGCCGATCGAGCCCGTCGTGCTGCAGTCGGTCGACATCGTCACGGTCTGACGCACTCGCGTGAGCGCTGACGGGGCACGTAATCCCGAGGACTTCTGCTACCGGCATCCCGATCGCCGGAGCTACGTGCTCTGTCAGCGCTGTTTGCGCACCATCTGCCCCGAGTGCCAGACACAGGGAGCGGTCGGGGTCATCTGCCCCGAATGCATGAAAGAGCAGCGCGCGAATACGCCGCCGGCAGTCCGACGTGCGCGCGCCTCTGTGCGCGCGATCAGCGGTCGTCCATTGGTGACGTACTGGATCGTCGGGGTGACTGTCGCTCTGTTCGTGCTCGACTACATCCCCGGCCTCGACCTGACGGGCCTGTTCCTATTCAACAGCGCCTACCTCGATCCTTCACTCGGATTCTTCCAGCCGTGGAGAGTGTTCACCGACATGCTGGCTCACTCCGGGCTCTGGCACGTCGGGCTCAATATGTTGGCCGTCTGGATGATCGGCCGAAGCCTTGAGCCACTGCTCGGCCACATCCGATTCCTGCTGCTCTACCTGCTGTCGGGTCTGGCGGGTTCGGTCGCGGTCGCACTGCTCGCGCCTTTCACGTCCGTGATCGGAGCGTCGGGCGCCGTGTTTGGATTGCTCGGAGCGCTGCTCGTGATCGGCCGACACATCGGCGCCAACATCACCGGCATCCTGATCATCGTCGGCATCAACCTGGTAGTCGGGTTCTTGCCGGGCTTTTCGATCTCGTGGCAGGCGCACGTCGGCGGGCTAGCCGCCGGAGCGCTCGCGGGACTGATCTTCGCACGGACCCGTCGTGCCGATCAGCGCGGGTTGCAGTACGGACTGCTCGCCGGGCTCGCCGCGGTGCTCTTGGCGCTCTGCGCGGTGCCCGCGATCATCGGCTGAGAGCCGTTGTCCACAGGGTTCTGCACAGGTGTGGAGAATTACACGCGTGTAAGTAGTGCTCTCAGCGCCAACGCGTCGTCATCAAAAAACCGATGAGAGCGATGCCGAAGCCGATGGTCAGGTTCCATGCGCCGATACCCGGAACGGGCAGCGTGCCGTTGCTCAGGTAGAAGACGAGAACCCAGGCGAGGCCTAGGAGCATGAAGCCGATCATGACCGGCAGGAACCAAACGGGATTGGGGGCGTCGACGTCGCGACGGGGCGCGCCGGGGTCGACGTCGTCAGATCGGGACATGACAGCCATTCTAGCGGGGAGCCCGCACACAGCACGGTGGCCTAAGATCGGCGCGTGGATATGCGCGAACCGGGGGAACAGCGAGCAGCTGATGAGCCGACGCGCCCGGAGGCGGCGATGAGCCCCGAAGCTTCGGACACGCGGCGAAGTCGCGCCCGCCGCGGGCGAAAAATCTCCGTCATCGGAGTCGCCGGCGAATTGCTTCTGACGGCCGGCGTCTTCGTGTTGCTGTTCGTGGGGTGGCAGATGTGGATCGGCGATCAGATCGCATCGGCCCAGAACAGGGCCGATGCGCTAGCACTCGCCGAGGAATGGCAGGACTCGCCACCGATCGCGGACCCGAATCCGTCTGCGTCGGCGGCCCCCGAAGAGCCCGCCGCGCCCGCCGCGCCCGCCGCGCCGGTCGAACCCGTGATCGCGCCCGTGATCGCGCCCGAACCTGGCGATGGCGAGGTGTTCGGCATCATGTACGTCCCCCGCTTCGGCGCGGACTTTGCCGCCCGCATCGGTGGCGGCGTCTCGCGGGCTCGCACCCTCGACACGATCGGAATCGGGCACTATCCGGGAACGCAGATGCCGGGCGAGGTCGGCAACTTCGCCGTCGCCGCTCACCGCACCGGTTTCGGTGGGGCGCCGTTCTACGCGATCGACGAGCTGCGTGTCGGCGATTCGATCATCATCGAGACCCAGGACGGCTGGTACACGTACCGCTTCCGCACGCTCGAGTACGTTCGGCCCTCGGCGGTAAACGTGCTGGCTCCTGTCCCGCAGAACACGCTCACGGGCGCGGGTGGGCGTTACCTGACCATGACGAGCTGTTCACCCAAGAACACGATCGCCGAGCGCATCATCGCGTACTCCCTTTTCGAATCCTTCCGGCCCCGTGCCGACGGGCCTCCCGAGGGTGTTCCCGGGGCGGTGGTGTCCTGATGTACGGCGCACTCTGGCGTGTACTGCCGGGTCCGTGGTGGATTCGGACGCTGATTCTACTCGTGGCTGCCGCGGCGATTGTGTACGCCCTGTTCTTCTACGTCTTCCCCGTCGTCGCGGTCTGGATCACACCCGAAGAGGTCACGGTCCAGTGACCTTCCGGGTGCTGGTCGTCGACAACGACGACAGCTTCGTCTTCACGCTCGCCGACTACCTCGTCCAGCTCGGCGCGGGGGTTGAGGTCGTGCGGAGTCGGGATATCCCGGTCGGATCCGGTCGGCAGATCTTGGGCGAGCACGACGCAGTTCTGCTCTCGCCGGGACCGGGGTCACCAGGCGAGGCCGGCGCCTCCATCGAGATCGTCCGCACCGCCGAAGGGATGCGGATTCCCCTGCTCGGTGTCTGTCTCGGGCATCAGGCCATCGCCGAGGCCTTCGGTGGCGTCGTGTCCACGGCCGCCGAGCTGATGCACGGCAAGACCTCGAGCGTCGTGCACGACGGCACCGGGCTGTTCGAGGGCATCACGGCACCGTTCACGGCGACGCGGTATCACTCGCTCGCGGTGACGGAGGATTCACTCCCCTCACAACTCCGCGTGACCGCCCGAACCGATGGCGGCGTCATCATGGCGCTCGAACATCGTGGGGCGCCTCTGCGCGGCGTTCAGTTCCACCCCGAGAGTGTGCTCACCGAGGGTGGCCACCGCCTGCTCGCGAACTGGCTCGCCGAGGCGGGCATGCCCGAGGCTCTCGCCGCGGCAGAGGGCAAGCATCCGCTTGTCGGATCTGCCTAACGACTCGTCTGTTCGACCAGCCGGCCGAACGCTACGGTGCGGGGGCGGTGCAGACGGTGAGGGCGATCGTTGAACCGACCGCCGCTTCGCCCGGCGCAATCGACTGTTGTGTGACGGTCTCGGGATCGGTCGCGGGACAACTCGGGTCCTCGATCCGACTTGCGGTGAGCCCGACGCTCGGGCCCTGAATGCTCTCGGTCGCCGCCTGCAGGGTGAACCCGACATAGTTGATGATCGGCACACGTCCGGTCGCCGTCACCAGATTGACGGGGGATCGGACGATGACGCTCTCTTCCGCGGCGGGCGACGACGAGATGACTGTGCCCTCGGCTTTGCCCGGAACGCTTCGCGAGCTGATCTGCCCGACCGTGAGCCCGGCTGCTTCGATCGCGGCGCGGGCGTCTGCCTCGGACAACCCCTCGAGAGGCGGTACGAGCGTCGTCTCTGCACCCGTGGAGACGTACACCGTCACGTCCTGGCCCTCGGTGACGCCGACCCCCGCCGCGGGGACGGTCCGCACAACTGAACCCTCACTGACTGTGTCGCTCGCCTCATCGCGGCGGACCGCGTTGAGGTCTGCTTCGGCCAGGGCGCTGTTGGCTGCCTCGTACGTCTGACCGACGACCGGGGGAACGACGCGGGCCGTGGAGGGGACTTCCGACTGCGGCTGGATCGTGACGATCCAGAAGAAGAGCGAGATGATCACCACGGCGAGCACGGCGACACCGGTCCAGATCCACGCCGCGGGCGGTCCGCTCTGCGTGCGGGCCATGGTCTCGTCGGTGCTCAGCTGACGCAGCGAGCGTGCCGTTTCGGCGGCCTGGCGAGGGTTCGCACCGTACAGCTCGGTGGTGAGTGCCCCGAGCTGGCGCTTGCTGGGGGCGGCGCCGCCGACGGCCGCGGCCAGCGCGGCGCGGAACTGCTCGGCAGATTGGTAGCGCTGGAAGGGATCCTTGGCGAGGGCGCGCAGCACGACCGCGTCGAGGGCGCGCGAGACGTCGGGGTTGAGCTCGGACGGAGCATCCGGTGTCTCACTGACGTGCTGGTAGGCCACGGCGACCGGGGACTCGCCCCGGAAAGGAGCGCGACCGGTGAGCAGCTCGAAAAGCACCACACCCGTCGAGTACAGGTCGGCGCGGCCGTCTACGGCCTCGCCCTTTGCCTGCTCGGGAGAGAAATACGCCGCCGTACCGAGGATCGCGGTCGTGTCCGCGACGGTGGACGACGAATCCGAGACAGCGCGCGCGATGCCGAAGTCCATGACTTTGACGTGACCTGGGTCGGTGATCATCACGTTGCCGGGCTTGATGTCGCGGTGTACGACACCGGCGCGGTGCGAGTACTCCAGCGCCTCGAGGATTCCGTCGACATAGCGGACGGCGTCGGCTTCGGGCACCGGCCCGGCGTCGATGACGTCCTTCAGAAGGGCACCCTCGACGAGTTCCATCACGATGTACGGGACCGGATGCGTCGAGCCATCCGGGTCGCGCTCGGTTTCTTCTCCGGCATCGAAAACGCGCACGATCGTGGGATTCGCCATCCGGGATGCCGCTTGAGCCTCGAGGCGGAATCGCGTGCGGAAGGCCGCATCGTCGGCCAGCTCGCGCTTGAGCATCTTGATCGCAATCGCGCGACCGAGTGTCAGGTCATAGCCCCGGTAGACCGATGCCATTCCCCCGCGACCGACGATCTCGTCGATGCGATATCGACCGGACAGCACGCGTGGCTCAGTCGTCACGGGGTACTCCTCGTCGATGGGGAAGGGGGACTTCCTAGCCTAGGCGGCGGCTATGGATCGGATGGCGGCGACGCGACGGTCAGGGTGCCGCCGGTGGCGTTGATGGCGTTGCCGGTGCCGGGGTGATCGTCGCGGCTGCCTCGGCCGACTCCGGCGACGTGCGATCGCCACCGGGCCCGCCCGTGCACGTCACCGTGTACTTGACGATGAGCGACTGGCCCGCGTTCTCGCTGACCTCGATCGGCGCGGTCCGCTGGTTGGCGGCGATCACGATCGACGACTGTCCGTTCGAGAACAGGCCATTCGAAGCGGTCAGGTTGTACGACAGCACAGAGCCGGTGCCGGTGGCGCAGCTGTAGCCCGACCACTGCACGTCCACGGTGTCACCCGCGGTGACGGTCGTCACGGGGGTTCCACCGTCTTGGATGGTGGGGGCGCCAGGGGCGTTCATCGGCGTGATGTCGCCGTAGTACGTCAGCACGAGCTCGCGCGACTTGGGAACGTTGCCTTGCGGCTCGATGCGGTAGACAGTGCCGACCTCGTCTTGTGAGGCGGCCGCGTCTCCAGCCGTACACGTAACTGTCTCCATGCCTGCATCGAGTGCGGTCTGGCGGGCAGCCTCGCAGTCAACACCCATGAGATCTAGAGCGCTGACATCGACAGATGTCGGCGTCGGGGCGGGTTCGGTCGAAGGTGCGGACGGAGTCGGTGCCGTCGACGTAGTCGAGTCGGACGGATCGGGACTCCCGCCCTGGTTCGCCAGGAGCGCCCAGACGGCACCGCCGAGCACGAGCAGCAGCAGGACGATCAGCGCGATCAGCGGCCAGGTCCACGGGCTACGCTTCCGCGGCGGTGCCTCGTCAACGACGGTTGCTGTCGCACCCGTCGCGGCGGACGGGGTCAGCAGACGTGTTGCCGCGTCGAGCGGTGCCGCCGACGTGAGCAGCTGGGTTGCGTCATCCGTCGCCACGACACCCGTCGCGATCGCGGGGATCGCAGCCGCGGCCGCGACGATGTCCCCGCGACGCAGAGCCGTAGCGGCGCGCGCGACGACCGCGGTCGAGCTCGGGCGGTCGTCCGGCTTCTTCGCGATCATGGCGAAGACGAGGTTCTGTACCGGAACCGCAACGGTCGGCGGAAGCGGAGGCGCCTGCTCGTTGATCTGCGCCATCGCGATCGCGACCTGCGACTCACCCGTGAAGGGGCGCTTGCCGGCGAGGCACTCGTACGCGACGATGCCGAGCGAGTAGATGTCGGTCGCGGCCGAGGCGGGATGTCCGGATGCCTGCTCGGGCGAGAGGTACTGAACGGTACCCATGACCTGGCCCGTGGCCGTCAGGGGCACCTGGTCGGCGATGCGAGCGATGCCGAAGTCGGTGATCTTCACGCGTCCATCGGGCGTGATCAGCAGGTTGCCCGGCTTAATGTCGCGGTGCACCAGGCCGGCCGCATGGGCCGCCTGCAGAGCAGCGGATGTCTGGGCGACGATGTCGAGCGTCTTGTCGGTCGACAGGGTGCCGTCGCGCTCGAGGATCGTTGACAGGGCCTCGCCCGGAACGAGTTCCATGACGAGGAAGGCGCTGCCGTTCTCCTCGCCGTAGTCGAAGACGCTGGCGATGCCCTCGTGGTTGACCAGGGCCGCGTGCCGGGCCTCGGCGCGGAAGCGCTCGAGGAAGCCCGGGTCGCCCATGTACTCGTCTTTGAGGATCTTGATCGCGACGGTACGGCCGATGACGTGGTCGGTGGCTTCCCAGACCTCGCCCATGCCACCGATGGCGATGCGCGAGATCAGTTCGTAGCGGCCGCCGAAGGACACTCCCTGTGTGGGTCTCATCGCTCCAGCACCGCCTCCATGACCGCCTTGCCGATCGGGGCCGCGAGCAGATTCGATCCGCCTTGCTGGCCCCGCCCTGCGCCGTTCTCCAGCACAACCGCGACCGCAACCTGCGGGTCATCCGCGGGCGCGAAGCCCGTGAACCAGAGGGTGTACGGAGCGGTCGCACCGTTCTCCGCCGTGCCGGTTTTTCCGGCCACCTCTACGCCGTCTATTCTTGCACCCGACGCCACGCCGTTCTGGACATTCGCCACCATCATCTGGGTCATGGTCGCTGCATCCTCTTCGCTCAGGGCACGTTCGAACTCTTCGTTGTCGAAGGTCTGTTGCACCGACAGGTCGGGGCCGATCACGCGGTCGACCATGCGGGGGTTCATCACGACGCCCTCGTTTGCGATCCCGGCCGAAACCATCGCCATCTGGAGCGGGGTCGCGCGGACATCGCCCTGGCCGAAGCCCGTAAGGGCGGTCGGGGCATCCTCGAGCGCGCGCGGGTACGTCGATGCGGTCGACTCGAGGGGCATCGCGAACGACGAGTTGAAGCCGTACTTCTCGGCCTCTTCGCGGATCGCGTTGTCGCCTAGTTCGACCGCGAGCTGGGCCATCGGGATGTTGCACGAGAGGCGGAGAGCGTCGGCCAACGTGACGGTTTCGCCCGGCCCGCACGTACCGCCACCGGAGTTGTTGATGAAGTCGGATGATCCCGGCAGTTGCCACTGAGCGGGGTTCGCGAAGGTCGATTCGGGCGTGTAGCGACCCGAAGCCAGCGCCGCCGATGCGACGACGAGCTTGAAGGTCGAACCCGGAGGGTTCAGGGTTCCCGCGATGGCTCGATTCGACAGCGGGCGCAGGGGGTCGGCATCGAGCGCCGCGTAGGCGTCGTTGACCTCGGCCGAGCTGTGTGCGGCAAGCAGGTTGGTGTCGAAACTCGGGGTCGTGACCATCGCGAGGATGCGGCCGGTGGACGGCTCGATCGCGATCACCGCGCCCTCGTAGCCCTGCAGGGCATCCCAGGCGGCCTGTTGCGCCCGCGGCAGAAGGCTCGTGGCGACGTTCGAGCCCTGCGGCTTCTGGCCCGTGATGATCTGATCGAGGCGCTGCAGAAACTGCGATCCGGATGTGCCGCTGAGATCCTGATTCATCGCGCTCTCAAGCCCGGTTCGAGAGTTCAGCAGAGGGTTGATGTATCCCGTAACGGGGGCCCACATCGCCGCATCGGTGTAGACCCGCTGGAACGAGTAGATGTCATCCGACGGCACGGAGTAGGCGATGGCCGCGCCATCCGCGATGATCGCCCCGCGCTGAACCTGGTACGCGTCGTACAGTGCGCGCGTGTTCGCGGGATTCTCGGCAAGAGTGTCGACCTGGACGACCTGGATCCAGCTCGTCGCGCCGAACAGGGCAAGGAACATCGCCAGGATGACGACCGAAAGGCGACGGAGTTCTTTGTTCATCCGATGACCACCCGGGGACGAGAGCGCACGGCGTCCGAGACGCGCAAGAAAAGAGCCACGATGAGCCAGTTCGCGACGAGCGACGAACCACCGGCAGCGAGGAACGGAGTCGTCAGTCCCGTCAGCGGGATCAAGCGGGTCACTCCGCCGACCATGATGAAGACCTGCAGGGCGATCGTGAATGCCAGCCCGGTCGCGAGGAGCTTGCCGAAGTCATCCTGGCCAGCGAGTCCGATGCGGATGCCTCGGCTGACGAAGAGCATGTACAGACACAGGATCGCGAAAACACCGATCAGCCCGAGCTCTTCGCCGAGGCTCGGGACGATGTAGTCGCTCTGCGACAGCGGCGTCAGATAGGGACGGCCCTGGCCGAGCCCCGTGCCGATCAGCCCGCCCTGCGCGAGTCCGAAGATGCCCTCGACGAGCTGGAAGCTTCCCCCCGTGCGATCGATCACCTCGGGATCGAAGGCGTGCCACCAGGCCGAGATGCGGGATCCGACATATGTCATGACCTGTGAGGCGATGAACACGCCAGCGAACGCGAGGGCCAGCCCGATCACGACCCAGCTGGTGCGGCCCGTCGCTGTGTAGAGCATGGCGATGAACATGCCGAAGATCAGCACGCCGGTGCCGAGGTCGCGCTGCAGCACGATGATCGCGAGCGAGACGACCCAGATGATCAGCAGGGGCCCGATCTCGCGCGCACGCGGCCAGGCCATGCCGAGGAAGCGATGCCCGGTCGAGGTGAGGCTCTCGCGCGTCCGCACGAGATAGCCAGCGAAGAAGATCGCCAGGGCGATCTTCGCCAGTTCGGCGGGCTGGAAGGTGAACAGACCGCCGATCGAGACCCACACAGCGGCGCCCGTGCCTTCCGCGGCCAAGCCGGGGATCGCGGGAAGCAGCAGCAGGATGAGTCCGACGAACCCCGAGACGTAGGTGTAGCGGAAGAGCACGCGGTAGTTGCGCAGAAGAATGACCACGGCGACGGCACCGGCCACGGCGATGCCGGTCCAGGCGATCTGGCGTGTGGATGCCGCATCCCATCCCACGGCGTCCTTCGCGATGTCGATCCGGTAGATCATCGCGAGACCGAGGCCCGTGAGAGTTGTTGCAATCGGTACGACGATCGGGTCCGCGTTGGGTGCCCGGAATCGCAGCACGATGTGCAGCGTGAGCACCAAGACGGCGAGGGCTCCGAAGTAGTACAGGATCGTCCACTCGATACCACCGAGCGCGCCGAGCTGCACGAGGGCGACCGCGGATCCGCTCACCGCGAAGGCGAGCAGCAGAAGACCGAGCTCGCGGTTGCGCTGGGTCTGAGGCATCCGGAGCGTGCGGAGCGCCTTCATGACGGTCGTGTCGGCTTTGAGTTCGGCGGTGTCGCCTTGCTTGGTCGAGGTCACGGGTTCACCCCCAACGGTTCGGTCGTGGCGCGCAGGCGCTCGACGATCTCACGGGCCTCGGTCAACGACCCCGCCGAAACGGTCGATTCGACCGCCTGTCGCGTGAACTCGTCCAGGTCGTCGAGATCGATGCCCGTCTCTTCATAGACCTCGGACAGCGAGATCGGGCCGATGTCCTGCTGAATGCCCCGGTAGACGACGACCATCTCTTGATCGGCACCGACGAAGAATCGCGTCTGCGTCCACGAATACGCGAGGAGTGCGCCGACGACGAGCAGCGCGACCACGACCACCGCGCCGACGATCCAGCCGATACGACGGCGACGGGCACGGCGACGGTCCTCTTCGATGAGCTCTTCAAGGAACTCGGCTGCGGGCTCGAAGTGTGTCGGTTCGTTCGCAGCCTGACGATTGGGGTGCAGCCAGCTGCTGCGTCCCGGGCGTGCGGCGGGAACATCGAAGTCGAGCGGGGTCGACGCCGAGCCGACGATGGTCGGCGTTCCCACCACGACGGGATGCGAGCCGCCGACGTCGACGATCACGATGGTGACGTTGTCGGGTGCGCCGGCGTCGAGGGCTTGCTTCAGAAGCACGTCGGCGGTGCGTTGGGGTGTGAGACCCTGCGCGAGTGCCTTCGCCGTATGGGGATCGTCGACGACGCCCGAGAGGCCGTCCGAACACAGCAGCCACCGGTCACCGGGCTGAGTCGCCATGATGAATGTGTCGACGTCGGGGTGAGCGTCCATGTCGCCGAGCACGCGCATCAGCACGGAGCGCCGGGGGTGGAAGCGCGCCTCCTCGACGGTGATGCGGCCCGAATCGACGAGGCGCTGCACGAACGTGTGGTCCGTCGTGATCTGTGTGAGCTGGTCGTCGCGGTAGAGGTAGATGCGCGAGTCGCCGATGTGAGCGATGACCGCGTGATCGTCGATCATCAAGAGCGCGCTCACCGTGGTGCCGAGCCCCGAGAGTTCGGGCCGCTGCTCGACCGTATCGATCAGGGCGGATGCCGTTTCGGTGATCGTGTCGCGCAGCTCGCGCTCGGCCTCGGCCGTGCTCGCAAAGGGCCGATCGAGGCCTTCGAGGTGACGGATCGCGATCGATGACGCGACATCACCGCCCGCGTGACCACCCATACCGTCGGCGACGACATAGAGGTTGGACCCGGAATAGCCCGAGTCCTGGTTGTTGGAGCGGACCTTGCCCGTATGGGACAAGGCCGCCGCGGAACCCTCGAAGACCATCAACTACTTCTGCAGCTCGAAGGTGGTCGCGCCGACCTTGATGGGCGCGCCGATCGTCACCGGTGTGGGGGCCTGCACGCGGGCGCCATCGTGCCAGGTGCCGTTCGTCGAATCGAGGTCCTGAATCATCCACTGCTCGCCCCACAGCACCAGGCGTGCGTGATGGCTGGAGGTGTAGTCGTCTCGGATCACCAGACCCGATTCGCTCGAGCGGCCGATCGTGAGCGGTTCGTTCGTCAGGGGGAGCTCGAGCCCGGCCTTCGGCCCTGAGGTGATGACGATGCGCTGGACCGATTCGGTCGTTGCGGCGCCGCCCTTCTTGCCGGCTCGTGAGGGCGCAGGGGCTGCCGCCGGCGCGGGGGTCGACGGGGCGGGTGGCGCGGTCGGGGGTGCCTGCGCGGTGGCTGAAGCTGCGGCGGCTCCCGGGGCGCCTGCGGCTTCACTTGCGGGCTCAGGCATGCGGCGCACGCGCACGCCGAAGAGATCCGCGCGCATCGAGTAGACGACAACGAAGACGAAGGCCCACAGCAGGAGCAGGAAGCCGATCCGCAGCAGGAGAAGGGTGAGCTCGCTCATCGCGCCCCGCTTCCACCGAGCGCGTCGAACGCACGGGTCACATCGGCGGGCGGTGGTGGCGGAGGCTTCGGGGGTCGCGCCTGCGCGACGACGCGGAAGACGATGTCAGTGCGTCCGATCCGAATCGTCGAGTCCGGCTCGAGCGCGGCCTGCGTGACGCGCTGGCCGTTGAGGGAGGACCCGTTGGTCGATCCGAGGTCGCGGACCATGGCGCGTTCGCCGTCCCACAGAATCTCGACGTGCTTTCGGCTCGTGCCGGCGTCGGGGATTGTGATGTCGGCGTCGCTGCCCCGACCGATTACTGTTCGGCTCGAAGTCAGGGGGTGCCGTTTGCCATCGATATCGACGACGGCGCGCCACGAAACGCGGCCCTCTTCTGTCGTGGAACTGACGCGCAGCGTTCCCGCCGCGACATTGGGATCGACGCCGAGCCGGATGCTGACGGCACCCGCAAACGTGTAGCCCTGTGCCTTCGCGTGCTTCTGCACGAGCGTGTCGAGCTCGGTCAGTAACGTGTCGCCGAGCGCCGCCATCTTGGCGTGGTCGGCGGGCGAGAGTTCGACGACGAAGGTGTTGGGCGCGAGGATGCGGTCGCGGCTGACGACCGCGGCCTTCTTGTCGAGCTCGCCGCGCAGGGCGGAGGCGATCTCGACCGGTTGGATGCCGCTGCGAAAGGTGCGCGCGAAAGCACCGTTTACGGCGCGCTCGAGACCCTTCTCGAAGCTGTCAAGTAGACCCACGGGGCTCCTCAGGCGGGGCGGATGGTAGGCCCATCGTAGTCAGCGAGGCTGGATAGGCCCCGACGATCGGGGAGTTGTGCGGGATAACGCTCTTCGTCGCCGGAGGAGATCGGCGCGGAGAGGAGAACTCTGTTGTGCCCGAGTCCTCCTCTGGCCCTGTGATCCTCGTCTCGCGTCGCCGCGCACCCGTGATATTCTCGGCAGGTTGAGTTTTGGGGCGTATGTCCCAAATTCGCGCGAGTGGCGGAATAGGCAGACGCGCTGGCTTCAGGTGCCAGTGCCCGAAAGGGCGTGGGGGTTCAACTCCCCCCTCGCGCACCAGAGATTTCTCGACGTTCGAGACATCCGGTGTCGCAGTTGGCCCAGGATCCTTCGGGATTACTGGGCCAGAGTCGTTTCAGGCGAGCGGATGCTGCTCGCGCACAATCCGCTCGGCCCCGTCCGCATCGCGCGCAAGGAAAGCGTCGCACAGGCGCACGAACGAATCGGCTCGCAGGATCGGATCACCGGGGTGCGGGGTCCACCCGACGAGTAGGCGCGCGACGGGCAGGTGGATATCGCGGAGCGTCTGGATGAGCATCCGATTTCGCGATACGTGCGTGATTCGCCGGAACAGCGCGACCATGAGCGCCGACAGCTCACGCGGATCGGCTTCGGAGGTGGCGGCCGCGACCTGATCGAGGAGTGCGCAGATCTCCGCGAGCTCCTCATCGGTTGCTCGCATCACTGCGAGACGGGCCGCGATGCCGCTGAGCTGTCCGATGTATTCGATTGCCTCCGCACGGCTGGACTCGTCGGGCGTGGTGACCCGGGTATAGCGGTGCGCGGCTACTTCGAGCAGGCCCTGACTGGCTAGGCGCTGGATGGCCTCGCGGACCGGCGTGCGGGAAATCCCGTACAGATCGGCGATCTCGACATCACGGATGCGTTCGCCGGGGGCGAGGCGGCCGTCGAGGATGGCGCGGGCGAGCAAGGCGTAGACGTCGTCTGCCAGCGCAGAACCGCTGGCCTCCAGACGCTCAGCGGGTGCATCAAGGGGCATTTCGGGTGCCTTTTTCGGGTAAGGCACGGCGGAAACCCGCCGCTCGAATAGTGCGAGACATCTTACGCACGGCATACCAGAAACCGGCAGTGAGGGTCACCTTTCCTCGCGGGGAGCAGCACCGCGAGAGGAATTCTCTGATCACGTTCGGGCAACGTTTGTGTCTCCTTCTTTCGAAGGCATTGCGCGATGTCACCCCCGTCGGGGTAGCGTGGTACCACAACCCCGCTCTACTTCGGTGGTGCGGCTTATTACCCGCGAGGCTTTCGGCCTTGCGACTGAAGAGAATGGCAAGTATGTCTAGCACGGGAACCGTCAAGTGGTTCAACGCCGAAAAGGGCTTCGGCTTCATCGCCCCCGATGAGGGTGGCGCCGACGTCTTCGCGCACTACACCGCTATCCAGGCGGGCGGCTACCGCTCGCTCGAGGAGAACCAGCGCGTGGAGTTCGAGACGGCTCAGGGCCCGAAGGGTCTGCAGGCCGAGAACATCCGCCCCGTCTAGGGAGCGAATCACATAAGGACGCACTCCGGAGCTCACGCTCTGGGGTGCGTTCTGCTTTTCCGGCGCGCGTCAGCCGTGGCGCAGCATGTCGACTCCGGCAGCGGCGAACTGGCGCAGGGTCGCGTCCGGCAGGAACGCACGGGTGAGACCCGCCGCGATCCGGGTCAGGTCGCCCTCGTCCCGGTAGAGCAGGTAGATGGGCTCGTACCGTGGGTTGAACTTCGTCTTGAACCGGTGCAGCGATCGGAATCCGTAGACGGGCTCGAGCGCGCTCGACAGTGAGCCCAGTAGTTGGGCGATCGAGCCCTCATCCGGAGTCACCTCGTGCGCGAGTGGTGCGCCCGACAGCGAGAGCGTGAGTGCGCCCTCGGCCGCGAAGTCCCGCGCGGAAGATCCGATCAAGAACTCCATGACCGGGCCGAACCCGCCCTCGCGTCGGCGCATGAGGTCCAGGGTCCAGCCATGCACGGTGCCACCGGGTCCGTACACCGGAAGCCACGACAGAAACCCGTCGACGTCGCCATTCGGTGCGAGCGCGAGCGCGAGTCGCACGTCGGGATCCTCGGCCTCTTGCAGGGTGCCGAGTGTGAACCGCATTTCGGGCAGGCCCTTGTCGCCGACCCATGACTCCGAGATCGCGCGCAACTGCTGTCGAACACCCCAGGGCTCCTCGGCCAAAGTAGTGAGGCGGAAGATCATCCCGTCGCGCTCGCCGCGGTTGAGTGCCTGGCGCACATACGACCAGGCTTTGCCGGTGAACTCGAGCCCGGGCAGATCGACGATCGTGTCGTCCGCAATGACCAGCGCGCGCCATCCGTCCGGCATCGCATCGCGGGTGACCTGGCTGCAGCTGAAGAAGCACGGGATGAGCCCCTGTCCTTCCGTCGTGCGGACGAACGTGCTCACCGAGTTGGGGACGGATGCCGGGGGCCCGAGCGGATCGGCGAGGGCGATCGCAACCCCGAGCCGCGGCTGGAAGGCGACCATGCCGTCGCCGGTGCGCAGGTAGCGAAGCCCCTCCCATGTCGCCATCCACGAGAGGTTGCCGCCGCCCTCCGCGCGGATCAGTGCGCGGACGTCGTCGGTGGATACCGCGGTCCCCTCCCCGATGCGTCGGCGGCGGGTGGCCCGGAACGCCCGGCGGACGATGATCAGGTAGACGAAGAACAGCGCCCACAGCAGCGAGGTGGCGAGCGCGACATCCGGATCGCCGTAAACGTCGTAGACCTCAGCGGGGAAGAGCGCGAACAGGGCGATGATCGCGGCGGCGACCAGCAGGTTCACTGCCGCCCACAGGACGCTCAGAATCCACGCCCACCGGCGGCCGAGACGGAGCCCGCGCGACACCAGCAGCACCACGACGGTGTCGATCGCTACGTCGAGCCAGGGCCCATCGAGCGGCGCGGTCGGCCCGAACGGCCCGTTGGTGGGAAGGAGCAACGACAGGATCTGGATGACCGCGAGCGAGAGGATCACCGCGAACGCGAGCAGCCGCTGTTCGCGAACGGTGGTGCGCTGGATGCGGAATGAACGGTCGATCACGAGCACCAGCGTGATCGCGAAGGCGTGCTCGACATCGGCGAGTGAGCCGAGCAGCAACAGGCTGATCGCTGCGTAGGCGAAGACGATGACCCAGCCGCGCTGGCGCCACGGTGCCGCCAGCAGTCCTATGGAGGCGGCGATGCAGGCCATCGTGCCGCCGGATGCGCCGACATCGAGCTGCCCAGCGAGGGTTGTCGCCCACGGCCAGGGGAGCAGGCGCCCGAACATCAGGAAGGCCGCCGTAGCGAAGATCGCGAAGAGCTGACCGAAACCGAAGTACAGCAGCGCGATGCGTGTACCCCGCTTCATCTCGAGGAAGCCGAGGCCAGCCAGGCTCAGAAGCGTGGGGATGTAGACGACGGGATGCGCGACGAAGAAGGTGCCGGTGAACGGCGTCCACCACCGGCCCGCTTCGAGCGCGGGCAGGCCGTACGCGACCGCCTCGAACCAGGGCTGTTCGGTGACCGGACGCCAGAGACCCTGACCGACGATGCCGACCGCGATCAGGAGTACGAGCAGCGTCAGCGTCGCCGGCATGGCGCGGACGAGGCGCCCGAACAAGCGTGCGGGATGCGGGGGTGTCGGGTCGCTCACGCTGTCAGGCTAGCGAGGGATGCCCGCCGCCGGGCCCTACGCGCCGGGAAGCAGGAGCGCGCGAAGGGCGTCCATGTCGTCCGCGACGGCGGAGGCACCCTCGGATTCGTGCGGCCAGCTGAAGCCCCAGCGCACGAAGATGACCGGCACATCGTGAACCGCGCCCCCGTCGACGTCGTGGTGCCGGTCACCGATGAGCACCGGTCGAGACGTGTCGACTCCCGCGGCCTCGAGTCGGCGCAGAGCCTCGGCGACGATGTCGGACTTGGCGCTCAGCGTCCGCTCGTCGGGGGTGGCGCCCACGATGGTGGTGAAGTCATCCGTCAGCCCGAAGAACTGCATCAGCTCTCGCACCTGGTTCTCGGGCTTGCTGCTCGCGGTCGCTTGGGGTACTCCATCGCGATGCAGGTCGTGGATCAGGTCGACGATGCCGGGGAAGGTCCGCGCGCCGGTCGTGTAGCCGTCGCGCGCCCCGAGTTCGCGATACCACGAGACCGCCGTGGTGGCCTCTTCGGGGGACATGCCGGCCTGAGCCTGGAACGATTCGAACATCGGCGGACCGATCCAGTGCACCAGCTCGGCGCGGGTAGGCGCGGGGCGGCCGAAGTGCTCGAGTGTGATGGTCAGTCGGCGCAGGATGCCGTCCGAGGCATCCACGATCGTGCCATCGACATCCCAGAGGATGCAGGACCAGGGGCAGATGTCGGGCATGGGATCCAGCCTACGGGGCGGGTGAGGGGTCACTCCGTCTCGGCTCTGCGGACCTCGCACAATGACCGAGTATCCCTAGAACAGGCGGGGGACCCCCGACTCGATGCCCTTCATGTCGTCGTAGTCCAGGGTGACGCAGCGGATGCCTCGGTCCGTCGCGAGCACACGGGCCTGCGGTTTGATCTCCTGCGCCGCGAAGACTCCCGTGACCGGGGCGAGGTGGGGGTCGCGACCGAGCAGGGCCAGGTAGCGGGTGAGCTGCTCGACGCCGTCGATGTCGCCCCGGCGCTTGACCTCAACCGCGATCGTTCCGCCCGCGGGGTCGCGCAGCAGTAGGTCGACCGGGCCGATCGCCGTCGGGAACTCCCGTCGCACCAGCGTGACGCCGTCGCCGATGAGCTCGACCTGCTCGGCGAGCAGGCGCTGCAGATCAGCCTCGACGCCGTCCTTCTGCAGTCCGGGATCGGCTCCGAGCTCGTGTGAGGTGTCGTGGATGATCTCGTAGATGTTGACCAGCAGGGCATCGCCCGACTTCGCGTGCGTGACACGCCACTGCTCGATCACGCCGACGTCACGGGCATCGTCGTCCGGTTGCTGCGACACCAGCGAGCAGGGCGGACTCATCCAGTTGAGCGGCTTGTAGCTGCCGCCATCCGAATGCACCAGCAGACTTCCGTCGCTTTTGTGAACCAAAAGACGGGTGGCGAGGGGGAGATGCGCGCTGAGACGGCCGGAGTAATCGACGGAGCAGCGGGCGATGACAAGACGCACCCGTCCACGGTACCCGTCGGTGCCGCCGTGCCTCGCCAGACGGTGCGTGGGGGGGCGGGATTGAGAACCCGCCCCCCAGGGCGGATGGTTACCGCGCGTCGATCGGCAGCAGGATGTCTTTGACCGAGGGGTCGGTCCGCAAGAACTCCTGCACGGCTGGGTCCTGGAATGCCTGGACGAGCTTCTTGACGTTGTCGGTGTCGGCGTAGTCCGAGCCGATCGTGAGCTGTCCCGCGAATTCGTCCGGCGCTGCCGGAGCGTAGATCTGCTTGTCGATGTCGATCTGCGCCGCGAGGTAGTACTCGGTGTAGCCCACCGCCGCGTCGAGGTCTGGCAGGGCGCGAGACTGCGCCGCGAAGTCCAGCAGCACGAATGTGAGGTTCTTCGGGTTGGCGACGATGTCGTCCTGCGTCGCGTAGGCCTTGTCGATCGACGGGTCGAGGGTGATCAGACCGGCGCGCTCGAGGACCCAGAGTCCCTGTGCCTCGTTGGCCGGGTCGGAGTACAGCGAGATCTTTCCGCCATCCGGGATCTCGCTGATGTCGTCGTACTTGTCCGACCACACGCCGAAGCCCCACCGGAAGACGGGAACCGCCGCCGTCTCTTTGAAGTCGGGGTTCGCCTCGAGCACCTGGCTGAGCCAAAGCTTGTGCTGGTAGATCGTGCCAGCCACCTCGCCCTCGCTGACGGCGCGGTTGATGGTGTTGCTGTCGGCCAGACCGCGGAAGGCGATCGTGAGCCCGTACTTGGGGGCGACCTCTTTCGCGATGAACTCCACGAGGGCCTGCTCCGAGGCGTTGCCCTCAGCGGTTGCGATCTCGAGCGTTGCGCCGGCGATCTCGTTGGGGGACTTGGCCGGGTTGAGAAGCGGAACCAGGATGGCGGCGCCAATTGCCGCGACGACGACCGCGCCGCCGACGATCCATGGCCAGCGCCGACGGGTCTTGACCTCGAACCCGTGATCGTCGCTCGGCGGCGTCGTACGGGTGTCCTGTGTGGTTGTCATGGCAGAGCTCTCCTGGGGTGTTGTGCGAGTTTGGGGTTAGGGGGTGGGCTGAAGATGACTGGGCTGAAGATGACTCTTCTGAACAGAACGCCGCGTGCGAGCGTGGGGCGTCGTGCGGAAGACGAGGGTGTCGCCGATTTTTTGCACGGCCGCGACGAGCAGAACGAGCACGATGATCGTCGCCAACATGACCCCGTTGTCGAAGCGCTGGTAGCCGTAGGTGACGGCGACGTAGCCGATTCCGCCCGCTCCGATGCTTCCCGCGATCGCGGAGTACTCGATCATGGCGATCGTGTTGATGGTGATGCCGCCGATGATGCTCGGCACGGCTTCGGACAGCTGCGCCGTGCGGATGATCTGGAGCGGTGATGCGCCGCTCGCCGTCGCGACGCGCGCGAGGTTGGCCGGAACGCCCCGCAGCGAGTTCTCGACGATGCGGGTGAAGAAGGCGATGCCCGCGATCGACATCGGAACGACCGCAGCCGCGATGCCGATGTTGGTGCCCGTGACGAATCGCGTGAACGGAACAATGGCGGCCATCAGGATGAGGAACGGCAGGGAACGACCGATGCTCACGATTCCACTCAGGATGGCGTGCAACCGCGGCCGCGGAAACAGGCCGTGCGGTGCGAGGTTGTGCACGAGCGCCCCGAGCGGGATCCCGACGATGACGACGATGGTCATGACGATGCCGACCATGATCAGCGTGTCGAGAAGAGCCGGGAGGATCAGGGCGGGAATGTCCGCGAGGGGGACGTTATCGATACGTCTCATGTCGACACCGCCCCTGAAGAAGCCGCCTCGGACGAAACCGCGCCGGCGGGAACACCCACGCGGACCGGTTCTTCCGGTCGAGCGTCGAGGCCGAGGTCTTCCAATGTTCGATGCACGCGCTCGCCGTCGGCGTGAGCGATGCCGATCACTGCGGACCCGACGGTCGATTCGTGGAGGACCTCGACGGATGCGCCGAGGAGGGATACGGGAACGCCCAGCGTCTCGCCGAGCCGGGATATCCAATCCGTCGAAACGTCTGCGGCGCGATACGAAACCACCCACGTCGTCTCGGACTCGCGCGCTGCGGCGTGCGCTCGGCGGGGTTGAAGTGCCCGGCCCAGTTCGGAGTCGGCGTTGTGCAAGAGCTCGACCAGACGGCCGGATTCGACGATGCGCCCGTGATCGAGGCGCGCGACCGAGTCGGCGATGCTCCGTACCGTGTCCATCTCGTGCGTGATGAAGATGATCGCCAGATCGAGATCGTCGCGCAGCTCTTTGACCAGGTCGACCACGGACGCGGTCGCTTCGGGATCCAACCCGCTCGTCGCCTCGTCCGAGATCAGGACGCGAGGCCGGAGTGCGAGGGCGCGTGCGATGCCGACCCTCTGACGCTGTCCGCCCGACAGTTCGTGCGGGTAGCTGTTCGTCTTGTGGGCGAGACCGACTCGATCGAGTAGTTCGGCCACCCGGCGCTTGGTCTCGAGGGCGGTGACGCCGAGGTACTCCAGCGGAAGCGCCACGTTCTGGGCGGCGGTGCGGCGACTGAAGAGGCCGTCGTGCTGGAAGATCGTGCCGATCTTGCGCCGGGCGACGCGCAGTTGCGTCGCGTTCAGGTGCGAGAGGTTGTCGCCGTTGACGATGACGGCCCCCGAGGTCGGCGCCTCGAGCAGCGTCGCGCACTGGGCGAGCGTGCTCTTGCCCGCGCCGCTCGGGCCGACGACCGC
The DNA here is from genome assembly GCF_977993705.1 of Pacificispira sp. HM-600. The sequence continues at coordinate 1,894,453 of NZ_OZ388079.1, forward strand.
GAAGATCTCGCCGGTTGCGACGGCGAAGTCGAGACGGTCGAGCACAGTGGTGCCGCCGAAGGTCTTGGTGAGTTGCTCGAGGCGGATCATCGCGGCACCGGACGTGGGTCAGGGGAGGAAGGCATGCCGATGACCGTAAGGGCGTGGCGTCACCTCGGCACAGCCCCCGTGACGTAGTGGGTAACGACGTGACGCACGGCGTAACCATGTGACGTTGTGTGTTGCCAGCACTGGCGTAGGCAACGCGCGTGCCCGACGATTGCCCGATGACTCGACAGATCCGTTTCAATGCCTTCGACATGAACTGCGTCGCCCACCAGTCGTCGGGCATGTGGCGCCACCCCGACGACCGTTCCGCGAATTACAAGGACCTGAGCTACTGGACCGACCTGGCTCAGCTGCTCGAAAGCGGAACCTTCGACGGGATCTTCATCGCCGACGTCCTCGGCACCTACGACGTCTACGGCGGCACGAACGAAGCCGCCATCCGCCACGGCGCGCAGGTTCCCGTCGGCGATCCGGTTCTGCTGGTCTCGGCCATGGCGGCCGTCACCCAGAATCTCGGATTCGGCGTGACGGCCGGTACCGCGTACGAGCACCCGTATCCGTTCGCGCGGCGGATGTCGACGCTCGACCACCTGACCAAGGGTCGCGTCGGCTGGAACGTGGTGACCGGCTACCTCCCGTCCGCCGCCCGCAACATGGGCAACGACGACCAGCTCGAGCACGATGAGCGATACGAGCACGCGGACGAGTACCTCGAGGTCCTCTACAAACTGTGGGAGGGCTCATGGGAGGACGACGCGGTCATTCGCGACCGTGAGTCCGGTGTCTTCACCGATCCGCAGAAGGTGCACGAGATCGGCCACGAGGGCAAGTACTTCAGCGTGCCGGGCATCCATATCTCCGAGCCGTCGCCCCAGCGCACCCCCGTGATCTACCAGGCGGGCGCTTCGCCGCGCGGCATCGAGTTCGCGGCCGGCAACGCAGAGGCGATTTTTGTCGCGTCTCCGACCAAGGCCGTCCTCAAGAACACCGTGAGCAAGATCCGCGACGCCCTCGAGGGCGCCGGTCGCGATCGGTACTCGGCCCGCATCTACACGTTGCTCACGATCATCACCGACGAGACGCCGGAGAAGGCGCAGGCGAAGCACGAGGACTTCCTGCAATACGCGAACCACGAGGGCGCGCTCGTGTTCATGTCCGGATGGATGGGCATCGACCTGTCGCAGTACGAGCTCGACGAGCCCGTGGGCAACGTCAAGAGCAACGCCATCCAGTCCGTCATCGCGAACTACCAGGAGTCCGCGGCGCACGGCGAGACGTTCACGGTGCGAGACATCGCCCGCATCAGCGCCATCGGCGGCCTCGGGCCCACGATCGTCGGGTCCGGGAAGGAGGTCGCCGACCAGCTGCAGGAATGGGTGGCGGAGACGGATGTCGATGGGTTCAACCTTGCGTACGCGATCACGCCGGGAACCTTCGAGGACATCGTGAATTACGTGATCCCCGAACTGCGCGCGCGGGGTGCGTACCCGACCTCTTACGCCGAGGGAACGCTGCGCCAGAAGCTGCACGGCAAGGGCGACCGCCTGCCCTCCGACCACAAGGGCGCTGGTTACCGGGTGGGTTCGCTCATCACCTCGTGACGCCGACGCCGTGAGCAATCGTCAGGAGGCGGAGGGCTGGTTCGATGCCGACCGCTCCTCCTGGCGACGCCCTTGACCGACGTGCGCTCCCGGCAGCGGGCGAGTGGCGCCCGATGCGAAGCCCGACGCGACGATGAGCGCGACCAGGATGTAAAGGGTGTTGAGTAGACCGATGTGCTCGCTGACGAAGCCGAGCAGCGGCGGACCGCACAGGAACGCGATGTAACCGATCGTCGCGGCGGCGCTCACGCGGGCCGCTGCGCGAGCGGGGTCGTCGGCGGCCGCGGACATGCCGAGCGGAAAGCCGAGCGAGACGCCCGCGCCCCAGAGTGCCGCGCCGAGGAAGACAAGTGGGATCGACGGCGCGAGGATGAACAGCAAGAGCCCCCCGGCCGCGGCGGCCGCGAGAACGCGGAGGGTAGCGACACGACCGAAGCGGTCGACGAGCGGCCCACCCGCGATGCGGACGACGGTCATGCTGACCGAGAAGACCGCGAGGCCCGCGGCGCCCAGCGCCTGGTCGGCACCGTGGCCCTCGACCACGGTCAGCGCGAGCCAGTCGTTCGCTCCGCCCTCGGCGAAGGCCATTCCGAGCATCACGATGCCGAGCGTGTAGGTGCGGGGTTCGCGCCAGGCCGACAGGGACTCGTGCAGGCGGGCCTTCCAGTCGGGGGCGGTCCCCTCGGACGGCGCCGGATCCAGGGCGACCATGCGGGCCGGCACGTTGGCGATGCTGACGAACGCGATGACGAGGATGACGCCGCCGAGCACGGCGGTGTGCACCAGGACGTTCAAGCCCCACGTCACGGCGAGCACTCCGATGCCCGCGCCCAGCACGGTGCCGAAGCTGAAGAACGCGTGGAAGAGGGGGAGGAGTGTCTTGCCGATCTGCTTCTCGATCACGGCGCCGTCGACGTTCATCATGACGTCGAGTGATCCGTTGCCGAGGCCGAAGAGGGCAAGTCCCAGCACGACGACGCCGTAGGAACCCAGTGCATCCGTGCCGATTCCGATGATCGCGACCCCGATCGCGATCACGATCATCGCAACGAACATGCCGCGTCGTGCCCCGAAACGCGCGAGCACGACGGAGCTGAGGGACAGTCCGACGATCGACGCGACTCCCGCGAGAAGCAGGACGAAGCCGATCTGGATGTTGTCGATCTGGAGGGCTTCTTTGATCGCCGGAACCCGCGACGCCCACGTGGCGATCGAGAGTCCGCTCGCCGTGAAGATGGCGAAGACCGCCGTGCGCCAGCGCAGCAGCGCGCGGTGGTCGAGCGGTGCGGCGAGTTCGGACATGAGCAGAGTCTATCGAATCGATTCGGCGATGCCCGGCCCGCACGATGTACCATCGGTGGACCAACCCCGAACCCGGAGGAGCGATGGCTGCCGGAAGGCCCACGATCACCGATGTCGCGCGTGTCGCTCAGGTATCGCCGTCGACCGCGTCCGTGGTCTTCAGCGGCAAGGCGTCCGTGACGGATGCGACCCGCGCCCGTGTGCTCGAGGCCGCAGCCTCTCTCGGGTACACGGGTCCCGACCCTCGAGCAGCGTCGCTCCGTCGCGGGAGTAGCGGCATCGTCGGCGTGGTCTTCGAAGAACACCTCGGCGCAGCGTTCCGCGATCCGATCACGGCCGTCATGATGGACGGGCTCGCCGAAGGGGTCTCGCCGCTCGGAGCCGGGTTGCTGCTGCTTCGCGATGATGCCGGTGTCGTCAGAGACGATCCCGGTGTCGTTCCGAACGGCGCGAGCGCGCCGAGTCTGCGCTCGGCCCCCGTCGACGCCATCGTGCTGGTCGGATGCAGCGGCCGTCTCGCGGACTCGCTCGAGGCCGTCCGCGGTCGAGGTATCCCGGTTGTCGTCATCGAGGGCGATGCCGGCCCCGGCATCCCACGCGTCGAGCTGGATAACCGTGAAGCTCAGCGCCACGCAGCGCGTCACCTGCGATCGCTCGGTCACGAGAATGTCGCCGTGCTGACGCTCCCCTTCGACGCGGGACGCTGGCGGGGATGGGTTGCTGCGGACGACTCGCGCGTCCCGGTCGTGGACGTCACGCGCGAACGACTCGCGGGTGCCCGCGATGTCTTCCCCGCGGCTCGCGTCTACGCGGCGGGTGGCAGCCTGATCGACGAGGGGCTCGCGGCGGGCCGCGCCATTCTGACCGACGCCCGTAGTCGCCCCACCGCTGTCATCGCGCAGAGCGACCTTCTCGCGGCGGGCGTCGTCCGCGCCGCGGAGGAACTCGGGCTCGCGGTGCCGGGAGATGTCAGCGTGACGGGATTCGACGGCATCACCGTCGACGGATTCGCCCCCTACGAACTCACCACGCTGGTGCAACCCGCGGCGGAGAAGGGTCGCGCCGCAGGCACGATCGTCACGCGGATGATCGAGGGATTGGATGCCGCATCGATCAGTTTCACGTGCACGTTCCGGCAGGGCAACACGACGGGACCCCCGCCGGGCTGAGGCATTCGTGCGGATTACATCCAGAGGCCCGCGCGTCGGAGCACCGTAGGATAGGACCACTGTCCATTCCCTGAGCCGCCCCGGCCGACACGACCGAGGAGACGCCCGTGCTGCTGATCCTCGCCGCGTTCGCCGTCATCTCGCTGGCAATGCCGTGGCTCGTTCGGACCCTCGGATCGCGGGCTTTCTACATCGCCGCGGCGATGTCGGCGGTGGCGTTCATCGAAGCGGTTCTGCGTACGCCCGACGTCCTTGCCGATCGGACGCCCTTCGAGTCGTTCGAATGGATCCCCGCGCTCAGCATCTCACTCTCGATGCGCATGGACACCCTCGCGTGGGTCATGACCCTCGTCGTCACCGGCGTGGGCGCGCTCGTGCTGCTCTATTGCCGCTGGTACTTCCGTGACAAGCCCGAGGGGCTCGGGCAGTTCGCCGCGGTCCTGCTCGCCTTCGCCGGAACAATGTACGGCTTGGTGCTGACGGACGACATCGTCGTGCTGGTGATGTTCTGGGAGATCACCAGCATCCTGTCGTACCTGTTGATCGGGTACTACCACCGTCGAGCCGGCAGCCGCCGCGCCGCCCTGCAGGCCCTCCTGGTCACGACCCTCGGCGGGCTCGTGATGTTGATCGGCGTCGTGCTGCTCGTGGTCGACACAGGTACGTCGAGCCTGTCCGGCATCCTCGAGATCGCGCCGAGCGGACCGGTTGTCGATGCCGCCCTCGTCCTGCTGCTCGTCGGCGCGCTCAGCAAGTCGGCGATCTTCCCCTTCCACTTCTGGCTGCCGGGCGCGATGGCCGCCCCGACCCCGGTGAGCGCGTATCTGCACGCCGCCGCGATGGTGAAGGCGGGAATCTATCTGCTCGCCCGCCTTGCGCCCGTTTTCGCGGATGCCCCGCCCTGGCGCCCGATCGTCATCTCGCTCGGTGTCCTCACGATGCTGATCGGAGGCATCCAGGCGCTGCGAGAGCGCGACCTCAAGCGCATTCTGGCCTTCGGTACCGTAAGCCAGCTCGGGTTCCTGACCGTGGTCCTCGGCTTCGGTACGCGCGACGCGGCGCTCGCCGGCCTTGCGCTGCTGCTGGCCCACGCCCTGTTCAAATCCAGCCTGTTCCTGATCGTCGGTGTCATCGACCGCCAGCTCTCCACGCGCGATATCTCGGAACTGTCGGGCCTCGGCCGGCAGGCTCCCGTCATGACGACTTTCGCGTTCATCGCGATCGGATCGATGGCCGGGGTAATTCCTACGCTCGGCTTCGTCGCGAAAGAGGGCGTGCTCACGGCCCTTCTCGATGAGGCTCAGGGCGGCTCGGTATGGGGTCTCGTCGCCCTGCTCGGAGTCGTGCTCGGATCCGTATTCACGGTCGCCTACGGCACCCGATTCTTATGGGGCGCCTTCTTCCGCAAGCGGGACATGCCGGTGACCGAATGGCCCGACCCGCCGATCGGCTTCCTCGCTGCCCCCATCGTTCTCTCGGGACTGTCGATCGTCGGCGGTTTCGCGGCACCGTGGGTCGACGTGGCGCTGCAGGGTTACGCCGACACCGCGCCGGCATCGACGCCCGGCGTCGCGGCACCCGAGTACGCCTACCGCCTGGCGCTCTGGCACGGGCTCGAGCCCGCCCTGTTCCTCTCGCTCGCGACGCTCGTCGGCGGAGCGCTCGTCTTTGCTCTCGCGCAGGCGACGCGCTGGGATACCCGTCGGCGGCTCGTGCGGTTCACGGCGTCGGATGCCTACTACGAGGTCGTTCGACAGGTCGACCGCCTCTCGGTGGCCACGACGACGCTCACCCAGCGCGGATCGCTCCCCATCTACGTCGGCACGATTTTTGTCGTGCTCGTCGCCGCCGAGACGACCGTGATGCTCGCGTCACCGACCTGGCGGGCCCAGCTCGACGCGTGGCAGTCGCCCATCCAGCTCGTCGCCGCGCCGCTGATGATCGGCGCAGGCATCGCCGCGGTGCTCGCCCGCAAGCGGTACACCGGTGTCGTGCTGGTGTCGGTGACAGGGCTCGGTATGGTGCTGCTGTTCGCCACGAGCGGGGCGCCCGACCTCGCTCTGACGCAGATCCTCATCGAGACCGTGACGCTCGTCGCCTTCGCTCTCGTACTGCGGCGTCTCCCCGCGCAGATGGGCGATCACAACGCCTCCGTCGCCCGGGTTCCCCGAGCCATCCTGGCCATCGGTGTGGGCGTGACGATGGCGATGGTCGCCGCGATCGCGACGGGGGCGCGCATCGAGGCGCCGACCTCGGAATCGTGGCCGCCGCTCGCCTACGAGTTGGGGCAGGGCCGCAATGTCGTGAACGTGGCGCTCGTCGACATCCGCGGCTGGGACACCATGGGCGAGCTCTCGGTGCTCGTCCTCGCGGCGACGGGTGTCGCGTCCCTCGTCTTCGTCACCGATCGTGCCGATAACCTGCAGCGACTGACGTCGGGCGTACCGATCATGCCCGCTCGGCGCCGGCGTCGCCCGCTCGTCGAAACGCTCGCAGGCCCGCGGCCGCAGTCCGCCGCCAACGCGGGCAGCCCGCAGACGTGGCTCGTGGGTGGCCAGCGGATGCGCCCCGAGAATCGCTCGATCATCCTCGAAGTCATCGTGCGCGTGCTGTTCCACACGATCATCGTCGTGTCGATCTACCTGCTCTTCGCGGGGCACAACCTGCCTGGCGGCGGGTTCGCCGGCGGCCTCGTCGCGGGCATGGCGCTCGTCATGCGCTACGTGGCCGGTGGGCGCTACGAGTTGGGAGCGGCCGCCCCGACGGATGCTGGTCGCCTGCTGGGCGCGGGCATGGCGATCGCCGTCGCCTGTGCCGTGGTGCCCCTCTTCTTCGGTGCTCCGCCGCTGACGAGCGCCTTCATCGAGGCCGAACTGCCCGTATTCGGTCACGTCGAGTTCGTCACGACCACGATCTTCGACATCGGCGTGTACCTCGTCGTGGTGGGCCTCGTACTCGATGTGCTGCGGAGCCTCGGCGCCGAGGTCGACCGGCAAAGCCAGCCCGTTCGCGTGGGAGAGGTGGTCAGCTGATGAACGCCTCACTGACCCTCATCATCGTCATGGGTGCGCTCTTCGCGTGCGGCGTCTACGCCATGCTCGAGCGCAGCCTCACGCGCGTCTTGATCGGATTCCTCCTGCTCGGCAACGCCGCGAACCTGTTGCTGTTGATCGTCATGGGCCAGCCCGGCATCGCCCCGTTCTACGGTTCGGGCGAGACATCCGAAATGTCCGATCCTCTGCCGCAAGCCCTCATGCTCACGGCGATCGTGATCACATTCGCCATCTCGGCATTCCTGCTCGCCCTGATCTACCGCTCGTGGCAGCTCGGACAGGCCGACACCGTCATGGACGACGAGGAAGACGTTGCCCTGCGTGAGCGCGGCGTGCAGTCCGAGGACGCGATGGATGACGAAGGTTCAGCGGATGCCGAGGCTCCGACCGACTTCGTCGGTGTCGAGACCGCCCCCATCACCGTGTTGCACAGCCGGGACTTCCCGGGGCTCGTGGACGACGCGCCGACCGACAAGCCCGCGACTCGGCGCCGGTCGGACGGGGGTGAGGACTCGTGAGCTCGCTGGTTCCCCTGCTCGTCGCGCTGCCCCTCATCGGCGCTGCCCTCACCCTGATCTTCGGGCGTCGGCGCCGGTTCCAGGTGGCGATCTCGGTCGTGACCCTCGTGGCTGTCCTTGTGATCGCGGCCGTCCTTCTCGTGGCCGTCGACCAAGGCGCCCCCCTCGCCGTCTCGGTGGGCGGGTGGCCGATCCCCTTCGGAATCGTGCTGTACGTCGATCCACTCGCCGCGCTGCTCGTGCTGGTTTCCAGCATCGTCCTGATCGCGGTCCTGCTCTTCTCGATCGGCCAGGGTGCCGCAGACGGGGATGAAGAAACACCTGTCTCGATCTTCTATCCCTCGTATCTGATCCTCGCCGCGGGTATCTTCAACGCCTTCATCGCCGGCGACCTGTTCAACCTGTACGTCGGATTCGAAATCCTGCTGGTCGCCTCGTATGTGCTCATCACGCTCGGCAGCACCGAGTCGCGCATTCGCACGGGCGTCGTCTACATCGTCGTCTCGCTCGTCTCGTCGATCCTGTTCCTCTCGGCGATCGCGGCGATCTACGCTTCTCTCGGCACCGTGAACATGGCACAGATCGCCGCGCGGATGGGCGAGTTGCCACAGGATGTCCAGCTCGTTCTGCACATGCTGCTGCTCGTCGCCTTCAGCATCAAGGCGGCGGTGTTCCCGCTCTCGTTCTGGCTACCGGACTCCTATCCGACCGCTCCTGCCCCGGTTACTGCGGTGTTCGCCGGGTTGCTGACGAAGGTCGGCGTCTACGCGATCATCCGGACCGAGACGCAGATCTTCCCGAACAACGACATCAACCTGCTGCTGATGGTGGTCGCGCTTGCCACGATGATCGTGGGGGTCCTCGGCGCAGTCGCGCAGGCGGAACTCAAACGCATCCTGTCATTCACGCTCGTCAGTCACGTCGGGTACATGATCTTCGGGCTGGCGATCGGCACCGCGGCTGCCTACGGCGCGACCATCTACTACATCGTCCACCACATCATCGTGCAGACGACGCTCTTCCTTGCGGTGGGCCTGATCGAGCGCCGCGCGGGCAGTACGTCGATCCTGCGGGTGAAGGGTCTGATGCGGGTGGCGCCGGTCATCGCCGTGCTCTACTTCATCCCCGCGGTGAACCTCGGTGGCCTGCCACCCTTCTCGGGATTCATCGGCAAGTTCGCCCTGTTCGACGCCGGCGCGCAGGTCGGGACGCCGGTCGTCATGGTGCTGATCGTCGGCGGAATCGTCACCTCGCTGCTGACCCTCTACGCGCTCATGCGCGCCTGGAACCTCTCGTTCTGGCGAGAAGAAGAGGATTCTTCCGAGACGGAGGCGCGCATCGCGCATCTGGGCCGGTCGACGGGCGCTGCGGTCGAGACCGAGCGACGTGTCATCCCCCGCATCATGACGGTAGCGACCGGAGGGATGGTTGCGGTCACCCTCGCCCTGACGATCTTCGCGGGGCCGCTGCTGGAGATCTGCGTGCGTGCGGGTGAATTGCTCACGCAACCTGTCACCATCACCCAGATCGATGAGGAGGCAGAGGAATGAGCCCCGACTCCCGCGCCTCGCACGCGCGTCACATCTGGGCCCAGCTGCCGTTCTTCGGTTGGCTGATCGCCCTGTGGATGTTGCTGTGGGGCCAGTTCACCGTGCTGGCTTTCGTCACGGGCCTGATCGTCGCTCTCTTGGTCACGCGGATCTTCCGGCTGCCGCCCGTCGACCTGTCCGGCCGGCTGAACCCCTGGTACGGGCTCGTCTTTGTTGCGACCTTCCTCGCCGCGCTCGTGCGGGGTTCGCTGATCGTTGCCTGGCAGGTGCTCGACGTGCGTCAACAACCCGGCGCTGCGGTCATCGCCGTCCCGCTCCGCACCGACGACGATCTGATCATGAGTCACACGGCTGTCACGGCCTCTCTCATCCCGGGTTCGATCATCCTCGAGGCCGATCGAGACCGCCGGGTGTTGTACCTGCACGTCTTGGGTGTCCGAAACGAAACCGACGTCGAGCTCCAGCGCCGCGCCGTGCTCGGGTGGGAAGCCCGGATCGTCCGCGCGGTCGGCTCGCGGGAACAACTACGCGTCATCCGGGACTCGGCGGCGTCGGTCAACAGCCCCGACACGCCCCGACAGGGCAGGGCCCCCGTATGAACGTCCTCGTCGCAGTCATCCTCGTCGTCTTCGCGATCGCGGCTCTGCTCGCGCTCATTCGCATCGTGATCGGACCTTCGATCCTCGACCGCGTGGTCGCGAGCGACGTGCTCCTGACCGAGATCATGTGCATCCTCGGGGCCGACATGGTGATCAACCAGCACACCCGTTCGCTTCCCGTTCTGCTCATCATCGCGGCCGTGGGTGTGTTCGGTTCGATCTCGGTCGCCCGCTTCGTCGCGAGGAGGGACAATCCCCGATGATCGACATCGACTGGTTGGCCATCGCCGACACCACCGCGCTCGTCCTGGTGTTGGCCGGTGCGTTGCTGTGCCTGACCGCATCCATCGGTCTGCTGCGGCTCCGGGACGTGCCCGCCCGCCTGCACGCCGCCACCAAGCCGCAGGTGCTGGGGCTGCTGTTGATCTGCATCGCGATCGCGCTGTCGCTGCGCGCATGGCCTGTCGCGGCCTTCGTGGCCCCGGTGTTCCTCATTCAGCTCGCCACGGCGCCGTTGTCGGCACACATGGTGGGCCGCGCGGCGTACCGCAACGGAACGCTGGACCAGAGCTCACTCATCGTCGACGAGCTGCGCGAGTCGCGCGAGACGCCCCCCGCAGCGGGCGGCTGAGCGTTCAGAAAGCAGCGTCAGTCGGTGCCGGAGTCGAAGGCGGCGGCTTCGGATGCCTCGTCCACGGCATCGGCGAGGCGCTCGCGGGCGGGGTCGAACGGAGCGGCGTGCTCGGTGATCTCGGCGGACTCGCCGGCCTTCAGGTTGCCGACCAGCGCCGCAGTTGCCCCGCCGATCATCCCCATCGCGGCGTACTGCTCGAGGCGGGTGCGCGAATCGGCGATGTCGAGGTTGCGCATCGTGAGCTGACCGATGCGGTCGGTCGGACCGAAGGCGGCGTCGCCGACACGTTCCATCGACAGCTTCTCGGGCCCGTACGACATGACGGGGCCGGTCGTGTCGAGGATCGTGTAGTCCTCGCCGCGGCGCAGGCGCAGGGTGACCGTGCCCGAGATCGTCGAGCCGACCCACTTCTGGATCGACTCGCGCAGCATGAGTGACTGGGGCTCGAGCCAGCGGCCCTCGTACATCAGGCGACCGAGGCGACGACCCTGCTCGTGGTACGTCGCGAGGGTGTCCTCGTTGACGATCGCGTTCACGAGTCGTTCGTACGCCGTGAAAAGCAACGCCATGCCGGGGGCTTCGTAGATTCCGCGGCTCTTGGCCTCGATGATTCGGTTCTCGATCTGGTCGCTCATGCCGAGGCCGTGGCGTCCACCGATCGTGTTCGCCTCGCGGACGAGCGCGACGGCGTCGGTGAACTCCTGACCGTTGATGGCGACCGGGCGTCCGGCCTCGAACGTGATCGTGACGTCTTCGGTGGCGATGGCGACGGATTCGTCCCAGAACCGCACGCCCATGATGGGCTCGACGGTCTCGAGCGAGACGTCGAGGTGCTCGAGGGTCTTGGCCTCGTGCGTCGCACCCCAGATGTTTGCGTCGGTCGAATAGGCCTTCTCGGCCGCGTCGCGGTACGGGAAGCCGTGTGCGACGAGCCACTCGCTCATCTCTGTGCGTCCGCCGAGCTCGGTCACGAAGTCGGCGTCGAGCCACGGCTTGTAGATGCGCAGACGGGGGTTCGCGAGCAGGCCGTAGCGGTAGAACCGCTCGATGTCGTTGCCCTTGTAGGTGGAGCCGTCGCCCCAGATGTCGACGCCGTCTTCCTTCATGGCGCGCACGAGCAGGGTGCCGGTGACAGCGCGGCCGAGAGGCGTGGTGTTGAAGTAGGTGCGTCCGCCCGAGCGGATGTGGAAGGCACCGCACGCGAGAGCGCTGAAGCCCTCTTCGACGAGCGCCGCCTTGGCATCGACGAGGCGCGAGACCTCGGCGCCGTACTCGAGCGCGCGGCCGGGGATCGCCTCGACATCCGGCTCGTCCGGCTGACCGAGGTCACCGGTGTACGTGCAGGGGATGGCGCCCTTGTCGCGCATCCACGCGACGGCGACCGAGGTGTCCAAGCCACCGGAGAAGGCGATGCCGACGCGCTCGCCGACGGGCAGGGACTGGAGAACCTTCGACATGGTTCCGATTCTACTGACGCGGCATGTCGCCTCCCGCCGGTCCGCAGCGCGCGCTCCTGAGCGGTGGCCCGCGGATCAGCCCAGCGAGACGGCCGTGAGCGTCACAGGTGTGGCGGGTGCCCCGTCGGCGGCGCCACCCTCGGCCCCGGCGGCCGCGATCTGCCGCACGACCGCAAGGCCCTCGGGTGAGAGCATTCCGAAGACGGTGTAAGCGGCCGGCAGTTCGGTGTCCTCGTACACGAGGAAGAACTGCGAGCCGTTCGTGTCGGGTCCGGCGTTCGCCATGGCGACCGTGCCAGCCGGGTATGTCTCGGCGCCGTCCAGCTCGTCGGCGTACGAGTAGCCCGGCCCGCCCATGCCCGTGCCCGAGGGGTCGCCGCACTGCAGCACGAAGATTCCCTCGGTCGTCAGCCGGTGGCAGGGGCTGTTGTCGTAGTAGCCCTGTTCGGCGAGCGAGACGAAGCTGCCGACCGTGCACGGCGTGCGGCCGGCATCGAGCGTCAGCGGAAGGTTTCCCGCCGTGGTCTGCAGCGTGGCTTCGATCACGCCGGTGACGTCATCGCTCGGCACCGACACGTCTCGCACGCCCCCGGCGGCCTTGACGTAGGAGCAGCCTTCCGTCTCTGCAGGAGCGGCGTCCGGTGTGCCCGCGGCGCACCCCGCCAGCATCGTGATTGCGAAGCCGACAAGGGAAAGGGAGAGCAGACGCGAACGCATGGATACAGATTAGGTGGAGCGACGTCCTCAGCGCGGAGGACTGCTACACCCCGTCGCTTGTGCCCCGGATTGCCCGCGCACGCCCGATCCACACCGCGAGCGCCCCGACCGCGATGATCCCTGCCGCGATCGCGACGACATACACCGCGACGCCGGCGTATCCGGGCGGTTGCAGCGCGGGATTGTTCGGGTTCAGGAAGGGGTACGGGTACCAGTACGGCTCGCCGTTGCCGGGAGAGGTGACGAGCGGGCCACGTACGAGCGTGTAGATCACCCAAGCAATGGGGTAGATCACGATGATCCAGATCGCGCGCCAGGGCAGCGGACGTCGACGGGGCGCGAGGAGCAGATCGAAGAGAAGCACGATCGGAACGACGACGTGCATCACCTCGTTCGACCACGCCACCGTTTCGCCCTGCGGCAACTGGATGCCCCGCAGCAGCAGGTTGTAGACGGTGCCCGTGATCACCATGTAGGTGGTGACGCAGACCAGCAGGACGGCGAACCAGCGCGGTTCGACATCCGTTCGTCGTCCCTGCGTCCAGAACAGCAGCGCACCGATCGTCAGGGTCACGGCGGCCGCGACGTTGGACTGAATGGTGAAGAAGCTGAGGAAGTTGGCGACGACCGTGCCGACGGGTTGCCCGGCCGCCTCGGCATTGGAGATGGTGCGAACGAGCTGGGCGATGATCGCGGCGACACCCGCGACGGCGGTGAGAATGCGCACGGTGGCCCAGAAGTGGGCCCAGGCGGGGGATCGAAGCATGCGCTCACCCTAGCGACCAGAAGTCCCGGAAGGACGACGCCGGTAGGATGGTGTCTTACCCGTCCTGACAAGAAAGCCGGGGGTCCACCATGCCAGGAATCGTGATCGTCGGCGTGCAGTGGGGCGACGAAGGCAAGGGAAAAGCCACCGACCTGCTGGGCGAACGTACCGACTGGGTCGTGAAGTTCAACGGCGGCAACAACGCCGGCCACACCGTCGTCATCGGCGACGAGAAGTACGCGCTGCACCTGCTGCCCTCCGGCATCCTGTCGCCCGGCGTCGTCCCCGTGATCGGCAACGGCGTCGTCGTCGACCTCGAGGTGCTGTTCGCCGAGCTCGGGGCGCTCGCCGCGCGCGGTGTCGACACGAGCAAGCTGCGGGTCAGCGCCAACGCGCACATCATCACGCAGTACCACCGCACGCTCGACAAGGTGACCGAGCGCTTCCTCGGTAAGCGTCAGATCGGTACGACGGGCCGCGGAATCGGCCCGGCCTACGCCGACAAGATCAACCGCGTCGGCATTCGGGTTCAGGACATCTTCGACGAGAACATCCTGCGCCAGAAGGTCGAGGGTGCGCTCGACCACAAGAATCACCTGCTGGTGAAGATCTTCAACCGACGCGCGATCTCGGTCGACGAGGTCGTCGAGGACTTGCTTTCGTATGCCGACCGGCTGCGGCCGATGGTCGCCGACACCGGGCTTCTGCTGAACGATGCGCTGGATGCGGGCGATGTCGTCGTCTTCGAGGGTGGCCAGGCCACGATGCTCGACGTCGACCACGGCACGTACCCATTCGTCACGTCATCGTCCGCCACCGCGGGCGGCGCGGCTACGGGTTCGGGCGTCGGCCCGAACCGTCTCGACCGCATCGTGGGGATCGTCAAGGCGTACACGACGCGCGTCGGCTCCGGACCTTTCACTACCGAGCTGTTCGGCGACGAGGGCGACTGGCTACGCTCGCGCGGGTTCGAGTTCGGCACGACCACGGGCCGCCCGCGTCGCGTCGGCTGGTACGACGCCCCGATCACCCGATACGCCACGCGCATCAACGGCATCACCGACCTCGTGCTGACGAAGCTCGACATCCTCACCGGACTCGAGCAGGTTCCCGTCTGTGTCGCCTATGACGTGGATGGCGAGCGATTCGACGAGGTGCCGATCAACCAGTCGGACTTCCACCACGCGACGCCGATCCTCGAGTACTTCCCGGGTTGGTCGGAAGACATCTCGAAGGCGCGGACGTTCGAGGAGCTTCCGGTCGCGGCGCGCGACTACGTGCTCGCCCTTGAAGGCATGAGTGGCACACGCATCTCGGTGATCGGTGTCGGGCCCGCGCGCGACCAGGTCATCGTGCGACACGACCTCGTGGACTGACATGCGGTTCTGGGTCGGGGGATACTCCTCCGACATGGACGGCACCGCCGAGGGTATCGGCCTGCTGACCGTCGGTGAGGATGGCTCGCCCTTCGCATCCGGCCCGCTCTCGTTTCGCGGGGCGGTGCGTCCGGAGCTGGCGTCGCCGTCGTGGCTCGCGGCACACCCCCGCCTGGACGTCGTCTACGCGGCGCTCGAGGGCGAAGGGTGCGTGGCCGCGCTCGCGCGCACGGGCGACACGTCGTTCAGTGCGTTGGGCTCGTCGGTTGAGGCGGGCGAAGCGGTGTGCCATGTCGCGGTCAGCCCCGCCGGGGACTATCTGCTCGCGAGCTGCTGGGGCGGCGACGGCCGGGTCGTACGGATCGCCCTCGATGGCAGCGGACGCCCGACCGGACGTGCCGTTGCGCAGGCGGCGCGGGACCCGTATGGCACGCACGGCGGTGTGGACCCGCGCCATATGCCCCACGAGGATGTTGACGACGAACCCGAAGATCCGCGGGTGGCAGCGGAACGCCGCGAAGAGCGGATGTCGCGGGCACCCGCCGACCGGGATGCCGATCGGCGCGAGGCCGCGATCGGTCTCGCCGACGCCGCGGCCGCGCTCCGAGCGGCCGCCGGCGCTGAGTTCGCTCATCTGATCCCGGACCACGACCGACCGACCGAGCCGGACGTGCGCGGTGGGACGCTGCTGGCGCGGGCGGTCGATGTCGATGTCGATGCGCCCCAGCGCACCTCGCGCGCCCATGCCGCGGCGTTCCTGCCCGACGGGCGGGCGCTGACGACGGACCTCGGCTTCGACCTCGTGCGGATCTGGCGCACGGTCGGGGGTCGGATGCTGCCCGATCACGACGTCACCCTGCCGCGCGGCTCGGGGCCGCGGCACCTGGTCGTGCATCCGAGCGGATTCGTCTACGTGCTGACGGAGCACTCGACCGAGGTCTTCGTGCTCGGCGCCGACCGGGCAGGGCAGTGGACCGTCCGCGGCAGCGTCCCGGCCGCGGCGCTTACGCTCCCGGATGACGCGGGCGCGGAACTCGCGACATCCCACGATCGTGCGTTCCTGTATGCCGGACTGCGGGGGAGTGACACGATCGCCGTGCTGCGCGTCGTGGGCGATGGCAGCAGCCTCGAGCCGGTGGCGCTCGCCGAGTCGGGCGTGACCTGGCCCCGGCATCACCTGGTCGTGCGCGACACCCTGCTGGTTGCCGGGCAGCGTTCGAACGATGTCGTGTCGTTGTCGCTCGACATCCGCACCGGTGTGCCCAGCCGGGTGCGCCAGCGCACGAGCGTCCCGTCGCCGACCCGCACCCTGCGCGCCCGCGACTGACGCCGCCGCCACTCACCGAAACACCACTTGCGTGGCGAAACCCCACCCGTCACGGGGTTTCTCGTCGCGTGAGGGGTGTTTCGGTGAGCCGGGCGGGCAGTCGGGTGGCCGGGTGGCCGGGTGGCCGGGCGTCCCGGTGTCAGACCTTGGCGTCTTGGCGTGGCACCCACACCTGTTTGATGATCAACAGGATCGATGCCGATACGGGAATCGCAACGAGCGCGCCGATCAGCCCGAGCAGTGTGCCACCCACGAGCGCCCCGATCACGACGAGCGCCCCGGGGATCTCGATCGTCCGGTTCATGACCCGGGGCGTCAGCACGTAGGCCTCGATCTGGATGTACAGCAGGTAGAAGACCGCGAACAGCAGAGCGAGGAGGGGGTCCGAGAATAGCGCGATGACACTCGCGATGATCCAGTAGAGCACCGGACCGATGAGCGGGATCAGGGTGATCAGGAACGCGATCACCGCCATCAGCGCGGGGAAGGGAAGCCCGAGCACGATGTGCAGAATGAAGGCGAAGATCGAGTTGGCGGTGGCCAGAATGACCATTCCGATCAGGTATCCGCCGATCGATCCGGTGATTTGCTCGGTCATCGATGCGAGCCCCACGCGGTTGCGGGCCGGGGCGAGTCGGTAGAAGGCCTGCTTGATCGCGGGCATCGAGGCGATGAAGTACAGGGTCAGCACGAGGGTGATGAACCCGCCCGAGATGGCCGAAACGATGTTGATGCCGAGCTGCACGGCACCGCCACCGATCGCGGCGATGTTGCCGGGGTCGGTAATGAAGGTCTCGAGGTTGTTGAGGAGGTCAGGAACCGCGGCGCCGAACATGCCTTGCAGGTATGCGAACCAATCCGACTGCTCGGCCGAATTAATCAGGCTCGGGATGTCGCGCACGAACTGCGAAATCTGCGCGATCACCGTGGGGAGGATGATCCACAGCACTCCGGCGAGCAAGAGTGCGACGGCCAGGAACACGATCGCGATGGCCCAGCCGCGCTTGACGCCGCGGCGCATCAACCAGTCGACGGCCGGCTCGAGCCCGAGCGCGGCGAAGAGCGCCAGCACGATGTAGATGATGACGGTCGCCAGATTGCTGATCGCCAGCCCCAGCAGGAGGGCGGCTAGTCCGCCCAGGGTGAGGGTGAAACCGACGGCGAACGGCTGGTCGATTCTTGCCCAGAATGCGCGTGCGCCCGAGACGGGAGCTGCGGATGCCGGGGGCACGGGGGCGGTCGGGGGCTTACGCATGGTCACACCTTAGTGGCGGGCGGTGTCGCGGCCAGCGACGCGGCATGACCGCCCGGTAGCCTCATGGGGAAGGAGGGCCCCGTGACCCACGAAAGCGACCCGCGCAACGAGCTGTTGCGACTGCGTGCGAGCATCGACAACATCGATGCCGCGCTCGTCTACATGTTGGCCGAGCGCTTCCGCTGCACCAAGCAAGTCGGTGTGTTGAAGGCGACCCACGAGATGCCGGCGTCTGACCCGACGCGCGAGATCGAACAGGTGGCCCGTCTGCGGCGCCTCGCGCTCGATGCGGACCTCGACCCCGCCTTCGCCGAGAAGTGGTTCAACTTCGTCGTCGCCGAGGTCATCCACCACCACGAGCAGGCGGCCAACGGGCGCTGACACGGCCGCCTCGGTCTAGCATTCACATGCGCTGCAGAATCCGCGCGTTCTCGTACGGCCTCTCGCCGAAGATGCGGATGTCGCCGCTCGTGGCGAAGTTCTGCGCGGTGAGCATCGACATCACGGTGGTCTTTCCGGCACCGTTGCGTCCGAGCAATCCGTAGATCACGTCCTTCTCGATCGTGAACGACGCATCGTCCACCGCGAGGGTGTCACGGTATCGCTTGGTGAGGTTCTGCACCTCGATCACGGGGTTCATGGCATGGTCCTTTCGGAAGGAACGGGAGTGGTGTCGCTGGCGCGCTCACGGATGAGCGCGATGAGGTCATCGGGGCCGAGTCCGAGCCTCTGGGCCTCGGCGAGCAGCGGGTCAAGGTAACGATCCGAGAACGCTCCACGCCGGACCGCGAGCACCCGATCGCGGGCGCCCGCGGCGACGAACATGCCGATGCCGCGTCGCTTGTAGAGCACGCCCTGGTCGACGAGCATCGAAACTCCTTTCGCCGCGGTCGCGGGGTTGATTCGGTAGAAAGCAGCGAGCTCGTTTGTAGACGGGGCCTGGGATTCTTCGGCGAGGCTGCCGTCGACGATCTGGTCCTCGATGCTCTCGGCGATCTGCAGGAACAAAGCCCGGCCCTCTTCGATCACACGTTCCTCCGCCCAGTGGACTGGTTAAATATATAAGTAAGTAACCATAGAACACAAAGTCTGTCAAGAGACGGCCGAATTCAACCGTTTCGCGGCCGCTCGGACTTGCCCCATGTGCCCATGTCTGATGGTCTGGAACCAGAGGCCACACGGCCTTCACGACCAGTCCGCGCTCGTTAGACCCCAACCCGATGGGTGTGTCAGCGAAGCGTACGGTCGGCGATCTGGGCGGTAGACCCGATGTCAACCGCCGGTGTCGCGAGAGTCCCGAACGGGATTCCCGCAGGCCGAGGATCGCCCACCCGGGCGTGACCGATGCGATCCCGTGAGCGCTGGGACCGCCGAGGTGGTACCACCGTGTCAACTGCGCATGCGATTGAGGCCCAAGGCCTCTACAAAGTTTTCGGCCGCAACCCCAAGCAGGCGGTCAAGCGGCTCGCCGCCGGCGCGAGCCAAGCAGCGGTCTCAGGCCTCGGAACCGCCGCGGTGATCGACGCCAGCTTCACGGTCGATCAGGGTGAGATCTTCGTCATCATGGGTCTCTCTGGCTCCGGCAAGTCCACGATCATCCGCATGCTCAACGGCCTGCACGACACGACCGCGGGGAAGATCACCGTGCAGGGTGAGGTCATCACCGACATTCCCGCGGCGAAGCTGCGAGACATCCGGCGCGATCGCGTGTCGATGGTCTTCCAGCACTTCGCTCTGTTGCCGCACCGGACGGTGGCCGACAACGTCGCGTACCCGCTCGAGCTGCGAGGCGTCGCGAAGGCCGAACGCCTGGCGAAAGCCGACGAGATCCTGTCGCTGGTCGGTCTCGAGGGGTGGGGTGACAAACTGCCGTCGGCCCTCTCGGGTGGCATGCAGCAGCGCGTCGGCATTGCACGCGCGCTCGCCGCAGACACGGACATCCTGCTCATGGACGAGGCCTTCAGCGCGCTCGACCCGCTCATCCGGCGCGAAATGCAGGAGCAGTTGCTCCAGCTGCAACAGAAGCTGAAGAAGACCATCGTCTTCATCACCCACGACCTCAACGAGGCCATGTTTCTCGGCGACCGCATCGCGGTCATGCGCGAGGGTCGCATCGTGCAGATCGGCACGCCCGAAGACATCCTGACCGACCCGGCGAACGACTACGTCGAGCAGTTCGTGCAGGACGTCGACCGCACCCGCGTGCTCACTGCGGCCAACGTCATGGAGCCGGCACTTCCCGTCGTGGGTGAGACCGCGGGTCCCCGCACCGCACTCAAACAGATGCGCGACGCATACATGTCTGCGGCGTACGTGGTCGATCGCGAGCGCCGCCTTGTCGGCATCGTGAGTGACCACGACGCGCTGAAGCTCGTGCGCAAGAACGCGACCTCCCTGTCGTCGGTGCTCGGCCCCGCACCGCAGAGCGTGCGCGACGACGAGGTGCTGATGAACCTGTTCGTGCCCGCCGTCGAATCTCGACTGCCGCTCGCGGTGACGGATGCCGCGGGCCGCCTCGTCGGCGTGATTCCCCGGGTCACCCTGCTCGCCGCGCTGACGCCCGGAACGCCCGCCACCGGTGAGATCGAGATCGTCGAGCAGCCGGTTCCGACGACCGTGATCGATCAGGTGCTTGCCCAGACCACGGGCATGGCCGACGCCGAGGGGGTGCGCTGATGGATGGTTTTCGCATTCCGCTCGGTCTGTGGATCGACACCGGGGTCGACTGGATCAGGGACAACCTCGAATGGCTGCTCGACACCATCGCGTTCGTGGCGCGGTGGCTCGTAGACTCGCTCACCGACGTGCTGGTGATCACGCCGATCCCCGTCGTCATCATCATCTTCGCGTTGATCGGATGGCTGGTGCGCTCGTGGCAGCTCGCACTCGGCACAGCAATCTCGTTCACACTTATCGTCGGGATGGACCAGTGGGAGTCGTCGA
The DNA here is from genome assembly GCF_977993705.1 of Pacificispira sp. HM-600. The sequence goes on from NZ_OZ388079.1 coordinate 1,914,768, forward strand.
TGCAGACGCTGGCGCTGGTGTTGATCGCGGCTCTGGTTGCGCTCGTGATCGCGATTCCCCTCGGGATCTGGTCGGCACGAAACGACACGGTGCGTGCGATCCTCAAGCCCGTACTGGACTTCATGCAGACGATGCCAGCCTTCGTCTACCTGATCCCGGCGATCACCTTCTTCAGCATCGGGGTCGTCCCCGGAGTAGTGGCCACCGTGATCTTCGCGTTGCCCCCGGGGGTGCGGCTCACCGAGCTGGGCATCCGCGGTGTGGACTCCGAGACGGTCGAAGCCGGGCACGCTTTCGGTGCGAAGCCGGGCCAGATCCTGCGCGGCATCCAGTTGCCGTTGGCTGTGCCCACCATCATGGCGGGCGTCAATCAGGTGATCATGCTCGCCCTCTCGATGGCCGTTGTCGCCGGAATCGCCGGGGCTCCGGGGCTCGGGCAAGAGGTCGTTCAGTCCATCTCGACCGTTGACCTCGCACAGGGCGTCGAAGCGGGCCTGGGCGTTGTCATCCTCGCCGTGTTCCTCGACCGCGTCACGGCGTCGCTCGGAAATCCCGGCGCATACCGCTCCTCACTGGCCGCGACCATCTCAGGCCGGCGCGGCGGTACTGGTGGCGGGGGCGGCGGCGGAAGTCGTCGAGGGGGCGGCGGCGGAAGTCGTCGAGGTTCGACCGCGATCGCAGCCGAAGAGGCGGAGCGCAGCGCGGCATCACCCCACCGGGCGCCGATCCACTAAAGACCACAACTGAAGACCCATACGAAACGCACGAAGAGATACACAACGAAGGGAATCACGATGAAGAATCGCAGAATCACAGCACTACTGGCCACCGGCGCGGTAGCCACCCTCGCACTCGCGGGTTGCAGCGGCGAGGCGGGCGACAACGGCAACGGCGACGTGGGTTCGGACGAGATGGGGACCATCACGCTCGGATTCCTGCCCTCGTGGACGGATGGCCTCAGCACCGCATACCTGCTCGAGAACCAGCTCGAGAAGCTCGGCTACACCGTCGAGATGCAGGAACTCACCGAGCCCGGCCCGCTCTACGCCGGTCTTGCCCAGGGTGACGTCGACATGTACCCCTCGGCCTGGCCCGAGCTGACGCACGCGAGCTTCATGGAAGAGTACGGCGACGACATCGAAGACGTCGGAACCTACTACGACAGCGCCGTGCTCACGATCGCGGTGCCCGACTACGTCGACATCACCTCGCTCGACGAGCTGGCCGCCAACGCCGACATGTTCGGTGGCGAGATCTACGGCATCGAGCCCGGGGCGGGCCTCACCGGCGTTGCGCAGGACTCGATGATCCCCGCTTACGAACTCGAGGACACCTACGAGCTCGTCACGTCATCGACCGCGGCGATGCTCACGCAGCTGGACAACGCGATCGCGGCAGAAGAGAACATCGTCGTCACGTCGTGGCGCCCGTTCTGGGCCAACGACGCCTACAACCTGCGCGATCTCGAGGACCCGCTCGGCGCCATGGGCGATCCCGAGGGCCTGCACTTCTTGGGCACCAGCGACTTCTCCGAGCGCTTCCCCGAGGCCGCCGAGCTGATCGCCGGCATCCAGCTGGATGACGCCGAGTATGCCGCTCTCGAGGACATGGTTGTGAACGAGTACGAAGAGGGTCAGGAAGCCGAGGCCGTCGAGGCATGGCTCGCCGAGTACCCCGACGCGTTCGACACGATCATCACCGACTGATCTCGCCGCGTCACCTGAGCGGGTCCCGGCTTCGGCCGGGGCCCGCTTTCGTGGTGAGAGCCATCGCCCGAGGCAGGAGATCCTTCCCACACAGGACGATTCCGCGGCAACCGTCCTGTTCTGGGCAGGTCTCCTGTTCTGGGGTGATGGAGCTTTAGAAGCGAGCGGAGAAAGCACCGTCGGTGTTGATCAACTGGCCCGAGGCCCAGCGCCCCTCGCGGCTCACGAGGAACGACACGATGGCCGCGATGTCGGCCGGCGTGCCGAGTCGGCCCAGCGGATGGTGGGCGGTCAGGCTTTCGCGGAGCGCGTCATCCATCCATCCCGTGTCGATGGGGCCCGGATTCACCACGTTGGCCGAGATGCCGAGGGGCCCCAGTTCCCGGGCGGCGGAGATGACGATTCGGTCGAGCGCGCCCTTCGACGCACCGTATGGCAGGTTGCCGGTCGTGTGGTCGCTCGTGAAGGCAACGATCGTCCCGCCATCGGCCGGGATCTGCCGCGCGAACTCCGCGATGAGCAGAAGCGAGGCACGGGCGTTCACGGCGACGTGTCGATCGAAACTCTCGGCTGTGGTGTCGAGGATCCCCGACTCGACATCGTGGGCGTGGCTGAGCACCAGCGCATCGACGCTTCCGTGGTCTGCGACGACGCGTTGGACGAGGGATGTCGGCCCTTCAACCGTGGCGAGATCGCAGGGATAGTCGCCGGTCTCGAGGTCGCTCGTCAACACCTCCCAGCCGTCCGCGACGAGGCGCGGAACCACGCCGGCGGCGATGCTGTTGGCGCGTGCGGCACCGGTGACGAGAGCGCGCGGCATCAGCTCGAGAGCACCACGGCGGTGCCGTACGCGACGACCTCTTGGAAGTTCTGGTCGAGTTCGTTCGAGTCGTACCGCATGGCGACGACGGCATTCGCGCCTTGCGCCTGGGCCGCCTCGACGAGGCGTGCCACCGCCTCGGCCCGGGTCTGCTCGAGCTGCAGGGTCAGGCCTTTTAGCTCACCGCCGCCGAGCGCCTTGAAGCCGGCGCCGATCTGGGCGCCGATGTTGCGGGCACGGACGGTCAGGCCGCTGACCTCGCCGATGACCGACGTGATCGTTCTGCCGGGGACGTCGTTCATGGTGGTGACGAGCATGGGGATCTCCTGACCTGCGGGGAAGGGGCGGATGCCTTGATCAAGCTAGCGTGCGGGAGCCGAGTGGGGAAGATGCACGCTGCGTGATCGCGTGGGCGCGGGCGATGACCCGATCCCGCCGTCGTTCGCCTATTGTCGGCGCCGCGGGCGAGGATGGAGGCATGCCTGCCGCCCATCGCCCCGGTTTGCGGGTCACTTCGGGGCTGACGATTCCCGAGTCCGAGCTGTCCTGGCGGTTCTCGCGATCGTCGGGCCCCGGCGGGCAGGGCGTGAACACCGCGGACTCTCGCGTGGAACTCGTGTGGGATGCCGAGGGTTCGGCAGCGCTTTCGGCGGTGCAACGCGAGCGGCTGCTCGAGCGCCTCGACGGGCGTCTCGTGGGCGGAGTGCTGACGGTTGCGGCATCCGAACACCGTGCACAAATACGCAATCGTGACGCGGCGCGCGAGCGGCTCGTGGCGATCGTGGCCGACGCGGTGCGACCACCCGCGCCGTCGCGGCGAGTGACGAAGCCCAGCCGAGGCTCGAAAGAGCGGCGCCTCACCGCGAAGAAGCAGCGTACGACCACCAAGCAATTGAGACGCCGACCCCTCGATTGACGCGGGCGACTGGGGTCAGTGCTCGCCCTTGATAACGAAGTACGAGCCGCGGATGGTTCCCGCCAGTTTGGACTTCTGCCGTGCGAATGTGAAGCGCGCGGCCAGCTCCTCGGGGACATCCATTCCGTCGGAGAGCTTGAAGCCGACGGCTCGCTTTCCGCCCTCTTCGAGCGTGTACATGACGTTGATCGAGAGGCCACTTTGGTAGAACACGTAGGCGAAGCGGATGCCTCCGGCCTCGAATTCCGTCGCTTCGAGGGCCGGTGAGGCAATGACGAGGTCGCGCTCGTCTCTCAGGATGCCGTGCACCCAGTCTATGGTTTCGGCAGCATCGCTGGCCGGGTCGACCGTGAACACGTGCTCGTACTTGTTCGCGAAGTAGCGCGCCTCGTTCGCGCGGAGCCCCGCGAGTGCCGCGACGACGGGGGAGGACTCGAGGCCGATGGTCGATACCTCGGCGAAGTCGACGATGTAGGACATGGGCATTCCTTTGCGTGACGTGCTGCGGGAGGGCCGATCGCTCAAATGTAGTGACCGAGCGCGCGTTGCGTTTCTCGAAAATTGGTCAATGAGTCCGCGGTACGGCGGTCAACGATCGGGGAAGTCGCCCTCATAGTCCTGCCACGTACCGGCGAGGTGCTGCATGGCCCAGAGTTGTCTCTCCTTCGAGACGTCGTCCTTGCCTGCGAAGTTCATCACGATGTAGTTCGACACGAACCCGTCTTCGATCGACGACGCGTACTCGGCGGCTTCGTCGCGCGAGCCGAATCGCAGATAGGTGGCCTCGGCCGTGTCGTAGGCCTCGACGCACGGCACTGCCGATGTGCACACGACGGCGGTGACCTCGGAGACATCCGTCGTCGGGTCGTCCGCGTCGGGTTCGCTGTTCATCACATCGTGCAATGTCAGCGTCCACTGAGAATCGAAGATGAGACGCCCAAACCACAGGCCGCCCACGATGACTGCCACGATTGCCGCGGCGCCGATAATCGTCGTCACCCATCGTCGGGTGGTCATCAGATGCCCAGGACGAGTCGGATGCCATCGCCGATCCTGGCGAGCACGTAGCGGGGCAGGTGGCCGGTCGGATACGCCTCGAGGAACTCCCGGCTCACCGGACCGACCTGCGAGACGACCGCGACCGAGTCCCGATCGAGACCCGACGCGTCGATCGGGACCAGCACATTTCCCGGGAACGCCTCGAGTGCGACGTTGGATGTGAGTGGCACGACGAGAACAGTCGCGATGTCGCTTGCGAGAAGCCAGTCCTCTTGCATGACGATCGCGGGACGTCGCTTCGCGGGTTCGGAGCCGCGGGGCGAGCCGAAATCCACCCATACGACATCGCCGTGCGCAATCACCACTCCGTACCCTCGAGCATCGCGCGCTCCGACTCGCGAAAGAAGGAATCGCCCGCGGACGGCTGTCCGACACGGGCGATGACGGTGTTAGCCAGGGCGGTCAGCTCGGCTTCACCCTCGAGCTCCGCGGCCAGGCGTCTACCGGCGAGCCGGTAGAACTCCGACCGGTTCATGCCGTGACGAGCCGCCAGCCGCTCGAAGCGCTCGAACTCGCCGTCGGGGATCGAGATCGCGGTCTTCATCGAGCGAGTATAACTCGTTATACCTGTGCGCACCGAATCGGAATCAAGCGCGCGCTGCATAGGATGCTCACCGTGCTTGCCTACGACGATCCGCTCCCGTCGCGGCCCAGACGCATCATCGTGGCGGGAGTATCCGGCACGGGCAAGACCACGGTTGCCGCTCGAATCGCCGCGCTCGCCGATGCCCCGCACACCGAGATCGACGCGCTCTACCACGGCCCGAACTGGACTCCACGGGCAGATTTCCTCGACGACGTGCGGAACTTCACGGCCGACGACGCATGGACCACCGAGTGGCAGTACTCGAGCGCCCGCTCACTGCTGGCCGAGCGAGCCGACCTGCTGGTGTGGCTCGACCTACCCTTTCTGACGGTGACGTTGCCCCGAGTCATCCGACGTACGTTCCGGCGGCGCCTCGGACGGGAAGTGCTCTGGAACGGCAACATCGAACCGCCCCTGCGCACCTTCTTTATCGATCGTGAGCACATCGTTCGCTGGGCGATCTCGACGAGAAACAAGTACCGCGAGCGGGTTCCGCGGCTCGAACAGGAGTATTCGCATCTTCGGATCGTGCGCGTGAAGACCCCGCGTGAGGTCGAGCTCTGGCTCGCTGGTCCGCTGGTCGAGTCGGTTGGCTAGCGGTCAGCTAGTGTCCTGCGCCGTTAGTTCGTTGTAGTAGTCGTCCGAGGGATTCGAGGATCTGGTTGGCCGTCTTGGTCCAAATGAATGGCTTGGGGTTCTCGTTCCATGCCGTGATCCACGCTCGGAGGTCCTTCTCGAGGGCCTGGACGCTGCGGTGATCGGAGCGCTGGAGAAGATCACGGGTGACTTCGGCGAAGAGTCGTTCGACCTGGTTGATCCACGAGGAGTACGTGGGCGTGAAGTGCATGTGGAACCGAGGATGCTTCTCCAGCCAGGTCTTCACTGTGGGGTGCTTGTGGGTGGCGTAGTTGTCGCAGACCACGTGGATGTCCAGGTGCTCAGGCACGTTCTGATCGATCTTGACCAGGAACTTCTTGAACTCCGTCGCCCGATGACGGCGGTGCGTGGACGCGATCACGGTGCCGTCCTCAACGTTCATCGCAGCGAACAGGCTCGTCGTGCCGTGTCGGAAGTAGTCGTGGGTGCGCTTCTCTGGCATTCCAGGCATCATCGGGAAAGCGGGCTGCGATCTGGACAACGCCTGAACCTGGGACTTCTCGTCCACGGATAGGACGACGGCGCACTCAGGGGGGTCGAGGTAGAGGCCCACGATGTCGTAGACCTTCTCCACGAACAACGGGTCGTTGGAGAGTTTGATCCCGTCCGTGCGATGGGGCTTGAGGCCGAACGCCTTCCAGACCCGACCGATCGTGGACTTCGACAATCCGGTGCGTTCGGCCATCTTCGACCGCGACCAGTGCGTCGCGTTCGCGGGGGTGGATTCCAACGTCGCTACGACGACGTCCTCGACCTGCTCGGCGGTCACCGTCGCCGGTCGGCCAGGCCGCGGATCATCAACGAGCCCGTCCAGGCGGTGCTCAAAGAACCGGGACCGCCACTTCCCGACCGTGGGACGGCTGACCCCGAGCCGCTCAGCCACCACCGTGTTCGCGTCCCCCGCCGCGCACTCCAACACGATCCGCGAACGCAACGCCAGAGCCTGCGACGACTTACGCCGCCGAGCCCACCGGACAAGCTGCTCACGCTCATCATCCGTGAGAACCAGATCAACCTTCGGACGACCCATTCGTGCCATACCCGAACTCTAAAACATAGACAACGAATTACTGGCGCCCGACACTAGGGGCCAGCTACGTGCTGATGCCCAAGGTGTAGGCCCGCGGCCCACCGCGGAAGACTTCGGATGTCTGAGGCGTACTCGTAGACGGCCTGCGGCGCGGCGGCGGCGACCCGACTGACTGATGGCTTCGCATTGTCCCAGCCCGTCACCATGCCCCGACAGTGGCGCGCTACAGATCAGCGTCGCTGGTCGTTCCGGTGAGATCCCACCCTCGCACGCGGTGGATGGTCGCGGCCTTCGGGTACTCCCCGTCCGCCGGACCTATCTCGAACAGGTCGATCATGAGGAACAGCGGATAGCTCGGGGCCTGAGGCATCCGTCGCACAACGACTCCCTCGCAACCGATGATCGTTTCGTGGTCATTCCAGATCACGGTCCAGGTATGTGGCTGGCTGGCGTCGAGGGGCACGGCGATCTCGGCCATGTCGGTGACCAGGCGCGGATCGTGGTGCGCCTTGATGCCAGACCGGACGGTCGTTTCCACGCCGATCGCGTCGGCATCGATCTCGAAGACGCACATCTCTCCGGAGTCCTCCGGCGACAGGTGCTCGCTCCCCACCAGCCACGCCGCGAGCATGCAGCCCCGGTCTCGACTCGCCGCAACCGTCACATCGACACGGCCTCGCGACGGTGCGAACAACAGACGCAGAGGCGTCTCGGTACGAACGAAAAGGTCATCATCGCGGTGACGATGAGTCCCGACGGCGGATCCGACGGGCCCCGAGTAGGTGCCCGTCTGCAGGTTGGAGACCCGCAAAGGTGCGTCTTCGGGGCGCCAATCGAGCTGGCCTGCCTCGATCCTCAACTCAAGTGCGCCGGGAGTCGCGCTGAACCGGGCTTCCGAGCGGTCGGGCGTCGTCCAGTGCGGCAGGTAGTGCGGCACCCACCAGCGCGCGGACGGTCCGTCAGCGAAGTACTCGTCGAGGTCCGCGGGGCGGTCGGGTGGCGCTGGGAGTCGTACGCCGGACGAGAGCCGATTGAGCTCGGCAGTCAGCTCCTCAAGGCGACCGTCGCCGACGACGGCGCTGAGCGGTTCGCCGAAATAGTGCTGCCAGAGCTCGTTGACCTGTTCGGCCGTGACGCGACCGTACTGAGCCAGGATGTCTGCCAGCGGCCGGGCCTCGATGTCGTACTCGTCGGCGGGAGTGCCACCGGGCCTGCCTGGTTCGAGGCCGTAGGGGTCGAGCTCGGTCAACAGGGCGAGAACCTGCGCGACCAGTTCGGTGGAGGGTACCCGCGGCGCGGTCATGCGTGCGGGCGCGGCCGCGTGACTCGGCCCGGCGCCGGGGTAGCGCCGCGTGCGGGGACGGGCCGCGAGCCCGACGCCGGGGGTGATTCCGGGGAGGCGGTGGGCTCGGACGAACCCGGGCTGTGTGCTCCGGGTTCTGATGAGCTTGGTTTGGGGGGAAGGGTGGCGGACGCCGGCGGTCCGTGCGAGGCATCCGTCGCTTGCTCGCCCACCGTCAGTTCCAGAGCGACACGGTTCTCGAGAACCTCGATCGCCTCGTCCGACACCGAGATCAGGCCGTCGAGCTCTTCGCGAACGCGTCGATAGGCGAGTTGGCGTTCTGCGGGGGTTGCTGCCTGGTCGACCGCGACGCTCAGAAGTTGCTTCGCGGTATCGAGGCGTTTGCGCTCCGTCTCGGTGAACGAGTGGTCGCGCAGTCGCCGCGCGTCGCGCTCGGCGATATCGAAGGCGGCCTCGTATTCGTTCACGGCGTCGCGGTACTCGGCGAGCTCATCCTTACCGATCCGGGCCTTAGGCGAATCGGGCCGCAGCCCGTCCGCTTTGCGTTTGGCGCGCAGGAACGCGGCGGTCAACGGCTGACGTCCATCGCTCATCGCGGGGAACGCGATCAGCTTGGCGACGTCGAGTTCATATTCGAGCCAGCGGGATGTGACGGCGTCGTGGGCGTCGAACAGACGTTGCAGTCGGGCGGTTGGGCTGTCGCTGTCGCTCGGGCGCGAGTCCGAACGCCCCGTCGTGACAGGTTGCGTACTTGCCGCGATCTGGGCCGCGTGCAGCTCGCTCTTGGCCCGCATGATCTCGAGCCTGCGCGCGTGCCGACGCTCGAGCGCCTTCTGCCACCCGCGACCGACGCCCCCCGCTACACCCATCAGGGGGAAAATCAGCCACCAGTAGGAGCCGAAGAATTCCCAGGGGTTCATCCCGTCATGCTACGCGCGGGACGCGGCGGCGCGGGCGTCAGTCGGACGAGCGACGCGGGATCGGCCAGATCGGACCGCGCTTGTCGCTCGCGGGCTTGTCCGGCGGGGGAGTCTCGGCGGGGTTGGGCGGAGCGGATGGTCGGGGCGGCGCATCCGTCCTCGGAGTCGGCGCATCGGACTCGGGTGAACGCTTCCTCGCCCGCCAGATCGCCTCGCGCGCCGACTCGGCCGCGGCGGTCGCGGCAGTGACCGCCGCGGTGCGAGCGTTCTCGACCAGGTCATCCCATGCCCCGCGGAGCTGCGGTGGCACACCGGCGCCATCGGCGAATGGGCGGTCGGATGCCCCACCCGGCGGACGTCCGGATGCCCCCGCCGCGCGCCACGCGGCCGCCTCGGCGGCGTGGAATGCGGCCTCGAGCTCGGTCACCGCGGCACGGTATCGCGCGAACTCTTCGGGTGTCAGCGCGGGTTTGCCGGGGCGCGGCCGGAGCCAGCGGGCGGTGTCCATCGCGGTCAGCAGCGCCGCCGTCGCAGGCACCCGGGCATCGCTCATCGTGGGGAAAGCGATCGCCTTGGCCGGATCGGTCTCGTAGGCCATCCAGCTCGCCAGCACCGCATCGTGTTCGGCCACGAGCCGTGAGAGCGGAAGATGTTCGTCCCCCCGAGGCATCCGGCGCATCAATGCCCTGGCGGCCTTGACCTGAACGCGGCGGCCGCGCAGCCCGGTCTGCGCCGAACGCAGTTCGCGCTGAGCCTCGTTCACCGCGTGTCGGGCAGCCTCGATTTCGCCGACCGACCCGCGCCCACTCTGGCGCGCGCTTTTCGCGACCAGCAGCGTCGCCTGCGCGCTCTTCGCTTGGGCCCGGGCGGTGAACAGGCGCACCCGCGCCACCGCCAGTTCGTGCTTTGCGCCGGCGTACTCGAGCGCGCGCGCGCGCTGCCGGCGGCCATAGCGAATCCCGGCGAATGACGCCGCACCGCCCGCGATCACGGTGGGCCCCAGCCACCACAACTCCGCAGCCAACGCGAAGAAAGGGTCCATCCCGCCATGCTAACCGTGCGCCCTGAACGCGCCGCGGGTCAGCCGAAGATGAGCGCCAGAACCGTCGCGCCGCCGCCGGTCACGAGCAGCGCGATGATCACGACCCACGCCACGATCCGCACACGCTTCTGACGCGTCGCGCCGTAGTTCTCCAGATCGTCGTTCGACATGTCGCTCCTACGCCATCGGGGGAGTGGTCGGGGCGGTGCTTGTGACCTCGAACTCGCCGATCGTCGCGCCGAAGGCGGCGGGCAGGGTGCCGCGCCAGAGCTGGTTCAACTCGTCGATACCCATCGTGAAGACATCCTGAATCTCGAGCTCGGCGCCACCCGCGGGAGCGACGTCCGTCACACCGATACGCAACACCGGGTAGCCGCGTCCGTCACACAGCCCCTGGAACTTGACGTCGTCCTCGCGCGGGACGCTCACCAGCACGCGGCCGGTGGACTCCGAGAACAGTGCTGCCGAGGCATCCACGCCGTCGCGCTCGATGATCTCGCGCAGCCAGACGCGCGCGCCGACGCCGAAGCGGATCACGCTCTCGGCGAGCGCTTGCGCCAGGCCGCCGCCCGACAGGTCGTGGGCGCTGGAGATGAGCCCCTGCTGGGATGCGGCGCGCAGCAGCTCGGCGAGGGTCTTCTCGTCGCCGAGGTTGACGCGCGGAGGCCGACCACCGAGGTGATCGTGCACGACGCCCGCCCACTCGGAGCCGCTGAGCTCCGTGGACGTGACGCCGAGAAGGTAGATGTTCTCGCCCTGGTCCTGCCAACCGCTCGGCACGCGACGCGCGACATCGTCGATCACGCCGAGCACCCCGACGACGGGAGTCGGATAGATCGGCTGGTCACCGGTCTGGTTGTAGAAGCTGACGTTTCCGCCCGTGACGGGGATCTCGAGCTCACGGCACGCATCCGCGATTCCCTGCACCGAACGCTGGAACTGCCACATCACCTCGGGGTTCTCGGGACTGCCGAAGTTGAGGCAATCCGTCACCGCGGTCGGAACCGCGCCCGCGACGGCGACGTTGCGGTACGCCTCGGCGACCGCGTGACGTGCGCCCTCGTACGGGTCGAGCTGGCAGAAGCGGCTGTCGCAGTCGGTCGCGATGGCAAAGCCCAGGCCCGACTCCTCGTCGACGCGGATCATGCCGGCATCGTCGGGGAAGGCCAGGGCCGTGTTGCCCATGACGTAGTAGTCGTACTGGTTCGTCAGCCACGACTTGTCGGCCAGGTTCGGGCTCGACAGCAGCTGCGCGAACTGGGTGCGGAGCGTCTCGGGGTCGGTCGCGCGGGGGAGGGCGCTCGCCGAATCCTCCTGCAAGGCATCGATCCACGTGGGGTACGCGACGGGGCGCTCATAGACGGGGCCATCGACCGCGACGGTGGCGGGGTCGACGTTGACGATCTCGTGACCGTGCCAGTGGATGACGAGGCGCCCGTCACCCGTGACCTCGCCCAGAACGCTCGTCTCGACATCCCATTTCGCCGTTACGGCGAGGAAGGCGTCGAGCTTTTCGGGCGCGACGATCGCCATCATGCGCTCTTGCGACTCCGACATGAGAATCTCTTCGGGCGTGAGGCGCGGGTCACGCAGCAGTACCTCTTCGAGGTCGACCTTCATGCCCGATCCGCCGTTGGCGGCGAGCTCGCTCGTGGCGCACGAGATGCCCGCGGCCCCGAGATCCTGAATCGCCTCGACGAGCTCGTCACGGTAGAGCTCAAGACAGCACTCGATGAGTACCTTCTCGGCGAAGGGGTCGCCGACCTGCACGGCGGGGCGCTTGGTGGGGCCGGTGCTGTCGAACGAGTCGGAGGCGAGGATGGATGCTCCGCCGATGCCATCGCCGCCGGTGCGGGCGCCGAACAGCACGACCTTGTTGCCGGTGCCGCTCGCGTTGGCGAGCTTGATGTCCTCGTGGCGCATGACGCCGACCGCGAGGGCGTTCACGAGGGGGTTGCCCTGGTAGACCGAGTCGAAGAACGTCTCGCCGCCGATGTTGGGAAGGCCCAGGCAGTTGCCGTAGAACGAGATGCCGCTGACGACGCCATGCACGACGCGCGCCGTGTCGGGGTGGTCGATTGCGCCGAAGCGAAGCTGGTCCATGACGGCGACCGGGCGCGCGCCCATTGAGATGATGTCGCGGACGATGCCGCCGACACCCGTCGCCGCACCCTGGAAGGGCTCGATGTAGCTGGGGTGGTTATGCGATTCGACCTTGAAGGTCACCGCCCATCCCTCGCCCACGTCGACCACGCCGGCGTTCTGGCCCATGCCGACCATGAGCTTCTCGCGCATCTTGTCGGTCATGTGGCGGCCGAACTCGCGCAGGTAGATCTTGCTCGACTTGTACGAGCAGTGCTCCGACCACATCACCGAGTACATCGCCAGCTCGGAGCTGGTGGGGCGGCGGCCGAGGATCTCGCGGATGCGGTCGTACTCGTCGGGCTTGAGGCCCAGCGCCGCGAACGGCTGGGTTCGCTCGGGCGTCGCCGCGGCGTTCTCGACAGTGTCGACGACGGGCGTCGCTGCCGCATTCGGGGTGGCGTTCTGGGTGGCTGTCGTCACGCGGCTGAGCTCCAAAAATCGCGGGATGCCGGACTGGCCCAGTCTAGTCGGGGGTTCGGGCCTGCTCCGCTGTCGCAATATGTCGCCGTTGCTCCGCTCACCTGTCGCAATGTGTCGCCAAACGCCCGCCGCCCCGACATATCGCGTCAGGGGAGTGGGTGGAACGCAGACGATGTATATTCGTGATGTGTCAACTAATGACGCAACACCTACTGTTGTTGCGATTCCCTGCTTTTCCGGCGCCCCGTGGGACTTCGCGCCGTTGTCCGACCTTCACGGCTTCCCTCTGCGGACCATGCGCCTTCCCGAGGGTGTCTCTACCGTTGACGGGTACGCGGACTTCGTCGCAGGGCAGGTGAAGGATCTCGCCTCGTACGTGCTCGTGGGCGATTCGTTCGGGGCGGTCCTGGGCCTTGCGCTTGCCCTGCGGCAGCCCGCGGGTCTGCGCGCGCTGGTGCTCTCCGGCGGCTTCGCGGCGAATCCCCTTCCGCAGTGGAAGTCCGCGATGGCAGGTTTGGCAGGGTTTCTCCCCGACGCCGTGTACCGAAACGGAGTGCTCCGCTTCCACGCATCCCAGCTCGCGTCGACGTTCGACACAACCGCCGAGGTTCCCCAGCGAAAGTCCGACTACCGATCGCTCTTCCTCGAAAACACGCCGCGGGAGAGCTATGCCCGGCGCGTCTCTGCTGTCAGAAAATTCGACGTACGCGCCCAGCTCGGACACGTGAAGGTACCGACGCTCGTCCTGACTCCCCAGGATGACCGTCTAGTGGGACACGGTGCCGTACGGGACCTCGTCGACGGGTTGCCCGCGGCGCGGGAAGTCGTCTTGCCTGAGACGGGACACATGTTCCGCTTCACCCACCCTCACGCTTACGGAAACGCCACCGCTCGATTCCTCGAGGAGATCATGACCGAGACGCCTGCCCAAGCATGAGTCCCGCCGAAGAATTCCGCTACCTGATCCTCGCCGCTCAACGCGAAGGCAATCGGATCTACGCCGACCTGCTGAAGCCCGAGGCTCTCACTCCCGCGCAGGCGGAAGCGATAATCACGATCGACGACGCCGCGAGCCTGTCGCTGCGTCAGCTTGGCTCCCGACTGGTGTGTGAAATGGGGTCGCCCAGTCGCCTCGTGGATACCCTCGTTCTCTCTGGGCTTGTGAAGAGAGAGCAGGATCCGGGCGACCGGCGCAGCGTCATCCTCTCCCTCACCGACGCGGGGAAGGATGCTGCGGGCCGGGCTCGTGCCGCGGAGGCGGTGCTGCACGCCACGATCGTCGCGGCGGTGGATGCCCGCCGCATGGCCGCCGCATCCGATGTCCTGCGTGCCCTGGTTGACGGTCGTCCCGCAGGCGAGGCGATTGAGGAAAAGAAGGCCGCTGCGTCCCGCCCCCGATGATGTGCATCAGCCATGGCCATTGAAGAGTCGGGGCGGGCGTTTCGCGGTGGTTCGTTTCACGGCTCCTCGAACCGAAAGTCGGCCGTGCGACGGAATCCTTTTCCCCGCGGGGGGGGGGGGTGACCTCGCAATGCGACAGCGCTAACGTACAACCAAATGGTTGCACAAACGGCGCAGGGTGAAGCGAATGAGCTGAGCGATGACGAGATTGACCGCGTGTTTCAGGCGCTCGCCGCGGCGACGCGCCGAGACATCCTGCGCCGCACGATTCAGCAGGAGCAGTCGATCTCGACCCTCGCTCTCGACTACGACATGTCCTTCGCCGCCGTTCAGAAGCACATCGGCGTTCTCGAGGCGGCGGGGCTGGTCGTCAAGCGCGCCGAGGGTCGCGAGCGGCTCGTTCGCGCGGATCCGACGATGATCGCGCGGGCCCATGCCCTGCTGGCGCAGTACGAAGAACTCTGGCGGGCGCGGATCGACCGCCTCGATCTCTTGCTCGCGTCAGCGAAACCCACTGATCCACCCACAAAAGGAGTGTGACATGCCCGTCACCGACGTCACTACCGACCCCGAAGTGTTGACGATGACGCTCGTCGCCGACTTTGCGGCCCCCGTCGAGCGCGTCTGGACGGCGTTCACCGACCCGAGCCAACTCGAACTTTTCTGGGGCCCTCCCGGATGGCCGGCAACCTTCACCGCCTTCGACCTCACGGTCGGCGGCCGCGCGGCTTACGAAATGACGAGCCCGCAGGGCGAGAAGTCGCGCGGGTCGTGGGAGTTTCTGAAGATCGACGCGCCCCGACGCCTGGAGGTGCTCGACGCCTTCGCCAACGAAGAAGGCGATGTTCTCGACGGCACGCCCGTGATGCGCGTCACGTTCGACTTCGAGGCGACCGCGACCGGAACGCGATTGACGAACGTCAGCTACTTCGACTCGGCGGACGCGCTCCAGCAGATCATCGCGTTCGGGGCGGTCGAGGGTTCGACGCTGGCGTTCAACCAGCTCGACCGCGTGCTCGCGGGTCTGCGTGCCTACGCAGAGGGCAAGGGCACGCAAACGGAGATTCTCGACGACACGCACGTGCGCATCACTCGGCTGATCGAGGGTCCGCGCGAGCTCGTATGGCGCGCGCACACCGAGCCCGAGCTGATGAAGAAGTGGTTGCTCGGGCCGGATGGCTGGCGCATGACGATCTGCGAGGTCGACCCACGAGTCGGTGGCACCTATCGCTACGCCTGGGCACCCGAGCCCGGGACGGAGGGCGAACCCTTCGGGTTCAACGGCGAAACCCTCGTCATCGACGCCCCGAAGAGAACGGTCACGACCGAGCACATGACCGACACTGACTTTCCCTCGACGCTCAACGACCTGTCGCTGCGCGAAGAGGACGGTGCCACGCTCATCACTCTGCTGATCGAGTACCCCGACAAGGACACCCGCGACATGGTGCTGGCGACCGGCATGACCGACGGGATGGAAACGAGCTACGCCCGACTCGAGCGGGTGATCTCGAGCTGAGGCGGTCGTTCGGGAGGGCATGGTTGTTCGGGAGGACCGGATGCGGCCGTCACACCCTCCCGAATGACCACGCCCTCCCGAACGAACCTCACGCCGCGGCGGGCAGGTCGTCCGGGGTGAAGATGCGCATGCCGGCTTCGTGGAGCAAGAAGCGGGCACGAACGCGGACGCCCTGTCGGACCAGGTGATCGCCGAGCCGCGCCCACGCCCGATCGAGGTCGGTGATCTGGTCTCCACCGCAGCGCTCCCACACCACCACGATCTGTGCGAAGTCGAACTCGCGCATGAGGTTCGCGAAGCGATGGGCGAAGAGTTCGACGACGGGCAGGGCGCCGAGGTCTTCGTTCGCGGTGACGCCGTCGGGGTGATCCGGCAGCTCATCGCAAGGCATGACCGGTCCGGTGGGGCGGTCGTCATCGTCCAGAAAGAACAGCCAGAGCTGGGGGTGGGTGGCGCCGATCAGCAGATCGAACAGCCAGTGTTCGAGAGCGGCATCGTCGCGGAGCGGTGGGACATCAGCGAGTTCTGTGGGCATGGGCACAGCCTGGTGGGCCCGCCGCAACCCCGTCCCGGAGTTCGGGGGAACGGTGGATAGCCGGCTTGATCCCCTACACGGGGAGGAGAACTTGACCGAGAAGGTCAGGATGCACGGGCGAGCGCGTCCTCGAGCGCAACCCACGCGAGCATGGCGCACTTGACCCGGGCGGTGTACTTCGAGACACCCGACAGGGCGGCCGCGTCGCCATACTCCTCGACGTCGAGCTCGAGCTTGCCGCGCGAGCGCATGGCCTCGCGGAAACCCTCGACGAGAACGGATGCGTCGGCCCGGGGCATCCCGGCGACGAGATCCGACAGCATCGACGCCGACGACTGCGAGATCGAGCAACCGGCGCCCTCCCAGGTCGCATCGCGGATCGCGCCCGCATCATCGAGCCGCACGCGCAGAGTCAACTCGTCTCCGCACACGGGATTGCGCTGGTACGACGACGCGTGGGCCCCCTCTTCCGGTGCGAGAGGAGTGCCGTGCGGATGCTTCGAGTGATCCAAGATCAGCTCTTGATACAGCGACTCGAGCCCGCTCATCGGGTGCCCTCCACGCCGAAGAATGCGCTTACGCCCGAGAGCGCATCAAGGAAAATGTCGATCTCCTCCTCCGTGTTGTAAAACGCCGCGCTCGCCCGAACGCTGGCGGTGATGCCGAAACGGCGGTGCAGCGGCTGCGCGCAGTGGTGCCCGACGCGCACGGCGACACCGCGTGCATCCAAGAATTGGCCGACGTCGTGCGCGTGCACTCCGTCGACGTCGAACGACGCCAGGGCAACTCGCTCGGCGCCCGACGCGTCGCCGAGCATGCGGACACCCGCCACCTCGAGCAGCCCCTCGCGCAGGCGACGTTCGAGGGATGCCTCGCGTGCCGCGATCGCATCGTGCCCGAGCTCGCCGAGGTACCGCGTGGCTGCCGCCAGGCCGATCGCCTGCGAGACGGGCTGCGTGCCGGCCTCGAACCGCTGCGGCGGAGGCAGGTACTCGGCGGTGTCGAGGGTGACGGTCGTGATCATCGAGCCCCCGGTCAGGAAGGGCGGCAGGGCTTCGAGTACCTCTGACCGTCCGTACAGGACGCCCACGCCATAGGGCGCGAAGATCTTGTGCCCCGAGAACACCGCCAGGTCGACCCCGAGGGCCGGCAGGTCGAGTGCGAGGTGGGGGGCGGACTGGCAGGCGTCGAGAACCGTGAGCGCGCCGACCTCGCGCGCAAGCGTCACGATCTCGGCGACGGGGTTCACGATGCCCAGCACGTTCGACACATGGGGGAAGGCGACGATCCGCGTCCGTGACCCGATCAGGGCACCTGCAACGGCCAGGTCGAGCTGGCCATCTTCCTGCACGGGAATATGGCGCAGCAGTGCACCCGTTCGGGCGGCGAGCTCTTGCCACGGAATCAGGTTGGCGTGGTGCTCGGACTCGGTCACGACGATTTCGTCGCCCGGTTTCAGCGCCACCCGCCGGGCGGCTTCGCCCCCGCGCCCGAGCGACGCATTCCCGATCGAGTATGCGATCAGGTTTATCCCTGCCGTCGCACCCGAGGTCCACACGATGTTGTCCGGCTCGGCGCCGATAAAAGCCGCAACGGCGGCCCGGGCATCCTCAAATGATTCCGTTGCCTCGGCGGCGAGGGTGTGTGCGCCGCGGTGGACGGCGGCGTTGCCACGGGCGAGGAAGGATGCCTCGGCCTCGAGTACGGCGAGTGGCTTCTGGCTCGTGGCCGCTGAGTCCAGGTACACCAGCGATGACGCGTTGACCCGCTCGCCGAGGATCGGGAAGGCGGCGCGGACGGACGCGACGTCGAAAGGCGCCGCATCGAGGATTGCCGCGTCGCGGGGCACAGCCGGGAGATTCACTCCTCCAGGCTACGCCGCGGCACCCGGTTGGAGGCCTCGGGCGGCAAGCCCGACCGGTCGCCTCCGGGCAGGGGGCGCGACCGTCGGCCATAAACGATCTCGGTCGAATCGAGCAGCCACGGCACGAGCGTGATCGAGACGCCGTGCTCGAGCATCAGATTGTGCGCGATACGGCTGGCTCGACGGTTGTGTAGGAAGCTCTCCCACCAGTGCCCGACGATGTACTGCGGCAGATACACGGTGATGACTGCCGAGCCGTTCTTCTGGCGATAGGCCTGGATGAACTCCCGCACCGGATGCGCGAAGGCGCGATAGGGCGAGTCGACGATGACGAGGGGCACCGGCATCCGATGTTCCCGCCACTCGGCCTGCAGACGGTCGGTCGACTCGGGATCAACCGAGACGTGCACGGCCATGGTCTTGTCATGCTTGGCGGCCAGCGCGTAATCGATCGCTTTGACGACCGGCTTCTGCAGACGCCCGACCAGCACGATCGCCACGTCGCCCCGCGAACCGAAGTGCGTCGCGTCGTCGATCTCGATCTCGTGCTCAACGTCGCGGTAGTAGCGGTTCACGCCGATCATGAGTGTCGCGAGGATCGGGATCAGGAGGAACACGATCCACGCGCCGTGGGTGAACTTGGTGATCGTCACGATGATCAGCACGAAGACGGTCAGTGCCGCGCCGGCGCCGTTGATCGCGAGCCCGATGCGCGCCGCGCGGAGGTCAGCGCCCGACGCACCCGTGCGTATTGCGCGGCGCCAGTGCCGGATCATCCCGATCTGTCCGAGCGAGAACGACACGAAAACGCCGATGATGTACAGCTGGATCAGGCTCGTGAGGCTCGCCTGGTAGAGCACGAGGATCATGATCGCGGCGAGGCCGAGCGCGATCATCCCGTTCGAGAACACCAAGCGGTCGCCGCGGGTGTTGAGCGACTTCGGCGCGTAGCCGTCACGCGCGAGCACGGCCCCGAGCAGGGGGAAGCCGTTGAACGCGGTGTTCGCCGCCAGAAGCAGAACGCAGGCTGTCGCCGATTGGATGATGAAGAAGGGGATGCTGCCCATCCCGAACGTCGCACTCGCGACCTGGGCCATGAGGCTGGGCTGCGGGGTCGTGCAGTCGAAACCCACCAGGTTGCAGGGGTTCTCGGCGTAGTGCACGCCCGCGAAGAGGGCGAGCGCCGTCAGACCGGCGAACAGCAGGATCGCGATGCCGCCCATGAGCGTGAGAGTCGCTTGCGCGTTCTTCACCTTCGGTTGGCGGAAGGCGGGAACCCCGTTCGAGACGGCCTCGACGCCCGTGAGGGCCGAGCATCCGCTCGAGAACGCCCGCAGCACCAGCAGGATCACCGCGGCCTGCGAGAGGTCTTCCGCCTGCACGGCGAACTCGGCGCTGGACGCGATGGGAGGGTCGCCGAGCGCGACGCGGGCGAGTCCGACGACGATCATGACGGCGACCGACCCGATGAAGACATAGGTCGGGATCGCGAACGCCTTGCTCGATTCGCGCACGCCGCGCAGGTTCGCGGCCATGATGAGCACGACGAAGCCGACGGCGAACTCGATGCGCCACGGGTTGAGCTCGGGGATGGCCGAGATGATGTTGTCGACACCGGACGCGATCGACACGGCTACCGTCAAGACGTAGTCGACGAGAAGAGCGGATGCCACGACCACGGCGGCGGGTTCGCCGAGGTTCTTCGACGCGACCTCGTAGTCACCGCCGCCCGACGGGTACGCCTTGATGAGTTGCCGGTAGCTGACGACGACCACGATCAGCAGTACCACGACCGCCGCCGCGACAGCTGGGCTGAAGGCGAGGAACGCGAGACCGCCGGTCAGCAGGATCATCAAGAGTTCTTGCGGCGCGTAGGCCACGGACGACAGGGCGTCGGACGCGAAGATCGGCAGGGCCCGTCGCTTCGGAAGCAGCTGCCCGTCGAGCTGTTCGGTATGGAGGGGTTCGCCGAGAATCCAGCGTTTCACGGGAGGAGAGCTCGGGCCCTCGCCGCGACTGTCGTTAGCCACGAGCGGCGACACTACGCCCGCAGAACGAAGCGTGCAAGCGGCGTGCCCCGGCTACACGACATCCTCCAGGCAGAAGGTCAGATGTTGCCGAAGGTCTGGAACCAGCCGCTCGCCCGGATTCTGACGATTGAAGCTCCTTCGTCGTCCAGATCGAGAAGGACGATGCGAGTCGCTTCGGCCTGGGATTCGAAGACCGATGGGTCCTCCGGCTCGGCGGCGAGAGGGATCTCCGAGGTAGGACGAGCGCCCAGGTCCATAGCTGCGACCACGGAATCGCCAACGTGGATCCCTCCCGCTGTGCCGAGAGAGATGTCGTTTATGGAGGGAACGGTGAAGTAAACAAAAGTTCCGCGGCAGTCTATTCGCGTGCCGCACGTCTGCCCGGGGGAGAATCCTGACGAGATCACGAGGCCGTCCCACGCGTACTCTGTGGTGAACTCCGCGCCTTCAAAGCCGCCTGCCGTCGTGCTCTCGGCTGCCGCCACGCCGAACGACTCTCCGAGAGCCGCAGCGAATGCAGCGGGGTCTTCGCCGGAGAAGGCGACACTCGAGCGGATCGTTCCGTCAGAGTCCAGCACGGACATCTCCGTTGCTGTAACGATGAACGATTCTGGCGTTGGCGTTGGCGTTGGCGTTGGCGTTGGCGTTGGCGTTGAGGAAGACACGGTGATTTCGCTCGGGGACGCCTGGGTCGTTGGCGTAGCGGGCGCGCAGCCAGCGAGCGCCAAGAGGATGGCTGTGCCTGCAAGAGCGACTCCGGCTCTCGGATGTCTCATCCACTCATCTTCACGAAAGACAGCGTCTCGACTCGTCGCGGGCGTAAAGATCAGAGAACTCTTGTTGTCAGCCCAGGAACTCCCGCGCCGCGACCGTCAGCGTCTGCACCCCGTTGCGGAGCGTCGGCTGCAACAGCGGCGCGAAGAACGGCGAATGGTTCGTCGGGATGTCGCGGTCGATCGTGCCCTCTGCCTGAGCGCGCATATAGACGGCCGGGTCGACCCCGCCCCAGAACCAGAAAACCAGCGGCACGCCCGCCTCGCGCGCGAACCACGAGACATCCTCGCTACCGGTGAACATCCCGGGGTCGAGCACGGTCCCAGCGCCGATCTCGCGGTCGAACGCGGCCGAGAGTCGGGCCGTCGCGTCCGCGTCGTTGATCGTCGGGGGCAGCGTGTGGTCGGTCTCGATCGTGGGCGGCAGGGGAGCACCGGATGCCTCGGCCTCGGCGCGCACGATCCGCTCCACCTTCTCGAGCACCTTCGCGCGGGTACTGTCGTCCGCGTAGCGCAGGCTCAGCTCGAGGCGCGCCTCGGCCGGAATGATGTTGTGCTTCAGGCCCGCATGAATCGAACCGACCGTGACCACGGCCATCTCGCGCGGGTCGATCTCGCGCGATGCCACCGTCTGCAGGCGCATGACGGTGGCGGCGGCCATGACGATCGGGTCGATCGTCGCGTGCGGTCGTGAGCCGTGGCCGCCGCGGCCGTGGAGGGTGATGGTCAGGCCATCCGACGCAGCCATCTGCGTTCCCGGACGCACTCCCACAACCCCCGCGGGCAGCGGGGTCACGTGCTGCCCGAGCACGATGTCGGGGCGCGGGAAGCGCGTCAGCACACCGTCGGCGATCATCGCCTGAGCGCCCGCACCGAACTCCTCGGCGGGCTGAATGAGCACAACTATCGTGCCCGCCCACTCATCCGTCGTGCTCGCGAGCTGTTCGATCGCGCCGATCATCGCGGCGACGTGCATGTCGTGTCCGCACGCGTGCATGACCGGAACTTCGGTGCCCTGCGGGTTCAGACCGCGCGCGCTACTCGCGTACGGCAGCCCGGTCTGCTCCTCAACAGGGAGGCCGTCCATGTCGGCGCGGAGCCAGACGGTCGGCCCAGCTCCGTTGCGGAGGACGCCCACGACACCCGTGCCGCCGACGCCTTCGGTGACCTCGAGCCCGAGATCACGGAGGTGCCCGGCCGCGATCGCCGCCGTGCGGGTCTCCTGAAACGACAGCTCCGGGTGCTCGTGCAGGTCGATGTAGAGCGCCTCGAGATCGATCGTCATGCGCCCGAGCCTACGTGGGCGGACGACGGCGGCGCGGTCGATGCGCGCACCACGAGCTCGAAGCGGAGCCCGCCGTGGGGCGGCGGAGCATCCGTCGTCGGACCGGGCTCGAGCAGATCGAGCACGGTCTCGGCAGCCCGCACGCCCTGCTCGCGCGGGAACTGGTCGACGCTCGTGAGCCCGAGCGAGGCGCCCAGCTCGTGCCCGTCGACGCCGACCACGGACAGATCTTCGGGTACGCGAACGCCCAATTCGCGTGCCGCCAGGATCGCCCCGACCGCCATCTCGTCGCTTGCCGCGAAGATCGCGGTCGGGCGTGATCCACCATTTTCGAGAAGCCGCCGCGCCGCCGCCCCACCGCCGAGGATGGTGAAGTCGGCCGGCTCGAACAAGTCCGGCTGGGGGGTGACCCCGGCCTGCACCAGAGCTTGCTCGTGTCCCCGGCGACGCTGCGCGGGCACGCGATAATCGCCGTCGCTCTCGCGTGCCGCCCCGATGTGCGCGATAACGCGGTGTCCGAGTTTCAACAGGTGCGCGGTCGCCAGCGCCCCGACCGCTTCGTCGTCGACCGTGAGGCTGGTCAGGCCCGCCCGGGGTGCGCCGATCCGGACGACGGGTACCCCGATCCCGATGAGCGCGTCCGTCTCGTCCTCGCCGAGCGAGATGGACATCGCGATGACGGCGTCTACCCTCTGCCGGCGCAGGAAGGTGCCGAACATCGTGCGCCGAGCCTCGGCATCCTCGCTCAGCACGTACAGCGTGATGTCGTATCCGCGACGTGCCAGCGCGTCGGCGATTCCGCCGAGTACCGTGCTGAAGAACCACGGATCGAGCAACGGCACCAAAACGCCGATGCTGCGGGTGCGGCCCGAGGCGAGGCTCGATGCCGACGCCTGGACGACGTAGCCGAGTCGCTCCGCCGCCTGCTCCACGCGCATCCGTGTCGGCGCCGACACCCGACCACGACCGCTCAGCGCGCGCGAGACGGTCGCGGTCGAAACGCCGGCCGCACGAGCAACCTCGTCGATGCCGACCATGTCGCGGCCTAGCGCGCGCCCTCGAGCCAGACGGTCGTGTCGGATCCGATCGCGCCGTCCTCGAGCGATGCGCTCGTCAGCACGACGGTCGCGCCGGTGGGCAGCGGCACCGGCGTCGCGCCGACATTCGCGATCACCGTGATGTCGCCGTTGCGGAACGCCACGACGTCGTCGCCATAGCCATCGACCCACTGCAACTCGCCCGTGCCGAGCGCGTGTGCGCGGCGCTCGGTCAGGGCACTGCGGTAGAGCGAGAGCGTCGAGTCGGGCCGGTTGCGCTGCACGTCGCGGGCGAGTTCCGCCCACTGCGCCGGCTGCGGCAACCAGGATGCCCCGGACGCGTTGAAGCCGTAGGAGGGTCCATCCGCGGTCCAGGGGATGGGTACGCGGCATCCGTCCCGCCCGTAGCGCTCGCCGTGGGTCCGGAACCACGTCGGGTCCTGCCGGGCGTCGTCAGGCAGGTCGACGGCCTCGGGCAGGCCGAGTTCTTCGCCCTGGTAGAGGTACGCCGAGCCGGGGAGCGCGAGCATCATCGTGGTCGCCGCACGTGCGCGTCGCAGGCCCAGCTCGGGGATCGGCTGCACCTCGGACAGCGGGCCGATGCCGGTTCCCTGCGGAACATCGCCCGTGAGCGCAAGCCGGGAGGCGTGGCGAATCACGTCGTGGTTCGACAGCACCCAGGTGCTCGGGGCATCCACGGCGCCATATGCGGCGAGCGATTCGGCGACGACCGCCCGAAGCTTCGGCGCGTTCCACGGCGTCTCGAGGTACTCGAAGTTGAAGGCCTGGTGCATCTCGTCCGAGCGCACCCAGAGCGCCGTCTTGGCCGGCGTCGGCAGCCAGGCTTCGGCGGCGAGCGCACGATCGCCCTCATATTCCGCGAGCAGCACATGCCAATCCCGGTAGATTTCGTGAACGCCGGGCTGACCCCAGTACGGCACGTCGGCCTCTGCACCACCCATCGACGCGGCATCTGCGGGGGGCGTGTAGTCGGGCAGACCGTCTTTCTTCACGAGTCCGTGGGCGACGTCCACGCGGAACCCGTCGACGCCACGGTCGAGCCAGAAGCGCAGCACGCCGCGGAATCCCTCCCGCACCTCCTCATTCGACCAGTCGAAGTCGGGCTGCGAGGTGTCGAACAGGTGCAGGTACCACTGGCCCGGTGATCCGTCGGGCTCGACGACCCGCGTCCAGGCGGGTCCGCCGAAGACCGACTCCCAATTGTTCGGCGGCAGCTCGCCATTCTCTCCGAGACCGTCGCGGAACATGTAGCGGGCGCGCTCGGGGCTTCCGGGTGCTGCCGCCAGGGCGGCCTGGAACCAGACGTGCTGATCTGATGAGTGATTCGGCACGAGGTCGACGATGACCCGGATACCGCGGGCATGGGCGCCCTCGAGCATCGCGTCGAAGTCGGCGAGGGTTCCGAAAATGGGGTCGACGTCGCAGTAGTCCGCGACGTCGTAGCCGGCATCCTTCTGCGGCGACGTCATGAACGGCGAGAGCCACAGGGCATCGATGCCGAGCTCCTGCAGGTCGTCGAGCTTGGACGTGATGCCGGGCAGGTCGCCGATGCCGTCGTTCGACGCATCCGCGAACGAACGCGGGTAGATCTGGTAGATCACGGCCGAACGCCACCACTCGGATCCGGGGGCGGAGGGCAGGCGGGACTCGGGCTGGGCGCTCTGCGCGAGAGAAGTCATCCGTCCACGCTAGTGCAAGCGCTTGCGCACGCGCACATCGGGGTCCTCGCCGCGGGGCGGTCGGAGCGCGCGGGCGTTAGGGTGAACCCCGTGCAGACGCCCAGCCCCGACGCCCTTGTTCGCGCCGAGTCGCTCATCGCGGTGATCCCGGACTACCCCCAGCCAGGCATCCTCTTCCGCGACATCATGCCATTGCTCGCGGACGACGCGGCGCTCCGTGCAACGATCGATGCCCTCATCGAACCCTTCGCGGGGACGTACGACGTGGTCGCAGGCATCGAAGCGCGCGGCTTCCTCCTCGCGGGGGCCGCGGCGATGGCCGCGGGCGTCGGCCTGATCCCCATCCGCAAAGCGGGCAAGCTGCCCCGGCCCGCGGCATCCGTGTCCTACGCGCTGGAGTACGGCACGGCCGAGATCGAGGCGCACGACGACATGCCGCACGGCTCACGCGTCCTGCTGCTCGACGATGTGCTCGCGACGGGCGGCACGATCGCCGCCGCGCGAACGCTCGTCGAGCGGCTCGGGGGCAGCGTTGCGGGCACCGCCGTGCTGCTCGAGCTCGACGGCCTCGGCGGTCGAGCTGTCGCAGGCTCCGACATCCACGCCGTCTTCCACGCCTGACGACCGCGCCTGCTCCACGCGAGGGTGCCTGTTCTGCCGCGCGAGGGTGCCCTTTCTGCCGCGCGAGGGTGCCGGTTGTAGGGCACGAGCACCCTCGGTATAGGGAGCGGCACTTTCGCGGTCGGGAACGGGCACTTTCGCGGTCGGGAACGGGCACTCTCGTCGGGAACGGGCACTCTCGCGAGGGGGCGCGGAGGGGTCGCGTCAGACGCGGATGCCGCCGCCGAGGTTGACCGGAGAATCCACGATGTTGCCGACGATGCCCCGGATGACGCCCGTGCCGTCCTCGGTGCGGAGCTGCTCGTACCACTCCTGGGTCGCGGCCACATCGAAAGCGTGTGTCTCCCACGCGCGCTTGCGTGCTCGGATCACCAGGTCGCCCGCGCGCTCGGTGCGCACCTGCTGGTACCGCTGCAGCGTGTCTTCGACACCCAGCGTGTTGGTTGCGAACAGGATGCCGAGGGCAAAACTGTCCTCGAGCGCCGAGCACGCACCCTGACCGATGTCGGGCGCCGTGTTGTGCGCCGCGTCGCCGAGGATCGCGACCCGCCCGTGCACCCAGGTGTCGAACGGGTCGATGTCCCAGATCTCGACGCGGTTGAGCGACACCGCTGGGTCGATCGAGTCGAGCAACGCCTGCACCCCGGGCGCCCATCCCGCGAAGGCCTCGCGCAGCGGCGCCGCACCGTCGGACCGGTCGTAGGGCACCCCGGCCGGTTGTGGCACATCGACGAAGAAATAGAACCGATCACCAGCGACCGGCATCACGGCACAGCGCTTGCCGTCGGCGACATAGGTCGTCCACTGATCGAGCGGCCCGATGTCGGTGTTCGCCGGGACGAGCCCATTGAAGTTCGTGTATCCCGAGTACGTCCGCTCGATCGTCGGCAGCCCCAGCGCCGCTGTGACGTAGTCGCGAGTGATCGAGCGTGCCCCATCCGCCCCGATCAGCAGGTCGGCTGTGTCGGTCGATCCGTCCGCGAAGGTCGCGGTCACCCGGGTGCCGTCGTCGTCGATGCCGACGAGTCTCATCGACAGATGAATGCGGTCCATCCCGACCCGTTCCATGAGCAGCGCCTGCAGGTCGGCCCGCGCGATCGGGTAGGGCCGCTGCCCGGTCTGTGTCGTCACGGGCTCGAGGCTGAAGCGGCAGAGCGTCTCGCCCGTCTTGCCGTCGTAGTAGGCCATGTCGTCCATCAGCCCACCGAGCGCTGCAACCTCGTCGGTCAACCCGAGCCAGTTCAGAACCTTCACGCCGTTGGACCACAGCGACAGCGCAGCCCCGACCGGCTTGTTCTCACGCATCTGGTCGTACACGACGACGTCGTGCCCGAGGCGCTGCAGCGCGATCGCGGCGCTCGTGCCGCCGATGCCGGCGCCGATGACGATGACCTTCACGTGATCCTCCGAAGCGATGCGGCTCAGCTGCCGCGGTAGGTGGAATAGGCGAACGGGCTGAGCAGCAAGGGCACGTGGTAGTGCCTTGAGCCGCCCTGATCGTCGACATCGACCCGGAACGTCACGGTTACCGACGGGTAGAAAGTCTCGACGTCACGTGCCGCGAAGTACGCGCCGGTCGAGAACGTCAGGGCGTAGTCCCCGGCCTCGAGAAGTTCTGGTCCGAGACCGGCCCGGCCGTCGGCATCCGTCGTTCCCGTGGCGACGGGGACGCCGGATGCGGTGGCCAGCGCAACCTCGACGCCCGGTGCGGGCGTTCCCGTCGCGGCGTCGAGAACGTGGGTCGTGAGGTGTGGTGTCGGGTGCGGGGTCATGCACCCATCCTGTCGTCGGTGAGCGCGCCCCGCAGGCGCAGCAAGGCGATCTCAACGAGCTGCTTCGTGGCTTCGACCGTTTCGGCCTCGGCGTCGTTCATGAGCCGGCGCTCGAGGTTCGCCAGGATCTCGTCGGGAGTGCGCCCCGCGGCGCGGATCAGGAAAACGCGCCCGAATCGTTCCTCGTACGCCGCGTTTCCTGCGGCGATGCGGGCTGTCACGTCGTCCGCTGCGGTCGCCATCGCCGCCTGCTCGCGGCGCGAGGCATCGCCTTCGGCTCCCGGAGCGGTCGGCCGTTCGCCGATGCGAGGGTGATGCGCGAGCGCGGCCTCGAGGTGCTCGCCGCTCCACCGCTCGGCGAGCGCCGCAGCGAGGGCCTCTATCTCGGCGACGGATGCGTAGGGCCGCTCGGCAACGAGCGCATTCGTCCATGCCGGGATGTCGGCCCAGACGCGCACGACGGACGCCGCCGTCGCGGCATCCGCGTCATTGAATTCGGAGAGGAGCACCCGGCCACCGTAGTCGGCCCGCGTTTCCCGGATGTTGCTCTGAGTAACATCCGGGAAACGCCGGGCCCCTGGAGAATGCTCATGGGCGAGGCGGGCGGCGGGGGTGGTCCGCCGCGTGGCCCTACGATGGGCGCGGAGGACCCGATGAACGACGATGTGCCGCTCTCTGCCCGGATCGGAAGTCGTCTGCGCCAGCTGCGCAAGTCGTCCGGTCGCTCGCTCGCCTCGGTCGCCCAGCAGCTGGGGATCTCGTCCAGCGCACTGTCCCAGATCGAGACCGGTGTCATGCAACCCTCGGTCAACCGCCTGGTCGAGCTCGTCGGCGTTCTGGGTGCTCCCGTCTCGGCGATCTTCGACGAGCTCGAGGTGTACGAGCGGCCGGTGGGATCGGATGCGCCGGACGTCGCCGAGCCCCTCCCGGGCGTGTTCGTGTCGACCGCGGGCGACATTGCCGTCGCACACCTCGGGCAGGGCGTCACGTATCGACGGCTGACTCCGACGGCGCTGCCGGGAATCGAGCTCTTCGAGTCGTCTTATCCGCCCGGAACATCATCGAGCGTGGATGGTGCGATGCTCGTGCACGCGGGATACGAGTGCGGCAGCGTCGTTTCGGGCGTGCTGACATTCGAGTTCACGGAGGGTGAGCTGCGTCTCGCCGCCGGGGCCTCGCTGTCGTTCGCGGCGACGCGTCCGCACCGCGTCGTGAACGAAACCGACGAAGTCGCCGTCGCCGCGTGGTTGACGCTTCCCGGCGGTCTGCCCGAGCCGGTCGCGTCTCCCACGCCGGAGCTGTGATGTAGGGCAGGGCCCCTTACGAGGCTTAAGTGGTCACTTACTGTCACGGAGCCGTTACGCGCGCGAAATCCACCGACGGAGCTTAAGCAATAGCTTGATCGCGACGCCACCGGGGCGTCGGAACTATCATCCAGCACCTCCGTCTGACTGGAGAATCGCATGACCGTCACGCTTCCCGCCGCCGAAAATATCGCTGAATTCGACACGCACCTGGGGGATGACAGGCACCCCTCGTTGTATAACGACGACCTCGCACCGCTTCCGAAAGAGAAGCGGCGGTGGGGCGCCTTCGAGTTCTTCAACGTCTGGACCAACGACGTGCAGAGCCTGGGTGGGTACATCCTCGCGGCGAGCCTGTTCGTGGGCGCCGGCATCAACGGGTGGTGGGTTTTCGCGGCCATCATCCTCGCCGGCTTCTTCGTCAACTTCCTCGTCAACCTCACGGGCAAGCCGAGCGTCAAGTACGGCATTCCCTATGCGGTCATGGCGCGCTCGAGCATGGGCGTTCATGGAGCCCAGTTCCCCGCGCTCATTCGTGGCATCGTCGCGATCTTCTGGTACGGCGCACAGACGTACTTCGCGTCGACGGCCGTCGGGCTCGCGATCAACGCCATCATCGTCACTCCTCCCGAGGCGACCTTCCTCGGCATGACATGGGTTGATTGGGTGTCGTACATCATCGTGGCTGCCTTGCAGGTACTGCTCTTCGTCGGCGGGATCTCGTGGATCGAGAAGTTCCTGAACTTCGCGGGGCCCGCCGTCTACGTCGTGATGGTGGTGCTGCTGATCGCGATCTGGATCCAGGCAGGCGATCGGCTCATTCCCGCGGTCGGCTCGATCTTCAACAACTCCGAGGTCGAGGGCTGGGCCGCGGTCGGGGCATTCGTCGGCGTGATCGGAACGATGATCGCGTACTTCTCAGCGGTGATCATCAACTTCGGTGACTTCGCTCGCTTCTCGAAGTCGGAGAAGAAGATGCGCCGGGGGAACTTCCTCGGACTGCCCGTCAGCTTGACCTTCTTCACGTTCCTGAGCCTGTTCATCACGGCAGGCGCCTACATCGTGCTGCAGGGAGGCGAAGGAGAACCGCTCACGAACCCGGCCGAGATCGTTGGCCAGGTCGGCAACGTCTTCTTGACCATCCTCGCGGCGGTGACGTTCTTGGTGGCGACGATCGGCATCAACCTCGTCGCCAACTTCATCCCGCCCGCCTACGACCTGTCGAACCTTGCTCCGCAGCGAATCAGCTTCAAGGCGGGTGGCTACATGACCGCGGCGCTCGGGTTCATCGTTGGAGCCCTCTGGGTGTCCGTCATCAACGAGAACGGATTCCCGATCTTCGTAGATACTCTCGGTGCCGTCCTGGCGCCGCTCTACGGGGTGCTGGTGGCGGACTTCTACATCATCCAGCGCCGCGCCTTGAAGGTGCACGACCTGTACTCGACCGGTGCAACCGGTCGCTACTTCTACACCAAGGGTTGGAACGTGCGAGCGATCCTGGTAATCGCGATCGCGGCGGTTTTCTCCATCTCTGCTGTCTGGGTTCCGGCCCTGGGCGCGCTGAGCGGCTTCGCGTGGGTGATCGGTGCGCTGATCGGCGCGATCCTCTACATCGCCGTGATGTGGAACCACCGCGCCGCTCCGGCCGAGCCGGTGGCAGAAACGGTCGAGACAGAGCCCGCCCCCGTCTGACCTCCACGCCATCCCGGCCGCGTTTCCCGGATGTTGCTCTGAGTAACATCCGGGAAACGCCGGGCCCCTAGGTTGGGGCACATGACCGCTCTTCCCGACGCCCCGCGTGCGATCGCCGCGCGTCGCGTCTTCGTCGATGGGGCGATCCGTCCCGCTGTGGTCCGCATCGAGGGCGGCCGTATCGCTGCGATCGCGGATTACGACCCGGATGCTGGGGCCGCTGCATCCGGCGACGTCCCGGCATCCGATGTCACCGTCTTGCCCGACCGCCTCACCCTCTTGCCCGGTCTGGTGGATTCGCATGTCCACCTCGACGAGCCGGGCCGCACGGACTGGGAAGGCTTCGAGACAGGGACCGCCGCCGCGGCCGCGGGCGGCGTCACCACGATCGTCGATATGCCGCTCAACAGCGTGCCCGTGACGACGACCCCCGAGGCGCTCGCCGAGAAGCGCGCCGCCACGGTCGGCAAACTGGCCGTCGACATCGCCTATTGGGGCGGTGCGGTTCCTGAGAATCTCGGGTCGCTCGCCGAACTCGCCGCGGCGGGAGTGGTGGGGTTCAAGTGCTTCCTGATGCCCTCGGGCATCGACGAGTTCGGGCACCTGAACGCCGAACAGCTCGAGGTCGCGCTCGCCGAGATCGCCGCGTTCGATGGGCTGCTGATCGTCCACGCCGAAGACCCCGCGCACGTGCACGACGCCGAGACCCTCGGGCCCCGGTACGACGCGTTCCTCGCCTCCCGCCCGCCTGAGAGTGAGCGTGCGGCGATCCGGCTCGTGATCGAGGCGGCCCGCCGCACCGGTGCCCGCGCGCATATCGTCCACGTGTCGGACGGCGGTGCGCTGGACGACATCCGTGCCGCGAAAGCCGACGGCGTGCGACTCACGATCGAGACCTGCCCGCACTACCTCACCCTTCGGGCCGAGGATGTGCCGGATGCCGCGGGGCAGTTCAAGTGCTGCCCCCCGATCCGGGACGAGGCGAACCAGGACCTCCTCTGGCAGGGCGTCGTCGACGGCACGATCGACGCGATCGTCAGCGACCACTCGCCGTCCACGCTCGAGCTGAAGCAGCAGGGCGGCGGAGACTTCGCCCTCGCGTGGGGCGGAATCTCCGGACTTCAGACCGGATTCTCGGCGATCTTGACCGCGGCGCGGACCCGAGGCATCCCGATCGAGAAGATCCTGCCGCTCATGACGACGGGGCCGGCGCGGATTGCGGGTCTCGGGTCCGCGGGGCAGATCGTGGTCGGCGCTCCGGCACACTTCTCGGTCGTCGATCTCGATGCGACGTACACGGTGCGGGCGGCCGAGCTGCAGTACCGCAACAAGATGTCGCCATGGGATGGGCGTGAGCTTTTCGGTGTCGTCGAGGGCACCTACCTCGCCGGTGCACTCGTCTACACCCCCGAGGCGGGCGTAACTGCCAGAGCAGGACGTGAGATCCTGACCGTGCGCGCCGTCGCGCATCCCGCAGACTCCGCGGATGCGGCGGACCCTGTCGGCGCCGCGTCCCGCGTTGAGGAGATGCATCCGTGACCACAGCCCTCGAAACGACCGCGCAGGAATCAACCATCCTGCAGCCCGGCAGGGGCGAGATCCCCGGCGACCTTTATCTGGCCGCGTCGCCCGCGACCGTAATGTGGGGACGCCTGCCGTGCGCGCGCGATGCCGCGGTACTCACCATCCAGCCCGGGCAGACCGTGACGATCGACACGGTGAGCCACGAGGGAATCCTCGAAGACCAGGGCAAGGATCCGCTGGGGTACTTCACCGGCAAGGGTGTGCCCGAGGCATCCGTTCTCGACGATGCGATCGAGATCGCGCGCTCGCTCAGCCGCGACACGATGGCCGATGGACCGCACGTCGTGACGGGGCCGATCGCTGTCGAGGGCGCGCTGCCTGGCGATCTGCTCAAGATCACGGTCGTGCGCCTGCAGCCGCGCGTGCCGTACGGGGTGATCTCGAATCGGCACGGCAAGGGCGCGCTCGTCGGCGAGCTGCCCCGCGGCGAGCACAACGTGAGCGTCTTCACCCCGGTTGAGGAGCGGGCGGGACGGATGGTCGGGGTGCTGCCCGTCGTCGAGGGAGGCCCCGGGCTCGTCGAGTTTCCGCTCGCGCCGTTCCTCGGCACCATGGGCGTCGCGGTCGCCGGTGATCAGCGGCCCCACTCGGTGCCGCCCGGCGAGCACGGCGGCAACATCGACATCAACCTGCTGGTCGAGGGCACGGTCCTGTACCTTCCGGTGCAGGTCGCGGGGGCCTTGGCGTACGTCGGCGACCCGCACTTCGCGCAGGGCGACGGCGAGGTCGCGCTGACGGCGCTCGAGGCGTCGCTGCGCGCGACCCTGCGCTTCGAGATCGTGCCGCAGGCTGAGGCGCTCGCTGAGTTCGGGGAGTTCACCGGGCCGCTGGTCCGCACCGACGAATACCTCGTACCGACCGGCCTCGATCCCGACCTCGGCGAGGCGATGCGCCGCTGCGTCCGCTCGGCGATCTCGCTCATCCGGGCACGCTGGGGCCTCGACGAGCACCTCGCCTACGCGTACCTCAGCGCCGCGACCGACTTCGACATCTCGCAGGTGGTCGACATCGTCTGCGGCGTACACGCACGCATCCGCGAGTCGGACTTCGCCGCAGTTCAGCGCCCCGGGCATCCGCTCGCCGACTCGCCGACAACAGGCGAATCGGCGAGGACAGGAGAGTTTTCGGCGGATTCTCCTGTTTCGGGAGAATCTCCTGTTCTGAACGAAGGACACACGGCATGACGGATGCCTCGACCGACGGTGCCAACACGGTTCCCGCAGACCTGCTCGAAGCTTTCGAGGCCTACGAGCGCGCGATCATCGCGAACGACCTCGATGCCCTCGATGCGGCCTTCGCGCCCGGCGATGCCACGATGCGCGGGGACCCAGCCGGGTTGCTCGTCGGTCACGACACGATCAGCGTGTTCCGGGGCGTTCGCGGAGGAGTGCCTGCGCGTTCGATCGAACGCATCGAGTACCGCGAGTTGGCACCGGATGTCGCACTGCTCGTATCGATCTCGCGCTACATCGGTGGAGGCACAGGGCTCCAAACCCAGGTGTGGCAGCGGTTCGACGACCGCTGGCTCATCACCGCGGCCCACGTCACGCCGCGCGCACAGGCGCTCGACCGGTCGGTGTGGCGGACGGTCGGTGACCCGCTCTGGCAGGGCGCGTGGGAGGGCCCACTCGAGGGGCTGAGCGTCGCCGTCAAGGACCTGTTCGCGATCAAGGGCTACCGCATCGGCGCGGGCAACCCGACGTACCTCGACTCCGCGCGTGTCGAACCCACGACGGCTGCCGCGGTCTCGGATCTGCTCCGGGCCGGGGCATCCCTCCGCGGAATTGCGCGCACCGACGAGTTCGCGTACAGCGTCGCCGGCGACAACGCGCACTACGGAACCCCGCCCAATGGGGCGCTGCCGGGGGCGCTGCCCGGCGGCTCGTCGAGCGGCCCCGCTTCGGCCGTCGCGACCGGGCAGGCGCAGATCGGTCTGGCGACCGACACAGCCGGGTCCATCCGGGTGCCCGCGTCGTATCAGGGGCTCTGGGGTCTGCGCACGACCCATGGGCTCGTGCCGCGACAGGGGTTGCTGCCGCTCGCGCAGACGTTCGACACGATCGGATGGCTGACGCGCGACGGCGACACGATGCAAAAGGTCGTCGACTGGTGCCTCAGCTACGACGGGTCGGAGTCGACCGAGAGCGTGTTCGGGGAGTCGGGGAGCGACCTGCCGTGGAGCTTCGCGGTGCCGACCGAGATGCTCGAGTCCGTCGAACCCGGGACGCGGGAGGCGTTCGAGGCCCTGCTCGCGGCCCTCGGGGCGGGGGATGCCCGGTCCGAGGTGGCCGAGACATCCGTCGGCGATCTCGATGAGTACCTCGCGGCGTTCCGCGCCGTTCAGGGTGCCGAGGCCTGGCGCAACAACGGCGCGTGGCTGCGCGAGCACCCCGGTGCCGTCGCCCCGGCCGTGGCCGAGCGATTCCGCGTGGCCTCCGAGGTGACCGCCGAGGCCGAGTCCGAGGCGCGCGCGGCGGTCGACGACTTGCGCGCACGCCTGCACGAGGCGACGAACGACACGGTGCTGATCATGCCGACGGTGCCCGGCCCCGCGCCCATGCGCACGCATCGGGGCGAACGGGTCGAGGCCGTGCGTGCCGCGACCCTGCGTATGACAACGCCGGCCGCGATCGGCGGGATGCCCTCGATCTCGATCCCGCTGCTGACGGTGCCGTCGAGCCTCGGCGCAGCCCCCGTGGGTGTGTCTCTGATCTCGCGCCCCGGCACCGACATCGCGCTGGTGCGCCTCGCCCGTCGCCTCACCCGGGCGGTGGTGACGTCATGACAGTCCGCCGAGCGCGCCTGTTGTTGCCGACTGCGCCCACTATTTCGCGCCAGTATCGGGCGCGCTCGACAAAAACCGGCGCACTCGGCCCCGTGTACCGCGCCGCGACCCGCACCGGGATGAACAGACAGGAACCTGCATGAACGCCGTGCCGATCGATCCGCCCGCCCGTTTGCTGATGGGGCCGGGGCCGATCTCGGCGTACCCGAGCGTGCTCACGGCGATGTCGGCGCAGCTCGTCGGGCAGTACGACCCGTTCATGACGAGCACGATGACCGAGACGCAGGCGCTGTACCGGCAGGTCTGGGCGACCGAGAACGACGCGACCTTCCTCGTCGATTCGACGTCTCGCGGCGGCATCGAGGCCGCGATGATCTCGCTCATCCGGCCGGGCGACCGGGTGCTCGTGCCGGTTTTCGGACGTTTCGGGCACCTGCTCGCCGAGATCGCGGAGCGCGCGATGGCCGAGGTGCACACGATCGAGGTGCCGTGGGGTCAGGTCTTCACTTCCGCCGCGATCGAAGAGGCGATCGTGCGAGTCAAGCCGCACCTGCTCGGGCTCGTGCAGGGCGACACGTCGACCACGATGCTGCAGCCGCTCGACGAGATCGGCGCGATCTGCGCCAAGCATGGCGTGCTGTTCTACTCCGACGCCACCGCTTCGCTCGGCGGCAATCCGTTCGAAGCGGATGCCTGGGGCCTGGATGCCGCGACCGCAGGGCTCCAGAAATGCCTCGGTGGGCCTTCGGGCTCGGCGCCGATCACGCTGTCTGAGCGGGCGGTGGAGATCATCCGGTCGCGCAAGAAGATCGAGGCCGGGATCCGCGAGCCCGGCGACGAGGACGCACCCGACTTCGTCCGCTCCAACTACTTCGACCTCGGCATGATCCTGGACTACTGGGGACCCCGCCGCCTGAACCACCACACCGAGGCGACCTCGATGCTCTACGGCGCACGCGAATGCGCGCGGGTGTTGCTCGGTGAGGGTCGCGATGCCGTGATCGCGCGGCACGAACTGCACGGCGCCGCGATGCTCGCGGGGGTGCGTGGGCTGGGGCTGGTCGTGTTCGGCGACGTCGCGCACAAGATGTCGAACGTCGTCGCCGTCGAGATTCCCGAGGGCGTGGCGGGGGATGCCGCACGCCAGGCGATGCTCGACGACTTCGGCATCGAGATCGGCACCTCGTTCGGACCCCTGCACGGGCGCGTCTGGCGCATCGGAACCATGGGCTACAACGCCCGCAAGGACGCCGTGCTGACGACGCTCGCCGCGCTCGAGCAGGTGCTCCGTCGCTTCGGCGCGAAGGTTCCCGTGGGCGGCGGCGTCGATGCCGCCCTCGACGTGTACGCGGGCGAGGCCTGATGACGCGGACCCTCCTGCCCGACCTCACGCCCGACCGCGTCGCCGCCGCGGCTCGGCGCGTCATGGCGCGCTGCGACGAGCTCGCGCGCGTCACCGCAACCCCGGGCGAGATCGAACGCGTGTACCTCTCGACCGAGCACGCCCGCGTCAACCGCCTCGCGGCGGAGTGGATGCGCGAGGTCGGCATGCGGACGCGACAGGATGCCGCGGGCAACCAGATCGGACGGCTCGACCCATCGGATCCCGATGCCCCCGCACTGATGATCGGCTCGCATCTCGACACCGTGCCCGACGCCGGACGCTTCGACGGCATCGTCGGTGTGCTGATGGCGCTCGAGGTCGTGCGGTTGCTCCGGGCGCCCGCACCGAACGGCGAGGGCAGCATTTCGCCCCTGCCGTTCGCGATCGAGGTCGTGGCGTTCTCGGACGAAGAGGGCACCCGCTTCGGCAAAGCTCTGCTCGGGTCATCCGCTGTTGCCGGCACCTGGGACGACGACTGGTGGCAGCTGACGGATGCCGACGGCACCACGCTGCGCCAGGCCGCGCTCGAGTTCGGCCTCGACCCGGGGCGAATCGGCGAGGCTGCGCGTCGCCCCGATGAGCTCGTGGGGTATCTCGAGGCACACATCGAGCAAGGTCCCGAGCTCGACCGCCGTGGGGAGTCGCTCGCCGTCGTGTCGTCGATCGCGAGCGCCCGCCGATTCCAGCTCGTGGTCGAGGGTGAGGCCCGGCACGCGGGCGGCACCCCGTACGACATGCGCCACGACGCGCTGCTCGGGGCGAGCGAGGCCGCCCTGACGGTCGAGCGCATCTGCAGCGCGGAGCATCACGTCATCGGCACGGTCGGTCAGCTCGAGGCGTTCCCCGGCGCCGTCAACATCGTGCCGGGCGAGGCGCACTTCAGCCTCGACCTGCGGGGCGAGTTCGACGGCGAGCGTGACCGCGTCTGGGACTCTCTGTCGCGCGACCTCGACGTGATCATGGGCCGCCGCGGCCTGCGCTGGCGGGCCCGCGAGGTGCACAACGCGCCCGCGGTCATGTGCGCGCCGCTGCTGCAGGACGTCATCCGCGCCGGGATCCGCGGGGCCCTGCCGGAGATGCCGGATGACCCGGCCACCCTCTTCAGCCCCGCCGGCCACGACGGGATGTCGATCGGCGCGATCACGAACGTCGGGATGTTGTTCCTGCGGAATCCGGATGGCATCAGCCATCACCCCGACGAGGCGGTCAGCGCAGCGGATGTCGCGCTCGGCATCCGCGCGCTCGCCGAGTCCGTTCTCCACCTCGCCGCCGAGCCCCGCCAATAGATTAGGACACTATGCACGCTTTATGTGCAACAAATAAAGCGCACAAAACTCGCTAAGATTCTCGCATGCAGGCTCTGACGAATCCGTACACGCCCAATGCGGGTGCTGAGCCGCAAGCGGTTGTCGGACGCGAGGATCAACTCGGTTCCTTCGACTTGCTGCTCGCCCGAATCGAGCGCGGTCGAACAGAGCAGTCGCTCATTGTTACCGGACTTCGCGGGGTAGGAAAAACAGTCCTGTTAGGGCAGTTTCGGACAAAAGCACTCGCGCGCGACTGGGTTGTTGTCGAGCTCGAGGTCAGCAAGAACGACGAGAACCACTTCCGTAGTGCGATAGCTGCGAAGCTTCGGGCGGCCCTTTTCCAGATCTCGCCAAAGGCGAAATGGAACACTCGTCTCAAGCACGCGGCATCCGTCTTGCGGTCCTTCACTGTCAGCGTGGACGCCGCAGGCGTGTGGTCTGCCGGCCTCGATGTTGACGCGGCTGAGGGTTTTGCGGACCACGCGAATCTTGCTCTCGATCTGACCGATGTATTCGTCGCCCTGGGTGAGGCGGCGCAGGAGCAGGGCCGCGGTGTTGTGGTGCTATTCGATGAAGTCCAGTTCCTCAGCAAGCAGCAGCTAGAGGCAACGATCGAGGCGATCCACAAGATGGTCCAACGGAAACTTCCCGTCACGCTCGTAGGTGCGGGGTTGCCACAGATCGCGGAGCTTGCGGGGGATGCGAAATCATACGCCGAGCGTCTGTTCAAGTTTCCCTCCATCGGCAATCTCACCGATGCGGATGCGAAAGAAGCGTTGTTGCAACCTGCTGCGGAGGAGCAGATCTCCTTCTCCAGCGATGCGCTGTCTCTTGCCGTCGCGATAACCGGCGGCTACCCATATTTCCTGCAAGAGCTCGGATACGCCGTGTGGACTGTTGCAGACGGGCCCGTCATATCCCGCGACGACATCGTCGCGGCGGTGCCGGGGTATGAGGCGAAGCTGGACGAGTCGTTCTTTCGTGTTCGGCTGGACCGAGCGACCGAGCTGCAGCGCGCCTACCTGCGTGCGATGGCTCAACTCGGACCGGATCCGCAGAAAGCGTCGGACGTGGCCGACATGATGGGCAGGACGTCCACGAACCTCGGTCCGACCCGCGCTGAACTCATCAACATGGGGCTCCTCTATACCCCGGAGCACGGCTATGCCGCGTTCACGGTTCCGCACTTCGACAAGTTCCTGATTCGAGCGATTCCGAACCTTGACGTTCCCCCGCTGAAGGTCCGCAAGCCCAAGCCCTGAGTCATATCGGCGCGAAACGACGCCCGTCGCCGCCTCGGCCGTGACCCCGGTGCAATCTTCGTGTAATCAACATCTCGTACGGTCGACACCATGTCGCTCCTCGTTATCAATGCCCGCCTCATCACGATTCCCGCTGGATCCGACGATCCGGGGTACATCGAACGCGGGTGGATGCGCGTCGAAGACGGCCGTATCGTGGCCATCGGCGCCGGCGACCCCAGTGACGCCACGGCCGACGAGGTGCTCGACGTTGACGGAGCGTTCGTCGCGCCCGGCTTCGTCTCCAGCCACAGCCACCTCTTCACGAGCGGCCTGCGTGGGCTCGGCGTCGCCGACACCCTCTACGGCTGGTGCGACTCGATGCTGGGCATGACCGCACACGCGACGCCCGCCGACATCTACTGGTCGACGCTGCACGGCGCCCTCGACTTTCTCGGCAACGGTGTCACCACCGCCTACAACTTCACCGATCCGCAGCAGGCGTGGGAGTCGATGGTCGACGGCAAGCGTGTCGGCAACGCGCCTCTGCGTGGCACCGAGTACCACACGCAGCAGGCGGACGGATGTCTGGACTCCGGCATCCGATTCGTCGACTCGATCGGTATGGATGTCACCGCCGGCACCGACGCCGAGATCTTCGCGCGCTTCGAGGCATCCGTCGCCCACACCCGTTCGATGGACCCGGACTTCGCGCTCGGCGCCTCGATCATGGGGCAGGTGCAGTGGTCGCCCCGGCCCGAGGCGGCCGAGCTCGAGGTCGAGGCCATGCGCCGGTTCGGGGTGACCAACCAGGCCCACTTCCTCGAGTCGCCCGAGGCGGTGCCGCTGCAACAGTCGAAGTTCGCGCTGTACCGGGACGCGGGGGCCCTCGGTCCGGACATGATGTTCGGACACTTCATCCAGACCACGCCCGAGATCATCGAGCAGGCAGCTGCGGCCGGCGCCTCGATGTCGTGGCAGCCGGCATCCAACGGCCGCCTGGCATCGGGCACCGCACTCGTGCCCGAGATGCTCGCGATGGGCATGAAGGTGGGCATGGGGCTCGATGATCAGGCCTGCACGGATGTCTCGGACCCCTGGCAGAACATGCGCATGGGCATTGCGATGCAGCGGGCCCGCACCCAGGACCCGCTGTCGATGATGCCCGAGCTGGTGCTGCGCCTGCACACGCTGGGCGCCGCCGAGATCATGGGCGTCGCTGACCGCGTCGGCAGCCTGGAGATCGGCAAGTTCGCCGACTTCGTCGTGGTCGACCCGCGCCGCCCGGATGTCGGCCCGCTCTGGCATCCCGTGCGCAGCTACGTGCTGTCCATGGGATTGCGAAACCTCGACCGCGTCTACGTCGGCGGTGTGTTGGTGTCGCGCGCAGGGGAGTCGACGAATCCGCTCGCCGGTGAGGCGTCGGCCCGGCTCCACGCCGACCTGCCCGCGCTCGCGGATCGCCTGGGGCGCCACCCCCACTGACCTTGCGGTGCGCCCGCGGTGCGACGGGCGGTGCGCTTCGAGCGAGGTACCTACGGTCATTGAGCGAGGAGCGCAGCGACGAGACGAAATGCACGGCGATCGTTTCGTCTGGCTGCGCTCGCGGGGCGACCGAGGTGCTGCGCTCGCGGGACACCCGTCGGGTATCCCGTGAGGAGCGCGGCGACGAGACCAGACGCGGATGCTGTGGACAACCGGCACGGCCGCGGCTCGACCTCGCTAGCGTCAATCGATGGGCTTCGTCTACATCCTTCGCTGCGCCGACGGTACGTTCTACGTCGGGAGCACCACCGAGCTCGACCGCCGTGTACAACAGCATGCGGTCGGCGAGGGAGCTGCCTACACGCGCACGCGGCGGCCCGTCCAGCTGATGTGGAGCGCGGAGTTTGCTCGCATCGACGAAGCGTTCGCGTGGGAGAAGCGCATCCAGGGGTGGAGCCATGACAAGCGCGCGGCGTTGATCGAGGGCGGCCTCGACGCCGTGCGCGGGTGGAGCGCGCGGCAGCGGCGCGCGCAGTCCGGCTGTTGACGTTTCGTCTCGCTGCGCTCGCTCAACGACCGAGGCGCTGCGCTCGCGGGGCAACCGAGGCGCTGCGCTCGCGGGGCAACCGAGGCGCTGCGCTCGCGGGGCGACCGAGGCGCTGCGCTCGCGGGGCAACCGAGGCGCTGCGCTGACTCAACGACCGAGGCGCTGCGGTCACGGGGCAAGCGGGGTCGTCGCGACCCAGGTGTAACGGCGCCGAAACACTGCGCCAGTGTTCGTGAAATCTACATCCCATAGCGTCAGCACTATCGCGCAGGGTCGAGGCCTGTGGCCGTGCCGATACACCCGAGTGCCACCCCGTCCGATCTGGAGACACAGCACATGACATTTCGCTTCAACACCTCACGCCGTCGCCTCGCCGCGGCCGGCGCGGGCATCGCGATCGCAGCCCTCGCCCTGACCGCCTGCGCGGGCGGCAGCGGCGACGCCGCCACCTCGGAAGCCCCCATGGGCGAAGAGGGCTTCGGCGACATCACGCTCCAGCTCAGCTGGATCTTCAACGAAGAGTTCGCGGGTGAGTACCTCGCCGACACGAACGGCTACTACGAGGAAGCCGGATTCTCTTCCGTCAAGCTGGTCCCCGGCCCGTCGGGCGGCATTCCCGAGCTCCTCGGGGGCACGGCTGACATCGCGCTGAGCGACTCGGTCCAGATCGGTTCCGCGATCGCCAACGAGGGTGCACCCCTCAAGATCATCGGTGCGACGTTCCAGGCCAACCCGTTCACGATCCTCTCGCTCAAGGACGGGGGCGACATCGCCACCCCCGACGACCTCAAGGGCAAGAAGATCGGTGTGCAGGACAGCAACCTGACCCTCTTCAACGCGTTGCTCGCGGCCAACGACATCGACGCCTCCGAGCTGACCATCGTTCCGGTTCAGTACGACCCGGCGCCGCTCGTCAACGGTGAGGTCGACGGATACGTCGCGTACCTCACGAACGAGTCGATCTCGGTCGAGATGTCGGGCGCCCCGACGACGAACCTGCCCTTCGCCGACAACGGTCTGCCGTTCGTTGCCGAGACCATCACGGTCACGGAGGACACCATCAAGAACAAGCGCGACATGCTGAAGGCGTTCCTCGTCGCCGAGATCAAGGGTTGGACCGACGCGCTCGCCGACCCGCAGGCCGGTGCCGACCTCGCCATCGAGAAGTACGGTGTCGACCTCGACCTCGACCCGGCCAAGACCCTCGCGGGTTCCGAAGCACAGAACAAGCTCGTCGTCTCGACCGAGACCGAAGAGAACGGTCTGTTCACGATCTCTGAGGAGCTGCAGAAGCTCACGATCGACAGCCTCGCCGGAGCGGGCATCATGCTCGATGCATCCGACCTCTTCGACATGAGCCTGCTGGACGAGGTCTACGAAGAGAACCCGGATCTCATCGCCTACGCGGGCTGAGTTCTTCACCTCAACCGAGAGAAATCAACTGTGACCGAAGCGGTTACCCA
The DNA here is from genome assembly GCF_977993705.1 of Pacificispira sp. HM-600. The sequence continues at coordinate 1,956,701 of NZ_OZ388079.1, forward strand.
GACCGGTGCCCAGGCGACAAGCTTGGGCACCGGCCTGCAGATTACGGGTCTGAATAAGGCTTTCACCGTGGGCCGCAAGAGCGTCGTGGCCCTCCAGGACGCCAACCTGCACACCGAGCAAGGCACGTTCCTTGCCCTGCTCGGGCCGTCCGGATGCGGTAAGTCGACCATCCTGCGCATTCTCGCCGGACTCGAGGAGCCCACCAGCGGTACCACTCGTGTCGACGGCAAGAGCCCCAAAGAACTGCGTCGCGGCAACGAGCTGGGCATCGCGTTCCAGGACTCGGCCCTGCTCCCGTGGCGGAGCGTCCAGTCCAACATCCAGTTGCCGTTCGAAGTCGCGGGTAAATCCGTCGACAAGGACTACGTCAAAGAGATGATCGCGCTTGTCGGGCTCACCGGGTTCGAGAAGGCGAAGCCCGCACAGCTTTCCGGAGGCATGCGTCAGCGCGTGTCCATCGCGCGTTCGCTCATCATGAAGCCCTCGGTCCTACTGTTCGACGAGCCCTTCGGTGCCCTGGATGACATGACGCGCCAGAAGCTCAACCTCGAGCTGCTGCGCATCTGGACCGAGAAGCCGGCCACCACGCTGCTCGTCACGCACGGCATCTCGGAGGCGATCTTCCTCTCCGACCAGGTCGCGGTCATGAGCCCGCGGCCGGGACGCATCAAAGAGGTCATGACGATCGACCTGCCGCGTCCCCGCACTCCCGAGATGATGCGCACGCCCGAGTTCCATGCCTACGTCGACCAGGCATCCGAACTGCTCTTCGGCGTCGGAGGCGCCGCGGCGGATGACCACTGATCTCTCGAACACGGCGGGGTCTCCTGCGACGGCGGCCAAGCCGCGCGCGATCCAGTGGGAAGACGTCAAGCTTCCGGCGTGGGTCACCGGGCTGATCGGCGTCGTCGGGATCATCGCGATCTGGTGGATTCTCGCCGCAACGGTGTTCTCGAACGTCGGTCCCGGTGGTGTGCAGGCCATTCCCACGCCCCCGCAAGTTGTCGCCGAGTACTTCAACACGGGATGGGAGTTCTACGCCCGCAACTTCGGCGTGACGCTCAGCGAGGCAGGCATCGGCTATCTCTGGGGCAATGGGCTCGCGCTCGTGCTCGCGGCGCTCGTCCTGATCGTGCCGCGGCTCGAGGGCGTCATCATGCAGATCGCCATCATCACCTACTGCATCCCCATCGTGGCGCTCGGCCTGTTGCTGATCGTGATCGTGCCGATCCCGACCTCCGGGCAGCCCTCCATCACCGCCGTCTTCCTCGCGGCCCTCAGCTGCTTCTTCACGACCGTGGTGGGGGCGCTCCTCGGGCTCAAGGCCGCCGACAAATCCAGCCTCGACCTGGTGACCGTTTACGGCGGCTCGCGTTTCACCCAGCTGCGCAAGGTGCGGCTGATCGCGTCCCTCCCCGCCATCCTCAACGCGCTGAAGATCGCGGTTCCCGCGGCATTCCTCGGTGCGGTGCTCGGGGAGTTCTTCGGCAAGGTCACTCTCGGCGTCGGTCCCGCGATGATCGCCGCGCAGCAGGCGCTCAACTCCGCTCGGGTCTGGGACATCGCGCTCGCCTCGGGTGCCGTTGCCCTGATCGGGTATGGCCTGGTCGGGCTTATCGCGCGGGCCATCGCGCCCTGGTCGAAGGGGGTGTCATCATGAGTGAGATGGGAACCGCCCTCACCGTTCCTGGCGCGCCGGAGCAGCTTGCCAAGCTGGAGCGCGAGATGCGCCGCGAGGTCCGGATGTCGACGCTCGCCGCGCTCGGTCGAAGCGTGCTCACTTTCGTCTTTACGATCGTCGCCGTGCTGGTTCTCTGGGTCGGCTCGCTGTGGGTATTCCAGATCTCGCCCTACGTCGGCAAGGGACCGGTGGATGTCTGGAACTTCCTCGTCACCGTTCCCAACGCCGAGGCGAATCGTGAGCAGCTCTTCGGACAGCTCTGGGTCACCCTCGGCCACTCGGTTGTCGGGTTCGCCGCGGGCCTGTTCGTCGCCCTGGTGGTGGCAATGATCTTCCAGCTCAGCAAGGGTGTCGAGCATGCCCTGATGCCGATGGCCATGTTGCTGCGTTCCGTACCGCTCGTCGCTATGGCGCCCGTCATCATCCTGATTTTCGGGCGCGAGTTCGCCTCGGTCGCGGTCATCGGCGGTATCGTCGTGCTCTTCCCCGCCCTCGTCAACATCGTGTTCGGGCTGAAGTCGGCCTCGCCCCAGATGAATGACCTCGTCACCGTCTACGGCGGCACGTCGTGGACGCGTCTGCGGAAGGTCGCCCTGCCCAGCTCGCTGCCGGAGTTTTTCGCGGCCGTGCGCATCTCGGTGCCGGGTGCCATCACCGGCGCGCTGCTCGCCGAGTGGCTCGCCGTCGGAGGCGGAATCGGCGGCGCGGTGGGTGGCTATGTCGCAGCCGCCCAGTTCTCCGCCGTCTGGACGGCCGTCGTGCTGGTAACGGGAGCCGCGCTCGTCCTCTACAACATCGTCCAGATCCTCGAATCGGTCGCCCTCGCCCGCATGGGTATGGGTAATCGCGCCTAGCGCCGCCCACCGCGCGAGCCCCGCGTCCGACGCTCGATCCGACAGATCGCCCGACGAACAGGCAGCCTCCACCGCCCGCCCGAAAGGACACCATGACTGACACCACCGCGCTCACCGAGTTCGCCTACGGCCTGCCCAAGGCCGAACTGCATCTGCACCTCGAGGGCACACTCGAACCCGAACTCAAGTTCGAGCTCGCCGCCCGCAATGGCATCGAGCTCGCCGAGAAGACCGTCGAAGCGGTCAAGGCGACCTACAACTTCACCGACCTGACGAGCTTCCTCGCGGTCTACTACCCGGCCATGCAGGTGTTGCAGACGGCCGACGACTTCCACGACCTCGCCTGGGCCTACCTGTTGCGCGCGAAGGAGCAGGGTGTCGTGCACGCCGAGATGTTCTTCGACCCGCAGGCCCACACGAGCCGCGGCGTGCCCTTCGAGAACGTCATCACGGGATACCACCGCGCCGCCGTTCGCGCGGGCGACGAGCTCGGCATCTCGGCAGAACTCATCCTCTGCTTCTTGCGTGACTTCTCTGCGGAGGATGCGGCGGCGACGCTCGAGTCGGCCCTGCCCTACAAGGACTGGATCATCGGCGTGGGGCTCGACTCGGATGAGCGGGACAACCCGCCCAGCAAGTTTTCGGAGGTTTTCGCCCGTGCGCGCACGGAAGGCTTCCGGTTGACCATGCACTGCGACATCGACCAGGTCGGCTCGATCGACAACATCCGTGCGGTGCTCACCGACATCGACGTCGAGCGGATCGACCACGGCACCAACATCGTCGAAGATCCCGAACTCATCGCCCTGGCGAAGGAGCGCGGGCTGGGATTCACGTGCTGCCCCGTCTCGAACTCGTTCGTCACCGAGCAGATGAAGGCCGACGAGATCGTCAGCCTGATGCGGGCGGGCCTGCGGGTCATGATCAACTCGGACGATCCCGCGTACTTCGGCGCGTACGTCGGCGACAACTACGTCGCGCTCGCGGAGCACGCGGGGCTGTCCGAGACGGACCTCGTGCAGCTCGCGATCAACTCGTTCGAGGCATCCTGGCTCACGCCCGAACAGAAGGCCGCCTACGTCGAACGCGTGGGGGAGTACGCGGGCTCCCGCGGCGTCGCGTTGCCGGCCTAGCGGGGTTCTGATCATGACGTCGACCCTTGCGGCGAGACCGTCCGGTGCGGATGACGCGGACGCGCGGCTCGGGGCGGCCATTCGACGGGTGCGACACGCACGCGGCATGACCCTCGTCCGGCTCGCAGAGACGACGGACCTCTCGCATCCGTTCCTCAGCCAGCTGGAGCGTGGGCTCGCCCAGCCGAGCCTGTCGTCGCTGCGGCGTATCGCCTCGGCGCTCGAGACGAGCCCGATCGAGTTGATCGCAGAAGCGGATGCCGCGGCATCCGCTCATCCCGCCGTCGAGGTGCATCGACAGGGCGCCGCGGGCGAATCTGTGCCCGAGGGATTCGCCGCGGGGTCGGCCCGGATGCTGGCGCGCGGCGGCCGGCCGCTGCATCCGATGGAAGTGTCGGGCGGGGCCACTGAACCCGGCGAGATCTTCGTGCATGCCGAGGACGAGTTCCTCTACGTGGTCGAGGGCGCGATCCACATCGAAATCGAGGGCGAGCACTCCACGCTCGGAGCGGGGGATTCGGCCTACTATGCGGGCGGTGTTCACCACCGCTGGTGGTCTGCGGAGGGCAGCACGTACCGTCTCGTCGTGGTCAAGCAGGGGCTCCGCGGCGCCGGCACCGGCGCCGGGCGCTGGTAGTCCGTCCCCGCCCTCCCGCACCTCCCCGCCCTTCCGCCGAAACCCGCAGCGTCAGAGAGCGGCGGCACCGGCCTCGGCGACCGTCTGGTCTTGCTCGCCCGAGCCGCCGCTCACACCCAGGCCACCGACGACGACGCCGTCGCGCAGCAGGGGCACGCCGCCCGCGAAGATCGCGACCTTGCCGCCGTTGGTGGTGTGGATGCCGAAGAACTGCTGGGTCGGCTGCGAGTTATCGCCGAGGTCCTTGGTCTGGATGTCGAACGCGCGCGACGTCCACGCCTTGCTGATCGAGATGTCGATACTGCCCATCCAGGCGCCATCCTGGCGAACGTGGGCGATCAGGTTGCCGCCAGCGTCGACGACGGCGATGTTCATCGGCTGGCCGATCTCGTCGGCACGCGCTTCGGCGGCGGCGATCAGGGTGCGGGCGTCCGCGAGGGTGAGAGCTGACATGGTGTTCTCCTTCGATCGTGAGGGGTGGTGGGAAGTGCAGTCGAGACGGATGTCGGGGGCGCAGTCACGCCGCGATGTACCCGTTGGGGTTGAGCACGTACTTGGTGGCGGCGCCCGCATCGAATTCCGCGTAGCCGCGCGGGGCATCCTCGAGCGGGATCGAGGTGGCGTTGACGGCCTTCGCGATCTGCACCTTGTCGTGCAGGATCGCCATCATGAGCTGTCGGTTGTACCGCATGACGGGGCACTGGCCGGTCGTGAACGAGAGCGACTTCGCCCAACCGGTGCCGAAGCTCAGCGACAGCGAGCCCTTCTGCGCCGCCTCGTCGGCCGCGCCCGGGTCTCCCGTGACGTAGAGGCCGGGGATGCCGATCGCGCCGCCCGCTGAAGTCACATCCATGAGCGAGTTCAAGACCGTGGCGGGGGCTTCGGCCGCATCGGCGCCGTGGCCCTGGCCGCGTGCCTCGAACCCGACCGCGTCCACGGCGGCGTCGACCTCGGGCACACCGAGCAGCTGGGCCAGCTGATCCGGCACATCCCCGTCGCCGACGTTGAGGGTCTCGCATCCGAAGCTCCGCGCCTGCGCGAGCCGCTCTTCGTTCAGGTCGCCGACGATGACGACGGCCGCACCGAGAAGCTGCGCGCCGGCTGCCGCGGCGAGGCCGACGGGGCCCGCGCCCGCAATGTAGACGGTCGATCCCACGCCGACCCCGGCGGTGACCGCGCCGTGGAAGCCGGTGGGGAAGATATCGGAGAGCATCGTCAGGTCGAGGATCTTCTCGAGGGCCTGCTCGCGATCCGGGAAGACGAGGGCGTTCCAGTCGGCGTACGGCACGAGAACGTACTCGGCCTGCCCGCCGACCCATCCGCCCATGTCGACGTAGCCGTAGGCGCTGCCGGGCCGGTCGGGGTTGACGTTCAGGCAGATGCCCGTCTTGCCCTCCTTGCAGTTGCGGCAGCGGCCGCACGAGATGTTGAAGGGCACCGAGACGATGTCGCCGACCTTCACGAATTCGACATCGGGACCGACCTCGACGACCTCGCCGGTGATCTCGTGTCCCAGGACCAGTCCCGCGGGCGCCGTCGTCCGGCCACGGACCATGTGCTGGTCCGATCCGCAGATGTTGGTGGCGACGGTCTTCAGGATGACGGCGTGCGGGAGCTTGCGTCCGACGTTCGCGGGATTGACGCCCGGACCATCCTTCAGCTCGAAGGTGGGGTATTCGGTGTCGATGACCTCGACCTTGCCCGGTCCCTTGTAGGCGACGGCGCGGTTGTGCGACATGTGGCTCCTCTCCGAACCTTCGAGCCGCGCGCGCGTCGGGTCGACGTCGGCGGCTCTTCCAGACTGCGCCACCCGTTTCGGTAGCACCATCGGCGTTCGGGGTAGTTCCCACTACCCGTTCGGGTAGCGCGAATCGCGCCAGCGGCAGTTACCATCGACCGATGCCGCTGAAACGCGCGAAGAAGCCTCAGCCCGGCGAGGGGACCCTGCGCGGCGGGAGCGAGATGCGCGGATCGGATGCCGCCGGCACGACCGTGATCGCCGCTCTGGCCGAGATCGTCTCGGCGCCGCTGCCCGAGCTCGCCCGCGCGCTTTCGGAGTACCTCGCCCCGAAGATCCCGCATTCCGCGCTGATCATCCTGGCCGAGGATGACGTGAGTCATCCGCTCAAACACCACGGTGATCCCGATCTCGCGTCGCGAGTCGTGCTCTCCGAGATGGTGGAGGCACGGGCGTCTCTCGCCGGACCGGGTGTCGGTCGCGAGCGGGTCGTTCTCGGCGGGGAGCTGCGGGACGCGGTGCTGGCGCTGTCCGAGACCGGGCCGTTGCTCGTGCTGGTCGATCCCGGCCCCGGCCCCGGCCCCGGCCCCGGCATCGACATTGGCATCGGCCAAGCCATCGCGGCCGATCCGCGCAGCGAGGACGAGCTGCTGCAACTCTGGCGGATCGTCGCGGTGCGGATCCGACAGCCGGCACGGGACGCATCGCCGAGTTATCTGCTCGAGTCGCGAGCCGCGGCCGGAGTGCGCGCCGAGGTCGTCGCCGAGCTCAGCGACAGCCACTCGCGCACCCTGGAGGCACTGCTCGCGGTGCTGCGATCGCCCTCGACCGACGACCACGCCGCCCGCCAGGCCGCCGTCGGTGTCGCGGCGCACGCAATGGTGCAGCTGCGCACCTCGACCGATCTCGTCCGCACCTTCACGGAAGAGCCGGTCACCTCCGCGTTCGAGCGGCTGCGTGATGATCTCGTGCCACTCGTGCGCTATCGCGACGTGGACGTGCAGTTCGTCGAACCGCCCGTGGACGGGCGGGCGCTGCCGAGCGAGATCGCCCACGGTGCCCGCGCGATCGTGCGCCGTGCGATTCTGGCATCCGTCGAACAACCGGGCACGTCCCGGGTGCGGGTCAAGTGGGACTGCGACGGCCGCAACCTTCTGATCAGCGTTCGTGACGACGGCCCCGGCGACGAATCGCTCGGCGACGACGCCCTCTATGAACTCCGACAGCGGGTCTCGGCCGTCAACGGCGAGATGACCCTCGCGGCGACCGAGGGATGGGGCTCCGAGCTATCGGTCGTGATGCCGCTCGACCCTCCCCATACCCACGGCGATGACCCGCTCATCGCGCGGCTCGGTCCGCGAGAGCTCGAGATCCTCGAGCTGATGACGCAGGGCCTACGCAACCGGGCGATCGCGGCCCGGCTGGGGATCAGCGAGAACACGGTCAAGTTCCACGTCTCGAAGGTCTTCCGCAAGCTCGGGGTCACCTCGCGCTCCGAGGCGACCGCACTCATCGCCGCGGGCCGCGCCCACCGTTGAGTCAGGCCCGCGCGAGTCGCCAGACGCGGTCGCGCGAGAACGGCTGCTCGTACGGGCGTCGTCCGAGTGCGCGGGCGATTGCGTTGCCGATCGCGGGCGCGACGGGGTTGTACGGCGACTCGCTCATCGACTTCGCACCGAACGGACCGAGGTCGTCGCTCGTATCAGCGAAGTAGACCTCGGTGTCGGGAATGTCGGCGAACTGCGGCACGCGGTAGGTGCGGAACATCGGGTTCACCACGCCGCCGCGGTCGTCGACATAGACCTCTTCGTAGAGCGCGCTGCCGACGCCCTGCGCCACTCCGCCTTCGATCTGCCCGCGGCACTGCGCCGGATTCATGACGAAGCCCGCGTCTGCGGCGTGCACCGACTGCAGGATGCGCACGGATCCGGTGGATGGCTCGACCGCGACCCGTACGGCGTGAACGTTGAAGGCGAGCGAGCGCTCCTCGCCGTATTCGGCGCCGTCAGCGGTCAGGCCCTCGGGCCGAACGCCCGTGCTCGGGTTCGGAGCCGCCGCCGCAGCAGCAGCGACGATCTCGCCGAGCGACACGACCCCCGACGGCGTACGCACCCCCTCGGGCGTGAGCGTGCACGCGCCGGGTTCGGAGCCGTTCAGGGCGGCGGCGATCCCGAGCATCCGGTCGCGCAGCGCGACGCACGCGGCGTACACAGCCTTGCCCGCGACGGTCGTGCCCGCCGATGCGAACGCACCGGTGTCATGTGCGACCCCGTCCGTATCGGCATGCTTCAGCGTCACGCGCCCGCCGTCGACGCCGAAGACGGATGCCGCGATCTGGCGCTGCACGGTGGTGGTGCCGTTGCCGAATTCGGCCGTGCCGGTGTGGAGCTCATACGTTCCGTCGGGCCAGAGCGTCGCGGTGGCGTGCGCGATATGTCCGCGCGGGGCCATCGTCGCGATCAGCGTCGAGGCCATGCCCTCGCCGACGAGCCAGCCATCCGGTGCCGTCACGCCATTGCCCCGAGCCAGGGCGCCCTGCGCGAGGTCGAGGCACTGGTCCAGGCCGTAGCTGCCCCAGCGCACCTCGGGTTCGTGTTCGGCGTGCCACGCGAGCAGGGGGTCGCCGTCGCGGACGGCGTTGATGCGGCGCAGCTCGAACGGGTCGATGTCGAGGCGTTGGGCGAGCAGGTCCAATGCGGATTCGACGCCGAGCTGCACCTGCCCCAGGCCGTACCCGCGGAACGCGCCCGACGGAACATTGTTTGTGTACACGGCCTCGGCATCAACACGTTTCGCCGGGGCGTTGTAGAGGCTGATCGACTCGGAACAGCCATGGAACAGCACGCCGATCGCGTGGTTGCCGTACGCGCCGGTGTCACTCAGCACATCGAGCTTGATCGCGGTCAGGGTTCCGTCCTCATTGGCGCCGAGCTCGACCGAAACCCGCATGGGGTGGCGCAGCGACGCCCGCTGGAACTGATCGGTGCGAGAGAACTCGTACGCGACGGGACGTCCGGTGCGCAGCACGGCAAGGGCCACCAGGTCCTCCGTGAAGATCTCCTGCTTGCCGCCGAAGCCGCCGCCCACGCGGGGTGCGTAGACGCGCAGGCGCTCGCGCGGCAGATCGAAGACGTGGGCCAGTTCGTCACGCGTGAGGAATGGTACCTGGGTGCTGGAGCGGATGACCAGACGGTCGTCTTCGTCCATCCAGCCCACGGATCCGTGCGTTTCGAGCTGTGCGTGACTGACCCGGGACGTCTGCCAGGTTCCACCGACGCGGATCGCGCTGGCGGCGAGGGCCGCTTCGATATCGCCCCCGTATCCATCGTGGAGCGCGGCGACGACGTTGCGCGACGCATCCGCGACACGGTCGTCGGGTGTCCGATCGGCGTGCAGCAACGGGGCACCCGGCATGCGGGCGGCTGCCGCATCGAAGACCGCGGGCAACACCTCGTACTCGACCTCGACCAGCCGACACGCTTGCTCGGCGGCCTGCGAGGTCTCGGCGACGACCGCCGCGACCCGTTGCCCGACGTGGCGAACGATGTCGTCGAGCACGCGGGTGTCGTCCGGGTCGTCGGTGCGATGTTCGTGCCGGGCAGAAGAGTACCGGGTGGCGGGAGCATCCTCATGCGTGAAAACCGCGACGACCCCCGGAACGGCGCGTGCGGCCGAAGTATCGATGGACAGGATGCGTGCGTGCGCATGTCGCGAGGTCACGACCCGCAGCACGAGGGCACCCGTGACGGGTTCATCGAAGGTGTAGGGCTCGCGACCCTGCACCACTCGCCGGGCGGGCTCGGGCGAGACCGAGGTGCCGACACCCGACGGTGTCGCCGTGGCGGCAGCGCCGCAGGAACCCTCGCATGAATCACCGCAGACGGATGTCGGGGCTCTGGCATCCGTCTGCGACATATCTTGTTCGGCGGCTTGACCGGCAACTTGTTCCGCGATGGCCGCTCTCCGCCCTGTCTCGTGCACGGCACCGATGATCGCCTCGCGGAGCGGGCGGTACCCGGTGCAACGGCAGAGGCTGCCCTTCATGCGGCGGTCGAGGTCCGGCAGATCGGCCTCGGTGAGGGTGGAGGCCGTGACGCTCATTCCCGGGGTGCAGAAACCGCACTGGAAGCCGAAGTTCTCGATGATCGCCTCTTGCACGGGATGGAGGTCATCGCCGGGGGCCAGGCCCGCGGCCGTCGTCACCGTGCTGCCGTCGACCCGCATCGCGGGGATGATGCACGAGTGCACCGGCTGGCCGTCGAGGATGACGGCGCACGCGCCGCAATCTCCCGCGTCGCACCCTTTCTTGACCTCGGTGTGGCCGTGCTCGCGCAGCAGCGTGCGCAGGCACTGACCCGGGCGTGGCTCTACCTCGACGGGTGCGCCGTTGATCTCGATCTTCATGCGGTGTTCCCAGAGTCGGCGGGCGCGGCGAGTTCGACGCGGATCCGCTCCGCGAGCTCGATGCTGACACCGCGACGCCAGTCGGCTGACCCGAGGGGATCGGTGTAGAAGTCCGGTGCCCCCGCGACATCGGTCGCGAGCTGCGCCGCCGCGGGAAGCGCCGGATAGCGCAGAACGGTCGGCGTGAGGGTCGCGGCGGTGACGCTGAAAACGGCGCACCCATCGCGGTCGATCCGTCCGGTCACGACCGCTCCCGAACGGCCCAGCTCGGCGAGGGCGATCTTGCGCATGACGGCGCGGGATCGGAGAGCATGCGCGGGGAGATTGACGGCGCGGACAACCTCGCCGCGGGCGAGATCATTCGTGCCGTTGCCCGTCATGAGCTCGGCGACGGGGGTGCGGCGCTCGCCGCCGTTCGGCGTCCAGATCACGGCCTCGCCATCGAGCGCCGACGCGAGAGACACGATCGCGCCCGCGGAGAATGAGCGGCAGACGTTTCCCCCGACCGTCGCGGTGTTCCAGATCTTGAACGAGGCCAGCAGGGCGTTCGCAGCGACGGGGAAGAGAGCGACGGCGGACCAGTCGGCCGGGGCCACGGCATCCGTCGTCCGTCCCTCGGCGAAGGCGACGAGCGTGGCGATCGTGCAGGTCGCGCCGATCGTCAGCCCGGCCGCCGTTACCTCGAGATCACGCCAGCCCATCGTCGTCAGGTCGACCAGGCCGGTGGCGTGGGACTGTGGTTCGCCGAAGAGCCAGGTCCCGCCGCCGAGGATGATCTCGCCTGGGGCGAGGGCGAGGTCGGCGCGGCTGGTCGCGCGCCGGAAGCTCGTGATGGTGTTCAGGTCCACCAGCCCTCCTTCCGCGGATGCGTCGCCGCATCCGTCCATCCAACCAGCGCCCGATTTCGTGAGTGTTTCACGTGCAACCGTGCACTCGGGCCGTTGACGTGCAACTGCGCGCTGGGGCGTCGGGGATTCCGACGCCCCAGGTTGATCGGCGCACCCAGAATGCAGCGCGCGATGCCTACAGCTCGAGTTCGACAGCCGTTTCGAGGGCGGCCTCGATGCTCCGCATCCAGCCGTCCTTGAGCGCGGAGTTCTTCTCGTCGTAGAGTGATGCGCCGTCGACCAGGTTGCTGGACGCGGCGCACACCATGCCGGCACGCAGGCCACGCAGCCGCGCGACGATGTACAGAGCGGATGCCTCCATCTCGACGTTGAGAATGCCCATACGGTTCAGCTCGGCGATCCATTCCGGTGTTTCCGCGTAGAACGCGTCGTCGCTCACGCTGATTCCCCGGAAGGAATGTGTTCCCGACGCCGCGGCGATCCGCTCCGAATGACGCGCCAGCGCCAGCGTGAGCTCGAGGTCGGGGACCGCCGGGAAACCCTTCGGGAGATACGCATCCGTCGTGCCGTCGTTGCGGAAGCTGCCCTCGCTGACGAGCAGGTCTCCGGGCGCTATGCCCGGCTGCAGCCCCGCCGAGCTGCCGACGCGGATGAACGAGGTGACACCGACACGGGCCAATTCCTCGACGGCGATCGCGGTAGACGGGCACCCCATTCCGGTCGAGGTCGCGGTGATGTGCCGGCCCTTGTACCAGCCCGTCATGGTGCGGTGCTCGCGGTTGTGCGCGACCTCGCGTACCTCCGTCAAGAACTCCGCGACGAACGGAACCCGAAACGGATCGCCGGGCAGCAGGGCCACGGACGAGACCTCGCCGGGCGCGATACCGATGTGGTACTGCCGCGCGTTCAGGCCCGCTTGGGACTTATCGACGGGCATGGATGTGGGCGTGGATGCAGATGTGGACACGGGGGCCTCCGGGGTGCTGTGACGGGTGAAGTCAGCAGTCCCCGCCCTGAGCCACCGGCTCGGTTCACCGACGATCGCCGGGAGGTCATGGTTGTTAGGACACGCAGTGCGGAGAGCGTAGCACCGGCCCCGAGGCGGGCGGATCGTCGCTCTCGCGGGACGACCTGTCGGCGAAACACCGGACGTGCGGCCAGACACCCCGTGGCAGGGGTGTCTGGCCGCGCGCGGGGTGTTTCGGTGGCAACCGAGCCCGAGCCCGACCGCGAGCTCGAGCCCGCGACTAGAAGGGCGAGCAGGTCGGAGCTGGGATGCCGGCGCCGCCGGGGGTGCGGGCGTGGATCGGGCCGCGTGCATCCCGCAACGGGCCACCCGATGTCCCGTGTCGCGCTGCGATGATCTCGGCAATGGCGGCGACGGCGGCTTCTTCGGGTGACGAACCGCCGAGGTCCAGTCCGAGCGGAGAGTGCAGGCGGGCCAGGTCGGCGTCCGTCACCCCGCGCTCGCGCAGCGCGATCGCACGCTGCGCGACCGTGCTCCGAGCACCCATCGCGCCGACGAAACCGACGTTCATGCCGAGCGCGGCATGAAGCGCGGGGATGTCGATGCGTTCGTCGTGGGAGAGCACGCAGACGGCCGTTCGAGCATCGACAGAACTGACTTCCGCGGCAAGCGACGTCAGATACTCGCCGGGATCGGCGATCACGATGTCGGTCGCGTCGGGGAAGCGCTCCGAGGTCGCCAGCAAGGGCCAGGGGTCGCACACGGTGACCGCGTATCCCGCCGCGCTGGCCACCCGGCACAGCGCTGCCGCGTGTTCCCCCGCACCCACGATGATCAGGCGGGCGCGGGGAGCCCGAGACACCGCGAGCCAGGTGCGGTCAGCGATCGGGACCGTCTCGGCCAACAGCGCCGCCGCATCCAATTCGGCGAGCGCCTCGGCAGCGACTCGTGAGAGGACGGATGCGTCGGCCACGGTGCCCACGTGAGGCGTGCCGATGCCGAGGGCGATGGTCACGCGCTCATCGCGGGCCGCCATCTCCAGTGCGTGCCGCGCCACCTCATCGTCGGGTCGCAGGACATACGCGAGCACATCCACTTCGCCGCCACACGCGAGGCCCGCGGCGTGCGCGCGCTCGTCGCTGAACCCGAAACGGGCCGCGCGGGCGACTCCGTCGGCCAGCACGGCATGGGCGAGCACGATCGCGTCGCCCTCGACGCAGCCCCCGGAGATCGAGCCGATCACCGAGCCATCCGCCGTGACGGCCATCGACGCACCGACACCCCGCGGAGCGCTGCGCGCGACACGTGTCACCGTGACCACAGCGACCGACTCGCCAACGCTGAGGTGCGGCAGCAGGTCTGCGGCGAGTTCGAGCATCCTGCAACGCTAGCCGCGCGATGTTTCCTGCGCGATACGCTGACGGCACCATGCGCCCGCCGGACTTCGAGCTCACCGATCAGGCGTCCGGTGCCGTGCTCGGCCTCGTGCTCGCTGCCGGCGCTGGTACACGGTTCGGCGGTCCGAAGGCCCTGGCCCGAGACGGCAACGGCATGCCGTGGGTCGTTCGTGCCGTGCGTACCCTCCGCGCCGGGGGCTGCGGTCAGGTGCTCGTGGCGCTCGGGGCCTCGGCGACGGAAGCCCGCGACCTCGTTCCGCCGAATGCCGAGATCGTTGTCGTGCCCGACTGGCGGCTCGGCCTGTCGGCCACGATCTCGAAAGGGCTCGCCGCGGCGGGCGAGCGATCCGCGTCAGCCCTCGTGATCATGCCGGTGGACACCCCGGATGCTCCGCCCGCCGTCGTCCGCCGGGTCATCGCCGCCGCGGCCGTCGCGCCGAGGCGGGCACTCGTGCAGGCGACGTACGGCGGCGACCCCGGTCATCCGGTCCTCATCGGTGCCGAGCATTTCGTTCCGCTCTCACACGCACTGTCGGGGGATCGCGGCGCGAGAGCCTACCTTGCGCGCCACCACGCGCTCGCGGTCTCGTGCGAAGACCTCTGGTCGGGCGACGACATCGACACTCCGTCCTTCACCGACCGCTGAGCCACGGGTGGGGCGCGATCAGCCGCCGATCACGATGTTGAGCGGCGGCGCGCCCCGCAGCATCCGCTCGATCTGCCGACGGATCAGGCGAGCCGCACGCGGCCGCATCGCCGATGTCAATCCGCCGACATGCGGCGCGATCAATACCCCGGGAGTCGTCCAGAGGGGATGCCCCGCGGGCAGCGGCTCCGGATCGGTGACGTCGAGCGCGGCGCGGATGCGGCCACGGCCCGCGTGATCGACCAGCGCGGCGGTGTCGATCAAAGAGCCACGGCCCACGTTGATCACCAGCGCACCATCCGGCAACGCAGACAGCACGGCGTCGTCGACGATGTGCCGCGTCGCATCTCCACCGGGCAGAGTCAGGATGACGATGTCGGCATGGGGGAGCAACTCCGGCAGTTCGTCGACACCGTGCACGTGCACCCCGTCCTCGTCGCGGGCGTGCGTCGCCACCGGCACGAGATCGACCTCGAAGGGCGCGAGGCGTGCGGCCGTCGCCTTTCCGACACCGCCGTAACCGAGCAGCAACACACGCTGGTCGGCGAGGCCGGTGCTCGCTTCCTGCATCCAGGTCTGAGTGGCCTGCGCGTGTACGAGCTCGGGGATGCGCCGCTGCGCCGCGAGAGCGAGTGTCAGCGCCAACTCGGAGGTGGCCGTCTCGTGCACCGACGCGGCATTGGCGAACTGTCGCCCGGGCGGTAGGTGATCCGCGACTCCGTCGTAGCCGATGGATTGTCCCTGCAGCACGCCGGTCTCGACGCCTTCGAGCCAGTGGAAGCCGCTTCCGCCCGACATGTATGGCACGACCACGAGGTCGAGGTGTTTTCGTGGCGCGGGCCCGTCCATCGGCCACACCAGAACGTCCACGCCATTCGGCACGGGACCGAGGTCCTCGAGAACTTGGGGGGAGGGAACGGTAACGGTGAGCGTGCGGAGTGCGCGGTTCATCCTTCGACGCTAGCGGGCTCCGTCGGGGTCAGGCGTTTTGCAGAACGGCCTCTATGGCACTGGCGAAGAAGATGCGTCCGTCTTCGCCCGAGCGCATCGCGACCGACGTGTCCGGCCCGAAGCCCGGTTCGACGGCGTGCTCGGGGTGCGGCATCAGGCCGACGACGTTGCCGCGGGCGTTCGTCACGCCGGCGATGTCGCGCAGCGAGCCGTTCGGGTTCACTCCGACGTAGCGGAATGCGACCTGCCCTTCGCCTTCGATGCGGTCGAGCGTCTCGTCGTCGGCGATGTAGCCGCCGTCCGCGTTCTTCAGCGGGATGACGATCTCTTGAGCCGGCTGGAACCCGTTGGTCCACGCGGTGTCGGTGTTCTCCACGCGCAGCCGCTGGTCGCGACGGATGAACTGCTGGTGGGCATTGCGGATGAGTCCGCCCGGCAGCAGGTGTGCCTCGACGAGCATCTGGAAGCCGTTGCAGATACCGAGCACCGGCATCCCCTTGTCGGCCGCGTCGCGGATGTCGGTCATGATCGGCGCGCGCGCGGCGATTGCACCGGCGCGCAGGTAGTCGCCGTAGCTGAACCCGCCCGGCAGAATGATCGCGTCGACGCCGTGGAGGTCGTGATCGCCGTGCCAGAGCGCGACCGGCTCGCCGCCCGCGAGGCGCACCGCGCGGCGGGCGTCGGAGTCGTCGAGGGATCCCGGGAAGGTGACGACCCCGATGCGGGGGAGGCTCACTCGCCGACCGTGCCTTCTACGACCGTGCCTTCTGCGCGCGTGCTTTCTGCGCGCGTGCTTTCGACGACCGAGATCTCGACGACGTCCTCGATGACCGAGTTCGAGAGGATCTCGTCGGCGATGCGGCGTGCGGTCGCGAGAACGTCCTCGGTGACCTCGCCGTCGACGGTGAGTTCGAAACGCTTACCCATGCGGACAGCGCTGAAATCTTCGACCCCGAGACGCGAAAGCGCGCCCGTGACGGCTTTTCCCTGCGGGTCGAGCAGCTCTGCCTTGGGCATGACGTCGACGACGATGGTGGGCATGTGACGGCTCCGACTGTGGGGGGCGGGGGTGCCCGACCAGTCTAGGGGCGGTCGCATCCGCGGTCCGATTGAAGCATTCGATTGCCCGTGATCCAATCGTGATAAACGATATGGGAGCGCTCTCTTGATATTCATGGGACCGCTCCCATAGTTTTGGCTCACCCCGATGGGAGCGATCCCACGGAAGGCATGTCGACGGGAACGAGCCCGGCGTCACAGCAATACACATCGACCACATCACGAAGGAGTGACCGTGAATTCACGCGCCGTGCGCAGGGCTGCAACGATCGTCGCCGCCGTATCCGCTTCCGCTATCGTCCTTGCCGGCTGTTCCGGCGGAGGGAGCGATTCGCCTTCGGGGGGATCCGACGAGGAGATCACCCTCACGATCGCCACGTTCAACAACTTTGGCTACACGGACGAGTTCCTCCAGAAGTACGAGGACGAGAACCCGGGCATCACGATCGTCCACAACAAGGCCGCTGAGTCCGGCGACGCCCGCAAGAACTTCTTCCAGAAGCTCGGCAAGGATGGCCTCGCCGACATCGAGGCCGTCGAGGTCGACTGGCTGTCCGAGGCCATGCAGTACTCCGACCTGCTCGCCCCGGTTCCCGACGACCTCAAGGGTCGCTGGATCGATTGGAAGGAAGCCGCCGCGACCGATCCCGACGGCAACCTGATCGGCTACGGCACCGACATCGGCCCGCAGGCGATCTGCTACCGGGCTGACCTGTTCGAGGCTGCCGGCCTGCCGAGCGACCCGACCGAGGTCGCCGCGCTGTTCGACGGCGGTTGGGACACCTATTTCGACGTCGCCGACCAGTACAAGGCGGCCACGGGCAAGACGATGATCGACTCGGCCAATTCGGTGCTTCAGGGCATCGTGAACCAGATGGAGTACACGTACGACAAGCCCGACGGCACCGTCATCGCGACGACGAACCCCGAAATCGAGGACGCTTACACCTCCGTCGTCGAGCGAGCCATCCCGAACGCCGCCTACTCGTCCCAGTGGGGCGATGACTGGATCGCGTCGTTCCAGAACGACGAGTTCGCCACGGTCCTCTGCCCCGGCTGGATGCAGGGCATCATCGAGGGTTACGCACCCGATGTCACGACCTGGAACATCGCCAATGTCTTCCCGAACGGTGGCGGTAACTGGGGGGGTTCGTACCTGACTGTCCCGGCGAACGGTAAGAACGTCGAGGCGGCCCAGGAGCTGGCCGCCTGGCTTTCCGCTCCCGAGCAGCAGGTCGACGCGTTCCTGAACGTCAGCGCGTTCCCGAGCCAGACAGAGGCATACAGCGACACCAAGCTGACGGACCACACGAACGCGTACTTCAACGGAGCGAAGACCGGCGAGATCGGTGCCGACCGCGCCGAGGCCGTGACGGTCCGTCCGTACAAGAGCGCGAACTACTTCAAGTACCACGACGGTCTGCAGAACGCGGTCAACCGCGTCTTCGACGGAACCGAGGACGCGACCAGCTCGTGGAACACGTGGGTCACAGAGGTCGAAGCGTTCTGATGGTCTGAGTGATGCGGGCCGCGCCCAGCGGTGCGGCCCGCATCACTCGTTTTCCGTGACCGCTACCCCCTGCCACCGAGACCGAAGATACGGAGTCCCACGTGACCGCGACCGAGACCCGGCCCCGGGCGACGCCCCATCCCCGCCCCGAGCGGCAGGATCCCCCGAAGACGAAACTTCCGTTCCGGAGCAAGCTGACGCGGTGGGACCACAAGTACTCGCCCTACGTCTATATCGCGCCGTTCTTCATCCTCTTCGCGATCATCGGACTGTTTCCGATCATCTTCACGGCGGTGATCTCGTTTCAGGAATGGGACCTGGTCCGTAACTCTGGAACGTTCATCGGGTTCGAGCAGTACGCGTGGATCCTGAACGATCCGAAGTTCTGGACCGCGCTGCGCAACACCTTCAGCATCTTCTTGCTCTCGACGATCCCGCAGTTGGCCCTGGCGATCTTCATCGCGGCGATGCTCGACCGCAACATCCGCGGCAAAACCTTCTGGCGCATGAGCGTTCTGCTCCCGTATGTCATGGCGCCGGTCGCGGTGGCCCTGATCTTCAGCAACATGTTCGGCGACAACTACGGGCTCGTGAACGGCTTCCTGACCGACATCGGTCTTGCGCCCGTCCCCTGGCACAAGGATCCGTTCTGGAGCCACATCGCGATCGCGACCATGGTCAACTTCCGCTGGACCGGTTACAACGCCCTCATCCTGCTGGCCGCCATGCAGGCGGTGCCGCGCGAGTACTACGAGGCCGCGACCGTCGACGGTGCGAACGCCTTCCGCCAGTTCGTCAGCATCACGCTGCCGTCGCTGCGCCCGACGCTCATCTTCGTCGTCATCACGTCGACCATCGGCGGGCTCCAGATCTTCGACGAGCCGCGCATGTTCGACAACACGGGCGAGGGCGGTCCGGCGCAGCAATGGCTCACGATCACGCTGTACCTCTACAACATCGGTTGGGGCGAGTTCAACTTCGGCCGTGCGGCGGCGCTCGCGTGGATCCTGTTCGTCATCATCCTGGCCATCGGCCTTCTGAATCTGCTCATCACGCGACGGCTCGTGCGTGACGACGGGGGTGGTCGCGGCGTCGTACGCAACCGCAGGAGCCGCCGTGGCCGCAAGGGAGACGCATCGTGAGCGCTATCAGCACCCCGCCCCTGGCAGTCGTCGAAGAGAACCTCCCCAACGCGCGCCAGCGTCGTCGGGGCGAGAAGACGACCAAGATCCGCGGCATCCGCGCGGGAGTGTGGGTCTACATCGGTCTGGGCGTCGTCGTGGCCTCGGCGATCTTCCCGTATTACTGGTCGTTCCTCATCGGGTCGGGCACCGCCTCGACGATCAACGACCCGAACATGTCGTGGATCCCGGGCGGCAACTTCATCAGTAACGCACTGTCGGTCGTCGGCGATCCCGCCGTCAACTTCTGGGTCGCGCTCTGGAACTCGATCTTCAGTTCGACACTCATCGCGTCGTCCGTCGTGGTGTTCTCGACCCTCGCCGGCTGGGCGTTCGCGAAACTCCGCTTCCGCGGCGGAAAGTGGTTGCTGGCGTTCGTGGTTGCGACGATGGCGGTGCCGATGCAGCT
Source organism: Pacificispira sp. HM-600 (assembly GCF_977993705.1). The sequence continues at coordinate 1,976,117 of NZ_OZ388079.1, forward strand.
CGGGGTCGTTCCGCTCTACATCCTGTTCGCCGATCTCGGCTGGACCGGCAACATCGGTGCGGTCATCGTCCCAGCGCTGACAAGCGCGTTCGGCGTCTTCTGGATGACGCAGTATCTCAGCCAGACCGTGCCCGACGAGCTCATCGAGGCCGCTCGCGTGGACGGCGCATCGATGCTGCGCACGTTCTGGACAGTCGGTGTCGTGGCTGCTCGACCGGCCGCCGCCATGCTCTTCCTCTTCACGTTCGTCGGCGCCTGGAATCAGTTTTTCTGGCCGTTCATCGTCCTCGACCGGCAGAGCCCGACGTTGCCCGTCGCGCTATCGCTGCTACAGGGCAACTATTTCGTCGACTATTCGATCGTCCTCGCCGGTGTGCTCCTCGCGACCATTCCGCTCCTGTTGCTCTTCGCTTTCGCCGGCAAGCAGCTCGTCAGCGGCATCATGGCCGGAGCAGTGAAGGGCTAGCATGAGCACCGATATCAGGAGGGCCCCCATGAGCATGACTGAGAGCACCGAGCGTTCGTTTCCCCCCGAGTTCCTCTTCGGGGCTGCGACCGCGGCTTATCAGATCGAAGGCGCTGCACACGAGGGTGGCCGCCGGGACTCGATCTGGGATGCCTTCTCGCGGGTCCCCGGGGCCGTCATCAATGCCGATAACGGCGACGTCGCGTGCGATCACTATCACCTGTACCGCGACGACGTCGCGCTGATGAAGTCGATGGGGCTGCAGACGTACCGCTTCTCGACATCGTGGTCGCGCGTTCGTCCCGACGGCGGGGCGTTGAATCCCGAGGGAGTGGACTTCTACAAGCGCCTGGTCGACGAGCTGTTGGGCGCCGACATCCTGCCGTGGCTGACCCTCTACCACTGGGACCTGCCGCAGGCGCTCGAGGAGCGTGGCGGATGGACCAACCGCGACACGGCCGACCGGTTCACCGAGTACGCGCTCGACATGCACGACGCCCTCGGTGATCGCGTGAATGTCTGGACCACGCTGAACGAGCCGTGGTGCTCGTCGTTCCTCAGCTACACGGCGGGAATTCACGCGCCCGGTCACTACAGCAAGACCGAGGGCATGCTGGCGGCGCATCACCTGCTGCTCGGTCACGGACAGACCGTGCGTGAGTTGCGGGCGCGGGATGCCTCCCTGAACCTCGGTGTCACGCTGAACCTCACGGTGGCCGATCCCGTCGACCCCACCGACCCGGCAGACCTTGACGCCGCGCGGCGCATCGACGGTCAGTTCAACCGGTGGTTCCTCGATCCGATCTTCCGCGGCACCTATCCGCAGGACATCTTCGACGAGATCGCCGACGATGCTCTGCGGGCGGCCATCTTGCCCGGCGATCTCGAGACGATCTCCACGCACATCGACACGCTGGGTGTGAACTACTACCACGGCGAGCTCGTCGGGGGTCGCCGTCCCGTCATCCCACCGACACCGGGGGATGCGCCGACCGACCGCCGGAGCGCTTCGCCCTTCCCGTCATCCGAGAACATCTACTGGCACGAGCGCGGGTTGCCGCGCACTCCGATGAACTGGGAGGTGCAGCCCGAGGGTTTGACGCGACTGCTCGTGCGCGTCTGGGAGGACTACGCAGAACCGGCCGGCACCTCGCTCTTCGTGACGGAGAACGGCGCCGCCTATAACGACGAAGCAGTGAACGAGGACGGCGTGGTGCGCGTGCACGACGATGAACGCGTCTCGTTCGTGCGCGCTCATCTGGGCGCGACGCTCGACGCGATCGAGGCGGGCGTCGACGTGCGCGGATACTTCTACTGGTCGTTGCTCGACAATTTCGAGTGGGCGTGGGGCTATGAGAAGCGTTTCGGTATCGTGCGCGTCGACTATGAGACTCAGGTGCGGTCGATCAAGGACAGCGGCCGGGAGTACTCTCGGATCATCGCGGAGCGCACGCTCGATGACGCTGCGAAGCAGGTCGACGCGGTCGATTAGGTCCCGCGCAGGAAGGCATGACATGGCCGACATCGGGACTCGCTCTTCGCAGGGAACTGCCACGATCGAAGAGGTCGCGGCGGCGGCAGGCGTCTCGCGGTCCACGGTCTCCCGGGTCGTGAACGGGTCGACCTCGGTCAGCCCGGCCGCGCTCGAGGCCGTCAACCGCGCGATCTCGAAACTGAATTACGTGCCCAATCGCGCCGCACGTTCTTTGGCGACCCGGCAGACCCACGCGATCGCGCTGGTCGTACCGGAAGAGACAACACGCTTCTTCGGGGACCCGTTCTTCGCCGCCATCGTCTTGGGCATCAACAATCGCGTCAATAAGTCCGACTACGTGCTCAACCTGTTCATCGCCAGCGACGACCCCGGCGATAAGACCACCAGCTACCTGCGCAGCGGCAGCGTCGACGGCGCGATCATCGTGTCGCACCACACGAGTGACACGTTCATCGACCGCATCGCGACGGCCGTTCCCGTCGTCTTCGGCGGTCGTCCCGTGCGTGCCCGCGAACGGGATTATTACGTCGACGTCGATAACGTGCGCGGTGGCCAGGAGGTTACCGAGTTCCTCATCGGTCGCGGGTACCGCCGGATCAGTATGATCTCGGGACCCCTGACCATGCCTGCCGGTGTGGACCGGCTCGAGGGGTTCCGTCAGGCGCTCGATGCCGCCGGTCTGGAGCCGGGGCCCGTCGAGGATGGAAATTTCACGGCGGACGGCGGTGCCCGCGCGATGGAGCGCATCCTCGAGGCACCCGAGCGCCCCGACGCGCTGTTCATCGCGAGTGACCTGATGGCGCGTGGTGCGCTCGCCGTGCTGGGACGTGCAGGCATCCGGGTTCCGGAAGACATCGCGATCGTCGGGTTCGATGACTCCCCGGTGGCCACGACTGTTTCGCCGCATCTGACGACGATGCGTCAGCCGTCGTTCACACAGGGAGAGCGCATGGCGGATGTACTCCTCGACCTGCTCGCCGATCGGGATCCGCCCCGGGTCACGATGTTGAACACGGAGCTCATCATCCGCGACTCGGTTCTTCCGGCGGGTCCCGGTCGGTGAGGCTGGGGCTGCCGCCCGGCGCGGGGCTTTAGCGGGAAGCGGTCACGTGGTCAGTCGCGAGAGCAGCTCGCGATATCGACCCGCGGTGCGCACCACGATCTCGTCGGGCAGCTCCGGCGGTTCGCCGGTGCGGTCCCAGTGTGCCGCCAGCCAGTCGCGCACGATCTGCTTGTCGAAGCTCGCCATCCGCTCGTCGGGTGTACCCCCACGCGCCCACGCCTCGGCATCCCAGTAGCGGGACGAGTCGCTCGTCAGTACCTCATCGGCCAGGCGCAGAACCCCCTGCTCGTCGGTGCCGAACTCGAACTTGGTATCGGCGAGGATCAGGCCGTGTGCGGCCGCGCGGCGGGCGGCGCGCTCGTAGATCTCGAGGGATGCGTCCCGCAGGGCGTGGGCGGCCTGCTCGCCGACCAGCTCGACGGTGCGCTCGAAGCTGATGTTCTCGTCGTGCTCGCCGAGCTCGGCCTTGAACGCGGGCGTGAAAATCGGTTCGGGGAGGCGGTCGCCGTTCTCGAGCCCCGCGGGCAGCGGGATGCCGCAGATCGTCCCCGCGGCTTGGTACTCGACCCACCCGGAGCCCGTCAGGTACCCGCGTACGACGCACTCGATCGGCAGCATGTCGAGGCGGCGCACCAGCATGGCCCGCCCCGCAACCTCGGCCGGGATGAGCCGCACGGGTTCGTCGTCGTCCGACAGGGCCGAGTCGGGGGCGAGGTGGTTCGGGACCGCCGGACCGCCGTCGCCGCCCTCCAGCAGATCGAACCACCACATGCTCAGTGTCGTGAGCAGCTCACCCTTGTCGGGAATCCCCGGCGACAACACGTGGTCGAAGGCACTCACACGATCGGATGCAACGACCAGCATCCGTTCTGCGCTGACACCATCCGGGGTGTCGGCCGGAACATACAGGTCCCGAACCTTTCCGGAGTAGACGTGGCGCCAGCCGGGAAGATCAGAGGAGGGGGTCACGCGACCATTATCCCGAAGACGCGGTGGCGGCGCGGGCTCAGCGCTCGATGACCCCGGCGGCGATGTCGGTGCGGTGCTGCGAACCTTCGAGCGCGATCAGGTCGACGGCCTCGTAGGCGCGCTTGCGGGCCTCGGCGAATGTCGTCCCGAGAGCGACGACATCGACGACACGGCCCCCGGATGCGATCAGTCCGCCTCCGTCGTTTCCCGCTTCTGACAAGGCTGTGGCTGCGTGGGCGAGGTGCACGCCCTCGACGGATGCCGCTGCATCCAGCCCACCGATGGGCCGACCGGTCACGGGCGCTGCCGGGTAGCCCTCGCTCGCAACCACCACGGTGACGGCGACCGCCTCGGCGAAGGCCGGCTGGGCGACGTCCTCGAGGGTGCCCGAGGCCGCGGACATCAGCAGCTCGGAGAGCGGGCTCACGAGTCGGGGCAGCACGACCTGGGTCTCGGGGTCGCCGAAGCGCGCGTTGAACTCGATCACGCGCACACCGCCGTCGGTCACGATGAGCCCGGCGTAGAGCAGTCCGATGAACGGAGTGCCCTCGGCATCCAGATGCTTGACGACCGGGAGAGCGACTTCGCGCGTGATGAGCTCGACGAACTCCGCTTCGCCCCCGAATCGCTCGGTCAGCCAGGGGAGAGGGGAGTACGCGCCCATACCGCCCGTGTTGGGGCCCGCGTCTCCGTCGAGCGCGCGCTTGTAGTCCTGCGCGGGGCTGAGCGCACGCACGGTGTCGCCGTCCGAGATGAAGAAGAGTGAGACCTCGGGGCCGGACAGGTGCTCTTCGACCAGCACGGCGCCCTGCGAGAGGTATGACTCGGCGTGCGCGAGGGCGGCCGCCCGGTCCTCGGTGACCAGCACACCCTTGCCCGCCGCGAGGCCGTCGGCCTTCACGACATACGGTGCGCCGAAGGCGTCGAGGGCGTCGCCGACCTCGTCCGGCGTCCGCGCGTGCAGTGCCCGCCCCGTGGGAACACCCGCCGCCTCCATGACGCGCTTGGCGAAAGCCTTCGAGCTCTCGAGCTGCGCTGCAGCCTTGCCGGGGCCGAACACGGGGATCCCCCGCTCGCGCAAGGCGTCGGCGACGCCCGCGACGAGGGGAGCCTCGGGGCCGATCACAACCAGGTCGATGGCCTCGTCGTTGGCGAAGTCGGTGACGGCGCCCGGGTCGACGGAATCGAGGGCGACGATCGTGGCGTCGCGGGCGATACCGGCGTTGCCCGGGGCGGCGAAGATCTCATGCCCGGCCCCCTCGGACTGCAGGGACAGGATGATGGCGTGCTCGCGGGCACCGGAACCGAGGACGAGGATACGCACGCCTCCAGCCTACCGACGTGCCGCCTGGCACTGTTGTGGGCGGGACTGTGACGTCGGGCTTCTCGAGGATCCCGCGTTCGGAATTCAGTCTCCGCGTGGTGGCGTCGGTAGCGCGCCGCGAAAATTCGGGACCCGGCCGGGCCTAGCCATCCCGCGAGACTGAATTGCGAACGGGCTACCGTGGAGACATGCCGCGCGCCATCACCACCGAGGCCGGCCGAGCCGCGCTCGCCGCGGTGCGCGCCGCCGAAACTCCCGCCCGCACCGACCTCGCCACCGCGGTCCGCTACCTGCTGCAGTTGCTCACCGAGAAGGCGCCCGGCAACACGGTCGAGGTCCGGATCCCGCCGTTCGGCGCCGTGCAGGTCGTGCAGGGCCCGCGGCACACGCGCGGCACTCCCCCCAATGTGGTGGAGACGGATGCCGCGACCTGGATCGCCCTCGCAACCGGAGCCGAGACGTGGTCCGCCGCGGTGGCGTCCGGCCGGGTGCACGCCTCCGGCAGCCGGGCGGACCTCGCGAACCTGTTGCCCCTCAACCCCTGACCGCAGAGCCCGAGGCCCGCCGCAGGTGGATCAGCGCCGCGGAACGACCAGCGGCACCCCGGTGACCGGATGTGGAAACACATCCACCGCCTGTCGATAGACAGCGGCGATCCGATCCGCCGTGAGTACCTCTGCCGCCGATCCCGTGGCCACCACGCGCCCCGCGTCGAGGAGCGTCACGCGGTCGGCAAGCGCCAGCGCGGCGTTCAGGTCGTGCAGCACGATCGCGACGGCGTCCCCCGCGCGAGCGCGGTCGCGCACGACCCGCAGCACGTCTTCCTGGTGTTTGAGGTCGAGTGCCGCAGTCGGCTCGTCGAGCAACAGGATGCCCGTGCTCTGCGCGAGCACACGTGCCAGCGCGACGCGGGCACGTTCGCCGCCCGAGAGCGAGGTGACGGTGCGGTCGGCGAGCACCGCGATCTCGGTCACACGCATGGCCTCCGCCACGCGCGCGTCGTCGTCGTCTTCCTGGGGGGTCCGCGCCCAGGGCGCCCGGCCCATCCGCACGACCTCGATGACCGAGAACGGAAAGCTCACCGCGTTCTGTTGCAACAGCACGGCTCGAAGGCGGGCGAGGTCGCGCGGTCGGTGCCCCCGCAGCTCCACCCCGTCGAGGTGCACGGTGCCCGCGACCGGCGACACATCGCCCGCGAGCACGCCGAACAACGTCGACTTGCCCGCCCCGTTCGGGCCGACCAGGGCATGTACCTCGCCTGCCCGCACGTCGATCGCCGCGTCGTCGAGAATCGGCACCTCGTCGAGAATGGGCCGGGCCGAGGCATCCGGCATCACGCGGATTCCGGATGCGACGATCCGCTGCGGGCCCGCGAGCCCCGTCATCCCCAACCTCCGGCGCGCTTGCGCGTTCGCACCAGCAACCACAGGAAGAAGGGCCCGCCGACGAGGGAGGTGATCATGCCGATGGGCAGATCCGCGAGGGGCACAGCGGTCCGCGCGACGAGGTCTGCGAGGGCGAGGAGGAGCGCGCCGCCGAGCGCACTCGTGATCACGAGCGGCAGGTGAGCGGGCCCGATCGCCATGCGCATGAGGTGCGGGACGACCAGTCCCACGAAGCCGATGATGCCCGCGAAGGCGACCGCGGCGCAGACCAGCAGGGCGACGGTGATGATGACCCCGATGCGGAGCAGCTCGACATGAACGCCGAGGTGGCGGGCGGTGCGCTCGCCGAGGGCGAAGAGGTCGAGACGGCGCGCGACACCGATGCCGATCGCGATGCCGACCACGATGAGGGGAACGATGAGCGCGATGTTCTGCCACAGCGCCCCGTTCAGGCTGCCGAGCTGCCAGAACACGATCTGCTCGCCGGTCGAGGTCGTGCCGATGAACGTCAGGAACGCCAGGCCCGCACCGGCGATCGCGTTGATCGCGATCCCGGTCAGCAACAGCGTGACGACCTCCGTTCGGCCGCCGGACCGGCTGATCAGGTAGACCGAGAACACCGCGACCAGTCCGCCCGCGAACGCCCACGCGGGTGTCGTCCACAGCCCGAACATGGTGAGGCCGAAGGTCAGGCTCGCGGCGGCTCCGAGGGCGGCCCCGGACGAAACCCCGACCACCGCCGCGTCGGCCAGGGGATTGCCGAAGATCGCCTGCATCAAGACTCCCGAGACCGCGAGCGCGGCGCCGACGAGCAAGCCCATGACGATACGGGGCAGCCGGATGTCGAGCAGCACGCCGGTCGCGGTCGGAGCATCCGGCGCCCAGGCGTTGTCGATCCCGACCGCACGCAGCAGGATGCCCACGACCTCGGTCGGCGACACAGCGAACTGACCCGCGCCCAGCGAAAAGACGACGGTCACGATCAGCGCGACGGCGAGGCACAACGTCATCATCACGAACCGCGGGCGGCGGTTGCGGGCGAGCGTCGGCAGCACCACCTCCGCGCTCGAAACCACCTCCGCGCTCGAAGGAACCGAGCGCAGAGATTCTGCGCTCGCGGCACGATTTCTCACGGGGCAGCGCTCGGGGTTGTCTCGGCGGGTGCGGGGGAGTCGGCTGGCGCGTAGACGGCGCGGGCGAGGGCGCGGATGATCTGGGCACTGCGTGGGCCGAAGCTCAGGATCTCGGTGTCGGCCATATCCACGACACGGCGGTGCTGGCCGGCGGGGGTCTGTGCGAGTGCCGGGATCCGCTCGATGAGGCCATCGATCCCGCCGACCGAGGCGAGGCCGTCCGTCATCATCACGAGCACGTCGGGTTGTGCCGCGACCAGGGCTTCGGCGGTCATGGGCTTCATGCCCTCCCAGCCGATTTCGGAGGCGACGTCGACGCCACCGACCGCCTCGATCAGGGAGTCGGCTCCCGAGTCTCGACCGAAGATGTAGTAGACGTTCGCGTTGCCGCGGACGTAGAGGAACAGCATGCGTGCCCGGTCGGCCGGGTCTGTCGGGGTGATCGCTGCGATCTCGGCACGCGCATCCTCAACCTCGGTGTCGAGGCGGTCGATCAGGTTCGCGCCGCGGGACGGCACGCCGAGCGCTACGGCGATCTCGTTCACCAGGTCGTCAACGGTGTCGACGCGGCGCTCCGACGAGACGACGACCACGGGTATGCCGGCCTCACGCAGTTGCTGTCGCACCTCTTTGGGGCCGATCGAGGTGTCGGTGAGCACGATGGTGGGAGCAATTTCGAGGATCGCCTCGGCATTCAGGGTGTGCCCGCTCTTCGTGACGACGGGCAGATCCTCGGTTCCGGCGAACGCTGTCGAGAGGTCGCGTCCGACCACGTTCCCGCCCAGCCCGAGGCCGAACACGGTGGCCGCGATCGTGCCCGAAATATCGATCGGGAGGATGCGGCTGACGTCGGTGATCTCGACCTCGCGGCCCTCGGCGTCCATGACGGTGACCGGGAGGTCGGGTGCGGCGTCGTCGTCGACCGGGGTGACACCGCGAGTCGATAGGCACGCGGTGTCACCCCCCGTCGTCGCGCGAACGTCGTCGACGAGGTCGAGTGATGCGAGGGGGGCGTCGGCATGCACGCAGGTGGCGGATGCCTCGGCTCCCGCCACGGCGCAGCCCGAGAGGGTGCACATCGCGGCGACGAGGAAGAGGGCGAGAGTGCGTTGCATTAGGACAGGCTAACCTAAATGTTGACGAATCCAGAGGTCATGCCCTACCGTCGAAAAGGCAAACAAGTTAGCTAAGCCTAACCTCATGCATCCCGACCATCCGGCATCTCCGGCGATCTCGTTCGCGTGCGACCGAGCGCCGCTATGCGTGTCTTTCGGAGACCCATCATCGTGACCGCAGCACCCTCGATCACCCCCATTCGCAGCATCCTCGCCGCCGTCCTGGCCCTCATATTGGTCGCCGCCGGCGTGGTGGGAGCCGTGCCCGCACGCGCTCTCGACGGCGCGGTGATTTCGGGGACCGTGACGTCGGCCTCCGAGGGATCCGGGCTGACGGTGTCCGTCGAGGCATCCGGCCTCGGCACAGCTACGCAGGCCTACGCGGCGCTGATCGTGAAGGGCACCGAGTCGCAGATCAGCGGCTCGGGCGGCTACGCCGCGTTCGCGATGCCGTTCCCCTCGATCGTCGACGGAGCGACATCCTTCGCCCTGACCGCGGCACCGGGCTCGCTCGATCGCACCCAGACCTACGAGGTGCTCATCTGGCAGGTCCATTCGGCCGCCGACTCGGCGACGATCTACGCGCGCAGCGACGTCGCGATCACCTCTACGCAGTGGGATGCGGTCTTCCCGCCCGCTGAGCCCGAGCCGGAGCCGACGACGGAGCCCACCACGGAGCCGACCGCCGAGCCCACGACCGAGCCGACGACGGAGCCGACCGCAGAACCCACCGCCGAGCCCACGGAACCTCCGGCATCCGCTCCCGAACTCTCGGTGTTTCTCGCCGATGGCGTGACGCCCGTCGCTGACACGGTGGTTCGCGCGGGCGACACCCTCGTGGTGCGCGGCACGGGATACGACCCGACCGCGAACGTCGGCGGCCGCGGCGCGCCGATCCCGAACACGCTGCCGCAAGGCACCTACGTCGTCTTCGGACACTTCGCCGAGTCTTGGCAGCCCTCGCAGGGCGCCGCGAGCAGTACCCGCAAGGTCGGATCGCAGAAGTGGGCGCTCGCCGAAGTGGTGCTGAACCAGGTTCCGAGTAACTACCAGGCCGCGGTTCGCGCACAGTGGGCGTCGATCGAATCGGATGGTTCTTTCGAGACGACCCTCACCGTCACCGAACCGAGCGCCCTCGTTGAAGGAGGTCGCTACGGCGTCTACACCTACGGTGCGGGCGGTGTGAACAACGCGGCCCAGGAGCGCGAGGTTCTCGTCGATGTCATGTCGGCGCCGTCGCTGTCCGTCTATCTCGAAGACGGCGTGACGCCCCTGGGTGAGAACACCGTGGAGTTCGGTGACACACTCGTCGTCGAGGGCTCCGGATACGACCCGTCCGCGAACGTCGGCGGCCGTGGAGTGCCGATCCCGAACACCCTGCCGCAGGGCACCTACGTCGTGTTCGGCAGCTTCGCCGAAGAGTGGCAGCCGTCCGAGGGCGCCTCGAGTGCAACACGCAAGGCGACCTCGCAGAAGTGGGCGCTCGCCGAGAGCGTGCTCGACCAGGTGCCGTCGCAGTACCAGTCGGTGATCCGTGCGCAGTGGGCGCCGATCGCATCGGATGGCTCGTTCCGCACGACCGTCACGGTGACCGAGCCCGCGACACCGCCCGAGGGCGGTCGGTACGGGGTCTACACCTACGCGGCAGGCGGCGTAACGAACGCCGAGCAGGAGCTCAGCGTTCCCGTGACGCTGACGCCGCCGCCCTCGATCGACGTGACCGTGCCCGAGGTGTCTCAGGCCGATGGCGCCTCGATCCGTGTGCTCGGTTCGGACTTCGCCGATATCGCCGGCGCCTACGCGGCGGTCATCGAGAAGGGCGCGGAGTCCTCCGTCACCGGCAGCGGCGGGTACGTCGCGTTCGGTTATTGGATGACGCCGGGTGCGATCACCGGCGGGGCGTTCGACAAGACGATCGTCGCTCCGACAGAGAAGCTCGACCGCACGAAGCAGTACGAGGTCATCGTCTGGCAGGGGCACACCACTCCGACCGACGAGACGATCTACGCACGAGCGGATGTCTCGATCAGCCCGTCGCAGTGGGACATCCTGTTCCCCGGCACGGTGCCCGAAGAGCCCGAGGTCCCGTCGACTCCGGTCGATCCGGCCGCCCCCGCCCAGCTCGTCGAGGGCGGCCAGCTCAGCTGGGGCATTTCGGCGCGGTTCATGACCTACATCACGGGCACCGCGAACGGCAGCGTCACCGTTTCGGGAGGCGCGACCCGCTCGGGCGGTCTCTTCCAGTTCGGCCAGGCGGCTGGTTCGACCTACGATCCGGTGACCGGACTCGGAAACGTGTCTTACGCCGGCGCTGTGCGGTTCACGGGCCACGGGGGCATCCTCGACGTCTCGCTCGCGAACCCCGAGTTCCGCTTCACGTCGCCCGCTTCGGCGCAGCTGTGGGTCACGAACGGCGGCACCCGCCTGCACCTCGGAAACGTCGGGGTCGGCACGGCTGCCCGCAGCGTCTCGGGCTCGGCGGTGACGTTCACGAACGCGGCCGTCTCGCTGACCTCGGCGGGGAGCGCCCTGTTCCAGGGCGCGTACACGAGCCTTGACCCGGTCACCTTCAGGATCGGATCAGCGGCGGCGGCGCCCTCGGGTTCGACCGGCACAGTCGCCACGGCGGGCGCTGCCACACAGTCGGTGGCACGCACCATTCCGACCACGCCCCCGGCGACCACCGGCATCGTGCTCGACGCCGACACGCTCGCCGCCCTCTCGTCGGGCGCAGCGGTCACGGTCCAGGCGGACGGCTTCGCCGCGGGCGAGACCGGCATTGCCGTGGTGGTCTATTCGACGCCGACCGTGTTGGCGACGAATCTCGTGGCGGATGCATCCGGTGTCGCGACCTGGACCGGTTCGCTCCCCGCAACCCTCCCCGATGGCGAGCACACCCTGACCTTCCAGGGTTCGGTCTCCCGCGGCGTCGCCTTCACCCTGGCGCGGGCCGAGGCCCTCGGCGCGTGTGTGGTCGAGGACGCCTCGATGCGATGGGGATTCAAGGAGTCGTTCCGCACCTACATCGAGGGCATCGCGGCGGGCGGGTGGGAGCTCGACGGCGTCGCCTACGACTACCCCGACTTCGTCTGGGCGGCTGGCGCGGGATCGCTCGACACCGAATCCGGCGCGAGTGCCGTCACGGGAGTCGTCGACTTCGGGGGCACGATCCGATTCACGGGCCACGACGGCGCGCTCGACACGTCGCTCACCGCCGCGCGCATCGAGTTCGCGGGTGATGTCGGCTACGTCGTCTTCGACATCACGGGTACGACCCAGTCGGGCGAGCCGATCGCGATGACCGGCGTTCGGTTCGCCGAGTTCGACGTGCCAGCGGATGCCGTGGGCACCGACTCGATCGTGCTCGACGGGGTCGCGGTGACGCTGACCGCCGCCGGTGCGACGGCTTTCGGCAGCTACCCCGAGGGTGAACAGCTCGACCCGTTGACCCTTGAGATTCCCCTGGCGGCAGACTGTGGTGTGGCAGCCGTTGCCGCACCGATCGATGACGACGAGCCGCTCGCGGCGCCCGAGACGGATGCCTCGGCGACCACGGATCCGCTCCCGGTCTGGCCCTGGGTCGCCGGGGGAATCGGGCTGGCGCTGATCGTCGCCCTCGCCGTCACGATCGTCGTTCGTCGCCGTCGCGCGGTGGACGCAGCCTCAGCCGATGCGGTCGCCCACGACCAGGCCGGACCGTCCGTGTAGGTGCGACAATGGAGGGGTGAGCAACGAAATCGTCGAGGGGCGCGTGCGCCGGGCCCCCAAGTACGGGGTCTTCCTGACGGTGGGCGCGCTCCTCGGAGTCCTCGTCACCCTGATTCTGGCCTTCGCCACAGGCGAAGAGGCGATCAGCCCGCTGACGGATGTCACGTACTCGTCGACCCAGGTCTTCGGGTTCCTCGCCCTCATCGGTATCGCTGTCGGTCTGGCCGTCGGGGGAGTCGTGGCACTCGTGTTTGATCGCGCTTCGCAGCGCCGCGCGCGCACCGTCAGCTTCGACCACGAGACCATCGTCGACTGACATCTGAACACGGCGCTCTGCGTCGGTTCGACCTCTGGTTTCCAGATGGGAGAACTCTCATCTTTTCGCCGTGTTTTCGGCGCGATTTGGGGCTTTTCGGGGCGTGAATGTCGGTGGTCATCCGTAGAGTTTCGAACATGCATTCGAACACTCGTGGGGTCGATGTCAAAGCTCGGGACTTCGCAGACCGGTGCGCTGAGGCGATGCGTGTGGCCGAGCAGGGGCAGGCCGCGCTGGCCCGCATTTTCGCGGAGGCAGCCGCGGAGGGGATGCACCGGGTCGCGGAACTCGCCTCCCCTTCTTCCCGCGAGGCGGAACTGCCTTTTCGTTCATTGGCGGCGGAACTCGGTGCCGCAACGAACATGTCCGACCGGACCGTGCAGCGCCGTATGAACGATGCCGCGGTGCTGGAGGAGTCGTTCCCAGCCACGTTCGCGGCGTGGGATGAGGGACGGGTGAGTACCGGGCACGTTGCGGTGATCATGGAACACGGCCTCCCGATCACCGACTCGGACGCACGCGCCCTGTTCGAGACTGAAGCGCTGATGCGTGCCGAAGAAACCACACCGGGACGGCTGGGGTCATCCCTCGCGCGGCTTGCGGAGTCGCTGCAGCCGCGACCGCTCGCGGAACGGCACGAAGAGGCGCGTGCGTCGCGGGGTGCGTGTGTGCGGGACATCGGGGATGGGATGGCGGAGTTCAGCACCATCCAGCCCGCTGTGCTCGCGCATGCGATGCACGACCGGATCACGCAGCAGGCCCAGGCGATCAAGAACGCCGACCCCACGGATGTGCGGACGATCGATCAGATTCGTGCGGACCTCGTCGCGGACATGATGCTGACAACGACCCCCAACGTTGAAACGGGTTCCGGGTTCTCGGACGGGTTCGGGGGTCTCGGGGCGATCCGCGGGATCGTGAACGTCACGGTGCCCGCGCTGGCGCTGGCCGGCGTGACCGACGAGCCCGCCGAACTGGTGGGCCGATGCCCGATCGACCCGGCCACGGCCCGGCAACTCGCGGGACACGCGACCGGATGGGATCGCGTTCTGGCTGACCCGATCACCGGGTGTGTGCTCGCCGTGGACCGGTACACACCGTCCGCCGACATGAAACGGTTCCTGCGGGCGAGGGATCAGCACTGCCGATTCCCCGGATGCCGGCAACCCGCCCACCGGTGCGACCGGGACCACACCCTCGACTACGCGTTGGGAGGTGAAACCAGCACCTGCAACCTCGCGTGTCTCTGTAAACGACACCACACCCTGAAGGGCGAGACCGCGTGGACCGTCCGACAACTCGGCGGCGGAATCCTGGAATGGACCTCACCCGGTGGCCGCGTCTACATCGACAAACCACCGCCCGCGCTGGTCATTTTCACCCCGAACACGGATCCACCACCGTTCTGAGGCAGCGTTTACGCGAGTTCGGCGATGATCGGGTGGATCGCGGCGTCGAACGCGACGACATCGCTGCGCAGTCCGTCCGTCACGGCGATCGTGAGTGACCCGATCCACCAGACCCCGCGTTGCGTGAGCGGAAGAACCTGCACGTTGAGCTCGAAAGCGTGGGCACGTCGCCCGACCTCGCGTTCGTGCTGGGCGATAGCGCCCGCATAGGCCCGGTACGAAACGCCGGACCTTCCGAGCGAGTCTCCGGCGTGGCGATCGTGAGCCGCGCGAGCGAAGGCGACGGCGCTGGTGTGCGGGGCGATCGCCGCCCGCAGGTCGTCGAACCCTTCGACGGGCAGCGCGACGTAGGTTTCGAACCCGTCGACCAGGTCGAGAGGCCCCGAAGCGGGATGAGCTTGCGGCTCGACGGTCATCGCCCAGTATTCGCGCCACTGTCGCTCGAGCCGAGACTGCTCCGCCTCGTCGCGTTCGATGTCGTTCGACGACAGCCCGCGCAGGGGCGGCAGCTCGTCGGGCCAGCGCACCCCCACGAGCTGGCGCAGCGCAAGGGCCAGGATGACCGCGACATTCGCATCCTCGCGGATCACCCACTCCGGACCTGCGGCGCTGGGCATGCCGTCATTGTAGGTCGCGGGCCCCTCGGCCCTCGACAGCGGGTACCGGAGCGGGGCGACCGAATCCGACGCCCCGGACGGGCCGGTAGGCTGTGCGGGTGGCCTCAGCCTCGCTCAATCCTTACGCCGCCGCCGGAGTAGACACCGCGGCAGGCGACCTCGCCGTAGAACTCATGAAGTCAGCGGTGCGCGCAACGCATGGTCCCGAAGTCCTCGGGGGCGTCGGCGGCTTCGCGGGTCTGTTCGACGCGCGGGCTCTTCGCGACTTCGATCACCCGCTCCTCGCGACGAGCACGGATGGCGTGGGCACCAAGATCGCGATCGCCCGGGCCATCGACAAGCACGACACTGTCGGGATCGACCTCGTCGGCATGGTCGTCGACGACATCGTCGTGGTCGGCGCCCGGCCGCTCTTCATGACGGACTACATCGCGTGCGGCAAGGTAGTTCCCGCGCGCATCGCGGACATCGTCGCGGGCATCGCGCGCGGTTGCGCCGAGACGGGCACGGCCCTGGTCGGCGGTGAGACCGCCGAGCACCCGGGCCTCTTGGCCGACGACGACTACGACATCGCGGGAGCAGCGACGGGCGTCGTTGAGGCGGCGGACGTACTCGGCCACGAGCGCATCGTCGCGGGCGACGTCGTGCTGGCACTCGCCTCAAGCGGCCTGCACTCGAATGGATTCTCGCTCGTCCGCCGCATCATCACGGACCGCGGGATCGCCTACACCGACCGCGCCGCCGAACTCACCACCGCGACATCCAGTGCCGCGACATCTTGGGGTGAAGCGCTCCTCGAACCGACCCGCCTCTACACGACTCCGCTTCTGCGCCTCGTCGACGAGCTGCGTCCCGGCGCGGGCGTCCACGCGCTCAGCCACGTCACCGGCGGCGGTATCGCGGCCAACCTCGCGCGCGTGCTGCCGCAGGGAACCTGGGTCGATGTCGACCGCACGACGTGGTCACCACCGCCGGTCTTCCGTGTGCTCGCCGATGCGGGACGCATCACGCTCGAGCAGACCGAGGGCACCTGGAACCTCGGCATCGGGTTCCTCGCGGTCATTGCCGCCGATCGGTCCGACGCGGCGATCGCGGCGCTCGGTCGGGACGGCATCGCCGCCTGGCCTGTGGGCACCGTGCGCGACGACCCGCTACCCGAGGGCGATTTCGAACAGGGAGCCAAGGGGGTCGACGGCGGCGCCGTACGCCTCGTCGGTTCCTACGCGGATGGAGCGAACTAAACCCCATGTGCGGCATCGTTGGGATGGTCGGCCAAGGGTCGGTCAATCAGGACATCTATGACTCCCTGCTGCTGTTGCAGCACCGCGGGCAGGACTCGACGGGCATCGCCACGGCCGAGCCGAGCGGCATCTTCCACATCGCGAAGGCGCGCGGTCAGGTGCGCGAGGCTTTCCGTACACGTGACATGCGTGCCCTGATGGGCACGATCGGGCTCGGTCACGTGCGCTACGCGACGAAGGGCACGGCGGGCAATGAAGAAGAGGCGCAGCCTTTCTACGTCAACGCTCCGTACGGCATCGTCCTGGTGCACAACGGCAATCTGACGAACACGCGTGAGCTGACGCAGGAGCTGTTCAGCAAGGATCGTCGACACCTCAACACCACCTCCGACACCGAGCTGTTGGTTAACGTCCTCGCGAACGAACTGCAGGCGTCGATCTCAGGCCTCGATCTCGATCCCGAGCAGATCTTCCAGGCCGTGTCGCGCGTGCACGAGCGTGTCGAGGGGTCGTACGCCACGATTGCGCTGATCGCCGGTCACGGGCTGCTCGCGTTCCGCGATCCCTTCGGCATCCGTCCGCTCATTCTGGGCACACGCAAGACCGCGGCGGGGAGCTACGAGTGGATGGTCGCATCCGAATCCCTCGTGCTCGAGAACGGCGACTACGACGTTGTGCGCGAGGTGATGCCCGGCGAGGCCGTGTTCATCGACCTCGCGGGGCACCTGCACATGAAGCAGTGCGCCGCTGACGCGAAGCTCGTGCCGTGTTCGTTCGAGTACGTCTACCTGGCGCGTCCCGACTCGATCATGAACGGCATCTCGGTCTACGAGGCCCGTCTGCGTATGGGCGACCGTCTCGCCGACACGATCGCCAAGTACACCCCCACCGAGACAATCGACGTGGTCATGCCGATCCCGGATTCGTCGCGTCCGGCAGCGATGCAGGTGGCGCGCAAGCTCGGCATCGAATACCGCGAGGGGTTCTACAAGAACCGTTACGTCGGCCGGACGTTCATCATGCCCGGTCAGGCGGTGCGCCGAAAGAGTGTGCGGCAGAAGCTCAACGCGATGTCGAGCGAGTTCAAGGGCAAGAACGTGCTGCTGATCGACGACTCGATCGTCCGGGGCACGACCAGCCAGCAGATCATCCAGATGGCTCGGGATGCCGGGGCCAAGACGGTCACGTTCGCCTCCGCGGCCCCGCCCGTCCGCTACCCGCACGTCTACGGCATCAACATGCCCTCGCGTCAGGAGCTCGTCGCCCACGACCGCACGATCCCCGAGATCGCGGAAGAACTCGGCTGTGACTTCCTCGTCTACCAGGAGGTCGACGACCTCAAGGCCGCGATCCTCGAGGGGTCGGATGTCACCGACCTCGACATGAGCTGCTTTGATGGCCGCTACATCACGGGCACGGTCTCGGACGAGTACCTGGCCTGGGTCGAGGGCTCGCAGACCTCCTGACTCCTGGGTTCGCCCAGCGGGAATGCCTGGATGTCGCAGGCGCGGAGTACGCTCGCGCTCATGCCATTTATCGAGGCGAGTGATCTCGTCAAGACATACCAGCCGAAGGGCGCCCCCGAGGTGCGGGCGCTCGACGGCTTGAATCTGACCGTGCCCGAGGGCACCGTCACCGCGCTGCTTGGGCCCAACGGTGCGGGCAAGACGACGACCGTCAAGGTGCTGACGACCCTGATCCGACCGGACTCGGGTGCCGCGCGCATCAACGGCATCGACGTTCTCGCCGACCCCCAGGCCGTCCGTCGAATGAGCGGCGCGAGCGGACAGTACGCGGCAGTGGACGAAAATCTCACCGGATTCGAGAACCTGCTCATGGTCGGGCTGCTCTACCACCTGGGTCGCAAGCGAGCGGCGCAGCGGGCGCGAGAGCTCATCGAACTGTTCGACCTGGTCGATGCTCAGAATCGACCCGTCAAGGGTTTCTCGGGCGGCATGCGCCGAAGGATCGACCTGGCCGGCGCTCTCGTGATCAACCCGCCGGTGCTGTTCCTCGACGAACCGACGACCGGCCTCGATCCGCGTAGTCGGCTCGCGCTCTGGGATGTGATTGAGTCGCTCGTCGCGGGCGGCACGACGGTGTTGCTGACGACCCAGTACCTAGAAGAGGCAGATCGTCTCGCCGATTCGATCTCCATCATCGATACCGGTCGGGTCATCGCCGAGGGTACGGCCGACGAGCTCAAGTCATCGGTCGGGGGACAGCGGGTGGCGATCAGCTTCGCGCAAGAAGCTGATGCGCCCGCGGTCGAGCAGGTTCTGCAGCGATACGGCACGGGGCCGGTGGTCTCCGACGGAGGGCGCACCCTCGTTGTCCCCGTTGCGGACGGGGCCGACGCCCTCGGCAGGATCATGGCCGATGTAGCCACGGCCGGCATCGAACTCCACGACGCGGGCATGCGCCGCCCGACCCTCGACGACGTGTTCCTGCAGCTCACGGGGCATGCCGCCGAAGACACGCAAACCGAGGAGACTGCAGCATGACGACGTCCGACACCGCTCGCGGTACGACGCCGTCCCCGGCCGGGTCACTTCAGCCCATCCCCGGCACGACGGTCAGCCGCTTCCTCTCCGATGGCTACGTCGCGACATGGCGCAACATCAAGAAGATCGTGCGCGTCCCCGACATCCTGGTGTTCACCCTGATCCAGCCGATCATGTTCGTGCTGCTGTTCACGTTCGTTTTCGGTTCGTCGATCGACATTCCCGGTGAGAGCTACACGTCGTTCCTCATGGCGGGCATCTTCGCGCAGACGATCGTCTTCGGGTCGACCTACTCAGGTTCCGCGATGGCGCAGGATCTGAAGGACGGGATCATCGACCGGTTCCGCACGCTTCCGATGAACGGAGCGGCGGTGCTCATCGGACGCACGGTCGGCGACCTCGTGATCAACGTGCTGTCGCTGATCGTGATGATGCTGACCGGTCTGCTGGTCGGCTGGCGTGTGGAGTCGTCGGTCGTCAGCTTCCTCGCGGGGGTCGGCCTGCTCATCCTGTTCTCGTACGCCTTCTCATGGGTGATGAGTTTTCTGGGGCTCTCGGTGCGCAGCCCCGAGATCATCAACAACGCCTCGTTCCTCATTCTCTTTCCGCTCACGTTCATCTCGAACGCGTTCGTCCCGAGCGAGAACCTGCCGGGGCCGCTCCGTGTCTTCGCGGAGTGGAACCCCGTGTCGGCCCTCGTGCAGGCGGCACGCGTTCTGTTCGGCAATGTCGCGGAGGGATCGCCGACGGCGGATGCGTGGCCGCTGCAGAACCCGGTGCTTTACGTGCTGATCTTCACGGTCGTGATGCTCGTCGTCTTCGTGCCGCTGTCGGTCCGCAAGTTCGCGTCGCTCAACCGCTGACCGGGCTCGCCGAGCACAACGTCGGAATCCGTCGATGATTCAGCGTCAGGACCCGGAGTTGCGGGGCTGATGGACGGCGCGAGTCGCGGTTAGGCGACGTCGTGCGCGGAGAGGCCGTCAGGCCTTTTCGTCCTCGTACTCGTCCGCCCACTTGTCGACGTAAAGATCGTCGTTCGTGTGCCCGAGCTCACGTTCGAGCGCGGTGTAGTTGACCGACGGGCTGTAAGACTTGAGCTCGCGAGCGATCTTGGTGTGTTTCGCCTTCTGACGGCCACGACCCATGCGAGACCCCCTCACGACTAGAGCTGCGGGCATGTCTGAGGTGCCCGATGCATTCACGAGACCGGCTCGAGGCCGGTAAGAGTAGCATTCAGAATAGCACGGGCGCACACGGGCAAGCCGGGTGCTCCGCTACCGTGAGGGAGCAGCGATGACCACCATCAACCCAGATTCCTCGAATGGTGCCAGCGACGGCGAGCGCGATGCTGCGCTACGCGGCGCGGTCATTGTCGCCGCGGTGCCCGGCCAATCTGCTCGGGTGATGCGCGAGGGTGCACACTTCGCCCGTCTCATGAACGCGCCGCTCGTGATCGTGCACGTCGACATGACGCGCTTCGTGACGTATGAAGACCCGGATGGCTACGTGCACTCGGCCCCGCTCGACATCGACATCACGCCGGGCGCGGCCGAGCTCGATTCGGTGCGGCAGGCTGCCCACGACGCTCTCGACGCCAAGGGTGTCGCATGGGAGTTGCGTCAGCTCGTCGGCGATCCCGCCATCGCCCTGAAGAACTTCGCCGAGCGTCTCGACGCCAAACTGCTCGTGGTCGGCACACGCGACCGCGGTATCGGTGAATCGATCCGGGAGTTCTTCACCGGGTCGGTGGCCGCGCGCTTGGCCCACCGCCAGCACCGCCCGGTTCTCGTCGTGCCGCTCGGCACGGCGGCCGCGGACGACGAGGACCTCTGGCCCCAGGAATGAGTGGGGCGGCTCCGAGAACCGCCCCACTCATTTGCCGGGCCGGGCGAACCGACTAGCCAGCTTCGAACAGGTCAGCGACCGAGCGCCGATCGCAGATCCTTCAGAGCACCCTCGAGGGATGCCGCGAGGTCGTCGATCACACCCGATTCGAGCAGACGACCGCGAGCCACGTGCGTCCGCAGCTCTGCGCGGAGGCGCCCACGGAAGTCGTTCACGATCGCATCGGCTCGGTGGAGTTGTTCGCGGCTGCGCCCGCGCGGATCATCCGAGGGGGAGGACGGTGCATCCGCGTCGCGCTCGTCCCGGGCCGAAGCGGCCAGATCTGCTCGCAGACTCTTCATCGCCTCACGGACGCTTCCGCGCACCTCGTCGGCGATCAGGCGGACCGAGTCGGCCAGCCCCGCCTCGATGCCCTCGAGATCGCCCGCACGCCATGCCACCTCGGCGCGTCCAGCCGCTGTGATCTCGTAGACGGTCTTGCGGCCGTCGACGCTCTTGGTGACGAGGCCTTCTTCTTCGAGCTTGGCGAGGCGCGGATAGACCGTGCCGGCGCTCGGGGTGTATGTGCCGCCGGTGCGGTCTGAGAGTGCCTGGATGATGTCGTAACCGTGGCGCGGTGCCTCGTTCAGCAGGTTGAGCAGGTACAGGCGGAGATCGCCATGCGAGAAGACGGGACTCATCGTGCGTCCTCGACATCCACATCGTGGTGAGCAGCGGTGTCATCGACGGCCGGAGTGTTTTCGCTGACCGACCGGCGAAGCACGGTCACGTCGCCTGACACCGTGTTGGTGCGGATGTCTGCGAACGACCCGCTCAGTTCACCCGTCGAACCGGTGTAGCTAGTCGGACCCGAGCCGGACCGCACCACGCCGTCGACCTGCACGCGACCGCTCACGCTGCGCGCGACGTAGTTGGCCGCGAGGGATCGATCGAGGCGCACCGTGGCGTTGCCGTTGACGGTGTTGAGACCGATCTGATGGACGGGACCGGTGGTGTCCAGCATGACGCTGCCCGAGACGGTGTCGACGGTGGCCTTCCGGATCGTGCCGGTCGCCGCCACGTCGCCCGACACACTGTTGGCGGTCAGTGCGCCCACCAGTTCGTGGGCCTGCACGTCACCCGAGACGGCGTTCACCTGCAGGTCGCCCGTGAGTCCGTCGACGATGATGTCACCCGAAACCGTGTTCAGCCGCACGTCGCTCGCGAGTCCGGCGACGAGCGCGCTGGCCGAAACGACGCCCAGGTTGAGCGCGATGTTGCGCGGCACGGCGACGCTGATGTCGGCCTTCGGCCCGCCCGCGCCGAAATTGCGGAAGACCTGGAGGAAGTTGTCCCAGCGCAGCTGCGGGTGATCGATCTCGATCGTGTCGCCGGTCGCCTCGATGCGCAGGTCTTTGATGGTGACTGCGTGAACCTCGATGCGAATGCCGGGCTCGTCGTGCGCGATCACGTCGATCTGGCCACCGACGAGACCGACCTTGAGTTTGTTGACCGACTCGACGTCGATCACGCGCGATTCGCCGGGGTGGACGATCCACTTTTCCAATGTCATGGCACGCTCCTTGCGCTCGAATACACGATATATCGTGAGTCACGAGAATAACACGATATATCGTGTTTGCGCAGGGACGAAGAGATGGACACGATGTTCACGGAGAGCATCCGGTCACCAAAGAACGGATGCCGCGGTCCAGCGCGAAAGCTGGACCGCGGCATCCGCGGGGGAGGGCCGACGCACGCACCCGAAACGCGCGCGGCCGGACATTCCTAGACCTTGCTGCGACCCGTGATGAGTCGGAGCAGGAACATGATCAGCGCAATCACGGCAAGCACGATGGCAACCCAGATCAGCCAGTTGGCTGCAGACCAGATGCCGCCCGTGATGGCGAGGACGACCGCGATGATGATGATGATGAGGGCTGCGAGGTTCATGGTGAGGCTCCTTATGTGTGTTGTCCGAACGTGCGTGCGCCAGATGTCTGAATCGGCGGACGCATGCGAACGACGTGCGGGTGGCACTGTGGAAAAAACGCTAAGGGTGAGCCACGGGGCGTGCGAGGGGGTTGACGAGGCCTCTCGGACGGTGATATCACGTCGTGCGGAGCCGGACCGGGGGCGCGATTGCATCGCTGGCGCTTCGAGTGCCGCGTGTCAAGTCCTCGAGGTGGTGTCACCGGAGAGACTATGTTTCGTCTGGATCGCACGTCGCGATCAGCGACGGGGAGTGCGGATCGATGGCGAACGGACGGGGCTCAACCGCGGGCGCGCGCCGACTCGTTCGTGTGCGACCGCTCGAGGATGCGGGACTGCAACGCATCCGTTCCGGCTCCGGATTCCGGTACGCGGACCATCGTGGGAGGCCCGCCGGGGCGAGCGATGTCGAGCGCGTCGAGGCACTTGTCATCCCTCCGGCGTGGCGGGATGTGTGGATCGCCCGTGACGCCCGCGGTCACATTCAGGCGGTCGGCACGGATGATGCGGGTCGGCGTCAGTATCTTTACCACGCGGCGTGGAGCTCTACTCGCGACCGCGGAAAGTTCGCGCGAGCTCTGCAACTCGCCGAGGTGATCCCGCGCGCCCGAGCGCGCGTGACGACGGCGTTGCGCCGTGAGGCGCTCGATCGCGAACGGGTGCTCGCGACGGCGTTCCGGCTGCTCGACCAAGCGGCGCCCCGTGTGGGATCCGCACGATATCTCAAGGCCAATGGCAGCCGTGGCCTCACCACGCTCATCCGCAAGGATGCGTCGGTCGATGGCACGGTCGTCACGCTGTCCTTTCCCGCCAAGAGCGGTAAACAGGCCCTCATCGACGTCGATGATTCGGATCTCGCCGCCGTGATCAGCGAGCTCGTCGCGGGACGACCGCGGTCCCCCCTGCTCGCGTACGCGCAGGGTCGGCGTCGCGTCGCCCTCACCCCCCGAGACGTCAATGCACACGTGCGCGCGTTGACCGGCGGATCCTTCACGGCCAAGGACTTCCGGACGCTGCGCGGCACCATCCTCGCCGCCGAGGCGCTGGCCCGCATCGGTCTGGTCGAGACGAAGACCGACCGCAAACGGGCGGAACTGCTTGCCATCCGCGCCACCGCCGACGGCCTCGGCAACACCCCCGCCGTTGCTCGCAGCAGCTATATCGATCCGCGGGTGTTCCGGGCCTACGAGAAGGGTCGAGTGCTCGATCTTGACGTGGCCGCCGAGACGGCGATCCGCGAGCTGCTCACGGGCTAACGGCGCCCATCGGATGAGATACTGAAACCGATACGTTCGCGTATCGATCTCCGGACTCCGGCTCGGTGTCCGTGCCATCTCTCATCGAAGGCCGACCGTGTCGAACCTCGCCATCCTGAGCCTGAAGAACCGCGCGCTCATCGCCCTGATCACGATCGTGGCGGCGGTGTTCGGCGGCCTGGCGCTGACCAGCCTCAAGCAGGAGCTCATTCCGTCGATCGAGTTCCCCCAGCTAGCCATCGTCACGGCATATCCGGGCGCCTCGCCCGAGGTCGTGAACACGGATGTCTCGACGCCGATCGAAACCGCCATCCAGGGCATCGAGGGGCTCGAGTCGACGGTCGCGACGAGCACTACCAACGCCTCGATCATCTCGGCATCGTTCACCTACGGCACGAACCTGGCCACGGCCGAACAGAAGATCACCCAGGCGATCAACCGCATCGACGCGCAGCTGCCCGAGTCGGTCGAACCGAACGTCATCGCCGCCAGCTTCGACGACTTCCCCGTCATTCAACTGGCCGTGACCGGCTTCGATGACTCGCTTTCGATCCAGGCTCAGCTCGATCAGAGTGTGATTCCCGACCTCGAGGATGTCGACGGGGTGAACGCCGCTCAGATCGTCGGCGGGATCGGCCAGAGGATCACCATCACGCCGGACACGGCATCGCTGGCCGCCGCCGGGTTCACCCAGCAGGCCATCCGTGACGCCCTCGATCAGAACGGCGTACTGTTCCCGGGCGGTCAGATCACGGAGGCGGATCAGACGCTCACGGTGCAGACCGGGGTCAAGATCACCACGGTCGACGAACTCGCCGCCCTGCCACTGGTGCCGACGAGCGCCGATCAGTTCGGTGCCGAAACCCTCACGATCGGCGATGTCGCCACCGTGGTGGAAGCCACCGATCCGGTCACGTCGATATCGCGGGTCGACGGTGAGCCGGCGCTGACCATCGCGATCACGAAGCTGCCCGCGGCGAACACCGTCGACGTCTCGCGCGGTGTGCTCACGCTGCTCCCGGAGATCGAGCGGAGTCTGGGTGGGCCGAGCTTCACGGTCGTGTTCGATCAGGCCCCGTACATTCAGCAATCGATCGAGGCGCTCGCGCAAGAAGGCCTGCTCGGGCTTGTGTTCGCGGTTCTCGTGATCCTGGTGTTCCTGCTGTCGGTGCGCTCGACTCTTGTCACCGCGATTTCGATCCCGACAAGCGTCCTCATCACGTTCATCGGCATCCAGGCCTTCGGATACTCGCTGAACATCCTCACACTGGGTGCTCTGACGATAGCCATCGGGCGTGTGGTCGACGACTCGATCGTCGTCATCGAGAACATCAAACGGCACTATGTGGGCGACGCCGACAAGACCGCGTCGATCCTGCTGGCGGTGCGCGAGGTCGCGGCGGCCATCACGGCTTCGACACTGACGAGCGTCGCGGTGTTCCTGCCGATCGTGTTCGTCGGCGATGTCACCGGTGAGCTCTTCCGTCCGTTCGCTCTCACGGTGACGATCGCGATGCTCGCTTCGTTGTTCGTTGCCCTGACGATCGTGCCCGTCCTGGCGTACTGGTTCCTGCGCCCGGGTAAGGCGCTCCTCGACGCGGAAGGGGTTGCGGTCGATCCCGAGTCGCCGACCGCGCCGCACACGCGTCTGCAGAGGTCTTACCTGCCGGTCCTCTCGTGGACGCTGAAGCACTCCGCAGTCACCCTGATTCTTGCGCTCGTGGTGCTCGGTGGCACGGCCGCCGCCGCTCCATTCATGAAGACCAACTTCCTCGGTGACTCCGGGCAGAACACCTTCACCGTCACCCAGAATCTGGGCCCGGCGGCGAGCCTCGACAGCGAAGACGCCGCGGCAGTTCGGGTGGAAGAGGCGCTCCTGAAGATCGATGGCATCGAGACCGTCCAGGTCTCGATCGGATCGAGCGGATCGGCGCTTCGCGATGCCTTCTCGGGTGGCGGCGCCGGGATCACGTACTCGATCACGACCGATTCGGATGTCGATCAGGTCGAGCTGCGTGAGCAGGTCCAGTCGACGCTGTCCGACCTCGAGGGTGCAGGAGATATCGCGGTCGCGGGGTCGGGCGGAGGCTTCGGGTCAAGCGACGTGGACATCGACGTCAGCGCTCCCGACCGGGGGACGCTCGAGGAGGCGACGGCCGACGTCGTCACCGCCCTCGACGGCCGGGACGGTATCGGCCAGGTGACGAGCAACCTGTCGGCGTCTCTGCCCTACATCGCGGTAGTTGTCGACCGCGATGCGGCTGCGGCCCGTGGGCTGTCGGAGGTTGCCGTGGGAGCACTCGTGTCGGGCGCGATGCAGCCCCAGTCGATCGGATCGATCGAGATCGACGACACCGCGTTGACGGTGTATCTCGCGGCATCCGCTTCGCCCGCCACGCTCGATGCGCTGCGTGCGCTCGAGGTGCCGACCGCGGCCGGACCGGTGCGTCTCGACGAAATCGCCGCGGTCGACGAGACGGATGGACCCACCTCGATCACGACGCAGCGGGGGCAGCGCACCGCGACGGTCACCGTCACTCCCTCGACCGATGACCTGAATGCCGCATCGGCGTCGGTCAATGAAGCCCTCGCCGACATCGAGCTGCCCGTGGGCGCCGACGCCGAGGTGGGAGGAGTCATCTCGCAGCAACAGGATTCGTTCTCGCAGCTCGGTCTGGCCCTGCTCGCCGCGATCCTGATCGTCTACATCATCATGGTTGCGACGTTCAAGTCCCTGCGCCAGCCCCTGCTCTTGCTGGTGTCCGTGCCGTTCGCGGCCACGGGCGCGATCCTGTTGCAGATCCTGACCGGGGTTCCGCTCGGGGTGGCATCCCTCATCGGTGTGCTGATGCTGATCGGGATCGTGGTGACCAACGCCATCGTGCTCGTCGACCTCGTCAACCAGTACCGCGAAAAGGGGCTGAGCGCCTACGAGGCGACCGTCGCGGGATCCGCGCGTCGCCTTCGTCCGATCCTGATGACCGCGCTTGCGACCATTTTCGCGCTGCTGCCCCTCGCTCTGGGCATCACGGGAAATGGCGGGTTCATCTCGCAGCCGCTCGCGATCGTAGTGATCGGCGGACTCGTCTCGTCGACCGTGCTGACGCTGCTCGTCCTGCCGACCCTCTACAACCTGGTCGAAGGGGCTAAAGAACGGCGCGTCGCGCGACGGGGCGGACCCGCATCGTCGGCGTCAGAGCCCCGCGAGACGGACCCCCGCGAGCCGGACGACGGACGCTCGACACACGAGAAGGCCGAAGCGAGCTCACCGCTGCTCGGCGGGTATCCGGCGGCAGCGCCCGTGCAGCAGACCCGTCGGGTGCGCCGCGGCGAGCACGACGGCTGACGAGCACGGGGCGCCGCGGGCGACCGGAGGCCACATCGCGGCGTGGCACCGGTGTTGAAGTACGCACGGGCTCGGGGACAGATTCCGCCTTGCTGGGCGCTGAACCCGGCGCGTGGCGGGTCTCAACGCAGGTCGCGAAGACGCCGATCCAGCTGAACATCAGGCCGAATGCGACGATCTCGAAGGCGGCGAGGTTGATGATGCCGAAGATGAAAACGGTGGCGCCGATCACGAGGATGATCGCGATCGCGCCCGTTGCCCGGGAAATGCGCGGGGGGAGCCCGCGGAGCAGCCACGGGGTGAGGATGAGGAGTGCGGCGAACGACAACGTCATGCCTGTCGCGGCCCGGTCGTGCAGAAACTGCTGATGATTCACCGGGATCATTCCGACCATCGCCATGTTGGCGCCGACGCAGGCCACGAGGATCGCGAAGATGCGGGGAGCGCGGACGCTTCGCAGTCGTCCCTGCTTTCGGGCGTTGATCAGGACGCGGCGGACGCGGAACGAGAACGCGACGATCAGCGTGCCCGTTGCGATCAGCGTGCCGTTGAACATGTATCCCGAGAACACGTGGAACGTGCCCAACTGGCTGAAGTGCAGCTGCCACCAGTTCGGGTCGGGCGTTGTGAGGATCGACGTGAGTGATCCGAGGACCGTCAGCGACATCAGCATCCCGACCGCGTGGATCGTCTCATTGCGCGACGCCGCGTGCGTGGCGATCAGCGACACGACCGCGATGCTGATGCCCGACGCGACCGTCGCCTGCAGCGCCGTGACGTGGGCGTCTCCGCTCAGACCGTTCAGGATGATGAACGTGAGCGCGACCAAGAGTCCCGAGATGAGAGCCTGAGCAAAACCGGCCGAGACGGCGTCGATCCGGTGGCTCCAGTGTCGTTCGTCGTGGCCATGCGCCACCGACATCTCTGTGCGTCGCGTGTACGCCCGGTATGCGAGGATTCCACCCGTGGCTGCCGCAGCCAACGCGGCCAACATCCCCACTGACCATTGGCCCCAGAGGGGTACGGTGGGGTCGCCAGGAGTCGCACCGAGAGCAAGGACCGTGGCGCCGACCGCAAGTATCGTTGCGCGGAGGGCGCGCCAGGGGCGCAAGCTAGACGGGGCGAAGTTGACGGAGGGTGTGACGAGACCGGGGGGTGTCACGTCCAGACCTTTCGGGGGGTGTCGGGAAGCGTGGCTATTGCGAGGATTATAGCTCGCTATCGTTTCCGTCTTGGGCCGTTATGGCCCATATTCTGCCCCGAGCATCTGAATATGAGAGAGATCTCATGAACTTGTCAGTTCAATTCCCCAACCAAGTGTCCACTTCTCGTTCGGCGCGAGCCATCGCAGGCCACGACCCGAGTTGAAAGCGTTCGCCGGTGCGGTCATCGGCTCGATGGCGACCGCGAGCGATTGGCTGGGGTAGCGGTCGGTTGTGAAGATCTGCGCGAAATCAAAGCCGGCGCCCTGCCAGAGCACGAGCGAACGTCCGTCGGGGGCCGTGAGCGAATGGCGGATGAGCCCGTCAGCGTCACGACTGAGCCCCGAGTACGCGGTGTCGAGCGTGATGTCGCCCAGTCGCCGTCCATCCCGCAGGTCGTTTCCGGGGTCGACCGGCACCTCGTCGGTCGGAATGAGTTGCTGGTCGACGACGAAGCGGTGCGTGCCGGACGACCGCACAACCAGATCCCGCGTGGGGACCCCGCCGATCATGAGGTATGGGTGTGTCCCGACGGCGACGGGCGCTGCATCCGTTCCGCTGTTCTCGATCTCGTGAGTGACTGCTACTCCCGTCTCGGTCAGGGCATATGTCACGCGGGTCGACAGATGAAAGGGGTAGCCGGTCTGCGGGAAAACGTCTGCTGCCAGGATGACCCGATCCGACGCGACGTCGGTCGCGCTATACGCGGCGAAGCGCAGCAGTCCGTGAGAGGCGTTGTTGAGTGCGGGTTCGGTTATCGCGAGTCGACGGGTCTTGCCATCCTGCGTCCACGCGCCGTCGCGGACCCGATTCGGCCACGGTACGAGGACTACTCCGGATGCTGCGGGCGAGGGTGCATCCGCCGGGTAGGGCGGAACGATTTCGACGCCACCGACGGTGAGGCGACGCAACGCTGCACCGACCTGAGTTATCTGCGCGCCTACGCCGGTCTGCGCATTATCGAGGACGAACTGTGTACCCGTGGGTCCACTTCGCATGCCGTCTTGCTCCGATGCGAATGTCACAGGTGGGGCCCTCCTCCGGTCGGCCGCCACTGGCCGGACTCACCATGGTAGTCAACGTCGGCGTGCGTCTCGTGCGCATGGATCCGGTGTTCTCCCAGGCCTGACCGCCGTAGTGCTGTAGTGTTGGGCGGTCGGCTCTGGACACTGCGCGTGTGCGTGGATGGGTTTGTGAGTCCAAGGGGCCGATGGTGGGGGCGAATCCGCCCCGGCGACCATCACGTTGAATGGCCCCCGGCCGACGAGAGTCCGGGTAACTTCCTACCGCGATCAGACGCAGATTTGATCGGCGCACTTCGGTGCGTTCTGTGGAGTGCTGTTCTCACATGAGACAACCCAGAAGGACACCACTATGCCCAAGAACAAGAAGCCGGCCGGCGGCCGACCCGCGAAGAACTTCGAACCGCGCCGCGGCGAGAAGACCCCCTACCAGGACCGCAAGCGTCAGGGTGTGGCGACCGAGGCTCGTTCGCAGAAGCCGGGTAGCCGCAGTGCTGGCCACCGCGGATTCCGCGCCGGAGCCTCGACCGAAGAGTCCGGCGCTCCGAAGGCCCGTTGGACCTCGGCGCAGCGTGCCGGCCGCGAAGAGGCCCGCGGCATCCGGACCCACGCACACGGCGATCGTCCCGCGCGTTCGTTCGACGGCCGTCCCGCGCGTGGTCGTGATGAGCGCGGCCGCGACGAGCGTCCCGCGCGTTCGTTCGACGAGCGTCCCGCTCGATCCTTCGACAACCGCCCGCCCCGCGAGGGCGCGGAGCGTCCTGCCCGTCGTGAGTACAACAACGACCGTCCGGCCCGCACGTACGGTGAGCGTCCCACGCGTTCGTTCGATAACCGTCCGGCCCGTCGTGAGTACAACAACGACCGCCCGGCGCGTACGTACGGTGAGCGCCCGGCGCGCTCGTTCGACGACCGCCCGAAGCGTTCGTTCGACGAACGTCCCGCGCGTGGTCGTGATGAGCGTGGCCGCGATGAGCGTCCCGCTCGCTCCTTCGACGACCGCCCGAAGCGCTCGTTCGACAATCGCCCTTCGCGTGACGGTGCGGAGCGTCCGGCCCGTCGTGAGTACAACAACGACCGCCCGGCCCGCACGTACGGTGAGCGTCCCGCTCGCTCCTTCGACGACCGCCCGAAGCGCGAATACAACAGCGACCGTCCCCGTCGCGATGACCGCAGTGGCGCACCCGCCGGTCGCTCCGACTGGTCGAAGAAGCCCGAGCGCACCGCGTCTCACGAGCAGCACGTCGACGTCGTTCACGAGCGCTTGCAGGCCGAAGCCATTCAGGCGACGGATGTCGATGGCGTGACGTTCGGCGAGTTGGGCCTCGGCGACAACATCGTTCGCGCCCTGGCCGATCTCGGTGCCGCGGCGCCCTTTGCCATCCAGGCCTCGACAATCCCCGAGATCCTCGCGGGACGCGACATGCTCGCCCGTGGGCGCACCGGCTCCGGCAAGACCATTGCCTTCGGCGCTCCCATGGTCGAGAACGTCCTGCGCTCGCAGGCCGGCCAGCGTCGTGAGTTCGGCCGCAAGCCGAAGGCGCTCATTCTCGCCCCGACGCGCGAGCTCGCCCTGCAGATCGACCGGACGATCCAGCCGATCGCCCGCAGCGTGGGCCTGTTCACGACCCAGATCTACGGTGGTGTGCCCCAGGCGCGCCAGGTCGGTGCGCTCAAGAAGGGCGTCGACATCATCATCGGCACCCCCGGACGCATCGAAGACCTCATCAACCAGGGTCGTCTCGACCTGAGCGATGTTCAGGTCGCGATCATCGACGAGGCCGACCACATGTGCGAGCTCGGATTCCTCGAGCCCGTGCAGCGGATCCTGCGCGAGACCGGTGACGGATCGCAGAAGCTGCTGTTCTCGGCAACGCTCGACCGTGAGGTCTCGGCGCTCGTCGACGAGTTCCTCGTCGAGCCGGCCGTGCACGAGGTCGCCGGTGAAGACCAGGCTTCGAGCACGATCGAGCACCGCGTGCTCGTGATCGACCACCGCAACAAGGCCGAGATCCTCAGCCGCCTGGTCGACCGCGACGGCAAGACGCTCGTCTTCGCCCGTACCCGCGCGTTCGCCGAGATGCTCGCCGAACAGTTCGCCGACGAGGGCATCCCCGCGGTCGCCCTGCACGGTGACCTCAACCAGCAGAAGCGCACGCGCAACCTCGAGCGTCTGACGTCGGGTCGGGTCAACGTGCTCGTGGCGACGGATGTCGCGGCTCGCGGCATTCACGTCGACGACATCGACCTGATCGTCCAGGCCGACCCGCCCGACGAGTACAAGACGTACCTGCACCGTTCGGGTCGTACCGGCCGCGCCGGCAAGCAGGGTCGCGTCGTCACGTTGATCACGCGCCAGCGTCGTCGCAAGATGACCGAGATGCTCGAGCGCGCCGAGATCGTTGCTCCCTTCCAGGATGCGGCGCCCGGCGACGACGTGATCGATGAGCTCGCGGGTGGTCTGACCGCCGCCGAGCTGACCGCGTAACCAGCACGTAGTCGAAAGGGCGCCTCGGCACATCCGGGGCGCCCTTTCGCGTGTTTCGGGTCTGTTGTCCGGGGGCCCGGGGCCTCAGAAGAGCGTGGGCGGGCCGACGTCGAAGCGCGGCCCGGCGGGTGCGACGCTGCCCCGCGGAACCCATGCGGGTGCTCCCCCAGACCGCGTGGCGATCACCGGACCGGGACCGCGCGCTCGCATCGTCTGCTCCTCTTCGGCGCGCCCGTCGAGTCTGTGCGCCCGGATCAGCGGCCGCATGCGTTTCGACAGCCACTGCCGATAGCCCTTCGGTGCGTTGGACGTAGCGCCCGGATACAGCCCCCGGTACGAGGACACGAGTTCCGGATGCTCCCGCTCGAGCCACTGCATGAACCAGGGCTTCACGCCTGGGCGCAGGTGTAGCGCACCATAGACGACCCGCACCGCACCGGCTTCCTTGATTCGCGCGAGTGCGTCATCGAGCGCGGGGATGGAGTCGGTGAGGTGCGGCATGACAGGCATCATGAATACCGTCACCCCGAACCCCGCGGTTGTGGCCGCGCGCACGGCTTCGAGGCGAGCGGTCGCCGTGGGGGTTGCGGGTTCGATCGAGTGCTGCAGGGCATCGTCGAACACCGCGATCGAGAACGCGAGATCGATGGGCACGTGTTCGCGGGCCGCTGCGAGCACGCCGAGATCGCGTCGGATCAGCGTGCCCTTCGTCAGGATCGACAGGGGAGTGCCCGACTCGGCGAGAGCCGCGATGATCGATGGCATGAGTGCGTACCGTCCTTCGGCGCGCTGGTACGGGTCGGTGTTGGTGCCCAGGGCGACGTGCTCGTGCTGCCATGACCCCGCGCGCAGCTCGCGGCGCAGCACCTCGGCGACGTTGGTCTTCACGACGATCTGCGAATCGAAGTCCGCGCCGGCGTCGAGGTCGAGGTACTCGTGCGTGCCGCGAGCGAAGCAATAGGAGCACGCATGGCTGCATCCCCGGTACGGATTGATCGTCCAGTTGAACGGCATCGACGAAGCGCCGGGAACGTGGTTGAGGGCAGACTTCGCGAGCACCTCATGAAAGGTGATGCCCGCGAACTCCGGTGTCGTAATCGAACGCACGAGCCCGTCCATTCGTTCCAATCCCGGGAGTGCCGATTCGTCCACAACTCCGAGCTGTTGTCCTCGCCAACGCATCCCATATTCGAACATACAAACTACCTTTTCGTCAACCGCCGGGCGGGAGCCCGAGCGCCCCAGCGACATCGGAGAGAATGAATGGATGACCTCCGCGACCGGGTCACCCGACTCCCGGCGTGCGGCACGGAACGCGGCACCGCCGCCCCGTGGCGCACGCAAGCTTGCCGCGGCGTCGATCGGGGTCGCTCTCGCGGTCGCGGCACTGGCCGGAATCGGCGGAGCGCTCGCCGTGCCGCGCGCCGCTCAGAACCCCGTGAGAGCCGTGGCAGCGCCGACCGCACCCCCGCCGAGCGCGACCGGGATCCCCGCGCCCACCCGCTCCGGGGCCCCCGTGGCCGAGGCGGCGTTCTGCGATCGGCCCGAGGTTCAGGCCGGGCTCGCGGCCGGCGACGATCCGGCCGTGATCGCCGCGGCGGGCGGGGGTGAGGGGCTTCGACAGGCCGTCATTCGGGGCATTGCGCCGTGCATCAATCTGCGTGACCCGTCGCATGTCTGGTTCGTCGTGAACAAGACGATGCCGATGGAACCGATCGATTTCGCGCCGTCCGATTGGGTTGCGCCCGGGGGTGTGCCGCTCGGCAACCTCGCGGCTGTGCGGACAGATATCGCGCCCACCGTCACCGCGATGTCCGAGGCATCCATCGCCGCCGGCACGGGGCAGCTCGGCATGCAGAACGGCTATCGCGGGTACTCCGTGCAGCAGCGCATCCACAACGACCGTGTTGCTTCTCTCGGCAAAGAAGCCGGCGAGCGTCTGGCCGCACGTCCCGGATACAGCGAGCACCAGTCGGGCATCGCGATGGACGTTTTCGGATGTACGCCCGGATGCTCGTCGTCGGAGCAGTTCGGCACAACATCGACCTACCAGTGGGTCGTGGAGCACAGCTGGGAGTACGGCTGGATCATCCGGTACGAAGACGGCCAGACTCCCATCACGGGATACGATCCCGAGGCTTGGCATCTGCGCTACATCGGCCCCGAGCTGGCTGCCGCGTATCACGCGGGCGGGTTCCGCACGCTCGAGGAGTTCTTCGGCCTGCCCGCAGCGCCCGGGTACCTGGACTGACCGGATGCTTCGTGCCTGATGCGCGTCCCCTGGTCGGTGTCGTCTCGGCGTCGGATCTGTCGATCATGACGTTCAACCTGCAGCGTGCGTGCGCGTCGTCGCGGAGTTGGTCGAAGCGCAGCGGTCGCGTGCGGCTGATCATGCACCGCGAACAGCCGACGATCGTCGCGGCACAGGAAGCCCTCCCGCATCAGGCGCGAGTCGTGCGGGACGCGTTGGGCGCCTCTGGTGCTGCCCCGATTCGTCGGCGCCCGTGCCGGGTTCGACATCGTCTTCTGCGTGACCGTTCTCGTGGCGGCCTGGAGCAACGTGATCGACCTGTACCGCACGGTGCCCGGGTGGGATCTCGCCGTCCACGTCGTGTGCACGGGAGTTCTCGCCGTGATGCTCTACGTGCTCGCCGCTCGGCTGGACGTCGTGCCCGGCGTTCTCGGTGCACGCCCGCGGGCCCGCGTCCCGATCGTGTTCATCACGAGCGTGGGGCTCGCCCTGAGCGCACTGTGGGAAATGGTGGAGTGGGTCGGATTCGCCTTCATCACGGACGAGATCTTCGTCACGTACACCGACACGATCGGCGATATGGCAGCGGGCGGGCTGGGCGCTCTCGTCGGCGGGGTCATCGCCTCCCGCGTGCGGCTCGTCGACTGATCCTCAGCGGGCGCCCTTCTCTTCGCTTTGGGGCTCAGTCTGGGAGGGCGAGGAAGATCGCCGCGGTGGCGATCCAGAACAGGGCGATGAAGGCGACATCGCGCGCCCGGAACGGGATCCGGTACCGCTCGGTCCGGTGCGGAAGGGCGCCGAACGCGCGTGAGTCCATCGAGAGGGCGACGCGCTCGGCGTGCCGGATGGCCCCGGCGAGCAGCGGCACGACGTACCCGATCCGTCGCCTCACCGCCGCGATGGGCCCACGACCGTGCGAGGCGCCGCGAACCCGGTGCGCGGCACGGATCACCTCGAGCTCGTGCCCGAAGCGCGGTACGAATCGGAACGCCGCGAGCGCCGTGTAGCCGACGCGATACGGCACGCGCAGCTGCTGGATCATCGAGCGGGTCAGGTCGGGTCCTGTCGTCGTCAGCCCCCCGATGAGGGCGAGCGTGAGGATCGCGCCGAGCCTCAGCGCGGTGGCGAAACCGACCTCGAGCGCCTCGCCGTAGAGCGACCAGGAGCCGAGCTGCAGGATCACGACGCCGTGGGAAATGCGGGAGGCATCCGTCCACAATGAGAAGCCGATGCCGATCAGCAGCAAGAACGCGGGCACGGCGAGCAGCAGGATGGCAAGCGTCCCGGTGGAGAGGCGCGCGCCCACAAGGATGACGACGTAGGCGAGTACGAGGAAGGCGGCCGGGGTCTGCACGTCCCGCACGACGAGCAGCGCGAGCATGGCTGGCACGGGTGCGGCGATCTTGGCGAGAGGATTCAGGGCAGAGAGGAAGCGCCCGTGCGGTTCGTTTTCGCGGTACGGCGGGCGTTCGAGGGTCGGCGTCGGCGCGGTCATCGCGTAGCCCCCTCGGTCGATTCGGGCGTCGTCCGCGGGCCCGTTCCGCTGAACCGGCCCGAATCCGCAGAGAGAGTCCCCGGAAGATCCGCCAGCCGGACGATTCCCGAAAGCTCCGGATGCGTCGACAAGTCCGCGAGCGCCGAAGCCAACGGCGGCCGGCGGAGCCCCGCTGCGCGAAGCAGCTCGGCATCCGCGAAGACGTCCGCGGTCGGAGCGTGCGCGAGCAGACGCCCCTCGGCGATGACAGCCGTGTGTGTGGCGTACTCGGTCACCAGCTGCATGTCGTGCGTCACCACGATCACGGTCGTGCCCCGCGCATTGAGCTCGGCGAGGATCCCGAGCAGCTCGTCGGCGCGTGCGTGATCCTGGCCGAACGTCGGTTCGTCGAGCGCCAGCACCGGTGCGCCGGCAATCAACGCCGTGCCCACAGACAGGCGCCGCTTCTGTCCGCCCGAGAGAAGGAAGGGATGGGATGCTTCGCGCCCGGTCAGGCCGAAGCGCTCCAGCATGTCGGCGACCCGGGTCTGAATCTCGGCCTCGCTCGCGCGGCGCAGCCGGAGCCCCTGCGCCAACTCATCGAAGACGGTGTTCGTGACGAACTGATGCTCGGGATTCTGGAAGACGAAGCCGATCCGCGACGTCAGTGCCGCGACATCCGCGCGACCCGGGTCGATCCCGTCGACGACAATCCGTCCGCGAGGCGGCGGCACGACTCCGGCGATCGCTTGAACGAGTGTCGTCTTGCCCGCGCCGTTCGGGCCCACGACGGCGAGGAACTCGCCCGCGCGGACGTCGAGGTCGATGCCGTGCAGCACCGGGGTGCGGCCGCGCCGGACGGTCAGGTCACGGACGCGGATGATCGGCTCGGCGGGCGCGGTTGTTGGTGCGGTCACGGCTGCGGGGCTGGATGTGCCTGGCGCAGCGACCGATGCACCCGTTCCCGCCGCGTCCGTAGCGTCCCCTGCCGGCCGAGTCGCTGCCTCGAGCGCGGCCCGCAGCTCGGTAGCGGTGAGGGGGAGGGGGTCGAGCGCATACCCCGCGGCACGGAGCCGCAGCGCCGCGAGCGCCGACGCCGGCAGCCACACCCCGAGCGCACTCAGTTCGGCGGCGCGCCCGCGGAGCACGGAATCCGTGGTGCCATCGGCCACGAGGTGCCCGTTCGCGTCGAGGACGAGCACGCGCGTGACGAGCTCCACCATCGCGTCGAGGTTGTGCTCGACCAACACGATCGAGCGGTCACCCGCCGCGATGACGTCGGCGAGAGCCGCCGCGACGTCGTCGACGCCCTGCGGGTCGAGGTTGGCGGTGGGTTCATCCAGCACCAGCAGGCCCGATCCCATGGCGAGGGCGGTCGCGATCGCGAGGCGCTGGCGACCACCACCCGACAGCCGGTCGGGGTTATCGTCGCGTCTCTCCCACAGGCCGACGCGACGGAGGGATGCCTCGGCCCGGGACAGGACCTCGGGCACGGGGAGCGCGAGATTCTCCGGGCCGAACGCCACCTCGTCGAAGACGGTCGACGTGACGATCTGTGCGTCCGGGTCTTGGAACACCATCGCCACGCTGGGGCTCAATTCGGCGACCGTGGCCTGTGCGGTGTCACGGCCGTCGATCAGCACGCTGCCGTCGATGTCGGCGGGGATCGCGTGGGGGATGAGCCCGTTCATGCTGAGCGCGAGGGTCGACTTGCCCGATCCGCTCGGCCCGAGGACCAGCACAACCTCGCCCGGTTCGATCGAGAACGAGACACCGTCCGGTGCCGCGCTCGCCGCGTCGGGATACCGGATCGCGAGGGCCGTCACGGTCGCCGAGACGCCCGCGCGGCGACGTGCGGACGAGATGTCGTGGGATGCGGTCACAGAAGCCTCGGGTGAGAAACCCATCGGGCCGGGGGAAACCCGGGTCTCATCCAATTTAGCTGAGGCTTACCTTCCTCGGCAACGGACGGCCACCGCGGCGGTGCAGCGGGACTCCGGGTAAATCTGAAAGGAATATCACCGCGCGTACGCCCGGGGCGGCGGTTTGCAGCGTAGAACGATGCGAAATTCCTCTCAGATGTACGCATCGGGTCGCCGACGCACCGTGGATCCGACTGAGACAGGCCCGGGCTGGCTCGGTCAGCGGGGAACGCGCGCGACGCCGGCGCGACGAAGCGCCGCGCCGATAGCCAGACCGACGGCCGTCCAGGCGATGGGGCCGAGGATCGAGAGCACGATGTAGAGGACCCGGGCCCACGGGGCGAGCTCCTCGAGGGGCACGACGAACCCGACCACGGCGGCGATCATGATGCCGATGATCGCCGCCGAGACGAAGAAGCGCCACGCTCCCCAAGCCCGATAGCGAGTGAGGGCCGCCACGCCCTCCTGGATCAGTCCGAAAAGGAGGGCCGTGCCGAGAAAACGCAGAGCCCATGCCGGGTTGAATGCACTCGCGACGAGGGCCGCGATCAGGTGGGCGAGCAGGGCTACGAAGGGCATGCGCAGAAGCTCCTGCGCGATGATCCCGGCGAGCACGTGCGAGCCGAGCACCAGGCCGTAGGCCACACCAGCGGTGCCGATGATCACGACGGGCGTGAGCCATCCGGCCACGGCGCCGACGAACCCTGTTGCAACGCCGATCGCCGCACATATGAGCAGCACGCGCGTCGTCAGGGGGCGCGTCGTCAAAGGGCTTCGGGTGCGCACCTCGTCAGGTTATCGCCCCGCCGGGCCACCGCGGCGACTCATGCGCCGGACAAAACCCGTGCCCGCGCTCAGGGGCGCCGGCGCCGTGGGGTGAGACGGACGCCCGGCAGGGGAGGCGCCGGCACGCGCTCGTCGCCGTGTTCCACGACATGGCCGAAGCGTGCGGAGCCCGTCTCCCACGCATCCCGCGCCTCGACGATCTCGTCGTGGGTCCGCCCGACGAAGTTCCACCACATCACCAGGTCGGACTCGAACGGTTCGCCGCCGATGAGGAAGAGCGTCGCGGGCCCGACGGCGGTCACGTCGATGTGGTCGCGGTCGACACCGAGGTACAACAGCTCATGGGGCCCGAGCGGAGCGGCCGTGGGAGCGGCATCGCCCGGGCCCTCGGCATCCGTCCCGGCATCCGTCCCGATCCCTGCCGAGACGTCGGCCGCGCCGAACGCGCCGACCAGCGCGTACTCCCACTCGCGCCGCAGCGGGATCCGTGCGGTCGATCCCGCCAGCACGACGATCTCAGCACCCACGAGCGGGGTGAAGGCGCTCGCGGGCGATGTCGTGCCGCCGAGCTGACCCATGACGACCGTTGCGGTTCCGGCGTGTTCGCCGTCCGGCGTCTGCACGTCGAGTGTCGGCAGTGCGGTGTGGCGTTCGAAGGACGGCGCGCCATGGCGGCGGGACTCGGGCAGCGCGATCCACAGCTGCAGGGCATCGAGGGGAATCGGATGCTCACCGACCGAGTACTCCGAGTGCGAGATGCCCGCCCCGCTCGTCATCAGATTCAGCTCGCCGCGCGTCACGACGACGTCGCTCGCCACGCTGTCGCGATGATGCACCTCGCCGACGAACGGCCACGTCACCGTCTGGAGCCCGATATGAGGGTGCGGTTCGACCCGCATCAGTGCCTCTTGCGGACCGAACCGATCGAGAAAGCACCACGCGCCCACCATCGGCAGTTCGCGATGCGGAAGTATGCGGCGCACCTCCATGGCGCGGACGCCGCCGAGTGGTACATCTCGCGCCTCGAGGCGCAGCGAACGCGGCCCATCACAATCGGATGCCTGCTGCACATCCTCGTCGCCGGCCGCGTCCAGCCGTGTCATCCCGTCGACTCGCCCGTCGTCGCGGAGTCCTGCGCGTCGTATTCCTCGGGCCAGTCGATGATGCCGCCGGGAACTTCGTGATCCTTCAGGTACCTGGCGATGAACGGGCAGAGTGGCACGATCGTCTCGCCGCGGCGAGCGGCATCCGCGAGCGACTCGGAGGCGATGATGTCGCCGAAGCCGCGACCGCGGAAGGCCTTGTCGATCTCCGTGTGGGTGAACGCGATCCGCCCGCCCTCGCTGAGGTCGAACACCGCGAACCCGGCGAGCTCGTCACCGTCCGTCAACTCATAGCGGCTGCTTTCGTCGTTGCGGATGACCGTCGGGGCGGCCGGGGCCTCATTCATTGCGCTCCCGTCGTGGCTCATCGGGTTCTCCTTTCCTCGGTTGCTCCAACGTATGCGCGGGCCGCGGTGTTCCGCCACGGGGTAGACCGGCTTCGTTTCGGCTACGACACCCGGGCTCCGTTCGGGCGATGGCGCACAACATCCCGGAGACTCTGAGCATCGGGGCCCCGATCGGCCCCGATGAGCCCCCTCCCGAGCAACTTCTCCGGAGTTTTGTCCGCCGACCCGCCCGTGACGTTCGCCCAGCCCGTCGCTCCGCGTCGCCGCATGGGGAAGACTCGGAGGATGGACCTTCTCGCTCGGCTGCCCCCCGAGGGTGAGGCGAGCCCGGACGAGATCTACGAAACCTTCGTCGACTGGGCGTCGGACCGGGGCCTGAGTCTTTACCCGGCGCAGGACGAGGCGATCATCGAACTCGTCTCGGGCGCGCACGTGATCCTGTCGACCCCGACGGGCACGGGCAAGTCGCTCGTCGCCGTCGCGGCGCACGCGGCGTGCCTCGCCCGCGGCGGCCGCACGTATTACACAGCGCCGATCAAGGCGCTCGTGAGCGAGAAGTTCTTCGCGCTCGCCGAGATCTTCGGCGCCTCGAACATCGGCATGGTGACGGGCGACTCGTCGGTCAACCCGGATGCCCCGATCATCTGCTGCACGGCCGAGATTCTCGCGAACCTGGCGCTGCGACAGGGCGCCGACGCATCCGTCGACCAGGTCGTGATGGACGAGTTCCACTACTACGGCGATCCCGACCGCGGGTGGGCCTGGCAGGTACCGCTGCTGCTGCTCCCGCGCGCGCAGTTCCTGCTGATGTCGGCCACGCTCGGCGACGTCACCCCGATTGCGAACGATCTCGAGCGTCGGACGGGCCGACCCGTCGCGCTCGTGACGGGTGTCGAGCGTCCTGTTCCGCTCCACTTCTCGTACTCGAAGGACCAGATTCACGAGACCGTCGAGCAGCTGCTCAAGACGAAGCAGGCGCCGATCTACGTCGTGCACTTCTCGCAGGCGGCGGCGATGGAGCGGGCGCAGGCTCTCTCGAGCGTGAAGATCGTTTCGCGCGAGCAGCGCGACGAGATCGCCGAGGCCATCGGCGGCTTCCGCTTCACGACCGCGTTCGGCAAGACTCTTTCGCGCTACGTGCGGGCGGGCATCGGGGTGCACCACGCGGGCATGTTGCCCCGCTATCGACGCCTGGTGGAGACGCTGGCCCAGCGCGGGCTGCTGCGGGTCATCTGCGGCACCGACACCCTCGGCGTCGGTATCAACGTGCCGATCCGCACCGTGCTGATCACGGCGCTCGCGAAGTACGACGGTCAGCGGATGCGGCAGCTCAGCGCCCGCGAGTTCCACCAGATCGCCGGGCGTGCGGGACGAGCGGGATACGACACCGCCGGCACCGTCGTCGTGATGGCTCCGGAGCACGAGATCGAGAACGCCACCTCCGTCGCCAAGGCGGGGGATGACCCCAAGAAGCAGAAGAAGATCGTGCGCAAGAAGGCGCCGCAGGGATTCGTGAACTGGGGTGAGGCCTCGTTCGAGCGGCTCGTGGATGCCGAGCCCGAGCCCCTCGAACCGCACCTGCAGCTGACGGCGGCGATGCTGATCAACGTGATCGCCCGAGGCGGTGACGTCTTTACGAACGTTCGCTCGCTCGTCTTCGACAATCACGAACCGCGCTCCCGCCAGTACGAGCTCGCGCGGCGGGCGCTCGGGATCTTTCGCACCCTGGTCGCGGCGGGCGTGGTCACGACTGGCGGAGCCGGCATCCGTCTCACCGTCGACCTTCAGCCGAACTTCGCGCTCAACCAGCCGCTCTCGCCGTTCGCGCTCGCCGCGATCGGCCTGCTCGACCCTTCGACAGGCTCAGGGCACCGCGCTACTGATGCCTCGGACACCGCCGGAAGCGGCCACTACGCGCTCGATGTCGTCAGCGTCATCGAGGCGACGCTCGATGATCCCCGCCCGGTGCTCTCGCAGCAGCAGTTCATGGCCCGCGGCGAGGCGGTGGCGGCGATGAAACGCGACGGGATCGAGTACGACGAGCGGATGGAACTGCTCGACGAGGTGACCTACCCGAAGCCTCTCGAGGAACTCCTCGCGCAGTCCTTCGAGGTGTTCGCCTCGAGCCAGCCGTGGATCCGTGACTTCGAGCTGTCGCCGAAGTCGGTCGTGCGTGACATGTTCGAGCGCGCCTTCTCTTTCGCCGAGCTCATCCAGCATTACCAGCTCGCGCGCAGCGAGGGCCTCGTGTTGCGCTACCTCAGCGATGCGTACCGCGCAATTCGCCAGACGGTGCCGATCGAGGCGCAGACCGACGATCTGCTCGACCTGATCGCGTGGCTGGGTGAGCTCGTCCGGCAGGTCGATTCGAGCCTCGTCGACGAGTGGGAGAGCCTGATCAATCCCGTTGTCGACCCGTCGGCTCCGGTCGTCCCTCCACCGCCGCCGTCGCTCGTGCGTAACCGTCGGGCGTTCCTGGTGCTGGTGCGCAACGAGCTGTTCCGGCGTATCCGTCTCGCAGCTCTTCAGCGGGACGACGAGCTCGTTGAACTCGATCCGGATGCCGGATGGCCCGACGCGCTCGACGCCTACTTCGACGAACACGACGAGATCATGACCGGCGGACCGGCGCGATCACCCGCGCTCGTCACGATCGACGAATCCGATGCCACCAACGGCATATGGCGGGTAGAGCAGACGGTCGACGACCCCGATGGCAATCACGACTGGCGCATCCGCGGGACGGTCGACCTCGAAGCCTCCGACGAGGAGGGCGCCGCGGTTTTGCACATCGGCGAGGTTCTGCGGCTCTAGTCCATCCCGACCTGCGGCGGCGCGAGCTACGTGAACATCCGAGAGGTGCGATCGGTCCTCGGGCCGCTCGAAGTCTGTCCTGGGTTCACTCCCGTCCCGCGGAACCTCTGAGATGTCCGCCGCGTGTCGGGCTCAACCGCGGCCCGGGCCGAGCGTCGGGGGCGGTCGTTACACTCGACAGGTGCCTCCAGCCCCCTCCGACCCGTCCGCCGCATCCGCCGCGGCCGAGCAGTGGACCGGGGCATGGGACGAACCGCCGCCGGACGACTGGGCGCCCGAGCCCGACGACTGGGTCCCACCGCCCGACACCGGCGCGCCCCCGCCCGACTGGGCTGCCGCGGCGCCACTCGCCCCGGGCCCCGGGCGCCCGGCCGCAACTCCGCGCGAACGCCGCGCCGCGTCATCCGGATACGCCACCCCGCTTGATGCTCTGCGCACCGTCTACGGGTACGACGCGTTCCGCGGCGATCAGGCCGATGTCATCGAACACGTCGTCGCGGGCGGCGATGCCATCGTCCTGATGCCCACGGGCGCGGGCAAGAGCGTCTGCTACCAAGTCCCGGCTCTCGTCCGGGAGGGCACGGGCCTGGTCGTCTCGCCCCTCATCGCCCTGATGCACGACCAGGTCGATGCGCTGCGCGCGAACGGCGTGCGCGCGGCCTACCTCAACTCGACGCAGGCGCCCGATGAACGAGCCCAGGTGGAGCGCGCCTACCTGGCGGGTGAACTCGACCTGCTCTACGTCGCGCCGGAGCGTCTCAACACGTCGTCCACCGCGCGCCTGCTCGAGGGCGGCAAGCTCAGCGTCATCGCGATCGACGAAGCGCACTGCGTGTCGCAATGGGGTCACGACTTCCGGCCCGATTATCTCGGGCTCGGCGACCTGGCCGAGCGGTTTCCGGGGGTGCCGCGCCTCGCCTTAACCGCGACCGCGACGCCCGCGACGCACGCCGAGATCGGCGAGCGGCTTCGGCTTCCCGAGGCCCGGCACTTCGTCGCGAGCTTTGATCGCCCGAACATCCAGTACCGCGTCGAACCGAAGGTCGAGCCGCGTAAGCAGTTGCTGTCCTTCATCCGCACCCAGCCCGAGGGATCGGCCGGGATCGTCTACGCACTCAGCCGCAAGAGCGTCGACCAGACCGCCGCCTACCTGCGCACGCAGGGGATCGACGCGCTGCCGTATCACGCGGGCCTCGATGCCTCGACGCGCTCGACACACCAGTCCCGGTTCCTGCGCGAGGACGGCGTGGTGATGGTCGCCACCATCGCCTTCGGTATGGGGATCGACAAGCCGGATGTCCGTTTCGTCGCGCACGTCGACCTGCCGAAGTCGGTCGAGGGCTACTACCAGGAGACGGGCCGTGCGGGCCGTGACGGCGAGCCATCCGTCGCCTGGATGGTCTACGGGCTCGGCGACGTGGTGCAGCAGCGCCGCATGATCGATCAGAGCCCGGGCGACCGGTCGTACAAGACGCGACTCGGTCAGCACCTCGATGCGATGCTCGCGCTCTGCGAGACGGTCGGATGTCGGCGGCAGAACCTGCTCGGTTACTTCGGCGAGGCGTCCGGTCCGTGCGGCAACTGCGATACCTGCCTCACCCCGCCCGAGACCTGGGACGGCCTCGTCCCGGCGCAGAAGCTCCTCTCGACCATCGTGCGTCTGCAACGCGAGCGCGGCCAGGCGTTCGGTGCGGGCCATCTCGTCGACATCCTGCGCGGGGCGTCCACCGACCGCATCCGGCAACAGGGCCACGACAAGCTCTCGACCTATGGCCTGGGCGCCGAGTTGAGCGACCAGGACTGGCGGAGCGTCATCCGTCAGCTGCTCGCTCGCGGCATCCTTGTGGCGCAGGGTGAATACGGCACCCTGGCGCTCGGCGAACCGGCCGGCTCCGTACTGCGCGGAGAGGCGCCCGTGCCCTTGCGGCGCGATGTGCTTGGGCGCACCGGCGGGGGCGGCGGCTCCCGTTCGCGGCGAACGGCCGCATCAGCGGACGTGGATGCGGCCGACCAGCCGCTGTTCGAAGCAC
Organism: Pacificispira sp. HM-600; assembly: GCF_977993705.1. Next base: position 2,020,719 of record NZ_OZ388079.1, read on the forward strand.
TCCGCGCCTGGCGGGCCGAAACGGCGCGCGAGCTGGGTATGCCGGCGTACATCGTGTTCGGCGATGCGACCCTGCGCGCGTTGGCCGAGCACCGCCCCTCGTCGGCGGCCGAGCTGGACGGCATCACGGGCATCGGCGCGAAGAAGCGCGAGGCGTACGGCGAGGCCGTGCTCGCGGTGATCGCCGCGGCGTAGTACGGGCGCGCGCCTGAATGGCGCATCGGCGGTGTGTGGGGAGGCGACAATACGGCCGGGGCACGTGGTGCATCGCGTTTGGAGCAACCAAACAGGTGACTTCGATCATCGTTGTCGCAGTCCTACGATGACGGCAGACTTCCGTTTTCTCTGTCGAAAGGACAGTCATGGTCGACACCGTCGTTCGCTCCCGCAAACCCTCGAGTGACAAGCGCACCCCCGCGGGGGGTGCGACCCCCGAACCGAACAGTGCCGCCGAGGCATCCGATCCGCGTATCGACATCGAGCACGTCACGGATCTGCTGCTCGGCACCTGGGCCGACACTCGCCGTGTCGCCCGTGAGATGACGAAGAACCCCGACCTGTGGCGCGATGACTCCCTCGGCAAGGACGAGCACCGCGAGCGCGTGCTGCGCCAGATGCACCTGCTCGTCGAGCAGGGCGGCGTACACCGCGCTTTCCCGGTCGAGTACGGCGGCGAGAACAACAACGGGTCGAACATCACCGGTTTCGAAGAGCTCGTCACCGCCGACCCGAGCCTCCAGATCAAGGCCGGCGTGCAGTGGGGCCTGTTCGGTTCTGCGGTGCTTCAGCTCGGCACGAAAGAGCACCACGACAAGTGGTTGCCGGGCATCATGAGCCTCGAAATCCCCGGCGCTTTCGCGATGACGGAGACAGGTCACGGTTCGGATGTCGCGGCTGCTGGCACCACGGCGACCTACGATCCGGCAACGGAAGAGTTCGTCATTCACACGCCCTTCCGCGCCGCGTGGAAGGACTACCTCGGTAACGCAGCCCTGCACGGCATCGCTGCCACGGTCTTTGCGCAGCTGATCACGAACGGCGTCAACCACGGGGTGCACTGCTTCTACGTGCCTCTCCGCGACGAGAACGGCGACTTCCTGCCCGGTATCGGTGGCGAGGACGATGGGCTCAAGGGTGGCCTGAACGGCATCGACAACGGGCGACTGCACTTCGACCACGTTCGGATTCCGCGGACGAACCTGCTCAACAAGTACGGCGATGTCGCCCCCGACGGCACCTACTCGAGCCCGATCGGAAGCCCCGGTCGCCGCTTCTTCACGATGCTCGGCACCCTCGTCCAGGGACGCGTTTCGCTCGACGGCGCCGCGATGTGGGCGTCGGCACTCGGCCTGAACATCGCGATCACGTACGGTACGCAGCGCCGCCAGTTCGATTCCGGTGCCGGCACCGACGAGGTCGTGCTGATGGATTACGGTCGGCACCAGCGCCGCCTGCTTCCGCGGCTTGCGACGACCTATGCGGGCCTCTTCGCGCACGATGAGTTCCTGCAGAAGTTCGACGCGGTGTTCAGCGGCGCGGCCGATACCGACGCCGACCGTGAAGACCTCGAAACCCTCGCCGCCGCTCTCAAGCCGCTTTCGACCTGGCACGCTCTCGACGCGCTGCAGGAGGCGCGCGAGGCGTGCGGTGGGCAGGGGTTCCTGTTCGAGAACCGGCTCGTGGGGCTGCGCGCCGACCTCGACATCTTCGCCACCTTCGAGGGCGACAACAACGTGCTGCTGCAGCTGGTGGGCAAGCGCCTGCTCACCGACTACGGGCGCCAGTTCACGGGCAAAGACGCGAAGGCACTCGCGGCTTTCGCTGTCGGGCAGACGGCGGGCAAGCTCTTCCATGGCGCTGGGCTCCGCCAGCTCGGCCAGGCGGTCGGCGACCTCGGTTCGACCGCGCGTTCGGTTGAACGAGGGCTGCGCGCCGACCAGCAGCACGATCTGCTCGCCGGACGCGTGCAGCAGATGGTCGCCGATATCGCGGGGCGTCTGCGCCCCGCCGCGAAGCTCTCCCCGAAGGAGGCCGCAGCACTGTTCAACGCCAATCAGTCCGAGCTGATCGAGGCGGCCCGTGCGCACGGCGAGCTGCTGCAGTGGGAGGCGTTCACCGATGCCCTCGCCCGGGTGAACGATGACGGCAGCCGTCAGGTGCTGACGTGGCTGCGCGACCTGTTCGGCCTCAGCATGATCGAGAGGCACCTGGCCTGGTACCTGGTCAACGGGCGCCTTTCCGCTCAGCGCGCCGGGGCTGTGTCGCGCTACATCGACCGTCTATGCGTGCGGCTGCGGCCGCATTCGCTCGACCTCGTCGAGGCCTTCGGCTTCGCCCCCGAGCACGTGCGCGCGCCCATCGCTTCGGGTGCGGAGAGGGTGCGCCAGGACGAGGCGCGGGCGTATTACGCCGACCTCGAGGCATCCGGCTCGGCCCCCGTTCCCGAGAAAAAGGCGAAGACGCCGACTCGACCCTGAGTCTTTACCGCATGTCGAAGGCCGGACGCAACCCATCGCGCCCGGCCTTCGGCATGCGTAGGGTCTTCCGCGGCGCGCCGACCCGGTGACGCCGCACACATCGAAAGCAGGCACCCTCATGAGCATCGGATTCGGCATTTTTCTTTTCGCGGTCGGCGCGATCTGCGCCTTCGCGCTCAACGTCGACCTGGGTTGGATCGACATCAAGACCGTCGGCTACATCCTGATGGGCGCCGGCGTCGTCATCACGATCATCGGGATTGCCCTACTGGCGCGCCGCCGCAGCGTCGCCTCCACGACCCGCAGTGGCGTCGATCCCGTCTCGGGTGAGCGTGTCACGCGCAGCGAGACCAGTGCCCCCGAGGACCCGCGCGTCTAAAGCGGCCGATCTGCGACAGCCGAGCCGGAGGCTGCCCCGCACTGCGGACACCGAACGTCCGCGGTGTGGGGCACACTGGTCCCCGAAGAGGGGCCACTCATGGTTGATGGGTCCATAGGGCACGTCGCGGACGCGCACGAGGTCATCCGAGTCGTCGGTGCGCGCGAAAACAATCTGAAGAACATCTCGCTCGAGATTCCGAAGCGGCGCCTGACGGTCTTCACCGGGGTGAGCGGATCGGGGCGGCGCCGGACCGTCCGGATGTCGACGCCCTCGAGAACCTCTCGCCCGCGATCCTCGTCGATCTCGGCCCGGGAGCGGGGCGTAGCGGCGGCGACATCACCTACGCGGGGGATGTCTCGGGTCTGCGCGCTTCCGACACCCTGACAGGCCGGCATCTCGACCATCGAGCGCGCCTCAAGTCGTCCGTTCGCGCGTCGAAGGGCTCCCTGCGGATCCGCGGGGCGAGCCGGCACAACCTGCAGGACGTCGACGTAGACATCCCGCTCGGCGTCCTCACCGTTGTGATCGGAGTCGCGGGATCGGGCAAGTCCTCGCTCATCCACGGAAACCTCCCTCGTTCGAGGACGTGGTGATCGTGGACCAGGCGCCGATCCGGGGCTCTCGGCGCAGCAACCCGGCGACGTACACGGGTGTGCTGGATGGAATACGGACCGTCTTCGCGAAGGCGAACGGCGTCAAACCCGCCCTCTTCAGCGCCAACTCGGCGGGTGCATGCCCGGTGTGCAAGGGCCTCGGCATCATCATCACCGAGCTCGGATTCGCCTCGACGGTCAAGACCGTCTGCGAGGTATGCGAAGGCAAGGGATTCTCGGACGAGGTGCTCGAGTACCGCCTGAACGGCAAGAACATCCACGAGGTCATGTCGATGTCCGCGGCCGAGGCAGCGGAGTTCTTCGCGACGGGTCCCGCGCACACGACGCTTGCGCGGATGGTCGATGTGGGGCTCGCGTACATCACGCTCGGACAGCGACTCAACACCCTCTCGGGCGGCGAGCGGCAGCGTCTGAAGCTCGCCATCAGCATGGCCAAGAAGGGCGCGGTGTACGTGCTCGACGAACCGACGACACCGGGCATTTCGACTCGGCGCTGCGCGCCTCGCTCAATGACCGGCCCGCGATGCTGCCCGCGTCAGCGTCCGGTGTCGAACAGGTGCCGGCCGCCGTGGCTCAGCACCTTCACCACGACACCGCGTGCGTGCAGCTCGGCGACGGCGCGTGTCTCTTCGTCGATGTCCCGCCCGAGGGCGTGCACGTTCGCAACCACGAGCACGTCGCCGTGCTGGAGGGTCGCGAAGAACCGGCCGAGTCGGTCGGACCATCCCTCGAGGATCTCGGGCGAGGGGTGCCGGAATCCCGCGATGGGAACACCGAAACGGGTCAGTTCGTCTCGCTGTTCGGTGACCGAGGGCATCCCCTCACGCGCGACCACGAGACCGACGAGTCGGGCACCCGCGGGCCGCGCGAGCCACCAATCACGATCGCGCTGCAGCTCGGTGAAACACTTCGGGCATTCCGCGGCCAGGTGAGGCAGGTGGAGGGGAGCCGTGGCATCTGTGGCGACGCCATCCTGTCCGTTCATGGCGGGCGCATGGGTGTGACCGTCGGCGACAGCGTCGATCGTCTCGTTCATGGGTGCTCCCTGCTCACAGACCCGTACGAACCATTGTGCATGAGTCGGTGCACGCGCGCTTCGTGACTTACTCGCCCTCGTCGTCGGAACCACTGAGACGCACCTGGATGCTGAGCTCGTCGGCGTCCAGTTCGTCGAGCGAGCGCCGGAGTGCGGCCGTGCTGTAGGTGCCGTCGCGCCGCAGTTCCAGCAGGCGGTCGCGCATGGCGTGGATCATCGCCAGGCGCAGTTCGCTCATCTCCAGTGCTCGCGCATTGGAGTCGTCTTCGGGGGGCTGCAGCACGCGTGCCCGCACCCGCGCCACGGTGTTCGTGTCGAAGGATGTCCCGTCGCTTCGACGCAGATCCGGGGAGGCCAGGGCGGTCGCGGCCGCGGTCTGCAGCTCATCCCGCAGGGTGTCGCGTTCCTCCGGGGATGCGCCGCCGCCCGATCCGGCCAGTCCCAATCGGCGCGCGACCCAGCCGAGAGTTCCGCCCTGGATCAGGAGGGTCCCCGCAGCGACGAAGAACGCCACGAGCAGCAGCGTCGCGCGACTGTCCGTGTCGCGCGGCAGGGTCTGTGCCGCCGCCACGGTCACGGCTCCGCGCATGCCGGCCCACACGATCAGGGAGCCATGCCGCCAACCCAGGGGTGACGCCTCGTAGTAGTCCAGGTCAGCACGTGCGCGAGTCATCCGCAGACGGAAATTGAACAGGCGTCGCGGATTCTCCGGCCCCTTCTCGGGCGCGCGGACCGGCCCGCGGCGTGGCCTGCTCGCCATGGTCTCGGAGCCCGAGGCATCCGTGATCCTCTTGTCCCAATCGTCGAAACGGTCACGCAACGACGTGATCCTTCGTGCTCGGCGACTCTGCGCCCAGACGAGGGGGGCGACGTACAGGATGCGCACCGCGAGCACGATCAGGATCGCCACGGCGGCGAGGGTCGCGGCATGCCAGACGCCCTCGTGCTTCTCTTCACTCTCGACGATGAGGCCGTACAGCTCGAGCCCCATGATGAGGAAGACGCCGCCCTCGAGAACCAGTTCGATCGTCCGCCAATTGAGGGTGTCCGACATCCGCTGTTCTGCCGTGAACCAGCGGGCCGAGCCCTGTCCCGTGACGATCCCGGCGACGACCGCGGCAACGAGTCCCGAACCGCCGAAGTACTCGGTGGGAACGTAGGCGATGAAGGGGATCGTGAAGCTGAGCGCGGTATTGGCAGTGGGACTGGCGACCCAGGCCCGCACCCGCAGATTCACGAAGCCGATGACCGCGCCGACGACGACCGCCAACAGCACCGCCCAGCCGAAGTCCCAGACGCTGTCCAAGACCGAGAACGAACCCGTCACGGCCGCGAGCGCCGAGCTCAGCAACACGAGCGCCGTGGCATCGTTGAGCAGACTCTCGCCCTCGAGAACCGTCACGATACGGGGGGATATCCCGAGCTTTCGCACGATGGATGTCGCGACGGCATCCGTGGGGCTCAGAATCGCGCCCAGACCGATCGCGAGTGCGATGCCGAGACCGGGTACCAGCACGGCGAAAACACCCCCGAGGACGAGGGACGAGATCAGCACCAGGCCGACGGATAGCGCCCCGATCAGCCCGAAATCGCGACGGAACTCGACGGCGGGCAGCGACACCGCCGCCGAATACAGCAGCGGCGGAAGGATGCCCGCCAGGATCCACTCCGGATTCACCTCGACGGCGGGGACGAACGGCAGGAAGCTCACGGCGACGCCGAGCGCGACCAGCGCGAGGGGGCCGGCGACTCCGACGCGGGGCGCGAGGGCGGTGACGAGGGCGATCGCGACGACGCCCATCACCACCAGCAGAATCAGGTCCACGTCCGTCCTTCCGAACCCCGAGGCTGTCGACCGGCGCTGGTGACCGTGACGATCGTCACTCGAGCCATGCGTAGAGCCTAGGGGTCGGTCTCGGCCGACCTCGGGAGGGCATCCCGATGATCGGTGGGGGACGCGATAACGTGGCCGGATGGTGTCCACCCCCGACGAGAGCTCCGCGGCGCGCACCTCGTCGCCCCTGTATCCACCGATCGAACCCTACGAGTCCGGCGAGTTGTTCGTGGGGGATGGCCAGCGGATCTATTGGGAGTGCAGCGGCAACCCCGAGGGCAAGCCGGTCGTGTTCCTGCACGGCGGACCGGGCGCGGGCACGTCGCCCTGGCACCGACGCTTGTTCGATCCCGAGAAGTACCGCATCGTCCTTTTCGACCAGCGCGGGTGTGGACGTAGCACGCCCCACGCGAGTGACCCCGGCGAAGACCTGCGCTACAACACGACGTGGCACCTGGTCGCCGACATCGAGCTGCTGCGCAAGAACCTCGGCATCGCGCACTGGCAGGTCTTCGGGGGATCGTGGGGGAGTGCCCTCGCGCTGGCGTACGCACAGACGCATCCGGATGTCGTGACCGAGATCATCCTGCGCGGGGTATTCACCCTCCGTCGACACGAGCTGGAGTGGTTCTACGAGGGCGGGGCCTCGGCGATCTTCCCGGATCTGTGGGAAGACTTCATCGCCCCCATACCCGTGCTCGAGCGCTCGCGCATGATCGATGCGTACCACCGGCGCCTGACCGACCCCGACCCGAACGTGCACGTGCCGGCCGCCGTCGCATGGAGCCGGTGGGAGGCCTCGACGCTGACCCTTCGCCCTGACGCGGCGCTCGTCGAGCAGATGACCGAAACCGCGGCCGCGACAGCATTCGCGCGCATCGAGAACCACTACTTCGTGCACGGCGGTTGGTTCCGCGAGGGACAGTTGATCGAGGATGTCGGGATCCTCCGCGATATCCCCGCCGTTATCGTGCAGGGCCGCTACGACATCTGCACCCCGCCCATGACGGCCTGGGACCTGCGTCGTGCGTGGCCCGAGGCGCACTTCGTGCTCGTGGCCGATGCCGGACATTCGGCGACGGAACCCGCCATCCAGTCCGCGCTTGTCGCGGCGACAGACCGCTTTGCCTCACGCTGACGCTGTAGCATCCGATCCTCCTCTCCTCCGTCCCCGAACCAGGAGTGCATGTGACCGATTCCGAACTGATCCCTGTCTTCTCACGCACGACCCGCAGTTCGTCGGTCGGTCGCGACCGACTCGGCGCCGAAGCCCTGCTGCCCGACACGGCGTACCAGATCGTGCACGACGAGGCCCTCCTCGACGGCAACGCGCGCCTGAACCTCGCCACCTTCGTGACGACGTGGATGGATGAGCACGCCGACCGCCTGTATGCCGAGACGGTCGACAAGAACATCATCGATAAGGACGAGTACCCCTCGACGGCGGCCGTCGAAAGCCACTGCTGGCGCATCCTCGCCGACCTGTGGCACGCACCCTCGGTACCGGATGCGATCGGCACGTCCACGACCGGATCGTCCGAGGCCTGCATGCTCGGGGGTCTGGCCTTCAAGCGTTGGTGGCAGCAGCGCCGTCGTGCCGAGGGTAAGTCGACCGAGAAGCCGAACCTCGTCATGTCGAGTGCCGTGCAGGTGTGCTGGGAGAAGTTCTGCAACTACTTCGAGGTCGAGCCGCGCTTCGTGCCCATGACTGCGGCACACAAGATCTTCGACGGCCATGACCTCGAGAAGTACGTCGACGAGAACACGATCGGTGTCGTCGCGATCATGGGCGTGACCTATACGGGCATGTACGAGCCCGTGCGCGAGATCGCCGCGGCGCTCGACGCCATTCAGCAGAAGACAGGGCTCGACATCCCGATCCATGTGGACGGAGCATCCGGTGCCATGGTGGCGCCGTTCCTGCAGCCGGATCTGGAGTGGGACTTCCGCCTCGAGCGCGTGCACTCGATCAATACGTCCGGCCACAAGTACGGCGGCGTCTACCCGGGACTGGGGTGGATCGTGTGGCGCGAGCGGCAGTGGCTGCCCGACGACCTCGTGCTCGACGTCTCATACCTCGGTGGGCATATGCCGACCTTCGCGCTCAACTTCTCGCGCCCCGGCGCGCAGGTGCTGCTGCAGTACTACCTGTTCCTGCGCCTCGGCTACGCGGGCTACACCGAGATGCAGCAGTCGTCGCAGGATGTCGCCGTGCACCTCTCATCCGCGATCGCCGCGATGGGGCCGTTCGAACTCTGGAGCGATGGCACCGACATCCCCGTCTTCGCGTGGATGCTGAAAGAGGGGTACACCGACAAGTGGTCGCTGTACGACCTGAGCGATCGGCTGCGGATGCACGGATGGCTCGTGCCCGCGTACCCGATGCCGGTGCACCTGACGCACATCACGGTGCAGCGGGTCGTCGTACGCAAGGACCTGAGCCTCGACCTCGCCGACAAGTTTCTCGCCGACCTCGCGACCGAGGTCGCGTACCTCGAGGCCCTGAAGTCGCCGATGCCCGACATGGGACGCCGAGCGGGGTTCCACCACTGAGCTCGTCTCTCGCGAATGGAGCACGGCGGTCGCTGAGCCTGTCGAAGCGACGAGCTATGCGCGCAGCGCCAGCGCCAGGGTACGCGCGAGCCCCGCAGCGTTGCCCGTCATCTGGTAGCGCGTGAACCCCTCGCTCACCTCGGCGCCGGTCCGCGCGGTGACGAACCAGGGTGGTTTCGGTAGCACGGTGCGCTCCGCGGGGTCGGTGATCGTGCCGACCGAGCGGGGGAACGGTCGGAACGGACCCTGGACGACCGTTCGCTCGACATCTTCGAGCAACAGGGCGTTGTGGACGATCCCGATCCCACTGCCGACGTCCTCGAGCGTTCCGCCCGGGTACGCGCCCCACGTCCCGTTCGCGAGCAGGAAGTTGAAGCCCGTCCAGGCGTTGATCGCGATCGCGCCGTAGCGCAGTTCGGCGATCGCCTCGTCGAAGCCCGAGCCGAGCGAGACTCGGGTGTCGGGGTCGATGAGGAGGTTTGCGCCGAGCGTTCCCGTCAGACGGTCGTTCGCGTAGGCGACTGCCGCGTCGAGGAAGGCCTGACCCGTGCCGGGCAGATCGATGACGCCGAGGATCGGGGCGAAGTACTCCGTGGTTTCGAGCGCCGAGGCATCCTCTTCCGCGTCGATCACCATGAGGACGCGCTCGCCGCCACCGTCGTACGTTTCCGCGACCGGGGAATCCGTGGCAGCCTGCGCGACGCGCTCGGGCGCGTGCGGGTACCAGGTCGGGCGGTGCGGTGCGCGCAGGTACGCGGCGCGAAGCTCCGAAAGGAACGCCCCGCGCTGCGCCCAGTCCCGTGAGATGACGACGATCTGGCCCGCGATGCAGTTGTGTCCAGCGTTCTGCAGGCGCATCGTCACGACGTGCTCGGCCTGAAAGCGCAGGTCTGCCGTCGTCCACTCGCCGGGGACGACGATGACGGGCGAGACCCCGCCGAGCTCGGCGGTGATCGGTTTGGGCATCGCCGGGTCATCGTCGCGTCGGCGACGTTGGGCTTCTTCACCGGTGCCCCAGACGATGACGTCGAACGTCGCCTCGGATCCGGTGATGTGCACATGGTCGATGCCCGCGTGACTGGTCAGGGCCGCGCCGACCGAGCCGTCGCCCGTGACGATGCGCAGGAACCCCGCCGCGATCAGAGGTGCGAGCGCTCGCCGGAAGATCGGCGCGAGAGAATCCATCGTCGGGTTGAGCTTGAGGATGGCGACGCGGTTGCCGGCGACGAGTTCGTACAGCACATCGAGCACCGGGATCGCCGTCACGTTGCCGGCGCCGAGAACCAGGCCGACGCCACCCGCGTCGGACGGATGCCGCTGGCCGAGCCCTGCCTTCTTCCGTGCGTCCTGCTCTGTCACGCCGGGTTGCAGCCAGACCTCTGCCGTGAATCCGGACAGCAAGAGGGCGTCCGCTCGGGTCGCCGGGAACGCGGGCACCGTCACGCGTCCACCCGGCGCGGACCCGAGTGTGAGCGCGTCGATCGGACTCCGTCCAGCGCTCAGCTCCGAGAGGGTGCGAACATATGCGTCCAGCGCCACGATCACCGCGTACGGACCACTCAGCCACTCCTCGCCACGGAGCGGATGCCGGTTATCGAGCCCCTTGATGAGCGCGGCCTGCTCGGCCCACTCCTGCGCGCAGGCGACAACGCTCGCGCGCACGCGCTCGAGAAGACGAGCGCGCTGCGCGAGCGTGAGGTGAATCCAGGAGGGGAGCCCGGTCTGCAGGGCTGCTATGTCGTCGTCGAGGGCGACAGCGACCGGGTCAGACGAGATCGAGCTCACGGAGTTTCGACTCGACGTCGGCGTTCGACGGCTCCACCTGGAACGAGGCATCCGGATACAGAACGACCGGAATGTTGGTGCGTCCCGAGATGTCGCGCGCCACATCCGCGGCGGACGGGTCCGCGACGAGATCGACATACGTGTACGCGACACCGAGTTCGTCAAGCTGCTTCTTGGTGCGGATGCAGTCACGGCACCAATCGGCTCCGAACATCGTGATGGTTTCGGCGGGAGTCTCGGTCGTCATCTGTCCAGCCTAGAACCGCTGGGAGGTCGGAGCGTCGTTTACGGCGCTCCGACCAGTCCCTCAGTTCTCGGTGATGAACCCTGCTCCGACAGTTCGGTTTGAGCTTTCGTCGATCAGGATGAATGATCCCGTCTGGCGGTTGCGCCGATACGGGTCCACGAGGAGCGGTTGGGTAGTTCGGAGCACGACTCGACCAATTGCGTTGAGTTCGAGAGAGCCTGGCGTCATCGAGCGGTGCAACGAGTTGATGTCCAACTCGTACTTCAACTCCTTGACGAGTGCTCGCGCGGTACGTGTCGTGTGCTTGATGGCGTACTTCGCGCCCGGTACGAGGGGAGTTGTGTCCATCCAACAGATCATTGCGTCGATATCTTGCGTCGACTGCGGCTGATTGTTGGGCCGGCTGATCATGTCACCTCGCGAAACATCGACTTCGTCCTCGAGCCGCACCGTCACCGACATCGGTGGGTACGCTTCGGTGACCTCGCCGTCGGCGGTATCAATCGCCTTGATGCGTGAGGGCAGACCACTGGGAAGAACGATGACATCATCGCCCGGGCGCAACACACCACCGGCGACCTGCCCCGCGAGCCCCCGATAGTCCCCGCGGCCGTTCTGCGGACGAATCACGTATTGAACCGGGTAGCGGACGTCGACGAAGTTGCGGTCGCTCGCGATGTACACGTTCTCGAGGTGGTGAAGCAGGGACGTACCCGCGTACCAGTCCATCTTGTCCGAGCGGTTGACGACGTTGTCCCCTGTCAGCGCGGACAGGGGGATTGTCGTGACGTCAGTGAAGTCAAGCTTCGCGGCGAAGTCCACAAAGTCGGCGCTGATCTGGTCGAAAATTTCCTGAGACCATCCGACCAGATCCATCTTGTTGATCGCGAGGACGACGTGCGGCACTCGTAGCAGGGAGACGATCGTGGCATGGCGCCGGCTCTGCTCGAGAAGTCCCTTGCGGGCGTCGACCAGGATGATCGCCAAGTCGGCCGTCGATGCACCGGTCACCATGTTCCGGGTGTACTGGATGTGCCCCGGGGTGTCCGCGATGATGAACTTCCGCTTCGGCGTGGCGAAGTAGCGGTAGGCGACGTCGATAGTGATGCCCTGCTCACGTTCAGCGCGCAGGCCGTCGGTTAGGAGAGCGAGGTCGGTATATTCATCGCCGCGCTGCACGCTCGTGCGTTCGACTGCTTCGAGCTGATCGCTGAAGATAGCCTTGGAGTCGTAGAGCAGACGACCGATCAGCGTGCTTTTGCCGTCATCGACGGATCCCGCCGTTGCGAATCGAAGGATGTCCATCAGAAATAGCCTTCCTTCTTGCGGTCTTCCATCGCCGCTTCGCTTACCTTGTCGTCGCCTCGGGTCGCCCCGCGCTCGGTGATTCTGCTCGCCGCGACCTCTTCCGCGACTTCCTCCGGGGTTGCCGCGGTGGAGAGCACGGCTGCGGTGAGCGTCGCGTCCCCAACAGTGCGGTAGCGGACCGTCTCCTGGAAGACCTCTTCGCCGGCCTTCGGTTGGCAATGCTGGTTGACAGCGAAGTACATTCCGTCGCGAAGGAACACGTCACGTTGGTGCGCGTAGTAGATGGAAGGAACCTCAATCTTTTCGCGGGCGATGTAGTCCCAGATATCAAGTTCGGTCCAGTTGGAGATCGGGAAGCACCGGATGCTCTCTCCCGGGTGGATTCGTCCGTTGTAAAGAGACCAGAGTTCGGGTCGCTGGTTCTTCGGGTCCCATTGGCCGAACTCGTCACGGAAGGAGAACACACGCTCTTTCGCGCGTGCCTTCTCTTCATCGCGTCGCGCGCCCCCCATCAGAGCAGACAAACGGTGTTGCTCTGCCGTCTGCAGGAGAACCGGGGTCTGGATACGGTTGCGTGAACCGTTCGGCTCCTCGCGGACGTGACCAGCGGCGATTGCTTCCGGTACCGACCCGATGATGAGGCGTACGCCCAGTTCGCTGACTCGCCGGTCGCGGAACTCGATGACCTCATCGAAGTTGTGTCCCGTATCAACATGAACGACGGGGAAGGGAACGGGGCCTGGTGCGAACGCCTTGGCAGCGAGGTGCAGCATGACGATCGAGTCCTTGCCGCCGGAGAAGAGCATGGCGGGACTTTCGTTCTCCGCGACGATCTCGCGGATGATAAAGATCGCTTCCGCCTCCAGATAGTCCAGCTGGGTGAGTCCGTACTGCGGGACATCATCCGTTTCGATCATTGGGCATCCCTCTCCAAGAGTGCATTCAGTCGGCGCAACAAATCCTCTGCGAGCAGGGGATTGCAGACTATCAAGTCGGGTAGGTACGGATTCTCGGCGTTGTAGCGCAACTCCGAGCCATCGACCCGCGAGGTGTGCAGTCCGGTGGCGCGTGCCACCGCGACCGGCGCGGCCGAGTCCCATTCGTACTGCCCGCCGGTGTGGACGTAGGCGTCGACCTCGCCGCGCACGACAGCCCCGACCTTGAAGCCGGCGGACCCCATCGGCACCAGCTCGGCGTCGACGTCTTCGGCGAGTGCCGCCACGAGTGCGGTGGCGCGGCTGCGCGAGACGGCGAGTCGGATGCGTGGCGGGGCTTCCCACGTCCGCGCCGGGACATCCGTGGTCAGGACGGTGTCTATGCCGGGAAGGGCGACTGCCCCGGCGACGAGCGCGCCCTCCTGCCAGAGCGCGACGTGTACGGCCCAGTCGTCGCGTCCTTCGGAGAATTCGCGTGTGCCGTCGAGTGGGTCGATTATCCACACCCGATCAGCCGCAGCCCGACGTGAATCTTCGGCGGCCTCCTCCGACAGAACGGCGTCGTCGGGACGGTTGGCATCTAGCGCGGCGGCAAGAAATGCCTGACTCTCAGCGTCGCCCTGGTCCTTCAGCTCGGCCGTGCCGATGAGTTCGGCCGGCGCGCCCTTCTGCAGCTCTCGCAGAAGAGATCCGGCCTCGCGCGCAAGGTGCGCGGCAAGTGCGTGATCGTCCATGGCCCCCCCAGGCTGGAATCGAAGGGTGCGCTCCCCCGGAAACGCACCACTCGTGAATTTGACACTGTAGTGGATTCCGCGTTCCCGCGACGCCGCGGATCTCAGCGTCGGCCTGTGTAACAATGCCAACCATGGACCTGGGGCTTCTCATCGGCGCGTTTGCCGTCGGAATTGTGGTTGGCCTGACGGGCATGGGCGGCGGAGCGTTGATGACCCCGATGCTCGTGCTGTTCTTCGGGGTTTCGCCGCTGACTGCGGTGTCCAGCGATCTCGTCGCGAGCGCAGTGATGAAACCTGTCGGGTCGGCGGTCCATCTGCGCCGAGGCACCGTGAATTTGAAACTCGTTGGTTGGCTCTGCCTCGGTTCTGTGCCGTCGGCGTTTGTGGGCGTGCTCATCCTGAAGGCGCTCGGCGACGGCGAGGATGTGCAGAACGTCGTCAAAATCGCATTGGGATGTGCGATTCTCTTCACCGCCGCGATGCTGATGGTGCGCGCGTATATGCGCCTGGTTGAGCGCGCGCGAAGCCGGAACGGCAGGGGAGCCCCGCTGCCGCAAGAGCGTCCCGAAGTCCAGGTGAAGATCCTCCCGACAGTCATCCTCGGGATCGTTGGTGGATTGATCGTCGGGATGACCTCGGTGGGCTCCGGGTCGCTGATCATCATCGGTCTGATGATGCTGTACCCCGGGCTGAAGGCGAGCCAGCTCGTCGGCACCGACCTGGTTCAAGCCGTCCCGCTCGTTGCGTCAGCCGCGCTCGGCCATGCGCTGTTCGGCGACCTGGACCTGGCCATCTCGATTCCCCTCATCATCGGGAGCGTCCCGGGTGCGTTCATCGGAGCGCAGCTGTCGGCAAGACTCCCCGGCGGGCTCGTGCGCCGGGCGCTGGCGTTCGTCCTCTTGGCGTCCGGGCTGGCGCTCTTGGGTGTGGGAAACATCGAGATCGGCATCATCTTGCTCATTGCATTTATCGGGGGGCCGCTCGTCTGGATGCTCATCCGGCATCGCCTGGGCTTCCCGGCGCTCGCGAGTGTGGAGATGCGCAGGAAACGACAAGGGCGTGAGGCGGTCGCCGCGGAAGACCGGGGCGCCGGACCGCCTCGCGGCGGGGTGGACCGCGTGCCCAGACCCGCTGATGACCCATCATCGAAACCGCCGTCGGGAGGTGCACAGTGAGTGAGACGACCGTGAGAGTGGCACTCGATGGCTCGAGACTCGAGGGCCTCGAGATCCTTCTAGCGAGGCTCCTTCCCCAGGTGGACGGCTACCGCCTGCCCGGAGACGTCCCGGAAGGCTGGCCGGTGGTCCCGCACTTAGTCCTGACCGAACAGCTTCGGAAGAGTGCCGCCGAGGTCATCCTCTCCGATCAGGAGAACACGCCCCTAGCGATTCTCTCCATCTCGGAGACAACGACGGAGGCCGCCGGGCGGACGTGGGTCTCGGGGACTCTCCATCCCCTGAAGCGCCCTGAGCACGGTCCCGCTCGAACCCTCCGACTGTCCGCGGACTCCGACCTCTCCGGCCACACCGTCGCGCTGTTCGGTGGGGTGATTCATCCCGCCGACGTACTGCGAGCCGTCGCCGCGGCGGAGGCCGGGCAGCTAGACCTGGTCGCCGAGGGATCGCTGGACAGCGGCGCTTCCGCGCGCCTCGTCAGCGCGCTGGAGGAATGTGCACTGTTGCGGCCGGACACCCGCGTCTTCTTTGTTCCCCGCGTGGAGTTGGGGGATGTCAGCGAGGACGTCACGCGAGAAGTGATCCTCGCACGAGGTGCGACGGAGATCCTCGATTTCCGTCGCGTGGTCGAGGAGGACGTGCGCGGCGCGGTTGTGCTCTTCACCGGCTTGTCCGGCGCAGGAAAGTCGACCATCGCTCGCGCGGTCGCCGAGGAGATCGCGAGGAGCACAACCCGTCGAGTCGTGCTCCTTGACGGCGACCACGTGCGAGCCGAGTTGGCATCCGAACTGGGATTCAGCCCCGAGGACCGTGACCGCAACCTTCAGCGACAAGCCTGGGTGGGGGCGCGAGTCGCAGAGGCGGGCGGCCTGGCGATATGCGCCCCGATCGCGCCATTCGCTTCTTCACGCGCCGCGATGCGCGCGAAGATCGAACCGGCATCACCCTGCTTGCTCGTCTACGTTTCGACTCCGCTCGCGGTGGCGGAAGGACGGGATAGAAAGGGTCTGTACGCGAAGGCCCGCGCGGGCTTGATCACCGACTTCACCGGAATCGATTCACCGTACGAGATTCCCGAGGACGCCGACCTCTCGATAGACACGTCAGCGCTCTCTGTCGAGCAGTGTGTGGGTGCGGTCGTGTCTCTGCTCACGCAGCGCGGAGTCATCCATGTGGAGTGAGAGCGGTCTCGATTGAGTCTCACCTCTTCGCGGTTTCGGCAGTCGCTTGCGACGCTCCTTGTGTTCTTCGTCGCGGTGGGCGCCGTGGGGTGCTCGCCACCCATCTCCGGTAGTGATGCGGACAGCTCGCGCAGAGATTCCTCGGGATGCGACGCACCACCACCCACCGGGACCGAGTTTGGGACGACGGTCTATCCGGTCGGGCAGACGTTGGAGCAGGCGCTCCGGGACATCGATCGCACTTTCGGTTCCGTGACGGTGGTCCGCGGCTTCGCCCTGGGGGTTCCCGTCGGCTCGGTCGGGGCCGTACGACATTTTTCGCCCGGGCTTCCCTTCAGCTGGTCAAGCGCGAAAGCTGAACTCCTGAAGGATCGCACCCTTGTTCTGTCCTTCAAAGCACCACCGAGCGAGATCGTCGCTGGTGATCATGACGCGTACTTCCGTGAGTGGTTCGCGTCCGCGCCAGATGATCAGACGATCTACTGGTCGTATTTCCATGAGCC
The DNA here is from genome assembly GCF_977993705.1 of Pacificispira sp. HM-600. The sequence continues at coordinate 2,037,482 of NZ_OZ388079.1, forward strand.
TGAGAACGATATTGCCGCGGGGGACTTCACGACCGAGCAGTATCGCGCCGCGTGGGAACGCCTCGCGGCGATTGCGGACGAGTCGTGCAAGCCGAATATGCACTCCACGCTGATTCTCACGGAGTGGACGATGAATCCTGGTTCGCAACGGGACTATCGCGCGTACGATCCGGGACCGGACTACGTGGATGTCCTCGCGTTCGATCCCTACAATGCTCTGTTCGACCTGGAGCGCACGACCTACGATGGCCCCGAAGCTCTGTTAGCACACATCGTGGCGAAGATGGCGGTCGATGGTAGGCCTTGGGCTATTGCAGAGATGGGAAGTCGCCTGATGGAGGGAGACAGCTCGGGCGCGGGGCGCGCCGCGTGGCTGCGCGCCATCGGCGAGTACTCGGAGCGGAACGGCGCGCTGTTCGTGACCTACTTTCACGGGGTCGGGATCAACGGCGACTTCACCCTCGAGGACGAGGCGTCGATCGAGGCGTGGGCGGCATTGGTGAAGGGCTGAGACGGTCCTCTCACCGTCGTAGCGCGCACGCGAACAATGCGTCAGAAAACTGACGGTTGCCTGAGATGCGGCTCATAGGGCACACTTAGCTTCACTCGACTCTCCGCTGGGGGGAGGCGTTCGAGGTGGTTGGGGAACCTAGTGAAGCTTTTTTTTGGGAGCCGTTCGCCCTTGGCGTGGGCCATATCTGTGGTGGCCGTTCTGGGCGTGGTGGCGACAGGTGTTGTTGCAGCGCCAGGTAGCGCGTCAGCTTTGACCGCCGATGCGTCATCGATCGTGCAGGCCGCTATCGTGTCGCCAAGGGCTGCACACGATCGAGTCGTTAGCACTGTCCCTGTCGCATGGACGCCGCAGATTCGCGACGGGCGAGTTTTCGATATCGCCCAGATCGGCAACACTGTCGTTGTCGGTGGCAGCTTCTCGCAAGTGAGTCCGGCGAGCGGCACGCCAGTGTTGAACCGGGCCGGGGTCGTGGCCTTCAGTGCCACGAACGGCGCAATCAACACGAACTTCGCTCCCAGCGTCGCCAACGGCGACGTGCGAGCGGTCGAGCAGGGTCCCACCGCCAACACGGTATTTCTCGGCGGTTCCTTCCAGGGTGTCAACGGGGTGACGCGCAAGGTCGTGCTTCTCAATCTCACCACAGGACAGCTAGTTCCCGGGTTCACCGCTCCCTCGATGAATGGCGCAGTGAACGATCTCCAACTGATCGAGAATCGTCTGTATGTCGGCGGACTTTTCACCTCCGTTGGCAATCAGCCTCACGGAGGTCTGGTCGCGCTGAACGCTACGACCGGCGCCCGCGAGAGCTTCCTCTCCGTGAATCTGACGGAGAACCAGAACTACACAGGACAGCCCGGTCAGGCGCAGGCAGGCGTGGGTGCGAAGAAGATCGCCGTCACCCCGCAAGGTGACCAGATGGCTGTGATAGGTAACTTTCGCAAGGCGGACGGGCTCGAGCGTCGGCAGATGGTCCTGATCGACCTGACCGGCGGGACCGCGCAGGTTCGTGCGGACTGGAAGACGGACAGGTTTGCGCCGGCGTGTTTCAGCAACGCATTCGATACATACGTGCGAGATGTCGCTACGTCGCCGGATGGTAACTACTTCCTTGTCGGTTCGACTGGTGGGCCTACGCCGGGATCGCTCTGCGATACGGTCAGCCGCTGGAACGTGGCGAATACTGGCCAGTCCGTGCAACCCGAGTGGATTGACGATACGGGCGGCGACACAATCCTGAGTGTCGCGTCGAGCGGCTCGGCTGTCTACGCGGGCGGTCACCAGCGTTGGATGAACAATGCAGGCGGGCGGGACAACCCCGCTCCGGGCGCGGTCCCGCGGCCGGGCCTCGGCGCAGTCGACGTTCAGTCTGGCGTGCCAATCGCGTGGAACCCGGGCCGAAGCCCTCGAGGCGCGGGCGCGGAATCGTTCCTCGTCAGCGACACCGGGCTGTGGGTCGGTAGCGACACCGAGCAGATCGGTCACTACACGTACAAGCGTCCGCGGATCGCCTACTTCCCCCTTACGGGCGGCGTGCAGCTCGGCGCGGGCAACACCGGCGATCTTCCCTCTAACGTTTACAAGATCGCGGCCCCGCCGGTTGCCGGCGCCGGAGCACCGCTCTACCGCGTCAACGCCGGAGGCCCGACGCTGCAATCGGGCGACTCGGGCCCAGCCTGGACAGGCGACGACGGGGGAACCAGCCCCTACCGCAATTCAGGCAGTAACTCCGCGGGGTATGCGACCGGCTCATTGACAGTTGATGCCACCGTTCCGACGACGACGCCTCTTGAGCTTTTCAACACTGAGCGTTGGGATCCCAACGACGCCAATGAGATGGCATGGTCCTTCCCCGTGGTGAGCGGAAAAGAGGTAGTCGTCCGCCTCTACCTTGCGAACCGCTGCGATTGCACCAGTCTTGCTGGACAGCGAGCATTCGATGTGCGACTCGAAGGCCAGACCGTCCTGGACAATTACGACATCGCCGGGGATGTCGGCAACCAGGTGGGGACGATGCGATCGTTCACTGTCACCTCGGATGGCACGATCAACCTCGAGTGGCTCCACGCGGTTGAGAACCCGCTGGTCAACGGAATCGAGATCCTCGAGAGTGTGCCCTCCACCGGGCCGGAGGCACAGATCACGGGTCTGTCGAGGGTCTGGTTCACGGGTTCTCCTGTCGTCGAGCCGGTCGCGGCTGCTCCCGCGGGCGACATCGACTGGGCGAGTGTTCGGGGTGCGGTTGTCATCGACGGCCAGTTGTTCTACGGAACGGCTGACCGGCAGCTGCTCAAGCGCACCTTCAACGGCGAGACTTACGGTCCGGCGTCAGCGATCGACCCATACAACGACCCGTACTGGAGCGAGGTGGCCACGGGATCCGGCCAGACATACCGAGGCACGAGACCGTCGTTCTATAACGACATCGCTACTGTCTCGGGGATGGCCTACGAGAGTGGACGGCTCTACTACACGCGATCCGGGTCGAACCGGCTCTTCTCGCGGGCATTCTCGCCCGACAGCGGCGTGCTCTCTCAAGCTGTTCGAGAGGCACCAGTGTTCAGCTCCGGCGCGTTGGCGGGCGTGTTCTTCGACGAGACCGCAGAGAATCTGTATTTCGTAACCGCATCCAACGGCTCGCTCTCGCGTGTTGCTTGGGATGGCGCAGCGACAGTCGGATCCCCTGTCGTCGTGAGTGGGCCGGCGATAGACGGGGTGGACTGGCGCGGTCGCGCCCTGTTCCTCGGAGCCGGTCCCGAGCCCGTAGCGAATGTGGCTCCGGAAGCTGTCATCAACGTCGATTGTGACCGCCTTGATTGCTCCTTCAATGGATCCGGGTCCTCGGACCCCGACGGCACTGTCACGTCATACGCCTGGAACTTTGGCGACGGTTCTGAGGCTGTCTCGGGAGCGAATGTCTCTCACACGTTCGAGGAGGGAACATACGACGTCACGCTTACCGTAATCGACAACCGCGGCGCTTCCGGATCCGTCTCCTCCGAGCTCGTCGTGGTCGAGAATATGGCGCCCGTGGCACTGATTGCTGATCCCGTGTGCGACCGTTTGGAATGCGTGTTCGACGGCTCGGGGTCTGCGGATCCCGATGACGCAATCGAGTCCTACTCGTGGGACTTCGGAGACGGCTCCGCCCCTGTATCGGGCGCAACCGCTTCGCACACTTTCGCGGAGGGCTCGTACACAGTCACTTTGACGGTGACCGACGAGTTCGGAACTACTGGCTCGACAAGTGTCGACGTCGAGATCCTCGCGAATCAGGCGCCTGTTGCTGTTATTGAGGCGCCGGTGTGTGAGTTGTTGGTGTGCTCGTTCGATGGGTCGGGGTCGTCGGATCCGGATGGTGGGGATTCGGTTGTCTCGTATTCGTGGGACTTCGGTGATGGATCGGGGGCGGTAACGGGTGTTGCGCCTTCGCACACGTACGCTGGCGCTGGTTCGTACACGGTGACGTTGACCGTCACTGACGAGTCCGGTTTGACGGGTTCGGTGACGCATGTGGTGGAGGTCGGGGATGGTTCCGGACCGGTCGAGGCTGCTGCGGAGTTGGTGGGCACGTCTGCCGTGTGGTCGCTTGCGAGCCCGGCGGTGGATGTTCCGGATGAGGTTCAGGCCGGTGATCTGTTGCTGATGTTCGTCTCTGCGAACCAGGCGGGTTCAGTCCCGGCTCCTGCTGGTTGGGTTTTGGAAGAGCAAACGGTGTCTGGTCCGTTGGCGGTCTCGCTGTTCACGCGTGTTGCTGATGGGTCCGAGGCTGGTTCGCAGGTTGCGGTCGCTGTGCCTTCGGGGGTGCGTTCCGATGTGACGCTTGTTGCGTATCGGGGTGTCTTGGATGGTGGGATCGAGGCGTTGGAGTCCGCGGTTTCCGCGAACACGGCGACGCATACCTCTCCGCAGGTTACGTCTGCCGGTGCGGAGCGGGTGGCCGTGACGTTCTGGGCGGACCGTTCGTCGAGCACGACGGGGTGGACCGCTCCGGGTGGGGTCGACGTCGTGTCGACGCAGATCGGGACGGGTGGTGGTCGGGTGACCACGCTCGTCACCTCTCAGACCGTCGGCGCGGGCCCCTACGGCGGTCTCGTGGCTACCACCGATGCCGCCAGCGCACGAGGCGTGTCGATGACACTCCTCCTCGCACCCACCGTGGGCGATGTTGCGCCTCCGGCGAATCAGGCGCCTGTTGCTGTTATTGAGGCGCCGGTGTGTGAGTTGTTGGTGTGCTCGTTCGATGGGTCGGGGTCGTCGGATCCGGATGGTGGGGATTCGGTTGTCTCGTATTCGTGGGACTTCGGTGATGGATCGGGGGCGGTAACGGGTGTTGCGCCTTCGCACACGTACGCTGGCGCTGGTTCGTACACGGTGACGTTGACCGTCACTGACGAGTCCGGTTTGACGGGTTCGGTGACGCATGTGGTGGAGGTCGGGGATGGTTCCGGACCGGTCGAGGCTGCTGCGGAGTTGGTGGGCACGTCTGCCGTGTGGTCGCTTGCGAGCCCGGCGGTGGATGTTCCGGATGAGGTTCAGGCCGGTGATCTGTTGCTGATGTTCGTCTCTGCGAACCAGGCGGGTTCAGTCCCGGCTCCTGCTGGTTGGGTTTTGGAAGAGCAAACGGTGTCTGGTCCGTTGGCGGTCTCGCTGTTCACGCGTGTTGCTGATGGGTCCGAGGCTGGTTCGCAGGTTGCGGTCGCTGTGCCTTCGGGGGTGCGTTCCGATGTGACGCTTGTTGCGTATCGGGGTGTCTTGGATGGTGGGATCGAGGCGTTGGAGTCCGCGGTTTCCGCGAACACGGCGACGCATACCTCTCCGCAGGTTACGTCTGCCGGTGCGGAGCGGGTGGCCGTGACGTTCTGGGCGGACCGTTCGTCGAGCACGACGGGGTGGACCGCTCCGGGTGGGGTCGACGTCGTGTCGACGCAGATCGGGACGGGTGGTGGTCGGGTGACCACGCTCGTCACCTCTCAGACCGTCGGCGCGGGCCCCTACGGCGGTCTCGTGGCTACCACCGATGCCGCCAGCGCACGAGGCGTGTCGATGACACTCCTCCTCGCACCCACCGTGGTGGGGCCTTGATGATCATCCGACGCCGAGTGCAGGCGGTGGCCGTGGCCATCGCTCTGGTTGCAGCGGTCGCGCTCACAGGTTGCACGGCCGCCGAGGCGCCGCAAGCTGTCGCGACGCAGCCTCCGCCGACGACCTCGACGGACCCGAATGATGTTCCCGCCGACGACACGGACTATTCAGTCGACTCGGGCAACAACATGCCCGAGTACGAGTACGAGGACGAGCCTGCGGCTCCTCCGACCGTCGTCGGGATTCTGTGCAACCTGAACCAGGAGTACTTCGAGGGACTGCGTAGCGTCGAAGCCGGGGTCGCTGTCGCGGACGACAACCTGAGGACGAACCTGGTCGGCCTGTCGGATCTGCTCGGCGAAACCGAGTCGCTCAAGCGGCAGTATCCCGATTCGGGTGCGTCGATCGATCTCGCCCAGGCGATCTTCGACAAGTGGGACGCTGCCATCTTGGGTCTCGATAACGGAGATGCATCCGCTGCTCGCGCAGCCATGGCGGACGCAGAAGATCTCGTGGAAGAGCTTCCGTCGCGCGACGCGGTGACCTGCGAGCCGTAACGCCGGCAGCATCGCTGCGGGCCAGGGGCCCATCGGTTCGGTCGGTGGCTACGCTGCGGATGCAGTAGGCTCGTGCTTCGTATGACCTCTGGGGGGGTTCAGTGGATCAATCGGAAAACGCGCGGCGACTTCCGTCTATCGGCAGTCTTGTTCGGCATCAGCGCAAGGTGATACTGGCATCAATCGCGATCGCGCTCGGACTTGCGTCGCTTTATGTCGTCACCATGCCGTCGACGTACACGTCGACGTCCGCCGTGCTCCTTAGCCCCGGGCCCGGCAATCCCCTGACAGCGGAAGCTTCCTCGGCGGGCGTCGTGCAGATGACCGTTGCGCTTGAGACGGAAGCGCAAATTGTTCGCACTCCGGCCGTGGCGGACGTCGTGTCCGACGCGCTCGGACGTTTGACTCCGGACACTGGCGAAAGCCTCGAGGTCACGGTGCCGTCGAACACTCAGATCCTTGAGATCTCCTTCACTGCCGGGACTCCAGAACGGGCAATGGCGGGCGCCCAAGCGTTTGCGGACGGATACCTGAGTTTCCGCGCTGAGCGCTCAAGGGCCGTCCAAGAATCACGGATTGCGCGCCTAGACGAGCAGATTGGTGAGACGGACGCAAGCCTGAGAGCTGCGATCGGGGCAGAATCGGCATCCGGCGGGTCAGTGTATGAATCGCAACAGGTGCAATTGCTGGCCGACAGGCTCGCACAGTTGAGCAACTCGCGAAGCACGGAAGAGTCGATCGGCACCGATCCGGGCGCGGTGGTGAACGCAGCTCCGTTGCCCGAAGACTCGAATCAACTGCCAGCGTGGTTGTACCTGGCTGTCGGCTTTGTATTGGGCGCAATTGCAGGACTGGGCATCGGGCTCTTGCGCGAGTGGCGTCGCGACCTCCTGAGGGAGTCGGATGACGCGACGGAACTCGGTGTGCCTGTGTTGGCCGCAATCCGGCCCATGAGTGGGACAGAGCTTGCCGTCGACGCTGGCTCAGCAATTCACGAGTCCTATCGGCGACTTCGGACAGCGCTTATCGCGAACGGACCGCGCCCGTATGTCCTTGCCGTCACCGGAGTCAACACCGATCTTTCCGCGCAGGTCGCGACCAATCTCGCGCTCGTGCTTGCAGAGGCACGATTCAGTGTGCTGCTCATCACGACGGATTCTCAGGAGCGATCTGTCGAAGGGCTCCTCGGGCTACGGGGGGGAGAAGGCCTGGCTGAGGTGGTTCTGAGCGGCCTACCGGCGAAGGATCTTCTCGTCACCAACAGAGGGATTTCCGTCCTCACGGCCGGACATGGGGTCGGCAGCTCCGATGACCTCACCGCGACCACAGCGTTCCGGGCAACGGTCAAGGAACTGCATCGAGATTTCGACTACGTCATCATCGCCGCGGCCGTGGCGGGATCCGCCGATGGCGACGCAGCGCTGCTCGCGGCAGACTCTGCGCTCCTGGTACTCGCCCCGGGCGCAACCACCCGTACTTTGCTGGGCGCGACCCTCGACCGACTAGAACGCTTGGGCGTCAAAACGATCGGTGCCGTCAATATCACTCGCCCGGAAATGAGCGCGAGTGCCGGTCTGCCCGCTACCGTCGGTGTAAGTGGGGCCCAGCCTCAGTCCGAGGTGGCTGTTAGCACCAATAGCGTTGAGGCCCTCGACGGCGAGTTCGAGCGCGAGAACCGTGACGCCGAGTTGGATGAAATCGGACTGGACGATGCCGGACTGGACGATGAGGAGCTAGACAGCGTCGCCGAGTCCGAGTTGGACGACGTCGAGCTTGCCGATTCGGATTCCGACGAGTTCGAGTCGGACTCAGAGGATTTCGACGACGAATCGGACGAGTTCGTCGGTGCTGAGAGCGACCCCGACGACGAGTTCGAACCGGGCGAGGCGGACGCGGTACCGGACGACGCTGACGCCGACCAGAACGACGGTCGGGTGCATGCCAAGTCGGCCGGTTGACCTCGGGCTGGGGCGCTCAGCGTTCGCGCTTGTCTCGCAGGCGGGGACGAAGCACACTCACGTGTCATTTCCGTCACGGTCGAAGCCGCGCCTGCTGGTTCCTCGGAGATCAAGGAAAGCGGCGGCAGCGAGCCTGCGGGAGTACACGGTGCCCGACTCGGCTCGCACTAGGTGGGCGCTTGCCGTCGTCGGCGCGTTCGCGCGCGCGGGGGTAGTTCGGTTTGCGCCCGGAGGTGTGACGCTCGGAGGCGAGGGCACGTTTATCGCTCACCTCCACAGCGTGCTTGACCGTGACGACATCGTTGCAGCGGTGCATCTGGGACCGCCGCGCGCCAA